>CAZJKJ010000001.1:0-15883 GCA_964546435.1 uncultured Cellvibrionaceae bacterium
CGACTTCGCGCAGGATGACATGAGTGGGGAGCACAGGGTGACATGAGCGGGGAGCACAGGGTGAGCGCGGGTGACGTGGCCGCCTTGCGGTTCCCACGTCAGGAGATATGCTTTGAATACACATCCGGTAACCTATCGAGTTCTGAATCCGTACACCGCCATGCGACGTAAACTCCCACGCAGCCTTCGCCGGGCGGCGTTCTTCAAAGCGTCGTTCGGCACTTTTTTCTTGAACTCCCTGACTTTTGCGCTGTCTGCAACAGTTCCCCGTTGCCGGGAATTTTATTTGTTATTGGAGTTCAGTAAACGGTGAAGAAGTTTGTCAGACCAGGTTCGCAGCGGTTGCAGCTGCTCGGTTCGGTCCTGGGGTTCCTGGTCATTGCCAGCGCGTCGGCCACCGCCAAATCCGTCCCTCCTCCGGTTTTCGTCAAAACCCTCAATGAACAGCCCTTCTCAACGCATCTGGAAGCCCTGGGCACCCTGCGGGCCAACGAAGCGGTGACCTTGTCGGCCACAGTCACCGAGACCGTGCGGGCAATTCATTTCGATGACGGTCAACTTGTTAACGCCAATGACATTCTGGTGGAAATGACCGACCGGGAAGAAAACGCCCTTTTGCAGGAAGCCAGGGCGACCCTGGATGAGGCGGAAAAGCAGTACGAGCGTGTCAAATCCATGGTGGATGCCAAACTTGCCAATCGCGCCTCTCTGGATGAACGGCTCCAGCTGCTGGAATCCGCCCGCGCCCGCTGGCAGGCTACCCGTTCCCGCCTCGAAGATCGGCTGATCATCGCTCCGTTTACCGGTGTGGTCGGCATGCGGGATCTCAGCGTCGGTGCACTGGTTCGCCCCGGCGACGTTATCACGACCCTGGACGATATCAGCAGCATGAAGCTCGATATGACCCTGCCCGCGGTCTATCTGGATCTGATCCGTCCCGGCATGCCGGTCATTGCTGCAACGGCCGGTCAACGAAGCCTGCAGATTGAAGGTGCCGTCACCAGCATCAGTCCCAGAATCGATCCGGCGACCCGGTCTTTCCGGGTTCGCGCCCAGCTTCCCAATCCCGAGGGCGAGTTGCGTCCGGGCATGCTGATGGCGGTCCGGCTGACGACTCTGGAGGCCCCGCGCCTGCTTCTGCCGGAAGAAGCCGTGGTCCAGGAAGGCTTCAAGAAATTCGTCTATGTGATCGATCCGCTGACGCAACCCGTGCGCGTCATCAAGCGGGAGGTCGTCACCGGCGCCCGCCTGGCCGGTAGTGTAGTGGTTCTCGGCGGCGTGGAGGCCGGGGACCGGGTTGTCACCCATGGCACCATGCATCTCAAGGACGGTGCCGAAGTCGTAATCAATGCGGAGGATGATGGTCGCACCCTGAGCGAGCTGCTGGATTCTGCACCTGACGCTGCGGCGATTCCCTGACGTGCTGCTGTCCGATGTCTGCATAAAGCGACCCGTATTCGCGTCCGTCATTTCCCTGTTGCTGGTGGTTTTCGGCCTGCTGGCCTTTGACCGCCTGCCCCTGCGCGAATATCCCGATATCGACTCGCCCATCGTATCGATTCGCACCAGCTACCCCGGTGCCGCCGCCAATGTGGTGGAATCCCGGATCACCCAGGTCATCGAGGACCGCGTCGCCGGCCTGGAAGGTATCCGTTACATTCAGTCTTCGAGTCAGGATGGCTCGTCCAGCATCAATATCGAATTCGATCTGAGCCGCGATATGGACTCGGCCGCCAATGATGTGCGCGATCGCGTGGCCCGCGTGCTGGACAATCTGCCGCCCGAAGCCGACGCCCCCGATGTGGAGAAACGCGATTCCAACGACGAAGTGATCATGTGGCTCAACCTGACCAGTGACCGCCTGTCCGTGCAGGAACTGACTGATTACGCGGAACGGTATCTGATTGACCGCTTCTCGGTCGCCGAAGGGGTAGCCCGAGTGAACATCGGCGGGGCTCAGTCCTATGCCATGCGGATCTGGGTGGACCGCATCAAGCTGGCGGCTCACGGCCTCACGGTGGGCGATATTGAAAGCACGCTGCGATCGGAAAACATCGAACTGCCGGCTGGCAGTATCGAATCCCGCGAACAGCAATTCTCGGTGCGGGTTGACCGGGTGTTTATTGATCCGGCGGATTTTCGTCAGCTGGTCCTCAAGCGCGGCGCCGACGGTCATCTGGTGCGGCTGGGTGATGTAGCCACCGTCGTACGCGGAACCCGGGAGCACCGGGTGGATTTCAAGGGCAACGGCCGCGCCATGATCGGGTTGGGTTTCTCCAAACAATCCACCGCCAATACCATCGACGTTGCCAGATCGGCCAAGGCCGTGGCAGCGCGGGTGCTGCCGGATTTGCCCAGCGGCATGACAATCGAGGAAAGCTACGACTCCTCGGTGTTTATCGAAGAAGCCATCTCCGAAGTCTACGCAACGCTGCTCATCTCCATCGCGCTGGTGATTCTGGTCATCTACCTGTTTCTGGGCAGCGCTCGCGCCATGCTGGTACCGGCGGTCACCGTTCCCATTTCTGTGGTCGCGACGTTTATCGCTCTCTATGCCCTCGGCTATACGGTCAACCTGCTGACGCTGCTGGCGCTGGTCCTGGCCATCGGGCTTGTGGTGGATGATGCCATTGTGGTGCTAGAAAATATCCACAGACGCATGGAAGTTTACGGCGAGACTGCTCTGGTCGCGTCCTTCCGGGGTACGCGGCAAGTGGGATTCGCTGTGATTGCCACCACTGCAGTACTGGTGGCGGTTTTTGCCCCGATCACGATCCTCCAGGGTGATATTGGTCGGCTCTTCTCCGAGTTCGCGGTGACCATGAGCGCTGCGGTTATATTTTCCAGCCTGGTCGCCCTTACCCTTTCACCCGTAATCGCCTCGATGGTTCTAAAACAGCAGCAGGCTCCCAACCGGCTGGTGGCCGGTCTCGACCGGTTTTTTAACCGCTGCAAAGACCGTTATACCGTGTGGTTGCAAGGCTGCATGCGTCACCCCTGGTGGATGGCACTGGGTTTTGCCGCCCTGTTCGCGCTGGCGATCATTCTCGCCCGCGTCATTCCCACCGAATATGTTCCGAAGGAGGACCGAGGCTCCTTTTTCGTGCTGGTCGACGGTCCCGAAGGGGCTTCCTATGCCTTTATGAAAGAATACATGGACGTCATTGAAAGCCGGATGATGACCTTGGTAGAGCGCGGCGACGCGGCACGAATCCTCGTCCGTACCCCTCGCGCCTTCAGCGACAACATCTCCAGTTTCAACTCCGGAATGGTCATTGTCGGGCTGGAAGGCTGGGACCACCGCCGCCCGGCCGAGGAGATCATTGAAGAGGTCAAGGTCATGATGGCAGACCTCCCGGGCGTGCGGGTATTTTCGGTCATGCGCCAGGGCATTGGCGGGCGCATGAGCAAGCCGGTGGAATTTGTCATCGGCGGCGGCAGCTATGAAGAGCTGGCCCAGTGGCGGGATATTCTGCTGGCCGAAATTGATGAAAACAATCCCGGCTTTCTCAATATCGACAGCGATTACAAGGAGAACAGCCCCCAGGTCCGCGTGCAGATCGACTACACCCGCGCCGCGGAGCTGGGAATTTCGGTGCAGCATATCGGTCGCACGCTGGAAAGCATGCTCGCCTCCCGACGGGTCACCACTTATCTCGAAAATGGCGAAGAATACGATGTTCTGCTCGAAGGTTTGCGTGATCAGCAGAGTTCGCCTGCAGACTTGACCAATATTTTCGTTCGCTCGGACCGCACCGGGGAGCTGATTCCTCTGGCCAACATCGTTTCATTCGAGGAATACGCCTCGGCCCGGTCACTCAACCGCTACAACCGCAACCGCGCCATTACGATTTCGGCCAACCTTGAGGAGGCCCTGCCACTGGGTGCCGCGCTGACGCACCTGGAAAATCTGGTCAGGGAAAAGCTGCCGGATTATGCGGTGATCGACTACAAAGGCCGCTCGCGGGACTTCAAGTACGCGGGGGATTCAACGATCCTGATGTTCGGACTGGGCATCCTGGTGATGTTTCTGGTGCTGGCGGCCCAGTTTGAAAGTTATCTCAGCCCACTGATCATCACCCTCACCGTCCCTTTGGCCATGGCCGGCGGTCTGCTGGGGCTGTATTTGACCGGGAGCACCCTCAACCTGTACAGCCAGATCGGCCTGATCATGCTGATCGGGCTGGCCGCGAAGAACGGCATCCTGATGGTGGAGTTTGCCAATCAGCTGCGGGATGAAGGCCGCACGGTCAGCGAGGCCATACTGGATGCGAGCGGCATTCGCCTGCGTCCCATCCTCATGACGAGCATTACCACTCTGGCCGGTTCGGCGCCTTTGATCCTGGCGTCGGGCGCCGGCTCCGAGACCCGAATTGTGCTCGGAGTCACGCTCTTCTCCGGCGTACTGGTCGCCACCATCTTTACGCTGTTCATGGTTCCGGTGGCCTACAACCTCCTCGCCCGATTCACAGGCTCGCCTGACGCGGTCAGCCGGAAACTCGAAAGCGAACTTGCTCAGTCGGCCTGAAACCGGCTGAGGCTGCACTATACTTGCGGGTAATGTTTCAGAAACCTCTGCCGGATTCCCTCTAACGACGGGTCGCTGCAGAGGCCGCTGACTTTTCATCAGGACTGCGAGCACGTGCCGAATTCGATCCATTTCACAGCCATCCGCTTCGCCTTCGCTTGCCTGACGGTCATCGTCATGGTGTGCCATCCGTATCTCCCCGAAAACCTGGGCAGTTTGGGGCCGCACCTATCGAGTGAACCGCTTTACCTGGCGTTATTGATCGGCTGGGTGTGGCTGGTGCTGTGGGAAGGACTGGTCACCCTGTACATTGCATCCAGAGATTCATCGCCATCCACGGCGGGCGTTGCCAAGACGTCGCCGGCCGCTGAACGCGTCGACGTGAGAAAGGAAGAATTTGAAAGTGACCCCGCCCTGCTTGATCCGCTGACAGGAACCGTCAACCGCGATGGCATCCTGCGTTTCGTAGAGAGAATTTTTCAAAACAATCCGCAGCGACTCCCCATCGGCTTAATGATTTTCGATATCGATCATTTAAAGCGCATCAACGACCGCTGGGGACACGATCAGGGCGACCGGGTACTCGTGGAATTCTGCGAGCAGATATCGAAGAACATCCGTCCAAATGATTTTCTGGGCCGTTGGGCAGGTGAACAGTTTGTGCTTGTCTGCCCGCGCACTTCCCGGGCCAATTTGCTGGCGCTGGCCGAAAAGCTTCGGCAGACGATTCATGCCCACACCTTTACTGCTGCCATCTCTCCGCTCAAAGTGACTGTGAGCATCGGTGGCAGTGTCATCGATCCGGACGGTGTTTTTGAGGATCTGCTGAAGCGCGCCGAGGATTCTTTGCGCCGCGCCAAAAAAGCGGGACGCAATTGCAGTTTTGTTGATTGACTTGCTTCGTTGTCGAATTAATTACGCCACTGTCGATTGACAGCCGTCTTTGCCGCCTGAATTGCATTGTTAACGGTCCCACCGCGCCAGTCCCTCGAATAATTGCCGGAACTCGCTGGAATTCACGACTATACTGATTAGAACTCTTCCAGATAAAGCAGATAATCGCCGCGTCCGGGATTGCTCTCGCCGTAGTGACCGGCCTACGTGAGTCAATGATGACAGGAGGCAACGCCATGTCGTATGACCAGAATCTCACGCAACGTATCCGACGCTATTTTGCGGGGCGGGATAATGTAGCGGAAAAAAACATGCTCGGTGGCCTGGCTTTTACACTCGGTGGCCACATGTGTGTCGGTGCCAATGATCACCGCCTGATGGCACGGGTAGGGCCAGCACAATACCAGAGTGTTCTGCAAAACATGCACGCCACCATCATGGATTTTACCGGCAAACCCCTCCCCGGCTTTGTCTACGTCGAACCTGAAGCGATTGCCACGGAAAAAGGACTCCACTACTGGATTCATCTGTGCGAGCGCTTCGTCGTCAACCTACCGCCGAAACACTGACTCCATTCGCTACATGCCCGGCTCGGTCGTCACCACCAGCCGGATGGCCGACAGTTGCATCTGCACCTGCTTGTTTAACGCGTTCTCAACCTGCTTCGCCTTGCTCCGCAAGGCGTTCACACTGCCGGCATCCGGTTGAGCACCCGCTTGTGCCAACCGCTCCAGTCGCTCAATTTCGCTCGCATAATATTGTGCTGCCTGCTGTTGTGCGGCGGTGGTAATTGCATCTTTCCGCACGGTCGCAAACGCCTCGGCCTTGTGATACCAGACGGGAATCTGCTCCTTGCGCGATTGCACGATCCGCCGCGCCAGCTTTTTATCCACCGGTTTTACACTCTGGTCGAAGGTAGCCTCCGGCAACACGGTTGAAAGATCGCGGTCACCGACATCGAGTACCAGGGTACGCACCGACAGCTCCTGCAAAAATGGCAGACAATCCCCTGCGACCGGTGACTGGACAATCAGATCAAAGGTGGTTTCCAGCAGGCACTGCCCAGGCGGCAGCTGTCGCCCGGGCAACAGGGCGACGGAGGCGGCCCCCAGATCCGAATGCCGCAACAGCTCCCAGAGCCCCCGAACAAACGGCGAATCCCAACTGATAAACATGGCGTCATCACGTGCATTCGCCAGGGCGCGATCAAAGGCCACATCCGCGCCTTCCGGTGGAATACCGGGCAATGCCGGAATCAGCATGTTGTCGGCTGGAATCAGCGACCAGGCGCCGCCGCGAGATTCTTCAAAGTGAAAATTGAGCAGGTCGGCCGCTTCCTCGACCAGCGCAAACAGATCCACTTTATCGATATCGGATACCTGATCACGCAGTTGATCGGCGGCCGGTTGCCGGCAACTGTTCAGCTCCAGCAACGCATCTCGCCCCTGCTGGATTTCCGCCTCGAGAAACGCCGATCGGGCCCTGGCCGTCGCATACAGTTCCGCTTCAGGGATCTGGCCGGCGGCGGCACTCCACGGTTGCAACTCATCATGCACCGCCCCGGCTGCGGGATTCTGGCGACCGACACAATCAAGCACTTCGTGAAACCACACCATGCGCTGCTGGTTTTCCGATCCTTCTGCAAAGGGAATGTGGATATGCACGGGGTGATTCTGACCGATCCGGTCGAGACGTCCGATCCGCTGTTCCAGCAGGTCGGGATGTGCGGGCAGATCCAGACAGACCAGATGGTGACTGAACTGGAAGTTCCGGCCTTCGCTGCCGATTTCCGAGCAGACCAGCACCGCGCACCCGTGTTCCATATCGGCGAAGTAAGCCGCCGCCCGATCGCGCTCTATCAGGTCCATGTCTTCATGAAACAGCGCAACGTCGATCCCGTGCTTCTGCCACAGGTATTGTTCGCAGGCCAGCGCGTCCTCGCTGCGATGACAGATCGTCAGCACCTTTTCACCAGCTTGCTGCCGCAGCCACTGGGCCAGCCATTCGAAGCGGGTGGGCCAGCTGTCGTCGACGAGCGGATGTACTTCTACCACCCGGGGCGGAAATCCTTTGATGGCAGAGCGCGTATTGCGGAACATCATGCGGCCGGTGCCGTGATAATCCAGCAAGCGCTCTACCAGCTGCTGGTCACTGGTGACGTCGTTGAGATCGTAGCGTTCAATCAGTGCCTGGCGGCTCTCGGGCAGACGTTTGATCTGCTCGTTCAAACGGGCGTAGCCCTGCTCCAGCTCGAGGAATTGTTCGAGGCTGGAGAATTTGGTCCCATCGAGCAGTTGCAGCCGGGCAAAATGACTTTCAACGCCGAGCTGTTCGGGAGTTGCGGACAGCAGCAACATGTGGGGGGCGGTTTGCGCAAACTGGCGCAGACGCTCGAAGACCTCACTGCCCGGCAGCAGATGGTGCGCTTCATCGACAATGACCATGTCGAAGGATTCACCCTCCAGTTTCTCGCCGGCGCTGCCGGAGAGTGCGTGGTGCGGCACCAGATGAATCTGTCCGCTCTGGTAGTCATGCTCTGCGCCCCCGTAGATTTCCGGGCGCAGGTTGAACCGGCGGATCAGCTCCACCAGCCATTGCACCTGCAGTGCGTCCGGGACGATGACCAGCACGCGGCGAACCCGTTCGGTGAGTACCATTCTCGCCAGGATCATGCCCGCTTCAATGGTCTTGCCCAGACCCACTTCGTCGGCCAGCAGTACCCGTACCGGGTCGCGCTGGCAGGCCTGGTACGCAACGAAAAGCTGATGGGGGATCAGCTGCGCGCGCGTTCCCAGCAAACCGCTCAACCGGGATTGCCAGACCCTGGCCATGCCCGAGTCGAGACGCCGGCGGAAGGAAAACCAGCGGGCCTTGTCCAGTTGCCCGGTCATGAGCCGCAAAAATGGCTGACTCATCCGGATTGCGCCGGCGAGCGCGGACTCCGGTACCAATTGATCAGTCCCGATGTCATAAATCAGGACGCCGGCGTGCTCATGAACGGCCACCACTTTGGCGCTGCCGCCGTCACCGAGATGGATTTCATCGCCCACATCGAAGGCAATGCGGGTAAGCGGTGCGCGGTTGATGGCATAAAGACGTTCGGTTTCAGCCAGGGGAAAATCCATTTTTACCGCGCGTGCGTCGATACTCACTACCCTGCCGAGCCCCAGTTCGGGTTCGGAATCGACCACCCATCTCTGCCCGGGAACGAACTCATTTGCCATTGAACCACCTCATCTTTCGCTGCGTAACACGTTTGGTGGCGAATTGTACGGCTTTTCAGATTTATGGACAGGTGATATTTCTGGCTCTAGCGTTCACCATTCCCACCTCTCTCCAGCCTGAACCCACCCAAACCTATGCGAAAAATTCTGGCCACCATCGATTCCGCCCTCAATGAACAGGACTGGCGCCGCATTTTGCTGGCGCACGGCTGGACAATGGATTACGACGCCGACCAGCACAGCATCTTTCTGCTGGACGGGATTGAAATCAATCTGGAAGGCGACGGCTTTACGCTGCTGTTCGGTAACCTGCACGACGGCGCCGAGCCCACCGCCCTGCTCGCCCTGTTGCGCGCCCACGCGGATCAGTTCAATTGCGAGATTTTTGAAGAAGACGGGCGACTGGTGCAGAAAATTACCGGTTAAAGATCCGCAACCGCACTTCCCGGATACCCGTGGGTAGATTTTTTTGCGGATCCCGGTAAGACTTCGCCGGCTCTTCAGTCGAAGGGTCACCGCATATTCAACTCACAGGAGTCAGTCATGGCACAAAAATTTGCGCTTTCAACCCTCGGTGGTCTGTTACTCGGGTCATTTATCGCGTTGCCTGCTGCTGCAGAAAGCGGTCTTTATCTCGGCGCCTCTGTCGGCAATGCCAAGGTGGGTGGCCCGAACGATCTCGAATTTGCTGTCGATAACGATGACATCCGCAATCTGGATGATTCGGATATTGGTTATAAAGTGTTCGGCGGATTCAAATTCACCATGCTGGCAGTCGAGGCCGGCTACGTAGACTTTGGTGTAATCGAGGAAGGTGACGCGAGTGTTGAGGTCGGCGGCTTCAATGCATTTGGCATACTTTCCATGGGCCTGGGACCGGTGGAGATCTTCGGTAAAGCCGGCGCCTTCGTCTGGGAATCGGATTACCGGGATTACTCCGCCGCGGCCGCACGCTACGAAGATGATGGCTTTGATCCGGTCGTCGGACTGGGTGCGGCAATCACTCTCGGCGGGCTCGGCGTCCGTGCCGAATACGAGTACTACGATATTTCGGAGTTCGACAAGGTCTCCATGCTTTCTCTGGGTGCCACTTTCTGGTTCTTTTAATAGCAAGGCGCTCGCTTTTTAATCACTCATTATCCAATTTTTGTTCAATTTGGCCAAATTTAGTGACCCGTTTAACATTAGCCGGGATATACGTAAATTTACGTATATCCCGGGCGTGACCAATCTCGGTAGATTGCCTCCAACGCGCTTTGCTCCTCACCCAGCATACAAGCCGCACAGGAAGCTACTTTTCTGTTCAGCCTGCAAAGCCGTTATCTGTCGTCCAGCGCATTCTCAGGTGTAAACGGAGTCGCTCAAACCGTTACGGGTATTTGGCTGGCCTTTAAGGCTAGCAAGGGATTTGAACCGAAAGCGGATTTCAACCCTGTAGCGGTCTGACCGGAAAGGAAACCGCCTGAGCTGCCTGCATGGCTTTGAGAGAGATCGTAATTTTTAAGCACTCCTTGTAGGGAACAGTGAAACCAGGGAAGGTTTTTTTTACCCGCAACCGAAATTCCGCACCCATCCGCTTTATGGTCAATGCCCAAGTGTTACAGTAGCCAGCTCTGAATCTTGAGAAGGCGCAACATGACGTACGGCATTCTGTTCAATCTCATCGCTCTGGTTAGCATATCCGCCCTCCTGGCATCGGTTATGGTTCATGCCGAGGACCCCGCCAGCGCTTCCCCGGCGGACTCCCATCAGCATCACGCCGATCCGGCACCTGTACCGAAGCCCGACTCCCCTGAACACCTGCATCATTCCCACTCCGGACATGCGGGAGACGCTTCCGCCACACCCGGCGCGGCGGCATCGGGGTGGGCTGAATACCTGAAAATTGATGGCACCATTGATGGCACCAAGGCCACCGCCATAGCCACCGCGGAAAAAAGGTACCACGACCAGCGACGGGCCATGAAAAAGAGGCACTACGCGGAATTGATGGCTCTGGAAAAGGATAAGCTAGAATCACTGGAGGCGGTCCTCAGCAAGAAAGAGCTGGGGAAACTGCAGGCCCTGTGGATCCAGCAGCTGCGCGAAGAACATCAGCAGCATTGAGAACCGCCCCGATATCGAAAACTTCAGGCGAATTTTTGACCGTATCCGGAAAGCATCCGGCTTGACGGATTTCGCCCGGCATCCGTATCCAGGACGTTTGCTGTGCTGCGGCTGGACCCGCGCACCGCAGCATTCGATTCTCTTCGACATGAGTGCACATCATGGCCAACGACCCTAACGAAAAACCGCTTTATATCCCCTATTCCGGCCCGTCGCTTCTCACTACTCCGCTTTTGAACAAGGGAAGTGCCTTCAGTGAAGCCGAGCGCACCAGCTTTAACCTGACCGGTTTGCTGCCGCCGCGCTATGAAACCATTGAAGAACAGGTCAATCGTGCGTATCTGCAATATTCCAGCTTCGATACGGATCTCAACAAGCATATCTACCTGCGCGCCATCCAGGACAAGAACGAAACCCTGTTTTACCGGTTGGTGCAGAATAATCTCGAAGAAATGATGCCGATTATCTACACCCCCACCGTCGGCGAAGCGTGTGAAAAATTCTCTGATATTTACCGCAGCTCCCGGGGATTGTTCATTTCCTGGCCGGAGCGCAAGCACATGGATGACATTCTCCACAATGCCACCAAACGCAACGTAAAAGTGATTGTGGTCACCGACGGCGAACGCATTCTCGGACTGGGCGATCAGGGAATGGGAGGCATGGGCATACCCATCGGGAAATTATCCTTGTATACCGTATGCGGCGGCATCAGCCCGGCCTATACGCTGCCGGTCATGCTCGACGTTGGCACCAATAACGAGAAACTGCTGAACGATCCCATGTACATGGGATGGCGACACAAGCGCATTGCCCAGCCGGAATACGATGAGTTCGTTAACATGTTTATCCAGGCAATAAAGCGGCGCTGGCCCGGCGTTCTATTGCAGTTCGAAGATTTCGCGCAACCCAACGCCATGCCGCTTCTGCAACGCTATCGCAACGACATCTGCTGTTTTAACGACGACATTCAGGGCACCGCGTCCGTCACCGTCGGCACGCTGCTTGCCGCCTGTCGCAGCAAGAACACCACCCTCAGTCGCCAGAAAGTGGTTTTTGTCGGGGCAGGATCCGCTGGCTGCGGTATCGCCGAACACGTTATCAGCCAGATGCGTACCGAAGGTCTGAGCGAAGCCGACGCGCGCCGGCGAGTTTTCATGGTCGATCAACTGGGTCTGCTGACGGATGGCACCGGCGGCCTGCGGGATTTTCAGCAGAAACTCTGTCAGCCGGCGGAGGGCATTGCACAATGGACGTACGAAGGTCAGTTTCCGTCCCTGCTGGAGGTCATCCGACAGGTACAGCCAGGAATCCTGATTGGCGTTTCCGGACAGCCCGGTCTGTTCAACAAGGCCGTCATTCAGGCGATGCGCGAAGCGGGCCCGACCCCCATCATTTTTCCGTTGAGCAATCCCATTAAACAGGTTGAAGCCTTTCCCCAAGACATCATCGAATGGACCGACGGCGACGTTATCCTTGCCACTGGCAGTCCTTTTGCTCCGGTCGAATACAAGGGCCGCATCTATCCCGTCGCCCAGTGCAACAACAGCTATATTTTTCCAGGAATCGGTCTTGGCGTTGTGGCCGCGGGAATCCGGCTGGTTACCGACGACATGCTGATATTGGCAAGCAATATTCTCGCGGACATGTCGCCACTTGCAAACACCGGTTCCGGCGGGCTTTTACCACCATTGACGGAGGTGTCCGAGCTCAGCAAAAAAATTGCTTTCGGCATTGCCAGGCTGGCCCAACAACAAGGGCTGGCCCTGGACATTCCGGATGACCTGCTGGAAGCAAAAATCCAGAAATCATATTGGCGCCCCGCCTATCGGCAATACCGGCGCGCAAGTATTTAGCGGACCGTTGTACGCGGTCCGCGGTGCCCTTGCTGCGCGCTAAACAAGTGCCCATGGACCCGTTTGTGAATTTGTGACAATACCGCCTGCGACTGACGTCTGTTCCCGTTAGAATCGCCGCTCAGGACACCAACAATAATCTGACGCTTCGCAGGTAAAGAATGAGCAAAAAACGCGCACACTCACTAAAGTCCGATCACTTGCCAGAAGCCTGTCCCGCGTTAACGCTTGCATCCAGCAAATGGACCAGTGTTTTGCTGGCGGGTCTGTTACTGGCAGGATGTGGATCTCCTTCGCCGACCCCAACGCCGACCCCAACGCCGACGCCGACACCAACGCCAACGCCAACCCCCACTCCGACGCCCGAGGTGTCCCGCATCACGATCAGCGAGGCCGTTGCGTCCAATACTGAATTTGAAGATGAGGATGGCGACTCTTCGGACTGGTTCGAATTGCACAACCCAACGGACGCACCCCAGGATCTGGCCGGCTGGACCATATCGGATAAAGTCGACGAACCGTATATGTGGACGTTTCCGGCGGTAACCCTTGAACCCGGCGCGCACCTGCTGGTCTGGGCGTCGGACAAGAATCGCACCAGCACCGCGTTGCACACCAACTTCAAGCTGTCCGCCGATGGCGAAACGCTTTACCTTTTTGATGACAGCGGCGCCGCGGTCGACAGTCTTGAAATAGCCGAAGTACCTGCTGGAGTTTCCGTGGGCCGGAACGCGCTGGATGAAGTGCGCTATTACACTGTGCCGACTCCCGGATCGCAGAACTCTGCCTCCAGCTTTGCAGGCGTCATTAATGGTGAACCGGTGTTCAGCAGCGCCGGCGGCGAAAACAGCGAAGGCGCAGTGGAGATAACGGGGGCGAACGAGCAGGAGATCATCCGCTATACCCTCGATGCCACGGTTCCGATTGCCAGTTCACCGGTTTATGAAGGGCCACTGGTCATCACTGAAAATACGGTCGTGCGCGCCCGCATTTTCCGCGACGAGTTTATACCGTCCATCACAGCGTCCCGCACCTTCCTCACCGGAGAGCAGCATGACCTTCCGGTGGTGACGTTGATTACTGAACCGGCAAACTTTTTTGACGAACAAACGGGCATCTACGTTTTTGGCAAGGAAGACTATCAGCAGGAAGAGCCTTTCTACGGCGCCAATTTCTGGGAGGAGTGGGAAAAGGAAATCCAGTTCGCATTCTATGAACCCGACGGTAGTCTCGGCATTTCCATGGACGGGGGCGTCAAGATTTTTGGCGGCTGGAGCCGTGCACATCCCCAGAAATCGCTATCGTTTTTTGCGCGTGGCGAATATGGCAAAAAGGAAATCGATTACGGTTTATTCCCGGATCGCCCTTACGATGAGTATCAGTCCTTCGTACTGCGCAATTCGGGCAACGACTGGATGTACACCATGATTCATGACGCGGTGCTGACAAGCTTGCTGGAAGATACGAATATCGACTATCAGGCGTATCGACCAGTGGCGACTTACCTGAACGGACAGTATTGGGGACTTTACAACCTGCGGGAAAAAGTCAGCGAGCATTTTCTCGCCTCCCGCCACGGAATCGATGCCGATAGCATTAATCTGCTCGAAGGCGGTGGCGATGTGGTGGAAGGCAGCAACGCCGCTTATCAGGCCATGATGAAATTCATCTCGAACAACGACCTGGCCGACGCCGCTAATTACGCGGAAGTAGCCGGGCAGATCGATATCGATAACTACATTACATATCAGGTCGCACAGATTTATTTCGGCAACAAGGACTGGCCGGGCAACAACATCAAATTCTGGAACTCACCGGAGACCAAGTGGCGCTGGATACTGTTCGATACGGACATCAGCTTCGGCATTTTTGAAGAAGATGATTTCATGCTGGATTCCATGAGCGCCGCGGCGGCCGCCAATGGTCCCGTCTGGCCCAACCCGCCCTGGTCGACGCTGCTCTTCCGCAGTCTTCTCGCCAACGAGACGTTCGCCCGGCAGTTCATCAATACCTTCGCGGATTCAATGAACGGTCGCTTCCAGCCCCAACGCGTTATTGGCCGCATTGAGCAATACGCGAACGTCATCGCGAGCGAGGTCCCACGTCAGGCCGCGCGCTGGATGCCGGAAATGAACCTGGACCCCGCAGAGGAAATCGATCCGGAAGCGGCGTGGATGTACAACCTCGGAGCTATGGTGACCTTTGCGGAAGAACGGCCTGCCTACATCAAGGAACATCTACGCAATTACTTTTCACTGGATGATGCGGTCACTTTGAGCCTGCAAACCAGCGACGCGACTCATGGGCAGCTCATCGTTAACACGCTCGCCATCACGGACAGCCACTGGAGCGGAGATTACTTTCCCGGCGTGCCGGTTACTCTTACGGCACAACCGGCGACGGGTTATGCATTTTCTCACTGGAGCGGTGACCTGGAAGCGACCACACCAGGCATTACGATCGACCCGGCCGAGGTGGCGTCGTTACACGCGGTGTTCATCCCCGTGGAATCCACGCCTTAAGATCCGCAAGCGAGGGCGGCACACGCACGCGCCGCCGTTCTCGTTTTCTTCAGATTTTTCCCACCGAATCGCCGGCGGAAACTTCCTCCGCCTCCGGCGCGCTCCATTTATAAACCAGCATTTTCAGAGGCTGTGGCTGCGTGGGCGCATGAAAAACCGGACTCTGTCGCAGCGAATCCGTAAAACGGGCGTGCGGACAGTGGCGACGGAACTCTTCACGGAGAAATTCTTCCGGAATCTCCGGTGCATTCAGGCACGCCAGGATCTGCGCATCCGGCGCGGCAAGCTCGGGTATGCGCCGGATTATTTTCGAGTAATCGCGACTGGCGATAAAACTGCCCCGCTGGTAACTCGGCGGATCAACGAGAATGATGTCGAACGGACCGCGCTTTTTAATCCGGCCCCAGGATTTAAGAATATCCAGTGCATCGAAAAATGCGGGTGCGGCTTGCAGGCCGTTGAGTGCATGGTTCTGGCGCCCGCGACCCAGGGCGGACCTGCTGGAATCCACATTCACGACTTCAATCGCTCCGGCTTGCAGGGCGACAATCGAAAATACACAGGTGAACGCGAAAAGATTCAAGACACGCCGACCTTGCGCTTCACGCTCCAGCCATAGTCGCGCCGGCTCAATGTCGGTAAAAAAACCGACATTCTGGCGATCGAACACGATTTCAAAACGCTGCCGTCCCCGCCACGCAAGAGCCTGCTCCACGGGATCGCCCAGTATGAACTCAGTCGGCACGTCCGGCA
>CAZJKJ010000001.1:15983-35102 GCA_964546435.1 uncultured Cellvibrionaceae bacterium
GCAAGAGCCTGCTCCACGGGATCGCCCAGTATGAACTCAGTCGGCACGTCCGGCAGATCACGACGCTGGACAGCCAGGCACACCGGCGAGTCATTGTCCGGCAGCGACCGGGTTGCACACTTCAGAAACCCGGTCATCTCCGCGAGAAATCCGTCCGGCGGCTTCTGATAGACGGTGATCAAAATCAGCGGCCAGAACCCGTCGATGTTGCACCAGGCAAGCGCGGGCTCCCGTCCACTGCGGCCGTGGAAAATGCGTTGCGCGTTGCGATATTTCGGCCCGTCCGAAGCGCCCGATCTCTGCAAAAATGCTTGCAGCGCCTCCCGCACGGGGTTCCATGCAATTGCCGGTGTCGGCGTTGATTTATCCACTTAACCTCCCGCCAGCGGATACAGAACCACGTCCCGGTATCCGCAGATGACCTGGACCGCGCCGGTCCACTCCCGGTCGAGGTCGGGATCGCCGCTGTCTATCAGCAAGGGTCGCCCCTCAAGGGATCTCAACTTTTCCGGAGGTGCCAGAATACGTAATCGCCCGCGCCCGACGTGTCTTAAAATGGCAGGCGTTATCTGCTGGTTGCCGCGCCCGATGATGTGCCCCTGCCCTCCGATAACAGACAGCAGCAGCACGACCGGACCCCGGTGGGCGTGCAATGCGGCCTCCAGGCCGGCGGCATCCAGATCGCGGTGCAAACGGTGCTGCCGGTATACCAGATCCACACCGAGCAAGGAGCCTTCCAGCCCCCAATGGTCCAGAACGGTCTGAACGGTGCCACCGGGGCCGGCGATTACCAGCGTCTCTTCCCGCGTCTCGGCCGTCAGCTCTTCTGCGATAAAATCGGCAATATCGCCCAGCAGCAGCGCTTCCGGCACTATCCCGCCCTGCTTGACGGTCTGCACAAAATCACTGTCATCAGGCACTGTTAAGGCACCGTAATGCCGCGACCCCAGTCGTCCCGCTCGCCGCGCCTCCTCGTCGATATCTCTGACTTCCTGTTGCAACAGCCGCACCGGTTGCCCATTGATGAGTCGCGCAACCAGCGACGCCGCGGTCTGGGGATTGATGGCGAAAACGCCCGACTGCATTTTTACCCCGGTGGGAATTCCCAGGCACACCTGGTCGCCCGGGATCACATCACACACATCTCGTGCGGTACCATCGCCGCCCGCAAAAAGCAGCAGATCAATCCCGATTGCGCACAGGCTCCGCACTGCCGCCCGCGTATCCTGTGCACGGCTCGGCTGCGCCGGCACGTACTCCAATACAGCGGCGGACAGCGCTTGAGGTACCCAGTTCGCGCCCATATCCCCTGCAACAGTGATGATTTCCAGTCGCGACGGAGCGATTGCCTCGGAGCTCACTCTGCCTGTTTCGCGGAGCAATGCATCAAAAAACACGCGTAACCGCGCAGGCGTAGTCAGCGCTACGGTACCCGCAGCCGCACGGTGCTGCAGATCGGCGTCATCGCTGCCTTTCTGGGCCAGCGGCCCGCCGATACCCGCGAAGGGATTGACGACCAGACCCAGGCGAAACCCGCGCTTGCCGGTCTCACTCATCAAACGCGAATCCTAGCGCCGACAGCATCGGTTGCTCATCCTGAGCGCTCGAGCGCACTCGATAATGTCCGAATTCGCGTCGCTCAAAATAAGTTTTGCGGCAGTGATCGAAGGTGACCCCGGCGCGCTCCACGCCGGCTTCTTCCATGGCAACCATAAAACGCCGGTGATCTGCCTGGATATCGTAAGTCGACAATATCGCGTCATTGACTGTTCGGGCTTCAAGATATTTTCGCGGCCCTTGAAGCTCATGAAGAATAGCGGCGGATGCCGCACTGGCATCGGCCCCGTCGCTGCCGAGATATCGTTTGAGCGCCTCGTAGATCATGGCCGTGCCGTTGAGCTTGCCCTCGTAACTGTAGCCCGCGATGTGGGGTGTCCCGAGCTGCACCCGGCGCGCCAGCGCCAGATTGATCTGGGGCTCATGTTCCCAGACATCCAGCACCACCTGCAGATCGGCCCCGCTTTGCAGATGCGCCAGCAGCGCTTCGTTGTCGATTGCCCCGCCCCGGCCAGCATTGAGCAGCAGGGTACCGGGCTTCAGCTGGCGCAGTACGTCCAGATTCATCATGTGATGGGTGGGATTGCTTCCAGAGGTGGTGTAAGGGGTGTGCATGCAGATGATGTCCGCCTGGAGTACCGTTTCCCACGGCACCAGCCCTGGATAGCTCCGCTGATCCAGAAGAGGATCGTATCCAACGCAGTCCGCGCCCAGTTGCGTCAGCGTCCGGCAAACCCGTGCGCCCACATTGCCATGGCCGATTACGCCAATCCGCCGGTGCGCCCATTGAGGCTGGAGTGTCGCCAGTGCGGCCAGCACATACTGCACCACGCCTCCCGCATTGCAGCCTGGCGCGCTCGCATAGGCAATGCCGTGCCGCTGGAGATAGTGGGTGTCCAAATGATCTGTACCGATGGTACACGTGCCCACAAAGCGGATATTGCTCCCCTTGAGCAGGGTTTCGTCGACTCGCGTCACGGAACGCACGATCAGGATATCCGCGTCCCGAACGTCGGCTGGGCTCAGGTGCCTTCCCGGAAGACTCCGTATCTCGCCCAGTTCACCGAAAAACGTGTGCAAATGCGGAATGTTTTCGTCAGCGACGATTTTCATTCAATCTACCTTTTATCTAAATATGAGTTGCGATCAGCCGTTTGCATCGCTGCCAGGTACTGATTGCAGGACCGCCAGACTGTACAGCGCCGGATTGTAAAAATTGCTCCCCTGGTAATGCCTGCGCAGCGCAGTGGCGAATTTGTGAACTCGACCGTTCACGCCCGAACCGCAAAGATCCTGGGCCTTTGCGACCAGCGCCACGCAGAATTCTGTGCTGGGACCGGTGCCCTGTTCGAGATTGTCGGCACTGGGACGAAAACGGTAACCGGCCGCCTGGCAGAACATCCATTCCAGCGCCTGGGGGCAGACTTCCACACGCTCGAATACTGCTTGTTGATTGCTGTCCCGGCCATCGGGCGCATACCAGTAGCCATAGTCCACCTGCTCACGGCGCGCGGCGCCGGCGACACACCAATGGGCGACTTCATGGAGGGCGCTGGCGAAATAATCATCCCGGAAGACTATTCGATGAAAAGCGCAGCTTGCGCCCGCCGGGAGATAGACAGGCTCGTCCCCACCGCCTACCAGCCGCGTATTGAATTCTTTGGCGAAACAGGCGTCGAACAGCCAGCAAAGGTCGGTGGCGTCGTGATTTTTGTCAATTTTCTTGGCTTGAACCATGCTTATCAGAGATGAGATACGGTAAACCCACTATTGGCTTTAAAACGAAATAGTCTAGGAGGTGCCAAAAAAGATTCCCTTCTTGTGTTGAGTTATTGGCTATCAGCATATACTGTGTATATAACGAGGACGTGGATTGACGCGTCGTCCCGGCTCACCCGCTCTGGCAGAGCAGACAGGCCCCGCGGAGGTGGTATTATGAAGACCTCGGACTCTGGTCACAAGCTGGACAATGTGATCGATCTCTTTTCTGGCAAACCTTATCAACCCCTTGAAGAAACCCGCTTTATCAGACTCGCTCCGGAACTGGACGGTTTGGAAATGCTGTATTCCAACGAAGCCAGCACCGACAAACTTTTCAGCCTGAAAATTCTCGCATGGGGACTGCGGGCAAATGGCGAAGTTGTGGGACTTGTACCCTGGCTCGATGACATTATTCCGTGCACCGAAATTCAGGATCCACTTAATGGTCAATGGGAGGGTTATTACGATTCCGGCATCGACGAAATATTTTATGAAGCGCCGATTCACAAGGTTGTAGAGCTGGAAACGGCCGCCGAATACTACGATTATGAATGTGAAAATCCCGGGGATGTGGTTCAGGAAATTCCCGACACCATCGGCACTCATTCAGTTCTTTCAGAACCCGAACAACGAAGCCTGACCCTGCAAGAAGTTGTCAGCTGGCGTTTGCATAACGACGGTACAATTTCGGGCATGATAATTGACGAAAATAAAGTCGTCAGCACTCCGGTCCTGCCCGGCGATGAATGCCTGTATCCGGCGCAGACGCACAAAAACTTCCGGTATTTTTTTCAGCACCATATCGCGAACAAAATCAAATCCAAAGATCCTGAAGCACTGGCCGCCATCAGCATGCTGGTCGAGGATTCAAGCCGCTAATTTACGACAGGCAAGCCCCACCGGGCATGTAGTGTTAAGTGGTGGGGCCTTCAGATCACAATTCACTCCCTTCCAGCGCGTGCAGCTTTGCGTATCCGGTAAATAAATTGTGGCAAACCGGATTTTTCCTCGCTTTCATGTGCAATTAATTCATGTCCCAGAAATTCACAGAAAGCCGGAATGTCTCGCTGCGTGGCAGGATCTGTCGCCAACACTTCAATGACATCTCCCACGACTGAATCCCGCATCGCCTTATGCAACAACATGACGGGCTCTGGGCAAACCAGACCGGTAGTGTCCAGTATTTTATGTTCCGCTTTGTGATTCATGACCGTCTCTTCAATAGATACCTGCGCCTAACCATTATGACCTGCTTCGCAGATCTTCACGTTTCACCAGATTTATGCATTGGGCGTGTTCGTCGTAAATAATTAAAACATCTCCTCGTGATATCTGAGGACGCAATCTGGAAATTTTTTCGGCGAGACTCAGCTCGACATCACCGTAGTCGGTTCCTTCCCGGGTTATGTATTCCTCCAGCAAATTGGTCAAAGTCTCTGGAGAAATTTCATCGGGTGGTATTATGATGGACATCTTTAGTAACCCTGATCTTCGACAACCCTGTCGTGCTGGCAGAACCCGCTTCCCGAGGCCTACATGAACGCCCATCTCTTACTGACTGTCATCAGTGATGACAAACCCGGAATTGTCCGTCGAATCGCCGACACCGTAACACGCCACCAGGGCAACTGGCTGGAAAGCCGCATGGCGCAACTGGCCGGAAAGTTCGTCGGGGTAATTCACGTCAGCACCCGGTCCGAACAGAGCCAGGCGCTGCAGGAGTCGCTCAACTCACTTCAGCAAGAATTTATATACGTCACCATTGAACCGCTGTCCAATGCCCGTGAGCCTGGTCCACGAGGGCGCAACGCGACATTTACAGCCATAGGGCCGGACCGGCCTGGTATCGTACTGGAAATTTCCCAGGCATTTGCTGAATACAATATCAATGTGGTGCAGATGGATACTGAATGCTCGAGCATGCCTTACAGCGGTGAACCTCTGTTCGAAATTCGCGGATCTTTGTCACTGCCACCAGAAACCGATCTGGATCTGCTGCTTTCACAACTGGATATTATTGCGGACCAGTTAGGGGTGGATGTGGACTGTGAAGAAATCAACATCGCCGGATAACGGCGATCCTGAGTGCGACTTTTACATCTCGAACTCGATGGGAGGCTGAATATCAATCAACTCCTGCACAATTTTTACTGCATATCTGTGCAATTCGTCCGCAGATTTGTCTACCACACTGAATCTATCCATGATGTCCAGATGACGAAGCTTTGAAAGCAACAAGCGTCGGCGCGCCTCCGGCGAATGGGTCGGTTCAAACGCGATACCGTCTCCCAGGATTTCCTTGTAACAGTTGACGGAAGTCGTCGGCCCGAATGAACTGATGGTTATTCGGCACTGATACTGTAATTCCGCCAGCGGCGCCTGAAACGCCACGCATTGGCGCACCGGCTTGTTTCTGGTGAAAAACGTTTTGCTCTCCAGATCGGCATAGCCAGCGCTGACATCGGGAACTGCCAGCTCCTTGTAGAAGTTCAACACTCTTTCCAGCAGGATTTTCTGCTCGTCCGAAGCCAGACCGAAGTCGAGATTCACCCAGAATTTGTCTTCGTAAAGTTTATTGGGCGTAATTTCCATACTGGGAGAATCTACCTCCTGAAGGCGTCAGCCGTTTGGCCGACGGACCGGATGAGTGTTAATACGGGTGCCGGCGGCACCGGCGGTCTCGATCGTTCCGAAGAATTCCGGCTTCCACGCCCGGACGGAATGCCGGCGACTCACCTGTGTCGCCATGCCGGAACGTCAGCAACCGACCAGTTTTCCTATGCCCGTGCACATCCGGGCATACTGGCACTTGATGAATGTGAAACATTCGGTGTAGATTTGCGCTGCTTCGCCGGTCGAGGCAGGATTTTGCCAGTTAACGTCAGGTGATGGAAGAACCGGCGCCGTGCGTCGGATCGCAATAAATGGGGCCTGACAGCGGTTGATTGCCCGGCCCGCGTGCGCCGTCATGCCGAATCTGGCTCGGTCAGGGCGATTTCCCTGCGGGCAGGCAGTGCATCCACGCACACCATCGTTCCCATATTCAGAATCCCGGAGTATCCATGTTGGATTTACTGGTCCGTTACGGCCATTTCGTTGCGATAATCATTCTCTTCGCCATGCTGTCAGCCGAACATATGCTGTTAAAGAGCTCGGTGGAACCGCAATGGATGAAGAAAATCGCACTTTTTGACACGATTTTTGGTGCCAGCGCCTTATGTGTACTGCTGTTCGGTGTGGGCCTGTGGTGGTGGGTGGGCAAGCCCGCGGTCTTCTATACCCATAACCCCGTCTTCCACGCCAAAGTCGGTCTCTTCGTGCTGACAGGCATACTGTCTTTCATACCCACACGTTTTTATCTGAAGCATCGCCATGACACCCAGCCGGTTGCAGTGCCGAAATCGATCATCATGATCGTGCGCATCGAATTACTGTTGCTGCTTGTTGTCGCACTCCTGGCCGTTCTTATGGCTCAAGGTGTCGGTCTGAACGGCTTTTTCAACCGGCAAATCTAAGTAAGAGGGTCACTGTTGGTGCAGCTGGCGACTCGACATAACACATCTTTCCCTCAAAATTTTCGATACAGCTTCGGCGCAACCTGCTAAGGGTTGCGCCGTGTTGTGACCCGTATCCACTCCCTTATCACCCGTGATCCGTTTACAACTCCCTGCAATAACTGCACTTTCCCAAACTACCGACCGCCCCATTCCCAATAGAACCGCCATTAAAACCTCCGTTTTCTCCACCTGTCTGTTTGTCACTTTGTGACAGGCTCCCACCTTCACAAGTTCTCTGATTGAAGTTCATCAGACTGGCGCGCTGTATGCACTGACTGTACTAACTGTGGACCGCCAGTATCCGCCGGTTCCTGAGAGCGCTAAATCGAGGTTGTTTTATGGATTTGCTAAATCGCCCCTTGAATCTGCTTAACACGTTTTTCTCAACGTTCGCAATGCAAGCAGATCAGCGACCCGACAATATTGAACATTCAGCTTCTGCGAGCACTTCGGCGAGCACTTCGGCGAGCACCTTTGACAGACACCGCCTGGCACGGGCTCCTGTCACGGATGACAGGTTCCTGGCCATGGAGTTGTTCGAGATGCTTGCGGACGATCAGTCGACCGAAAACGCCTGGAAACATGCTGTGCTGCGCAATGACAAAGGTGATCAGATAGGCTTAATTGAAGATATGGTGGTTAGAACTGACAGATCAGATGCTGGTTTCCTGATTAACCTGATGGGCTCCCAGGAAACCCGGTCCCAAACGGGTATTTTTGTGAGTGTGGACGATATTGAAGCACGCGGTGCAGATTTTGTATGGAACATGCCGACAGGCGCGATGGAAGTTTACTCCACTGACAACCAGAAATTTTTCAGCGTCGCCAACCACCAGATAACCTCTGCTTGAATCCCGCAGCCAGATACGCTGCGGAATTCAGTAGCGGTCTCTCCGGCCGATTCTAACGGGGAAACGGCTTATCCGAATGACGCCGGCGCATTTCCAGTACAAGAGTGACCAGCACAAAGAGTGCGACCACGGGGAACAGGCCCATCAATATGCTGTCCTGCAGCATACTCAGGTAGTTCAACGACAGAGCGATGGCGATGAGCATCCAGACATAGGCGACGTAAAGCGTCAGGAACAGGGCACCTTCCACGCGGTTCAGGGTTGCTCCGGTAAAAAACAGAGGCAAACAGAGCACCGAGACACCCAGCATGACCGGAACGTCCAGACTGGCCAGTTGTTCACCTGCCAGCAGGGGCACCGGTGAGACCAATCCGGAAATGCCGAGTACGCACAGAATATTGAAAATGTTGCTTCCCACCACGTTACCAACCGCAATGTCGCGCTCTCCGCGAATGCTCGCAACTACGGAAGTCACGGCTTCGGGCAGCGAAGTCCCCGCCGCCACAATCGTCAATCCGATCACCGCTTCGTTAACACCCCAGGCCGTCGCCAACTCCACGGCACTCTCCACCAGCCACCGGGCACCGAGGACCAGCAGGATCAGACCACCCACTACCAACAAAATGTTCTGCCAGACCGGGGCTTTTTCCGCCAACAGTTCGTCGACGTCGCCGATATTATTTTCCGTTCCGTTCCGTCTGCCCTGGATGAAGAGAAACACGGTGTAGGATATAAGACCAGCCGCCAGAATGGCCGCCTCAAACTTTCCTATACTCCCGTTTCCGGTCATGATTACCGCGATCACCGATATAGCGATCATGATGGGTACGTCTTGCCGGATCAGTTGCTTCGAGATGATCAGTGGGGAAATCAAGGCCGACATACCCAGGATGAGCAGCACGTTAAGAATATTGCTGCCTACCACGTTGGCAACTGCCAGTTCCGCCTGTCCCGAATAGGCTGCTTTTACACTGACCGCCAACTCAGGCGCGCTGGTTCCAAATGCTACGACTGTCAGGCCTACGACGAGAGCGGGTACGCCAAAACTGGTGGCCAGGCGAGCCGCCCCTTTGACCAGCAGATCGGCCCCGATCACGAGCAATACCAGCCCCGCAAATAGCAATAACCACGTCATAGTTAGTTTTCCTCGAAATTTATGATGGAACAGCTCCAGCAACGGAGCCGTTCCGGATGTCGATAATGGCGGGGAATAATGGCATAAATTGCTTTTGAATGCGCCCTGGACTAACGCGTAACACGGGCTCGGTGCGAACTCCCGGAAAATTTTACCGGACGGCTTTGGGTAGTAAAGGCAGTTTGGCGGCGGCAAATGGAATGCCTCCGCCAACACCATTTCAGGCGTGAGATCGCCGAACCACGCCCGCTTCGAAGGACTGCACGGGCATTTCGCGCCAGCGGGCGGGCAACATCCGCGTAAAAGATGTCCGCCGTTTAGCCGACTGACCATTGTGCAGACCCTTGCGTAAATCCCGCAACACCACCTCTTCTTCAATTTCATTGGGTGTCGCAAATATGCCCAGCTGCCGGACGACGCTACCCAGGCGCTCGCTACTGGAATACCGTACGATCGGTGCTGCCAGGGTCAAGCCGATGAGCACCGGCAGGAGCCACCAGAAGAAAGTCGGCGCCAGAAACCAGGCGGTGGCGCCCCAGGCTGACGCGAGCACGGTCGCCAGCGCGGTACGCCCGAGGGCGTCGCCCCAGGGAACCAGGCGTCCGTCTCTCGGCTGCGCCTCCCAGCTTACCCCCCGACCGGCAAACACGCTGACCACGAACCACGAATGGAACACCATCATGATCGGCGCGATCAGAATGGCAAAAAGCGTCTCGACCACAGCCCCCAGGGTCATCTTCTTAAGACCGCCAAAGGCTGCCCGATTCTGCAGCATACCCACCACGATTCCCAGCAGCTTTGGCAGAAACAGTAAAGTGACCGTCAGGTAGAACACCGAGTAAATCAACCCGTCCTTTGCCACCGGCCAGTTGGGAAACAGCTGGTAGACACTGTGGAAAAAGACATTGCTGGTCAGCGCTCGCCAGATGGCATCGAGGGTACTCAGGGCCAGCATCGCCAGCCAGATCACGGTGGACAAATAGGCGACTGCTCCGAAGATAAAGTGCAGCCGACTGGAACCATGCCACCCGGAGTATAAAAGCAGTCCCAGATGCTGGATATTTCCCTGAACCCAGCGGCGATCCCGGGTCGCGTAGTCGAGCAGGTTACTGGGCACCTCCTCGTAACTGCCCTGCAGATCCGGCAGCAGGAATACATCCCAGCCACCCCGGCGCAGCAATGCCGCTTCCACAAAATCGTGACTCAGGATCTCGCCACCAAAAGGTCCTTTGCCGGGCAATAATGGCAAACCGCAATTATCCATAAAGGCAGAAATCCGGATGATCGCATTATGTCCCCAGTAATTGGCGGCGTTGGTCTGCCAGAATGCCAGTCCGGTTGCAAGCATGGGGCTATATAAAGTGGCGGCAAACTGGATAAAGCGTCCGAAAAATGTTTCCTGCCGTACCGGGATGGGGACGGTCTGGATGAGACCTGCACCGGGATTGTCCTCCATTGCATGCGTCAGATGGAGCATGCACTCTCCGGTCATTACACTGTCGGCGTCCAGTACGATCATGCATTCGTAGTAGCTGCCCCACTTTTGACAGAAGTCCGCGAGATTGCCGACTTTTTTGCTCACATTATTCTCGCGGCGACGGTAGAAGACACGGTTGGCCGTCTCGCCCAACCGTTCGCACAATCCCTGCCAGGCGCTGATTTCAGCGTCGATCAATGCAGGGTCGCGGGTGTCACTGAGCATGTAAAAATCGAAGTGCGCAATCTGACCGGTTGCGTCCAGAGAACGGAGGCAGGCTTCGAATCCCGCCATGATGCGGCGGGTATCTTCGTTATAAACCGGCATCACCACGGCAGTCCGGCTTTTTGGCCTGCGTCGGGTGCTGTCGGGTCGGGGTCTTTGACGCCGCAAACCAAGAGGGTCAATCCTGAAAACCTGGAGAACGAAACCGATCAATCCATTCCAAAACGCAAACGTTATCCAGGAAAACGTTAACGAGTACAGCACCAACAAACCGGTTTCAATCACGTTGAGACCGTTCGCCGAGAGAATGTCAAACATGAGCCAGACGCCCAGAGCGATGGTGCCCAGGGACAATCCGAAGAATATGAAGCTCCGGGCACGCTTCCAGGGTATCTGGATCTTGTAGCTCCCTTTCGCCAGTTTGGCGTCGGCGAAGCTCACCACCTTATCGGACTGCGTTGGGATACCAGACATAGTTCCAAACCTCGCTTAATCGTTGTGTACCCCAGCTCAAGTAAAGACGCATGTCTACTGCGTCATCCTTTTCGGGTGATAATTTGAAACTTGCCCGCCAGCCGTTGGCACCGGGCAACCGGGTCACATGGAGATCCCGGGTCTGCCCGGATGACACTGACAGACTGGCTTCCAGAGGAATATCTGCCGCAAGCGCGTCAAGGGCTTCACCAGTAAAATCAACTACAAATTGCCGTTCGCTGGTCGGCGGGGGCTGGTCCTGGCCCGGGATGGCTGCCCAGCCAATCCGGGTGGACTCCACATGGGCAAGGTTGTGCCCTACCGGGAACGCGTCCAGCGCCGTCAGGTTATAGCGAAACCGCGCCTCCTCCCCTTTACGCAGGGGTTGCTCCGGCACCCAGTACGCCACGATGTTGTCGTTGGTTTCCGACTGACTCGGAATCTCCACCAGTTCCACTCGACCTTTGCCCCAGTCACTGAGCGGCTTCACCCAAAAGCCGGGGCGCCGGTGATAATTGGCTTCGACATCCTGATAATTGTCGAAGTCGCGGTCCCGTTGCATCAGACCGAACCCCTGCGGATTTTCATCGAGCAATGAACTGATACTTAAATGCGTCGGGTTGGTCAGCGGCCGCCAGATCCACTCACCACTCTGGGTGAGCATCTGCAATCCGTCCGAATCGTGCACTTCCGGGCGAAAGTCATCGAAAAACATCGTTTTGTTTTCACCGTAATGAAACATGCTGGTCAATGGCGCCACACCGAGCTTACCCACGTCGGTGCGGGCAAAAAGACGGGCGTCTACATCAACCGAAGTCTGCACCCCTGGATGAAATTCAAAATGATAAGCGCCGGCAACCGAAGGAGAATCCAGCAATGCAAAAACACTCACTACCGCGCTTTGCGGCTGTGGTTTCAGCAACCAGAATTCCCTGAATACTGGAAATTCCTCACCCCCGGGCCCGGCCGTATCAATCGCGAGACCCCGCGCCGACATTCCATACACATGACCAGGGCCGACCAGACGAAAATACGAAGCGCCCTGAAAGACGACAAATTCATCTTTGTACTGGCTGGAGTTCAGTGGGTAATGCACCCTGAAACCCGCAAATCCAAAATCCGGTTTGGCAACGTTCAGGATATCTTTTGCAGGTCCGTTGTAATTAAAAGAATCGGGATTAAAATCCACTCGCGCATTCAACCCCTGCCCGTCTATTACCTTGATTTCCACCGGCTCTTTATATAAAAACCCCGGGTGAAAAAATTGCACTTCAAAAAGTGACTCGTTCCGCCACAGCGCCTTTTCAGGTTTGAAATTAATTGCGCGGTATCGTGAATAACTCATGTCTGCGAGCTGGGACGGCAAATTTGATACTGGCGGAGCATAATCTTTCGCCGCGAGCCCGCGCGCTTTATCCGCCATCATGTTGAGCAAAATCTGTGCAGCAGACTCCGGCTCGGCCGCTGCCGATGCCGTTTGGCAACAAAACGCCAACGCCAGAGTCAGACCAATTTGCAAAGGCTTAATGTAGTTATTACACAACCTTGTGGAAGCAGACATCGCACGACTACTGGATCTCATCTAATTAATTTCCTTGATTCTGTCTGTTGAACGTAATTTGTCCACCCGTCAAGCGGCCGCCATTGCTGATAGGCATGCACACCGCCCTATCTTTAATGGATTATGTCGATGAAGCTCGACTAATTATTGGAGTTGTTCAGCCAGGCTGATCGCCCGAAGGGGTGGCAGCAGCAACTTGATTGCAAAACGTAGTGCAATAATTCTGCCAGAAGTATTTTTAAGTATATCTTCGAAAATGTTGCCAAATTGCAACAGCGAAAAAGTCGCCATGGCCAGATTCTAACAGTGATTTCTCGTCGAGGAGAAGCGATCTCGAAGCTTAATTCTTAACAGTCCGAACCAAATTCGTCAGCAGCGAATCACGTCACTAAATTTTTGGAACGAGATATTTCCATGACTGAAACTTTCCGCGTTCGTCCAGCTGAACCTGCATGGGGATTCCGGTGGGAATCTCGAAACTTTCGATTTGCTCCACGGACATATCGGCTACACCCATTAAAAGCGCCCGCAAGGTATTTCCGTGCGCACTGACAATAGGTCGTTGCCCCGACATCGCATCAGGGAGAATTTCCTCGTCCCATAACGCCATGACGCGCAGTCGGGTGTCAGCCAGGTTTTCGACCGCCGGCAGCAGCGCCGTATCCAGATCCTTATAAAGGGGAGAAAGACGCGGATGCCGCGGATCGTCCAGCGACAGAGGCTCCGCTTTCTCCAGATAGCTGCGCCGCCATCGCCAGACCTGTTCGGGAGTCGTGTTATTGGCTTCAGGCGTTTTTATTCTGCCTTCGAGTGCGCCGTAATGACGCTCATTCAAGCGCCAATCCTCTTTGATCGGGATCGGAGGATGGCTCATTTGCCTGAGCAGGATCTCCAGCGTCGTTTTCGCGCGAGACAAACGTGACGTAAATGCAATGTCGAACCGGTAGCCCAACCGTCGCAAATGCTCACCTGCCGCAATCGCTTCCTCGGCGCCCGCCGGCGTCAACGGCGGATCGGCCCAGCCGGAAAACCGATTCTCGAGGTTCCATTGGCTTTGTGCATGCCGGACAAGTATGACGAGGATGGGCGAATCGACTTGAGCCGAAGTGGTCATTGTTTCTCCGCACCATGCCGACGAGGTTGCGTAACATACGGACAGGATCGATGGCCAGATGAACCCGGACATGCGCTGCCGCCGATATGGCACCGCAAATCTGTAGCAAGCGTGCGTCTCCCTTACGGGGTTTCAGCACGCCATACCGCTTCGAGTGCCGCGATCTGTGAGGATGAAAATCCCCGATACTGGAGAAAGCGCGCCTGTTTGCATTTCTGGAGAAAATTCTCCGGCGGTCGACCGAACTTTTTTCTCCATACCTGCTCGATCACAACGGACCAGCTCATTTCGGCCTGTTCGAATTGCTCGAGCGCTGCCTCGCTGACTTCAGAATCGACGCCTTTGGTGGCCAGTTCCTGCGCAATGCGTTCCGATCCGAAACCCCGGTTCGCCCGGGACCGGACGTAGCACATGGCGAAGCGCCAATCGGAAAGGTAATCATCTTGTTTGAGCCGCTCAACCACTTCATCCATACATGTCTGTGCGGACGGCTCCTGATCACCGAATTCCTTTAGCAGCTTGGTGCGCAACTCCTTTTCGGAGTGTTCCCGCCGAGCCAGCAGCGCAATCGCCTTGTTGTAAACCTGCCGGGATTCCAAGCCGGAACTCGCTATCAGGTATCTTCTTCGACTGTTTCGGCAAGGTTCGGGACCGCTTTCCCGCCGAGCATTTCTTCCTTGATTTTCGCTTCCAGAAACTTCGCTGTCTCGGCGTTCTCCTTCAGATAATTAATGGCGTTCTGCTTGCCCTGCCCGATCTTGTCTCCCTGGTAGCTGTACCAGGCCCCTGCCTTGTCGATCAGCCCCAACTTCACGCCATAATCAACGATCTCTCCAAGGCGGTTGATTCCCTGGCCGTAGAGGATTTGAAATTCCGTTTGCTTGAACGGGGGGGCGACCTTGTTTTTAACGACTTTGACACGGGTTTCCGAACCGGTCACTTCATCGCCTTCCTTGACCGACCCGATCCTGCGGATATCGAGGCGCACCGATGCATAGAATTTCAAGGCATTTCCCCCGGTTGTGGTTTCCGGGTTGCCGAACATGACGCCGATTTTCATGCGGATCTGGTTGATGAAAATAACCAGACAGTTGGCATTTTTGATGTTTCCGGTAATTTTGCGTAACGCCTGTGACATCAGCCGCGCCTGCAGGCCGACGTGGTGATCGCCCATATCACCTTCGATTTCTGCCTTGGGTGTCAGTGCCGCCACCGAATCCACCACGAGTACATCGATAGCGCCAGAGCGTACCAGCATGTCGGATACCTCCAGTGCCTGCTCGCCCGTATCCGGCTGGGATACGATCAGATCGTCCACATTGACGCCGAGCTTCTCCGCATAGATCGGGTCCAGGGCATGTTCGGCATCGACAAAAGCGCAGGTTCCGCCGGCGCGCTGTGCCTCGGCAATGACTTGCAGCGTGAGCGTGGTCTTGCCTGATGATTCAGGCCCGTAGATTTCGACGATGCGGCCGCGGGGCAGACCGCCTGTTCCCAGCGCGATATCCAGTCCCAGGGAACCGGTTGATATGCAGGGGATGTTCTGGCGTTCCTGATCTCCCATCCGCATTACAGTCCCTTTGCCGAACTGGCGCTCAATTTGTACAAGTGCCGCTTTTAATGCCTTTTCTTTATTTGCGTCCATTAACTAACCCCTTTTGATCTCGAAAAACCCTTGAAAAACCTGAATTGAAACCTGACTGTTGCCTAACCGCCATCGGTCCCGGGAAACCGGCTGCCGGCAAGCATAGCGATTTTATGCTGTACATACAACCAGACGATTGCGATGGCCAGCCCGACGTTTACGGCGTCTTATCCTCCGTCGCCAGGAGCTGGAGCATGCCCTCCAGCGCTGCCTGTACTGTTTGTTCCCGCACCGCGTCCCGATCGCCTCCGAACCCCCGGCATTCGGCGCGGACAGTGCGCTCACTGCACCAGGCCAGCCACACCGTGCCGACTGGTTTCGCGGGCGTACCACCGCCCGGGCCGGCAATTCCGCTGACCGCCACGGCGCAATAGCTTTGCGCATTCCGCATCGCCCCCAGCGCCATTGACCGGACTACGGCTTCACTAACCGCCCCCGACTGCTTCAGGATCGCCGGATCGACGTCCAGCAACCGGATCTTGGCAATATTGCTGTAAGTGACGAAGCCATATTCGAACCAGGCTGAAGAACCGGGGACCCGGGTAATCACTTCCGCAATGCCACCGCCGGTACAGGACTCCGCCGTGGCGATCTGGCGTTCCCGGGCGCGCAGCGCGACGCCGAGATTTGTCGCGAGAGAAAGATTTATGGCGTTCACGACACACTCCCCGTCAGGTTTGTCCACCAGCAGAATCCTTGCTGCCGCTCGTCGAATCAGGCCGTTTTGCCGCTCGCCTCGACCTCAGTGCGGGGATCCAGTTCCAGCGCCACCGGGGAAGTCTCCGCGATAACCTGGAACGGCGCTTCGGCGGGATCCCGCGCTGGTAGCACGTGCGCGCGACGCCGCCAGAAAATCATAACCATAAAGGCAATCAGGCACAGTGCGAAGAACATAAAGAGTCCCGACGGCCCCAGGGCAATGGTCAGCGCGGATGCAACGGGTGCACCGGCTGCGGAGCTTAACCCGAGAGAGAGCAACATGGCGCTGCCTACCATGACAAAATCTTCCGGATTGGCGCAATCGTTGGCATGTGCGAGTGAGATGGCGTAAATCGTCATGGTGCAGCCGCCCCAAAGGAAGGACAACCCGATCAATGGCCAGTAATTCTGCGTCCAGAGCCGCGCCGCCAGAAAGATCAGTATGGACACCACCACACCGGCAAGCGAAATGTAAAACAGCACCAGACGCCGATCGAAATAGTCAGACAATCGCCCCAGGGGCAATTGAAAGGCCGCCCCCCCCAGCACCGCCGCGCTGATAAACAAAGTGAGACTGCCGGTATCCATGCCTATGCCCCGGGCAAATACCGGTGCCAGCGCCCAGAACGATCCCGTTACCATCCCGCCGACCATCGCACCCAGCAAGCCGACATGGGACAAGCGCCATACCTGGACCAGGTTGATGCGCACATTCTGGATCGGGGTCGGCGCCAGGGACAACGTCAGGGACACCGGAATGATGGCGAGAGAAATCAGGATGGCCGCCAGATTGAATAACGCATCCGGATCGCGAGGCGCCACGTTGAGCAATTGCTGCCCTGCAGCAATCATGATCAAACTGACCATGCTGTAGATCGAAAGAATGGTGCCCCGAGTCTGCGGGTCCGCGCGCTCATTGAGCCAGCTCTCGATCACCATGTAGGCGCCCGCCATGCAGGCGCCGACCAGGAATCTCAGCACCATCCAGGCGCCAAACGTCGGCACCAGACTGAAAACCAGAGCGGCGGCCGAAAGCAGCGCCCCCAGCACCGCAAAGGTCCGGATATGTCCTGAGCGTTTGACAATACGCGGAACCACCAGACACCCCAGCACAAACCCCAGATAGTAAGACGACGCCGTCAAGCCTATCTGCGTCGCTGAAAAGCCATGGGCCGCCGCCCGCAGCGGCAGCAAGGTCAAGAGCAGGCCGTTGCCGGTGAGCAGCAGGGCGACTGAAAACATCAGGGCCATCAGTGGGGCGAACAGCTGTCGCATGACTCTCCTTTAATACGGCGGTACTTGCGGAGGCGAAAAAGTCTTACATCCGGATGTTGATTTAGGGTCTGAGTCACAATTCGATTAACAACTTTTACGCGGCGATGACAGTGCCGGGTTGCCGGGCAGTGTCCCCACCCGGATATGGAAGTCAACCCGTGCCGGCTCCCTATAACCCGATACTTGATTGCACTCACATTAATCGAATCTACCCTGTGGTAGTTTCAGAATTTCGCGTCGCACCTTGCGCTCCCTCACGGCACCACTGCCGTACGGGGCAGGCAGTAGCCGGGAACGAGTTCACTGTCCTCCTGGAGGATAACCAATCGGAGTTAACATGCAAAACAAGTTCTGGATATCCCTGCTGCTGACGGCTGGCCTGCTCAGTGCCTGCGGCGGTAACTTAGACAACCCTGATGATCAGCCAGACAATAATCAATCTGAAAATCCGCCTGAAGATCCGGGGAATTCGGTAGTTCGCGGCAATCCGAGTGGAAATTCGACGCTCAAGATCAGCGAAGCTGTTGCGAAATCGGATCGTCCCGGTTTTTATAATGAAAGCGACTGGATTGAGCTGGTCAATACCGGCAGTGAACCAGTCAATCTTGGTGAATTCGCTCTGGCCGACAGCGCCAGCGCTCTTGAAGCACTGCCTTCCATCACCTTGCAGCCAGGCGAATATGCTGTCGTCCTGTCTGGCGGCGATATCCCTGCCGATGGCGGCGCCCACGTCAGCTTTGGGCTGGGGTCAGAGGACTCAGTTTCCCTTTTTCATGGTTCTGAAGAAGTGGATTACATTGCCTGGGGAAGCGAAGACAATAAAAACGGTCGCAGCTATGGTCGAATCGATAATCAGATCGATACCCTCTATCCGACGCCCGGCTATAACAATGTCCCGTATGTGCTCTTCACCGAGAGCGAGGTATTTACGGTTCGCGTGGACATTCCCCAAGCCGACTGGCAGGCCATACTTGCCGATCCCCAAGCCGAGCAATATTACCCGGCCAACTTTGAACTCAATGGCGCGATGATCGAGAACGTCGGTTTCCGGGTCAAGGGTCAGGGTTCACTGATGTTCGTTCAAAACTCCATCCGCTACGGCTTCAAAGTCGACATGAACGAATATGAAGACCAGAAGTTTATGGGCATGAAAAAGCTGGTGTTCAATCAGAGCTTCTCCGACCCGTCGTTCATGCGCGATGCTCTGGCTTACAAGCTGATGCGAGAAGCCGGTGTACCGGCTCCAGAAACGTCGTATGTGGATTTGTGGGTCGCCGGTGAGCACCTGGGGCTGTATCTGATGATCGAGATGATCGACAGCGAGTTCCTGGAGAAACACTTCCCGGAAGATGCGGATGACAAGGGGGATCTTTACAAAGGTGAAATCGGCCAGCGTCTCACCTGGGTTGACAACAACATCAGCAGTTACAGTGCGGGGCTGGTCCTTAAGAACAATGATGAAACCCTGGGCACTCCCCAGGAAGGGGCAGCTTTACTCCGCTTCCTTGACGGCATCAACAACGGCAGCAGCCCGCTGGCTCATATCGACACGGATATCATGGTGAAATACCTCGCCGCCACAGTGCTGACCGGGAATATGGACAGCCCGCTCGGAGCGACCGCCAATAATTTTTATCTGTATGAAGAACGCACCAATAGCAGGTTTACCATCCTGCCCTGGGATTACAACCTGGCTTATGGCATGTGGGGCGACGGCCCTGCCTTCACCATCGGACCCATTGGTGACGGTGGATTCGGCGGCGACTTCGGGGGCGGCGGCGGATTCGG
>CAZJKJ010000001.1:35202-61334 GCA_964546435.1 uncultured Cellvibrionaceae bacterium
GGTGGCGGCGGATTCGGCGGCGCTGGCTGCGACGTGGTGGATCACGTGATCGACAACCCGATTCACGACTCCAATCCGGCTCGCCCCATGTTGGACGCCATACTGCAGGACCCGCAGCTTAAAGCGCAGTACCATGCCGAGCTGCAAAGATTGCTCGATAGCGCTTATGACCCCGCGTATCTCGAGCAGGAAATCAATCGCCTGGCCAACCTGATCGATCCTTACGTGAAAGCGGATCCGACCAAGTTCTTCACCTATGAAGAGTGGCGAGCATCGCTCACTCAGGATATGCCTGAAGGCAGTGACATTGCGGCGGGACGAGGTGCCAATACTTACGGGCCGGCGCCGGGCCTGCTGAAGTTCATTCAACAAAAAGCCAATAACGTTCAACGTCAACTCAATGGTGAGTTACCCTCCAGCAACGGGGGCGGTACCGCTTGTCCTCCAACCGCTAGCTGAACCCGCTCCGCATCAGGGTCAGCGTTCCATCTGATCGATAGCGTCTCAGGTAAAAAGGCCCCCCCTTTCGGGGGCTTTTTTCGTGAATCCGGGCTGATTGATGTCCTCTTCGTAAATGCCCGCAAAACATCCGCAGCAACCGAAAACCGCGTATCATCGCGACAATCCTTTCAAGAATACGGGGCTCCTGCGGGAGCTCCTCGGGAGCACTGTTGCTCTTTTCGCCCAACAAACAGGACATCCGGCTCACTATGTACCGCCAATACATCTGGAGTGTATTTCTATCCCCGCTGATCCTGCTTCTAAACGGCTGTGACAACGATAGCGCCGCCCGGGAGGATGCAAACGCCCGCTCCCCCGGTCGACCGGTGATTACCGCCCCGGTCCGGTTACAGCCACAAACCACCCGCCTCGAAGCGGTGGGAACCTCCAGGGCAATCGCTTCGATCACCCTTTATCCGGAAGTCAGCGGAGAAGTGGAAACGTTGCACTTCCGGGCCGGCGACCGCGTCGAAGCCGGCGCCCACCTGGTGCAGCTGGAAGCGCAGGACGAACGTCTCGCTGTCGATGCCGCCGAAGTGGAACTCAAGGATGCAGAACGCCTGTTGAGTCGCTACCGGCGCACTCACAAAGCCGGCGCGGTGACCGAATCGACGCTGGAAGAGGCGCAAAGCGCCGTGGCCCGGGCCCAAATCACGCTTGCCCGCGCCCGGGTCGCCCTCGCCAATCATCGCATTCAGGCACCGTTTGCCGGGCATCTGGGTCTGACGGATATCGACCCGGGGGCCCATATCGATCCCTCCACTGCCATTGCCACCCTGGATGACCGGAGCCAGTTGCTGGTGACGTTTGTACTGCCGGAGATTTTTTATGATCAGATCGGCCCTGACACCCCGGTAAGCATTTCGAGCTGGGCCCATGGCAGCGATCCCCGGCCGGGCCGGATTATGGAAATAGACAGCCAGATAGATCCGGCGACCCGTTCGTTCGCGGTACGCGCCGTCCTGGCCAATGACACGGATCAGCTGCGGCCGGGCATGAGTTTTCGCGTCGCCCTGGAGCTGGTTCGGGACGAGTATCCGCAGGTCCCGGAAACCGCTCTGCAATGGGGCGGAGATGGCGCCTATGCCTGGCGGATCGACGACGGCATCGCGCGCCGGGTGCCCGCTTCCGTAGTAATGCGTGAAAAAGGTTTTGTCCTGCTGGATGCAGACTTGCCGTCGGGTACGCGAGTGGTCGTGGAAGGTTTGCAGGGCTTGCGCGAAGGCGCTGCGGTTGAACTGATCGAGTCGGAGACCGTCGCGCCATGAATTCCGCTGTCGATACTCCCCCGGATCGCCCGGGACAGGATCCGTCATCCGATCTCGCGTCGGTCAGTGTCCGGCGCCCTATTCTGATTCTGGTTCTCAATCTGCTGATCGCCATTGCCGGCTTTGCGGCCTTGCTGGCGGTGGAAGTCAGGGAACTGCCCGATGTCGATCTGCCGGTGGTCTCAGTACGCGGTCATCTGCCGGGCGCCTCGCCCGAAACCATGGATGCGGAAGTCACCAGCATTATAGAAGGGGCGGTCTCCCGGGTCACCGGCATTCGCAACATACGGTCCTCAAGCGAAGAGAACAATTTCCGCATCCATATCGAATTCCTGCCCGGCATAGAGCTGGACGGTGCGGCGGCTGACGTGCGCGAAGCGGTCAATCAGGCGCAGCGAGAACTCCCCGAAGACGTGGAACAGCTGATGGTGGTAAAGGCCGAGCAGGATGCGGAGCCGGTTCTCAATATCGCCGTCACCAGCGGCACATTGAGAGAGGAAAGCCTGACCCGGATCATCGAAAAGGACATTGTCCCTTCGCTTATCGCCATTCCGGGGGTTGCCGATGTGGCGCTCTTCGGGCAGCGCCAGCGCATCATGCGGGTGGAACTGAATCCCCTGCGGCTGTCCAGCCTCGGCCTCTCGGTGGAGGATGTCATCGCCGTGCTGAGACAGGCCCCGCTGGACGTCCCCTCCGGCAGCTTTCGTTCCACCGATCAGGAATTGCTGGTGCGGGCGGATGCATCGACGCTGACCGAAGAGCAAGTGCGTGACATCATCATCAAAGGCACCATCCGCGTTGAAGACGTCGCCTATGTGACCTTCGGCCCTGAAGATGCCGAATCCCTGGTCTATCTGGATGCGGAACCTGTGATCGGTCTCGGCGTTATTCGTCAGGCCCAATCCAACACCATCGATATCTCCGCCCAGGTCAAAACCACCGTTGCCGAACTCAATCAGCGGCTGGATGACGTGACGCTTACTGTCACGGAAGACAAGGCCATTTTCATCAAGGGTTCGGTCAAGGAGGTTTTGGTCAGCCTCGTCTATACCATCCTGATCGTGGTGGCGACCATCTGGCTGTTCTTCGGATCCATGCGCAGCATGCTGGTCCCCGCAGCCGTGATCCCGGTTGCACTGATCGGTACTCTGGCGGGAATCTGGCTCATGGGCTTTTCCCTCAACATCCTTACCCTGCTGGCAATCGTCCTGGCCGCGGGGCTCGTTGTGGACGATGCCATCGTGGTTCTGGAAAACATCCAGCGTCGCCGCTCCCAGGGCCTGGGACCGCGGGCTGCCGCCGTTCTGGGCACGCGTCAGGTCATATTTGCGGTAATCGCCACCACTGCGGTACTGGTCAGTGTGTTTGTCCCGATCGCGCTGCTGCCCGGCAGCGCCGGCCGCCTGTTTCGCGAGTTCGGCCTGGTGCTCGCAACCGCTGTCATCATTTCGTCCTTTGTCGCCCTGACCCTGGTGCCCGCCATGTCAGCGCGCCTGTTGCGCACGGAGCACTCCCCCGGCGCCATCGGCTTGCGATTGGCGGCCTCCGGCAAGCGTCTTGCGGACTTTTATGCCGGCACCCTGGGGTTCGTCCTCCGTCATCGGGTCATGGTTTTTGTGATGGCGATGGCGATTGCGCTGGGTGCGGGGCTGATCTATCTGGTTCTGGGCAAAGAGCTGCTGCCGGAAGAGGATCGCGGTGTCCTGTATGTGGACGCCACCGGTCCGGACGGCACCGGGCTGAATTACATCAAGCGGCAGGCCGATCATATGGAGGCCATCTTGCGACCGCTGCGCGATTCCGGCGACGTGGAAAACTTCTTCACCATCGTCGGCCGCTACGATCCGAACCGGGCGCGGGTGATGGTTCCGCTGATCCCCTGGGATGACCGGGACCGCAGTCAACAGCAGATCAAGGCGGAATATCAGGATCGTCTTGCGCGAATACCGGGGGCGCAGATCCGCATCAGCAGCCCCAACAGCCTGAACATGCGGGGTGCAGGCGGCGGCATCGATGTGGCCCTGCTGGGCAGCGATTACGCCGAGATCTATGAGGCCAGCAAACATCTGATGGATACCATGGCGGAGCGCCTGCCCCATCTGACCCAAACCGATATTTCCTACCGGCCTACCCAGCCACAGCTTTCAGTGGAGATCGATCGCCGTCGCGCCGCCGACCTTGATGTACCCCTCGAGGCAATTGCCAGCACTCTGCGTGTCGTCGTTGCCGGTCTCGACATCGGCGACCTCAATGTGGCCGACGAAGCCGTACCCATCATGCTGCAGGCGCCCACCACCACCCTGAACTCGCCCCAGGATCTCGTCAATTTGTATGTCAAAAGCAATTCGGGCCAGTTGATCCCGCTGGTGAGTCTGGTCACGCTCAAGGAAGAAAGTGTGGCGGCGCAGCTGGATCGTCATGCCCAGCGGCGAGCGATTGAAGTCAGTGCCCAGCTGCCGCCGGGTTATCCTCTGGCCAGTGCAATCGAAGAACTGGAAACCCTGGCCACCGAAATCCTGCCTGCCGGCATAACACTGCGTCTGCTGGGTGAAGCCGAAACACTCAATGAAACCAGCGGCGATGTCGCCCTGACCTACGCCATTGCCTTTCTGGTGGTCTTTCTGGTGCTCAGCGCACAGTTCGAGGGCTTTACCAGCGCGCTCATCGTCATTGCCATTGTCCCTTTTGGGCTCGCGGCTGCGGTCTACGCCCTGTTCCTGACCGGGACCACTGTCAATATTTTCTCCCAGATCGGGCTGGTCATGATGATCGGTCTGATGGCAAAGAACGGTATTTTGATGGTCGAATTCGCAGACCAGCTGCGAGACCGGGGGCTGCCTTTGCTGGAGGCGACAACCCAGGCGGCCCAGGTCCGCCTGCGCCCTATCGCAATGACCATGCTGTCGACCGTGCTCGGCGGGTTGCCGCTCATATTGAGTACCGGACCGGGCGCGGAAGCCCGTTCAGCGATTGGCTGGGTCATGTTTGGAGGGTTGGGGCTGGCAGCACTGTTTACCTTGTATCTGACGCCGGTGGTCTATCTGGCCCTGGGCCGGTTCCACAAGCCCCGTGCCGCCGAAAGTCAGCGTCTCGATGATGAGCTGCAAGCCGCCGGGAATCGTTGATCACAGTCGACATCCCGCTTCACTTGAGCTGGTCGGCACTCAACCACAGCTCTTTTCGATCCACCGGGGTCTGCGCGGGAAGCGATGGATTGTTCAGTTCAATGACTACGCGGTTAGCCATATCGCTTTTCTTCAATGCATCGCGGACCGTCGGATCTTTGAAAAAGTATTCGTCAAAACTGCCATCGGCAATGGCCAGGTTCAAGCCGCGCTCGATGTCTGCAGCCAGTGTTGGATTATGGCGGCCGACGAAGAAATAAAAGGGCATCCTGTAAACCAGCATCACCCGGCTTTCGACTGTCAGATCCAGTTCCGGCCAGGCGGTAAGCTCTTGCCACGGTTCCTGCAGGCCGCGAGGGAAAGCGTCGTAGCGGCCGCCATCGAGCATATGGAAAAGGCTGTGGTATTTGTGGACATTTAGAACTTTCAGGCCATTCTGCTCCAGAACATGCGCATCGGCCCAAGTGGCGCCTTGAGCAAATGCGAACTGTTTCAGATCATTCAGTGTCCGCACGCCGTTGAACCGGTGTTGGTCGCCTTTGCGGATAATAAAAATCCGGTGGCCCAGCAACCCTTTGTAAAGCGGTATCCGGACCGGCAGCAGCGTCTTTTCGACCTGCTCATCCGCGGAACCCCAGACAAGGCTCAGTTCCCCGGAAGCAACATTTTCTATCGAGCGGGCGCTGGTCCGGAGACCCTTGGCGTGTTCAATCGTGTACGGGTGATCGATCTTGCTCAGCGCCAGCGTCAACAACCCCATGCAGTAGGAGCCGATTGCGTCCGCGCCTTCCTCGAACAGCACCCGGATGGGCTCGGCCGCCACCGGTGTATGCAGACCGCAAAGGGTCAGCACAGTGAGACAGCCCAAAAGGCATTTGTGCAATCGTGGCTTTATTCTCATGCAGTTAAACCTGTAACCAGTCGCTGGCTCCTTAACTTTTGTTCTACCAGTATAGATCTCCCCACCGCTATTGGCTGGAAACTGGACGGTCAGCGGGCGGACGGTCACTCGCGGGACGATTGTCTTCAAGCAGACCTCCGGCAATGGCCTGATCTTCGTCTTCAAAAATAGCCATTCCTGTGCGCAACCGCCGAAACCCCATCTGCCGGTAAAAATTCTCCTTGCCCGGCGCGGCATAGAGAATGATTTTGTTATGTCCGGAAGAAAGGTTCACCAACTTGGTCACGATAGCCTTGCCGAGCCCGTTGCCCTGAAATTCGGGGTGGACCGCCACGTCACAGAGGTAGGAGCAGTCACGGCCGTCCGCCAGCGCCCGTCCCGCGCCGACCAGCCGTTCTTCGCAGTAAACGAAACACTGAAACATGCTGTTGAAAAATACTCGCTGCAAATCTTCGGGCCGCTTTTTTCCCAATGGCGCCAAACGATAGAGCTCCGACAGCGCCTCCCAGTCGATGCCCTGATGGTCATAAACCCATTCGTAATGCATATGAAACCCCTTGTGTGTTTTGTCAAATCTACGTCGAAATCGGGCTAACAGACCCCAACTGTGTGTTCGTCGGTCCCCGCGTGGGCGAACGCGAGGGTTGCTTAAGCGACCTTGCGCCGGATGAAGTGGGTGTCGGGGTAATTTGCGCTGGATACCGTGGGTGTCCTGGTAGTGCGTCCTGGCAATGCACCGGCCCGCATGTGCGGTGGGTGTCTTGGTAAATCGTGCGGTGGGTGTCTTGGTAAATCGTTCTGGATACCGTGGGTGTCTTGGTAATTCTTGGTAATTCGCGCTGGATGCCGTGGGTGTCTTGGTAATTGATGTGGGTGTCTTGGTAATTGATTCGGGAGACTCGTGCGGTGGGTGTCCGGGTAATTCGTGCCTTTCGTGCCCAGTCTGGAGAAAAGCCGACACGCGGCGTTTCCCCGGACTGATTTTCCGAATTGGCGGTATTGCAGTTTTGTCAGTGCTTGTAAGGCATGGGACCGAGGTAGTCCTTTTTGCCCACTTCTACGCCGTTGTGACGCAGAATCGCATAAGCGGTTGTGATGTGAAAATACAAATTGGGAATGGCGTGCTGAACGGCAAATTCATAGCCGGTAACATACTTGCCTTCCCAGCGCGGCTGCGATACCTGAATTGACGCGGCTTCTGCAAAGTCGCTTTCCTTGAAGCTTTCCAGGTAGGTCAACACCGACTGGATACGCTCCTGGAGTTCCGGCAGGGTGGATTCGGTGTCGGCGTGTTTCGGCGCAGTGTCCACGGTCCCGGCCAGACGCGCGGCACCCAGTTTGGCCGTGTCGCAGGCAATCTGCACCTGTCGAATCAGATTGAACTGATCCGGAGCCAGGCGCGCGTTAAGCAGCACCCCTGCATCAATTTTTTTGCTCTCGGCGAAGCTCGCGCCTTTGTCGAGAATAGCGCTCAAGTTGCGAAGCATCTTGCTGAACTGGACCACAGTGAGTTCGTAGAACATAGCCTTACCTTGATGGGCGATTGGAGCTTGCATAGATGGGGGCAGCTGTGACGGATTCAACACGGCCGGCCCCGGTCACCCTTCTAAAACTCGTACTGCGCCCTGAAAGCCACCGCATTGCCGGTACCGGTTTCCGTCGGATCAGCGCTCTCGTTTTCGCCACGAATCACATTGAGCATCAGTTTCGCCCGGCCGGTGGCGTAGTAATTCAAGCCCACCACCAGTGAATTTGCTTCGACACCCTCGGCCTCGATCATGGTGTCGAGATGACTGTACCGGACCACCAGCTCGACCGCTCCCTTTTTGCCCGCAGGTTTGGTCTCTCCAAATGCACCTTCGTCATAAACCCGTGATTCACCCGTCAGGAAATAACTCGCCAACAGGTAATAGCCCGAAAAATCCGCGTCCAGGCCGGTCTGCTCTTCAGTAATTGCCTCGGTTACCTGCTGTGCCATCCACTCGGTCTGGAAAGAAAACCTGCCCATTACCATGGCCGCTTCCAGTCCGTACTGGGAGATTCGGTCGGCGGCTATCGCGCGGCTCTCCAGTACTTTATCCGCTTCTGATGCATCGATCTCCAGACGGTTGTTGAGCTCATGCAAGGTACCCTGCATGTCCCTGACCGAAGCGCTCATTCCCAGGTGAAGCGTGCGGGCCGCGTCGTTGATCGGGCTGAAGGTCAGGCGCCCGGTAAGAGCGTAACCGTCCCGTCCGTCTTCGTCTCCTTCTGCGTCCACTTCGGTTTCACTGGCCTGATACATCCCCAGGTTCCAGCTATGGGTCGACGTGCCATTAGATAAGGCAATACCGTAATTGCGGCCGGGCGCGAAGGCTTCCGTGACCATGCTGCGCTCCATGGTGCTGATGTCCATGGAGCTGGTGTTGTCTTCGAGGCTGAAGGATTCTTTCATATGTCCAACGGACAGACGGCCAAAGTTCCAGCCGCGGTACTGGATTAACCCGTCCGCAATTTCGACGGATTCATCCTCGTGATCAACACTCAGCTCCAGTTCGGCGGCCCAATCCTTGTTGGATTTGTGCTTGATTCCGATTCGCGCCCGCCGCAGCGCCCAGCCGCTGCCCAGCTGGTTCTCATTATGAATTCCGTCGAAGACGGTGTGATCGATCATGATCCGCCCGCGGATATCGAGCGGCTCCGACTCCGACTGGGCAATCGACTGGTGAGCGACCGGCGCGACGACGGCGACTAAAGCGAATTTGATGGCATTTTTCATGAAATGGCCTTGGCTGGATCGGTTTGATGAAAGACGGCGGCATACAGAAATTGTTTGACGCGGGCGCCGCTCGCGCGGCAGATGTCACGCTTGGTGAGGACGCGCAGGATTAAAGTGGGGGCAGTATATTTTTTGGCGGTGGCAAGTAAAGTTACAGTTTTGTAAGAAAGGCGCGACACGCGGCAAAACCGCTGCCCCAGTGGGAAGTGATCGCGCTTTTTAGGGAGAAACCGCGCGTATCTTCAGGCTTGCGGGGTTTATTTAAACTGCGTCACAAATCTGGCATTTTATTTTAATGCTCTGGGTGCTTCTTCCTGATATCGCGTCGCCGGGGAAACCCGGCGCAGGAAAATTCAGACCGAAGTCATCAATTCTTCTCAGCGTTCTTCCCGCTGCGGCCGGTGGAAACGCACGCTGGACCCGCGCTCATGCGCTTGGGGGCGAGCCTGTCGCTCTACTCTCGGTGATGGTCGCTCTGCCCTTGGTGATGGTCGCTCTACCCTTGGTGATGGTCGCTCAGCTCTTGGTGACGACCGCTCCTGGGGCGCCGCACGCTCAATTCTAGAGGCGGGGCGTTCTGGCCGGGATGCAGGGCGTTCCGCCCGTGCAGGACGCTCGGTTCTCCACTCAGACCGAGCCGGGCGCGCTGCCGGCTCCGCTTTGGGCTGAACGGCCGAACCCTGACTGCTTTCCTGTCTGGGTGTGGCTGCCTTGCGCAGGTGAAGTTTGCCGTCACCCGCATCGCGGCGCTGATGCCGCTCCCGGGCCTGCGTTTCACGGACTTCACGGATTTCACGCGGCTCGGACCTGTCCCCCGTTCGGCGAACCCGGGTCCGCTCTTCCTGGCGACGCTCTGAGATGACAGCGTCCGCTTTGCGGGGGGGACGCTCTCCAGTGCTTCCTCTGAACACCGTCCGGTCCGCTTTTCTCTCCGGCGCAGGCAGATATTTTCCCGGTCGGTCATTACGACGCCGGTCTTCAAGACGTTCGCGCGCCGTATGATTGCGGAGGTAATTCGGATGCTGATCGAAGCGTTGCCTTACCACCTTGTGGCGGTATGCCACGCCACGCCGGTGAATCGGGTCATGACGCCAGTGCCGGGCATCCTTGTAAGTCGCAATCCGACGCGCGGAATGGAAAGATTTGGGATGGTGGTGATGGATATGGACGACACGGCGCTGCGGCCATTGGAACGATGCAAAGAAAAATGAAGACCCTAGATAGGCGCGTTGCCCCCAATAGTGACCACCAATGTAGATATGGTCCTGGGGATAACGCCAGTAGACGGGGGGATGGTCCGACCACCACCAGGGGCCATATACAACGCGTGTATCGTAATAAGGGATATAAACAACGCGCTCCACGGCGGGTTCAATCACGATGGTTTTTTCAACGCGTTCAACCCGCAGATGCTGCATCTGCTCAAGGCTGCCGCGATCATACGCATGCTGCCGTAGAGCCTGAATAGCATCCATGACCATTGCCTCGTCCGCAAGGAATGCGTCCCCGATTGTTTCGGTCCAGGTCAGGTCTTCGCCCATCCGGCTCAACAATTCCGGAAATGCGACTAACGCCTTGACGCTGGGATCCCAGTCTTCGCGCTCCACCGCCTCGCGCGCGGCGTCGGCATTCAGGTGTTTGTGCCCCTGTGCCCATCGGTGCGCGTGCACGACCTCCAGCGGATACGTAGCCGCTATCAGCACATGGGTGAGCACGGTATCGGGATAGAGGGCGACAGGCGCTAGAAGCTGGTCCAGCTCTGCCCGGGTGATGGGCGCGTCCTGGAATTGGCTGCTCTGGGAGACGGTTGTCTGCCCCGACATTCCGGACATCGCGGGACTCTGGGCACAGGCAACCGGCGCCAGCGGCACATATAACGAAAGTATCAGTAAACGCGAATATAACTTCATAAAGGCCTCGCAGACCGGTACAGCAACCGAATTAAGACATTCTCGCCCGAAAACCGTTCAAACACTTCTGATAAAGCGCCGGCCACACCCTCTTGTGGCGTTAGCAGGCACTCAATTTGCAAAACAGAGTTCAAGTCCAAGCTCACAGTCCCATAACGAGCCTGAACAGATGCTGAGCTTGTAAAAACGATAACTCTTGGAGGAATTTATGCAATTAAGACATATTCTCGCAGCCACCGTACTCGGCCTTGCACTGCCCATGGGCGCAATCGCCGGTGATGATCACGCCGATCGCGTGGTAAAAACCCTCAATCTCAGTGGCGACAAAGCCGACCGGGTGGAAGATATTCTTGAGGACTTCCACGATCAGAAACACGACCTCATGGAAAACACCCACGATCAAATCAGTGATCTGGCCGATGAGAAGGACGCGAAACTGAAAGCCGTCCTGACGGATGAAGAATACAAACAGTACGAAGAATTACGGGAAACGAAGAAAGAGATGAAGAAAAAATGGAAGAAAGATCACCGCGATTAATTCCCGTCGTCTGATCCCTGTTCTGAAGCCCGGGCAACCGGGCTTTCTTGTTTAAGCGTATAGGGAAACTCGTTTTTTACCACACTGATATGACCGTCCACTTCCAGTACTGCTTGCCGCACCTGCGCCCGGTCAGTAATCCCCTCCAGCCGCAGGCAGGCGTCCAACTCTTCTTCGGTCAACTTTTCCTTTTTCAGGTTCTTTCCCAGCAATACACCCTCATGAATGAGCAACGTCGGTGTGTGCTGCACAACTCTGCGCAAGGCCGGAAAATAATATTCCATCAAGTTGAACGCGTAATCCCAGGCAAGCACAATACCGCTCAGCAAAAGCACATCCGGAATCGAATCCGAATTTCCAATAATAGCGCCACCGGCAAGATTACCGACAACGATCAGGGCAACCAGGTCATTGGGCGACAGATTACCGGTATGCCGCTTCGGAACGAGTCGGATCATCACCGCTAGAGTAAGGTAGACGACAGTTCCCCGTATGAATATTTCCCATATCGGTGTTTCAAGAGTGAACATTTGAGACTCCAGCGGATGTCATTAATCCAGGTTAACCCACGCGCGGATTATCCCACGCAATTGCCCCAAAGCACTTTCCATGCAAACCTCTCGTTCCGTCCGCAAATCACCGCGACTATTCTGGGTTCAGGAAATCGCCGCCAAATATCATTAAAAAACCTCCGTTTCCCTGCACTCGCACCGGTGTTTTCGCAGTCGCAGTTATTTCTTCTCTAAAAAATTCAAAAGCCGGAACTTTCGCTCCTGAGGGTTTTTCAGCACCGTTGTCCAGATCGCCATCATTCACCAGCGTGCCTTTTCGGGGATGAATAAAACTCAGGTCGAGCTGCCAGTCTTTCACCACTGACTCTCCGTTAACCCCCGCCACATACCAGACTTTGCCAGCGCGCCGGGCGATGACCACCTCTTCACCGGGCATGCCCCGCACCAGGCGGCTTTCGTCCCAGGCGACGGGCACTGCACTCATGATATGCCGCACGTAAGCGGGCACCGCCGCCATGCCTTGGGGCGTTTCCGCGATGTGTTGCAGCCCTGACAGCAGCAGCACTGGCAACGCCAGTTCAAAACCGTTAGTCGTTTGCCGCTCGCGCTCGGGGATCTCACCAAAGGTTGTCGGGGTAAAATCCATGGGATCGAAAAGATTGCGGGTAAACGGCAGCATGGTCACATGACTGGCAGCCAGATCTGCGGATTTCTGGTTAAAGGTGATCATTTCAAAACCGTGCACGGCTTCCATGGTCATCATATTGGGATAGGTGCGTGCCATCCCTCGGGGCAGGCTGGAGCCGTGGTAATTGACCATCAGCCCGAATTCCGCCGCATCCCGGGCGATGTCGTTGTAGTAAGCCATCATCGACTGACCGTCTCCCGCAAAAAAATCTACCTTTATCCCGCGCACGCCCCAGCGCTGCAATCTGGCAAATTCCGCCCGTCGCGATGCTCCGGTCAGCAGCCGGTGTTTCGGTGTCTGGGGCGTTTTGTTCCAAGTGCCCGCCGAGTTGTACCACAGCAACAGTCCCACGTTTTTTGACGCGGCATAGGCCGCAAGCTCCTGTATTTTTTCTTCCCCGATGCGCGTATCCCACTCCGCATCCACCAAAGTAAACGGCCAGCCCATGGCGGCGGCGTAATCGATGAACTCTTTTTGGGTCGCATAATTAACGGAGTCATCTTTGAGCAGCGCCCAGCTCCATGCGACCAGTCCAGGCTCCGCAAACGGCATTTGGGCAATGGCCGGTTTTGCGAGATCCGTGCCCAGAGTAGAAGCGGTCAGAGTGGATAGATCACCCACTGCGACAATGCGCCAGGGGCTGTGAAATGGCAGGGTCGAGCGTGCCTTCAGTCCGCCGCCGGGAAACACTTCGGCATCCATGGGATAGCCGATGGCAAACTCGCCGCCCGAGACCCTCGGTGCCAGCCGGGACGCGTGGTAATTACCCGTCATGCCCGCTTCAGTGATCGCCACCCAGACGCCCTGGCTCTTGAACAGAGCCGGAAACACCCATCCCGCGCTCGAGGGAGCCACCTCTCCTACCGGGACATCCATCTCATAGTGCTCTTCATAGGACGGGTTGGTATTGCTCCATCCGGTCTGTGCCACCGCTACCGGCTGCAGCCATGTGCGTGTGTCGTCGGGAAAATGGAAACCCGTGAACTCGTCTTCCACCGTGACCGTCCCTTCCGAGCGGCCCGGCATTTCGTAACGAAACGCCACGCCGTCATTGCTGACCCTAAAACGCACCAGCAAGTGATGACCGGCAGGATCGACCAGATCAATCACCTGCTGCCGGGCCCGATAAGCAATCTGTTTGCGCTTCCCGTGAACCAGGGTGTAATGATCCTCCACCTCGGTCACTGCTGAATGCTCCGCCAGGTGCAATGCTCGCCCAAGATGCACGTCATCCAGCTGGAGTCCCAGCGACGACCAATGTAATACCTCTCGATCCTCATGAACGATCCGGTATTGAGGCGTGCCCTGCTCCAGACGCCATTGCACCTGTAAGCGCCCGTCAGGACTTTCAATGGTGGCTATCGAATCACTGGATGTCGCTGTGGTGGGCGCCCGGCTTGCGGGTGTCTCAACGGTGGGTGTCCTGGTTTTGGATGCCTCAACGGTGGGTGTCCCGGTTGTGGGTGTCGCCTGCTTTAGGGGCAATGCAGTACAGGCTGCCAGCAACGCGGAGAACAGCAACGTTGTGACCGGCAAACAAATTCTTTTCATAGGCTGACCCGGCGCTTTCACTCCGGCTCCTCGGCAATTCCCGACCTGGGGTTAAAAGGACGGGTTGGTTGATCGCGACAACATCTGCGCAAGCGCACAGGTTCACATGCACTATGACCGGTCGTCTGTGTCATCGCGTGATCCTGCGTACACACACGGTATCCGGTGAGCTTCTTGATCGACTGATGAGGTTTGAAGGGTGACATTCTGGTTGGTGAGAATGTCCATAGCCGCCGGAAGTACTCCATTACTTACGGCGGACGTCGGTAGTCATGGCGCTTATATTATTTTTATTCCTGAATTTACGGCTTCGGCTTCAAGAAACCGTTCACGTCAAGCCAATGCAAGAATGCGTCAAACCATTTATTGCTGGTCCGATCCGGGTTGCCGAGGCCGAAGCCGTGCCCGCCGTTCTGGTACAGGTGAAATTCCACCGGAATATTTGCGTCAAACCAGGATTTGATCAGGTCGGCTTCGCCATTGAAAAGGAAGTCATCGGCTGCAATTGCCACAAACATGGGAGGCGCATCTTTGGGTACTTTAACTTTTCCCATTCCTCCGTAGATCGGCGCAATAAACGCGAGTTTGACCTTTTTCGACTCGAGCGTGGTCGCCATGGTCACGCCTGCTCCCGCTGAAAAGCCCATCATGCCGATTCGATCGACATCAACGTTCCACTCCTTTGCCCGACTAGTAATAAGTGCGTACGCCGCTTCTGCGTCTTCAATCTGATTGCTGTTATCCCGACGCGGCCGCTTTCGCGGTTTCCGCTTCACGTCTTTTTCTACGTCGGCAAAGCGCTGATTCATTTCTTCAGCAAACGTTTCGAGGTCCGGGGTGGTTGGCTGGAGTCGGTATTTCAGGACGAACGCATTAATGCCTTGAGCGGCAAGCGCTTCAGCGACTTCCCAACCTTCATTTCCCATGGAAAGCCACATGACGCCGCCGCCTGGCGCAACTATCACGGTCGCTCCGGTCGCCTTGTCCGGATCAGCGAGAAAGGGTGTCAACGTCGCATTGGAGACGTTCCTCGCCATAGGGTCACCCCACTGACGAAACCACGTCTCTTGCGCGGGCTGGTTCTTGACACCGCCTGTGTTCAATGGGATGGCGGTCGGCTCCTTGGGAGCATCCATCGGGTAAATTGTCCCGTCTTGCGAAAAAGCAGACCCGCTGGCGAGCCAGAACACACCTAATACAAGTGCTTTCAAGATAACTGGGTGGCGACGCATTCTTTCCTTCCTCATGTGCTTCTATTATTGTTCGAAATCCGGAGCATTCCATGCAGAATTCGTTTGATGGGCACGGCCACTCTTTCCTGCTTTCCTGAAGAAGGAGTTGGCCGGCAATTCCGGCAAAACTCTATATCATATGATGATTTGGTGCAATCGCTGTGCGGGCTCCGATAATTTGTACCACTCGCGGGGTAATCAGGCACCTGCGAACTCGTAGACTTGTCTGACTCAGGGTCTCCAGGTCCACCTTTTCTGGCTCTCGGGCTTGGGCCAGTTCACTTCCTTGCTGTCGCACTGCACTATGCCGTTTCTTCCCAGCTGCAGATGCCAGCGCTGAGCCGATTGGTGGTCCTCGCCAGGTCCGGCATGCACCACCAGCAGATTGTAAAATTGCTGCTTATCTATGGAGTGAGTCTGAACGGGGGACGACGGGTCGTTTGCGTCCGCGCCTACGAATATTTTGTTTTTGGTGACCTCAATCATTTCGCACAAGCTCTCGCAATCCAGCGTAAGCCGCTCCTGAATCTGATCCTGCTCCAGCGCGGCATCATCGAGAACCAAAACGGACCGGTAGCAAATGACCTGCCGCTCTTCGTTGTTGGCCCATTTGCCGGAGTGATCCAGCACCGGCTGCGGCAATTCCGGCGCCTTGCGATAGTCGAGCCAGATTTTCTGCAGCGCCAGCACCTTGTTGGTATAGGGCATACGCAGACGAATCTTCCAGCGCGGCTGGCCTTTGCGCAGCCATCGAGTGATACCGGTGATCATGTCGTCGCGCAGCAGATCGCGGAGCGCATAGGTTAACGCGATACCCAAAAGCAGCGTCAAGGACAGTTTCTGGCTGCCTTCCCGTACGTTAAAAAGAACATAGGTGAACAACGACATGATCAACATGGTCGACACCGCCTTGACTGCACGGCGCGTACCGCCTCCCACTTCGGTAACTTCCGAGCGCAGCGACACCGGATACTCCAGGAGCCGATGGTACAGGCGCATCCGATTCCAAACGCGGGTCGGGGTGCCGGAAAAGTCACTCAGATACTTGCGTTTGCGGCGATGCCGATGCTCCCGAGTCAGAAACTCCTGGACGGAATCCTTCAGTGGCTGCTCCAGCTCGGCATATCCCTCAAGGGTCATGCATTCGAGCAGGAACTGTTCAGCATGCCAGGAAAAGTAGATATCCACCAAGCGGTAATAACCCTGCTGCTTGCTCTGCGCCGGCGTGGAATTGCGCAGGCGTTGCGCAAATTTCTGACTCAGGCGAAGCGCGCGCCGCACCGGCTCAGCAGAAAACTCGACGCCCTGCAACTGCTGACGCAAGCGCTCCATTGACGCGCGGTACTGAAACAGGCGGGAGCCCTGCATGATTTCATAGTGCGGCGAGAGCAGCGTGAAGGAGCTGTCCACCTTGCCGATGCGGTCCTTCTCCGGCAGCCCGAGCAAATTTAACTTGTGCTCGAGTGAACCGAAAAAGAACTGTTGCTCGGATAGGGTCCAGGTCGAAAACCGGCTCTCGTGAGGCGTAAACAGATAGAGCTCGACGCTGTACCGCCCCGGCCGCTTCAAGGTTCGGGTCAGCTGCAGACGGTAGTCGCCCTTGCGTTTCAGAGTGAACACTGCGTGCTCCGTGAACTTGATTTATGGATCTCCGTCGGAGGATTGCTGTGCCGACAACATTTGGAAACGAGGCCCGCATCACGCAACCTGTGGTTTACGTAAAGTTACGTATTTTGGCCACATTGCCAACCCGGCCCAGGGTCTATACGAAAAGTCGTCGAGCGAAGGTCAGGCAAGGCAAAAACAGGCGAAGAAGCGGAGTTTACGTGCTTTAAATGAGAATTCTGAGCCTGTTTTCAACGCAGCATCACCGAGCGCAGGCACTTTCCGTACAGAGCCTATGAAAGGATAGCCTGAACACGGTCACTGCTCACTCCAATCCGCGCGCAATAATGACCCGTCAGCATCCGGATCATGCATCTCGGCGGGATTTAACCAGGACACCCACGACTGATTCAAGACACCCACTGGAGACCAGACTCGATCAGAGACTCGATCAGGACAGCCATCCCATCGACGATCTACGCGGACAGTCATCGGTTTAACTCGGACACCCCAGCCATGCTTCCGTGGATGTCCCGGTTTAGAAAGATTTTGACTTTCCTGGATGTCCCGCTAAAAAGCCGGAATAATTCACAGAAGCCTTCTTGCCTACCCTTGTAAACACCTGTATATTCAGACAGCTCAAGGAGGATGCCCAATGCCAAAAGCCCGGAAGCACCAGATTTCTCTCGATATCACCCCTTATTATCACTGCGTCAGTCGCTGTGTGCGGCGCGCCTTCCTGTGTGGACGAGATAAATATTCAGATCGCAGCTATGAACACCGGCGCGCCTGGATTGAAGAGAGAATTTTGCAGCTGGCACAGATTTTTGCCATTGATATTTGCGCCTACGCCGTCATGACCAATCATTATCATCTGGTTTTGCACGTCAACTCCGCTAAAGCCCTGCAGTGGAGCGATCGGGAGGTTTGCGTCCGTTGGCATCAACTATATAAGGGAACGCCTTTGACGCAGAAGTATCTGCGTCATTCGACCCTGACAGCTGCGGAAGCAGACATTGTTAAGAGTCTGATCGCCCGCTGGCGTATGCAGTTAGTCGATATCAGCTGGTTTATGCGCAACATCAATGAACCAATCGCACGCCAAGCTAATATGGAAGACGACTGCACCGGAAGATTTTGGGAAGGACGTTTCAAGTCTCAGGCTCTTCTGGATGAAAAAGCGCTGATCGCTTGTATGACGTACGTAGACCTGAACCCGGTTCGAGCGGGGGTTGCGAAAACACCAGAAACTTCCGACTACACTTCGATTCGGCAACGCCTGCGTACGATCAGAAATTCCAATGCCCATGAGACGATTCCGGCCGCGTCACTTTATCCGTTCACGGAAGTTTGTGAACAGGAATTTCGCGATGGAATACCTTTCGGATTGCGTGATTACCTTGACCTTGTAGATTGGACGGGCCGAATTATTCGCAATGACAAGTGCGGTTCAATCCCCGATTATCTGCCACCCATTCTGCAGCGAATAGCGATACAACGGGATCAATGGATTTACCTTGCAACTAGATTTGAAAGCCGCTTTAAGACTTTTGTTGGCTGCGTTTATAAAATAAGACAAGCGGCTCGGCAGCTGGGCTATCAAAGAGCGCCGGGACTGTCCGAAAATCAAACGGCATTCGGATGAAATTCAGTCATTCCCTCTACCCCGATGGCGCTGACGAAGCTCCTCTCGTGCGTACCCTGACAAACCTGTCCGGATACCTTCTACTTATCCAACTTCATCAGCTTCAGTGGGGTACGCACCGCTTTCGTCATGCACTTCCTTACCGTGCAACGGCGGATTGAATACACACGCCATTTCCATTTCCGTATCTGCACGCAGGATATGCTTGTCGTTTTTATCCAGAACGTACACCGTTCCTGCCTCGATGGGATAGACCTGCCCTGTCGCGGTATCTTCCACCGAACCCTTACCGCTGACGCAATAAACGGATTCCAGATGATTTTGATAATGAAAATGCAGCTCACCCCCTTTAAAAATCCGGGTGATATGGAACGAAAATCCCATTCCATCGTTTTTTAGTATCAAACGCGTACTATCCCAACCAGTACCGGCAACCAAACGCCCCGATGCTCGCGCATCCATCAAATTCCGGACGAACATAGAATGTTTCCTCAAACGTGTGACTCAGTGGCCCTCGCATCGCCCGGATCGTTATCCCGGATTCAGGGAGGGCATCTTGAAACAGTAAGTCCCCCAATCAAGGGACCTCTGATCAGTTCCTTAAGATGCGGCCGCGGAAACTGATCCTGCCAGCACCTCATCGACGCTTTCAGACAACCGTCGCAAACCGTCCTTCAGGTTTTCTTCGCTGACGGTCAGAGGACACAGACATTTCACCACTTGTCCACGATTGCCGGACGTTTCAACAATCAGGTTCCGGGTGAATGCACTCTGACTGATCTGGCTCGCCACTTCTCCCGAGGGACACGCAATCCCCTGCATCAAGCCTTTCCCCTTGACCCGAAACTTGGTCTGCCCGTGACGGTCTGCAATCGCTCTCAAACTCTTCTGAACAATGGCCGCCTTGTTACGGACTGAGTCGGCAAAATCATTATTGTGCCAATACTTTTCTATTGCTGCGGCAGCGGTGATAAACGCGTGATTATTGCCCCGGAATGTTCCGTTGTGCTCTCCCGGCTCCCAGATATCCAGTTCGGGCGACAGCAATACCACAGCCATCGGCAAACCAAAGCCGCTCAATGACTTTGACAGCGTTATCAAGTCAGGCTTGATGCCACTGCTTTCAAAACTGAAAAAGTGACCAGTACGGCCGCAACCCGATTGAATGTCATCAACAATGAGCAACATATCGTGCTTGCGACATATCTTCTCCAACCCTCGCAGCCAGCTATCCTGCGCTACGTTCAAACCTCCTTCGCCCTGAACGGTTTCGACGATAACGGCCGCCGGTTTATCCAGACCGCTGGATGGATCATCCAGTTGTTTTTCAAAAAATTTGAGCGTATCAACGTCCTGACCGTAGTAGCCACAAAACGGCATTCTGCTGACGCCGCCCAGATCGATAGCGGCCCCTTTTCGGTGGTGCTGATTACCAGTCGCCGCCACGGCTCCAAGCGAGACGCCGTGAAAGCCATTGGTAAAAGCGACGACATTCGTACGTCTCTTGACTTTACGAGCCAGCTTTAGCGCCGCCTCTACTGCATTGGTACCCGTGGGGCCCGTAAACTGCACTTTATAATTCAGATCTCTCGGTTCGAGAATATTGCGGCGAAACACTTCCAGAAAATCAGCCTTCGCTTGCGTATGCATGTCGAGACCGTGGGTCACGCCATCTTCTGAGATGTAGTTCAGCAGCGGCCCTTTCAGCTCGGGGTTGTTGTGACCGTAATTGAGCGACCCGGCGCCGGCCAGAAAATCCAGATAACGATTCCCGTCCTGGTCATACAGGAAATCACCGGAGGCTTTAGTGAAAGTGACGGGAAAAGATCGTGCATATACCATCACATTGGATTCTGTCTCTTGAAAAATCGTCATCGATTTCTCCTGGATTGAGGATGAATGGGATTGAAGGTGCACCGAACAAATCAGCTAATAGGAGATTGGGCCGATTCGGTACAGGATTTCACTGTCGTGACGACCACCAAAATGTTTGTCACGATCAAAGAGAAGGGATTTGGACATTCCGACGGCGTGATCTTTTACGAACCGTTCGAACACAGAAGAGGATGCCTTGTTGGTTGCCGTAACTGTCGTCTCGATAAAGCGCGGCTTATGACGCTGCACCAGCTGATTCAACATCGTACCGGGCAACCCGATTCCACGACATTCGGGTGTTACCGCCATCTGCCAAATGAAAAGCACGTCAGATGTGTGAGGTTTGATATAGCCGGTCATGAATGCAACCAGCCCCCCTTCCAGCTCAACGACAACACTCGTGTCTGCAAAGTGCGAGCATTGCAGAAGGTTGCAGTAAAGAGAGTTGGGATCGAGTGGCGGGTTGTCTTCAACCATCTTGTGGACCGAGGGCGCGTCTTCCGGGACGGCTTGGCGCAACAGGAATTTTCTGGAATCCGCATCATGCGAATATTGCTTAGAGCTCGATACATCGAAAACACTTATACTTGCCATATTCTATTGGTACGTCTGCGTAACTTGTCGCCATTATGAACCAAATTCCTCTCATAATCCAACGTAAGCGCCCAATTTTAGACCAGCCAAGAAACTCTTTTAAATAAAATCAAGGGCTTTTCGGTGAAAATTTCCGCGCAATATACTTTGATGTCTAAGCATTATTTGTGGGTCTTCACAGCTTCGGCATCAAATTTTTACGGACGGACAACATCCAAATACAATCGCACCTCGACAGTGAGAGGCATCAATGCTGATGGCAGACATAAATGAAGTACTTACCGCCTTGCGACGCATCATCAGAGCGGCAGACATTCACTCGAAACGCCTGACCAAAACTGCGGGGCTGACCGCACCTCAACTCTTGCTCATGCAGGCGATAGAGGCGAGCACCGAGGATGCCACCATCGGCAAGCTGGCCAAACAGATCAGTTTGAGTCAAGCCACCGTCACCAATATCATTGACCGGCTCGAAACCCGCGGACTGGTCACTCGGGTACGTTCGCAAAACGACAAACGCTTCGTGTGGCTGAATTTGACCGCCAAGGGAAAAGTGACGCTCAAGGGTGCTCCTACCCCTCTGCAAAAGCATTTTGTTGAACGCTTTGATCATCTGGAAGACTGGGAGAAAAGCATGATTCTTTCCAGCTTGCAGCGCCTGGCCGCAATGATGGATGCGCACGAGATCGATGCTTCTCCGTTTCTCGACGTGGGGGATCTCGATAGAGAAGATGGTCACAAAGACACCAAACCGGATGGCTAGCGCCCCCACCTAAGCTGGTCCAGAACGCGGCGATTATGGACGTCCCGCTGCGCACTACCGTGTGTGTCCTGTTTATCTCCTCGAACGTGGATGTCCTGTTTATCTCCTCGAACGTGGATGTCCCGGTTATCTCCCCGAACATGGATGTCCCGGTTATCTCCCCGAACATGGATGTCCCGGTTATCTCCCCGAACATGGATGTCCCGGTTATCTCCCCGAACGTGGATGTCCCGGTTCTCTCCCCGAACATGGGTGTCCCGGTTATTTCTCCCTCGAACGTGGATGTCCCGTTTGACCCTCCCGCGGACAGGACAATGAAAGGACGTCGAAATACGCCCATACATATTGATCCGAAGTCAGAGCTGGTCTTAAACTCGCGCCTTCACCCGCAGGAATCGAAACCGCATGAGCGCGAATGAAGAACAACGGATTGATGCCATCGACGCTCTGCGTGGGCTCGCTCTGGGCGGCATTGTGGTTGCGCATATGTACGAACAGTTCATCTCCGCGCCCCGCCCTCCTTCCCTGTGGCTGGTTGAGCCGACGCTGGTCGATCAGATAATCTCCCTGTGCATAAACCTGTTGGTCTACAGCAAGTTTTATACGATTTTCTCGATCCTGTTTGGCGTCAGCTTTGCCATCATGATGGACAACGCCGCACAGCGGGGTGAGTCTTTTGGTGGCCGGTTTCTGTGGCGGCTCATCCTTCTTGGTGTGATCGGTTTCTTTCACGCGCTTTTATATCGTGGCGACATCCTGACGGTGTATGTCTCCATTGGGATTCTGCTGCCACTGCTCTATCGCCTGCCGGACAAATGGCTGTTGCTTCTCTGCCTGCCGATTTTCCTCGGCGTCGGGCGTTATCTGTTTTTCGGAATCACCGGCGCGGCCACGCTGTTACCTGAGTTGCCCATGCCCGATGCGGGCAGTGTCGCCCGGTACGTGGAGCTGCTGCGGCACGGATCATTTATTGAGGTGGTCCGGGAGAATTTCGTCACCGGTTTCGCGCACAAGTTTGATTTTCAGGTAGCGGCGATTGGCCGTCAGTATCTGACCCTGGCGTATTTCCTTGTCGGTTTGTGGCTGTACCGGTCCGGCTTTCTGCGCAGGTTGACAGACTCCGCCGTCACCTCATTGAAAAAGATTTTCTGGTGGTCCCTGGGCGCGACGATCCTGTTGCACGGGGCGACCTTGCTTGTATTCATGAATCTTCCCCAACCATTTCAGATGGCGTCCTGGAACTTCATGTTTTCCATGACGGTGTATGATCTGGCAAGTCTTGCAGCCACTGTGACCATCGCGAGCGGCTTCCTGTGGTGGTATCTGAGCCGGCGCGACAACCGGCCCAACGGACTGTGCAGTTACGGACGCACTGCCCTGAGCAATTACGTCCTGCAAACCCTGATTGGCACTTTCATCTTCTTTGGCTGGGGACTGGGACTCGTCGGGAAACTGCACGACTGGCAGACATTTTTGCTCAGCGCGATGATTATCATTGTGCAGATCCGGTTGAGCCAATGGTGGCTTGCGCGCTTCAAGTACGGGCCGCTGGAATGGCTCTGGCGCTCGGCCACTTATTTGCGTTGGGCCCGATTTCGACGCGAACTCCAGGCGTGTTGACCGCCATTGACGCCCCGGACCAAAAGCTCCGAGTCCCTATCGGACTGACCGCAATCGTGCTGCTGGGCGCCATTGTTGCCGCCCTTGCCGGATGGCTGCCATGGGCCAATCTGGTACTTCTGGTACTGTTGGCCGGGTTGCTGGTCGCGCTCGGCGACCGGCGCATGGGAGTTGACGGCATAGTTTTTTCGATGACGGCCCCCTATATCGTGTTCACTCATTACCCAAACCATAAATCGCATCGCGCACTGCCGGTCCGATGATGGCCGCCAGGACCCAGTTCATCACACTCCCCATCAACAGCGTCGCGCCGAATGCCCGCACCATGGGCATGGTGCTCAAGATGAGCAATCCGAATGACAGAGCACTTGTAATCGCCGACAGGAAGATCGCCCTCCGGCAGCTGTCATCCGAGGATTCCGGCTGGCTTGCGAAAATCCCGTAATCCATCCCCAGCCCGAGAATCAGAAAACATCCAAATATGTGGAAGACGTTGATGGAGACGTTGAAGAAGGCAAGCACTGCCAGGGCTGTTGCCGTTGCGAGCAATGGAATGCTCACCAGCAATAATGCCTGCAATTGCCGGAAATACAGCCACATCAGCGCCAGCACGGCCAGATAGGCCGATCCCAGCAACTTGATCGCAGATGCCTGCAGTTGCTTCAGAATCACCGACAACGTGGCAACCTTGTCAATCCAGACGACGCCTTCGACGGGTGCGGCGGCCGCCCGCAAGGCATTGACATCGGCTATCCCCCGCAGCACAACCATACTGGCAACCGACCCGTCGATCTTGCCGAGCCAAAGCATCTGCTGGTCGGGGCGGGCCACCGACAGCCACTCGCGCAACCGCAAACTCTGGGTGCGCGCGCGGGTGAACTGTCGCTGCATGCTGTCAATCGTCGCCTCATCAAAGCCCAGAGTCCGCATGAATTGTTCGGCGAGTGCGTTATTTTTATAAACGCGGTCATTGAGCAGGGAATAATTGCGCCACTGAGTCTGGCGCGAAGGAACTATCTGCGTCAATGCGGAATAGCCGCTGAGCGCGTTTGCTTCCACAAGCGGATTCAGCGCGGTTTCACTAAACCGCTCCTCTTTCTGCAGCAGTGCCTCCTCGGATTCCGCCCGAATCAAAAAGAACTGATTGGGACCCACGCCCTGCAGCAACTTTTGCAGTGTCTCCTCTGAATGCACCAGCGCAGTTGACGGCTTGTAGAGCACCCGCACGTCATCACTCAGGCGAAGCTGCGACAGCGCCAGGCCGAGGATAACGGCCAGTACCGGTATGCCCCACCAGAACCACCGGTGCCTGCGAAGGCTGCGCAATGCTTCCCAGGGCACCAGGGTCAGCCAGAGGATCACGGCCGTGGGGTGTGGCAAGGGCGTCCTGAGTGCGATCGGGAATACCGTAATGACAAACAACCAGGCGGCGGCCAGCCCGATCATTGAAAAGCTGGCAATCTGCTGAAGCCCCGGCAGGTTTGCCTGCAACAGGCATCCGTAGCCGAGCAGCGTCGTGATCAGACCCAGAGCGAGCGCGCCAATCAGACCATCCAGGATGTGCTTGCGCTGGAAGGCGGACCGGTGCGTCATCTTCGCCTGGTGGCGACACAGATAGTGCACCGAGTAATCCACAGCGACACCGATCAGGCTCGCGCCGAATACCAGCGTCATCAAGTGCAGATACCCGAAGATGACATGGTTGAACACCACCGCCACCAGACTTCCAAACGCCACCGAAGCCACTCCCAGCAGCAGTGGTTTGAGGCGGCGAAATGTCAGCAGATAAAGAATCAGGATGCCGAAACTGGAACACAAGCTGATGATAACTACGTCCCGCTTGGCCGCTGCCGACGCTTCAGCAGCGTGAAATACGGCACCTGAGAGCAACAGCTCCGCATCCACCGCTTCCTGCAACAGGCGCTGGCGCCGATCCTCCACCCAGGCGCGCACCTTGTCATGGGTGTGCAGGCTGAACGACGGAATGGTCAGCTGCGCCCCCACGATGACGTAGCTGAATCCGCCATGATCGATGCGCAGGCGGTTACCCACCATCTCCCCCGGCAATACCGGCTGCAACCGTTTGGCAAATTCGCTGTGGAGCGCCAGTGGATCCTCGTGCGGGTCCAGCGCAGTAATGGCGGACAGGCCCAGCAGGGCCGCCTGCGCCCGGTGGCGGATTTCCTGTAAGTCACCCGCCTCCAGTTGTGCCCGCTGGGCGGGCGTCAACAACTGGAACCGGTGGTCTTGCAACAAATGGCGCTGATCGTCGACAGCCTGCAACTGTTCCGTTTCCAGCAGCCGCATAAAACCGCTGTCGTCAATGCCGGTCACGACCAGATCCGCTGCTCGGGTTGCCTGGTCCCGGTCAGGTCCGCGCACCGCGATCACCAGGCGGTTGCCGAACCACTCCGCCAGACGCTCATCCGCCTTGTCGGCAAAGGGATCATCGCGCTGCACCGGGAACAGGGCGCGCAGATCAGCCTCGACCGACATGCCCTCCCGCCACTGATGGACCAGCAACGCCAGACAGCAGATCGTAATGATCGCGGTGAACGTCGATGCCCCGCGATACCAGGCCGGTAACATGGTGTGTGACACGATCGGTGGCACCTAGGGAGACACGGCGGGCCGGAAGCGCGCGCACTGGGTCGCGGCGTCCCGCAGGAAAAACGACCGGCACTGCTGCACCTTGGGACTGCCTTGCGGCATTATCGCGCTGATAGTCATTGCCGTCGAATCTCCATTGGCGACGTCAAACGCTGAAATACGTTCCGGATAAAAAAGTCGAACCTGCCAATCATTGTGTCCGCCGTTGCTGGTGAAGCTGAATCCGAATCTTCTGCCTGTCCTTTGCCGACCTGCGTTCTCCACCGCTAGTAACGGCTGCGCAGCAACACCCCAAAGAGAGTTTAGTGTGCTTCAACGTAATCCGCTGATTGTTCTCCGAGTCGCGGATAGATTGCATGGATGTCCGGGTAACTCAATAGCGTGCGGTGGGTGTCCCGGTAGGTGTGCAGTGGGTGTCCCGGTAGATGCGCTGCGG
>CAZJKJ010000001.1:61434-154932 GCA_964546435.1 uncultured Cellvibrionaceae bacterium
GGGTGTCCCGGTAAGTGCAATGGATGTCCGGGTAGTTTGGACGAAAAATTTCCCTGAAATACGCCGTGGTATCAGCCAGAATTGACTGGTCTCGATCGGCACAATCGATCCACAACCAGATCCGGGGTTGCTACCCCTGGAGCCCCCGCACGACCCGGCACCGGCAACAGATTCTTCAGATACTGGAGGCGCAACCGGTCCGCGTATATCAGCCATGCCACGAACCGGGCAAGGTGATTTACCGGACCGGCATGCAAATGGTGGTCACCACCGGGAGTGAAAGCGAGGGATTGCTGATCCGGGATTTGAGCACTGTAAACTGCTTTGGCAAGCTTAACGCCAAACTCTACCTGGTCCGCCACATTCATGTGGGCGATTCCCTTGAGTAAATAATTCCGCATTGCGGCCGGTCAGAAGTCCTGATCAGCCCACAGGTTTAGCAGAAACTCGCCATAACGCGCTCCGGTCTGCTGCAGATAGAGACCAAAGTTGTGACCCACTCCCGGCAGCACGATACGCTCATGTTTCACGGCGTTCTCTGCAAAAACACCTTCGAGAGCGGCGAAGGTATCCGGCCTGTCATGCTCGCCATTGATCATGAGGGCGAAAAATCCGTTGCCTTTGAGACGCCCGGCATTGGTGGCAGCATCTTCGAGCAACTTGAAATCTTTGTACCACATGCCGCCCCCCCAGCTGACCGCACCGCCAAACAGGTCCGGGTGACGGATGGGCAGACGGATGGCACCGGCACCGCCCATCGAAAAGCCCGACAGAAGCCGCGCCTGGGGCCGGGCGATGGTCCGGTAATGCTGATCGATATAGGGAATCAGTTCTTCGATGATCATGGGTTCGACTTTCCCCTGATACTGGGAAAGTCCACCATTGGGGAACACGATAACAGGTTGAGGCAGATCGTGTTTTGCCACTATGGCGTCGACATAACCGGCAAAGCCGGCCACATCTGAACTCTCATTACCTCCCATGCCGTGGAGAAAATAGATCACCGGATAGCGACGCGTTTCCTGTTTGTATCGCGGCGGCAGCTTTATGGTGATCCCCACCGGATGCCCTAGATGCCGGCTGTCCAGCGCCATGTGGACGGTATGGGGCGGCAATTTTTCGGGTTTGTTGACCCACACGACCGGTTCCGCCGTTGGCGGTGATTTTTTACAGCCGGTTCCGGCAATCAACAGGAGTACCCCGACCAGAGTCGTCATGAGGCGATAAAAAAAAGTCCGGAGGCTATTCATAGGGTCACGGTTACTGAATGCAGAACGGTTGGAGTTTCGGGGCGCAGGGAACCTTTCAGGCATCGTCATCTGCCTCTGCCGGCTTCGCAGCAACGACCTTGCGGGCGTCACGCCGTTGAATGGCTTTACGCATGACAGCAATCAGGATCCTGCTGTGGAGGTGGCCATTATCGGTATACGCAATCCCGGCGGGATCCACGCGCGGGTGCCAGCGGTCAATCCAGTCAACACCCGTCACAAAGCTGATACTGGTCAATTCGCCGTCCTGCGACATCTGCTCGATCAGTTTGTACAGAATAATGAAACCCGGTGACACTGCGGCAAAATCCTCCCGAAAGCCGATTTTCAGCAGGTACAGCCGTTGGCCGATACGGATACCAAAATGGGCGGCCAGAGGTTGATCGCCCAGGTACAGAAGGTTGATCTGGAGCTTCCCGATGCAACCATAAGTATCGAGCAGGGTTTCATGATAGGCGAGCTTCACCGGCTGCTTGCGGATACTGCTGCCGCGTTCGCCTTTCCAGCCGGAATCCTCCAGTGCCAGAAAAACCTCAAATGCCTCAGTCAGCTCATCCGGATCGGTGACACAGCGCAAGCGCAGCACACCACTTTCTTCCGCCTTGCGGATTTTTTTGGTCAGGGTCTTGCGAAACTTGCTGCTGTAGCCCGCCCAGAATGCGTCGAAACCCTGTTCGAAGGCGAGGTACTTGGATGCATGGGTCACTTTGATGAGAGAGGCCAGATGGCAATATCGGGTTGCATGACCGGAGGCCAGCACACACTGCCAGCGGATCAGGGCAAAATACCCGGCGCTGCCGCGCAGGGCCTTTTTAATGGCACCGAGCAGCGGCGCCAGATCGACTTTCGACAGGATGTCGTCAACACCCATTTCATTTTGATAAAACAGCTGGACGATCGGCACGGTCAGCCGGCCTTTCTTCAGGGTCTGTTTTTCGAAGGGAAGTACGGCCACTAGCTCGCCATCGCGACTGACCGCGACAAAAAAGACATTGGCATCGTAAGGCCTTCCCTGCAGTTCTGCCCGATACCAACCCGGAAAATGCAGAAAATGATCGCCGCAGGATTCTGCCAGCCGCAGCCAGTCCTTCGTGATTTGCGCGAGACCCGCCGCGCCACGATAAACAGTAACAGTGACGTTACCTCCCGCTGTTGTCATGGTTTCATTGGGCTCCACCGGCAGGGTGCTGATCTATTAACTCGTGAATCTGCTTGACGGTGCCTTCACTTCTGAGCATTGCCGTATGAACGGCGGGCACCTCGGTGATCGTAAGCTTACCGATAATCATCCGGCCCAGACCATAATCCTTTTTTGGCCGGCGCCCGAACCCGAATTCAGACTCGCTGGCCTTGATCAGAAGGACGTCAAAATCATACTGACGATTGACGGTCCGATATCTTTCCGTGGCTTTATCGAACGCCTTTTCGCGCTGGTTTTCCGCTTCCGGATTAATCTTGCGCTCCAACCGCCGCCGGTTACCGCTCAGCTTTGACTTGACCCGCCGCGAGGCCGCCACCGCCGCGCCGCCGACGCCGGAAGACCGGAACTTGCCCACCGTATCGCTCAGCATTTTCACGAGCGAAAAACGCGTGCTGTCATGCATGTAGGAATCCAGCAGCACCACCCGGTTCACCGGGATGCCCTCCGCCTTCAATATCCTTGCCGCTTCCAGTGCCACAAGGCCACCGAAGGACAAGCCCACCAGGGACAGAGGCGCACCTTTGTCGTGCCGCTTGATCGCGTCGACATACACCTGTACGAGTTCATCAAAATCAAACGAGAGGGCTTCCTGCTTTTTCTGCGCGTCAATAAACGCAATTTCCTGCTTCGCCACCACGCTGTATACCGGGTTCTTGTGTTCAAACATTTCCGCCAGCTGCTGATAGATTTCAATTCCGCAGAGGCAGAATATGGGCTCACCTTCGCACGTGCTATTCAGCTTCAGCACCAGCGCCAGTTTCTGCGCGCTGCCGGATAACCTGTCGCGCAGTGCCCGGATGGTCGGCGCTTCGAACAGGATGGTATCAGCCACTTGCAGGCCGGTGGTGAGCTGAATCTCGCGAACCACTTGCAGCGCCAGAAGGCTGTGGCCACCGCAGTTGAAAAAATTGTCATCGATGCCGATCCCGGTGGCACCCAGGGCGCTTTCAAAGACGCGGATCAGGCTGATATCGAGATCATCGCGGGCGCCGGAAACTGCGCGTTCTTCTTGCGTTGATTCGATGTGCTGACGGGCTTCCCCGGCAAGTCTTTTCCGGTCAACTTTCAGGTTGGCCGTCAACGGCGGTTCCAGCAGATGCACGAAATGCTGCGGCACCATATGGCTCGGCAGATTTTCCGTGCAATGGGTCAGCAAAGTATTGGACGGCTGCTTCTGGCCGAGGTAGTAACACACCAGCCGCGCATCCTGATCGCTGAACCGGGCTGGCACCACAATCGCCTGGGTAATGCCGGGAAATTTCTGTACGCAATACTCGATGTCCAGAGGTTCAATGCGATAACCACGGATCTTGATCTGATTATCCAGCCGGTTGATGTATTGCATAACCCCGCTTTCGAGCTGGACGACGCTGTCACCGGTCCGGTACCACAGCCCCCCCTGCGGTTCAGTCGGCAGCCTGATAAAACGTTCGTCGGTCAGCTGGCGGTTATTGTGGTAACCATTGGTCACGCCATCGCCGCCAATCAGAAGCTCTCCTGCCGTGCCACGCGCTACCGGCCGCAGGTGCTCATCAACGACCGCCACCTGGGTATTGCGGATCGGCGTGCCGATGTAGGCCGCGTGATCGCTGGGCATGACCCGATGGCAGGTCGACCAGACAGTGGTTTCGGTAGGCCCGTACATGTTCCAGACTTCCCGCGCCGCGCCGAACATCGCCGGCAGCAGATCGGGCGGCAGTGCCTCCCCGCCCACGAGGATTTTCAGCGGCTTGGGGGGCACCCAGCCATCGGCAAGCAGCAAGCGCCAGGTCGACGGGGTGGCCTGCAAAAACGTCACGCCGTGGCGGGTGATCAGCTCCCGCAAAGCCGTTGCCGAGCCGGCCTGAGCTCTGCTGGCGAGAATCAGTTCAGCGCCCTGTATGAGGGGCAGAAACAGCTCGAGCACGTGAATATCGAATGAAATGGTCGTTACTGCGAGGAGTCGGTCAGAGGCGGAGAGACCCGGGCGTTCATCCATGCCCAGCAGAAAATTGCCGACGTTGGCCTGAGTTACCGCCACGCCTTTCGGATTGCCCGTGGAGCCTGAGGTATAGATGAGATAGGCCCCATCGGCACCGACATCTCCAGATCCCGTTGCAGCCGCGCTGGCGCCCTCCGTCCGCTCGCCCAGCAAATCCTGCAAAGTGACCGTGCGCCCGGAAAACTGCAGATCCTGAACCGGTGTATCACCGATCAGCAGGGCGGCGCCCGAATTTTCCAGAATATAGGATTGCCGTCCGACCGGATATTCCGGGTCTACCGGCACATAGACTGCCCGCCGTGACCAGATGGCAATCAGCAGCGGCACCAGCCATTCATTGCGTGGGACCCCCACGGCAACCGTCGATCCCGGCCCCACTCCCTCAGCGTCCAGACCTTTGGCCAAACGGTTCACCTGCTCCCAGAGCTGGCTATAGGTCGTGCGGACAGAGTCAAAAGAAATTGCCGGGGAATCCGGCAGGTTCGCCACCACTCGTGCAAACAGATCGAAAAATACCGGGCTCACCCGTGCAGCCTGACTTATTTCCATAGAAACTCGCATTTTCAGGACGTCCGCCGAGCGGATTACCGGGTCTATCCGGAAGCCTTGCAGTTTCAAAGTTTAGAAGAACAAAACAGAATTGGACAGACGAATGCCACCCGGCCCGCATTGTTCTGTGGATGTTCGGGGAATGGCTGCAGCGCCCCGCCATAGTCCCGACTGTTTACTGGGCAGGACGGCTGATAGACGCTAAACTGCGCCCCCATTAATACCGCTGCCACAAAGAATCCACCAGCCATGACAGCAACGCTCACGCCCGCTCCTGCCAATGACGAACAGCATACGCCAATGATGCAGCAATACCTGCGCATCAAAGCCCAGCATCCGGATGAGCTGGTTTTTTACCGCATGGGCGATTTTTACGAACTGTTTTTTGACGATGCCAGGCGCGCGGCAAAGCTTCTTGACGTCACGCTGACAGCCCGCGGCAAATCCAATGGTCAGCCAATTCCCATGGCCGGCGTCCCGTATCATGCTGCCGAAGGCTATCTGTCAAAACTTGTGCGTCAGGGCGTTTCCGTGGCTATCTGTGAGCAGATTGGCGACCCCGCCACCTCCAAAGGTCCGGTAGAACGCCAGGTTGTACGGATTCTTACGCCCGGTACCGTGAGCGACGAAGCCCTGCTGGATGCCGCCCGGGACAATCTGCTGGTGGCGGTGGCCCGTCTGCCCGACTGCTACGGCATTGCCAGTCTCGACATGGGCAGTGGCCGCCTGGTGCTGCTGGAGGTCCAGGACGATGTCGCCCTGGCCGGCGAGCTGGAGCGGCTGCGGCCCGCAGAACTGCTGGCACCACAGCACCTCAGTCTGCCGTTTTTGCAGCAGCACAAAGGTCTGCGTCTGCGACCTGACTGGGAGTTCGACGGCGATACCGGGTTGCGATCCCTCAAGGAGCATTTCGGAACACGCGACCTGCACGGTTTCGGCTGTGAACACCTGACCGCTGGCCTGGCTGCCGCCGCCTGTCTCTATCAATACGCCATGGAAACCCAGCGTGCCGCTTTGCATCACCTGCAGGCGCCGGTGGTCGAACACCTGGAACAGACAGTGGCCATGGACTGCTCCACGCGCCGGAATCTGGAACTGGATCTGAACCTTGCCGGCGGCGAGGACAACACGCTGTTTGCCGTGCTCGACACGACCGCCACCGCCATGGGCAGACGCCTTTTGCGGCGCTGGCTGCACCGGCCACTGCGGGATCAACTGGTTTTGACTGAACGTCAGGATGCAATCGCTGCGGCCCTCAAGGATTACGGTTTTGAAAGCTGCCGCCGGGTCCTCAAGCACATCGGTGATCTCGAACGAATTCTGGGGCGGATTGCCCTGCGTTCGGCCCGTCCTCGGGATCTGGCGCGCCTGGCGACATCGCTGGCCGCCCTGCCGGAATTGCACCGCTGCCTTGCCGAGATACGCAGTGCCAGGATCGAGGATCTGGCCCGCCGGGCCAATCAGTTTCCGGCCCTTGTTGATCTGCTGCAACGCGCAATTATTGAAAATCCGCCCGTGGTGATTCGCGATGGGGGTGTAATTGCAGAAGGCTTCGACGCGGAGCTGGATGAGTTGCGCAACCTCAGCAGCAATGCCGGCGCTTACCTGGTCAATCTGGAACAGAAGGAACGGGAGCGCACCGGAATCTCCTCCCTCAAAGTGGGCTACAACCGGGTCCACGGGTACTACATCGAAATCAGTCGCGGCCAGGCCGATCAGGCACCTGCAGATTATCAGCGCCGGCAGACGCTCAAAAATGCCGAGCGTTTTATCATGCCCGAACTCAAAGCCTTCGAAGACAAGGCGCTGTCTGCCCGGAGCCGTGCCCTGGCTCGCGAAAAAGGCATCTACGATGACTTGCTGGGCCGGATCAACGAAGATCTGGCGGCCCTGCAGATCTCCGCCGCCGCCATCAGCGAACTCGATGTGCTGACCACGCTGGCAGAGCGCGCCGACACCCTGAACCTGTCGCGTCCGCAGCTGGTTGACAGTCCAGTCATCGATATTGAAGCCGGACGCCATCTGGTAGTGGAGCAGGTGTTGTCGACCCCGTTTGTACCGAATGATCTGCTCCTCGACGGCGAACAGCGGATGTTGATCATCACCGGCCCCAACATGGGCGGCAAGTCGACTTACATGAGACAGACGGCGCTTATTGTCCTGCTGGCCCAGATCGGCAGTTATGTGCCCGCCAACCGGTGCGTCCTGCGGCCCGTGGATCGTATCTTTACCCGCATCGGTTCGTCGGATGATCTTGCGGGCGGGCGCTCGACATTCATGGTAGAAATGAGCGAGACCGCCAACATTCTCCACAATGCCACCGCACACAGCCTCGTACTGATGGATGAAGTTGGTCGCGGCACCAGTACTTACGACGGTCTGGCGCTGGCATGGGCCTGCGCAGAGCACCTGGCCTCACACATCCGCGCATTCACTCTGTTTGCCACTCATTACTTCGAAATCACGCGCCTGCCGGAAACCATTGCAACGGTGGCCAATGTCCATCTGGATGCAACGGAGCATCAGGATCACATCGTGTTTCTACACAATATTCAGAACGGTCCCGCCAGTCGCAGCTTTGGCTTGCAGGTTGCCAGGCTGGCCGGTATTCCCGAGCCGGTTCTGAAGTCTGCCCGGCAACAATTGCTGCAGCTGGAAAGTTCCGCAGTACCGACAGGACCCGCACTCGAGAGTCCGGTGTCTGCCGCGGTCAAAACCGGTAACCGCAAGAAAGAGGACGCGCAATCAGACCTGTTTGCGGCGACGACACCGAGCGAAGTGGAAGAAAAACTGAAAGCGCTTTCTCCCGAACGCATGACACCGCTCGAGGCGTTGCAGACCTTGTATGAACTGACCGCCTTGATCCGGTAAATCTGATATCGATTGTCGATAAAAGGCGTATAGAAAATCTCCGCGGCCTTGCTACCATGATGTGGCGAGCGTCAAACCGAGGTTCCGCGCGCGGACTCTTTCAGGGTTCAAAATCGCATTACTCCTGTTAGAATGCCGCACCCTGACGCTATCAATTACCAGACGAGGTTATTCCCAATGACATTTGTAGTGGGCGAAAACTGCATCAAATGCAAACATACCGATTGCGTTGAAGTGTGCCCGGTAGACTGTTTCTACGAAGGCCCCAATTTTCTCGTGATCCATCCCGACGAATGCATTGATTGCGCCCTGTGCGAACCCGAATGCCCCGTGGATGCGATTTTTTCGGAAGACGAACTGCCCGAAGGACAGGAGGTATTTCTGGAACTCAATGCGGAGCTGGCGGACGTTTGGCCGAACATTACCCAGAAGAAAGAATCTCCCGAAGATGCTGAAGAATGGGATGGTGTCGAAGGTAAATTGCAATATCTTCAGCGCTGAGCGTTCAACCCAGCGCGGATGCGTGGGCAGATACTCGTGCTGGATATACACAGATACTGAGAATGGACTGATACTGAAAATGGCCAGGCCATTGGAGTCCTGTCATGGAGACTCTAATGGCCTGATTTCATTTAATCCCTTGCTGAACGCTTGATCCCGATCAGAAAACCCCGAAGAGCGATTCTGCACTGAGACCCTGTTTTTCCAGAATATCCCGCAGTCTGCGCAAGGCTTCCACCTGGATCTGTCGCACGCGCTCACGGGTCAACCCGATCTCGCGCCCGACTTCTTCAAGCGTGCTGGATTCGTGTCCACGCAAGCCAAACCGCCGGGCCACCACTTCGCGCTGTTTTTCGCTCAATTCATCCAGCCACTGATCCAGGCTGATACACAGATCGCTGTCCTGCAAAATGCTGACTGGATCCGAGACCTGATGATCGGGCACAGTGTCCACCAGCGTTTTATCTGATGATGGCCCGATGGGCGTGTCCATCGAAGTTACGCGCTCGTTAAGGCTGAGCATCTTCTCTACATCGGCAACCGGCTTGTCCAGAAGCCGGGCGATATCATCCGCCGAAGGTTCATGATCAAGCTTTTGCGACAGCTCCCGCGCAGCCCGCAGATAAACGTTCAGTTCTTTCACCACGTGAATGGGCAAGCGGATTGTCCGGGTCTGATTCATGATGGCCCGTTCGATCGTCTGGCGAATCCACCAGGTTGCATAGGTGGAAAATCTGAAGCCCCGTTCCGGATCAAATTTTTCCACGGCACGGATCAATCCCAGATTGCCTTCCTCGATCAGATCAAGAAGCGCGAGCCCCCGATTGACGTAGCGTCGGGAAATTTTGACGACCAGCCGGAGGTTGCTTTCAATCATTCGCTTGCGAGCCGCTTCATCGCCGCGAAGGGCTTTGCGCGCAAAGAAAACTTCTTCTTCGGCACTGAGCAGCGGGGAAAAACCGATCTCGTTCAAATACAGCTGGGTTGCATCCAGATTCTTTTGATAAACCTCTTCTGTTGCACTACTTTTCAACAGCTCTGCGTCGTCTTCGGATAAATCCATTTCTTCTTCAGCACTAAAATCGACCACATACGCGGCGTCTTCGTCATTGCTTTTGAATCTTTCCAAATCAATTTGTTGAGCTGCCATGTGTTAATCCTCGGACCTGTAGATTTTTAGTTTTAGTTCTTTACGCATACTGCGACAACGCAACAACAAGAACCCGATTTATGGCCAGAAAAATCTGGCGTTCTTTCTGTCCTTGAACCACCACGCCTGCCTGGACCGGAACCGTCAAAATCCGCTACAAGCAGCCTTTGGAACGACCAAACTCTTGCTGATCAAGAGATTTGGCTGCAGACGGTGACTGCTACCTGTTCGTTGGTTTTCGGCAGCAATCCCGATTCTTTTAATATTTTTTACATAGCCCGGTCGCGCTTCGCGCCGCCCTTGATGACAGGCGAGTCTGCTAAACACCACTCCCGGTATTGAATGTACAGAGCACTCTGCATTTACAACCCCAACTGCTTTGACCTGCATATCTCTGCACTTGCTCGAACAATGATTTGATAAAAACTGAACTTTATTATTGTTTTGGAAGATATTGCAGCGGATTCACCGGTTTGCCGTCATACCTGATTTCGAAATGCAGTCTCGGATTTTCGGAACCGTACGAGCCAACTTCCGCAATCCTTTCACCGGCTTTCACCTGCTGACCCTCTTTCGCATACAGCTCCCGGTTATAGGCGTAAGCACTCAAATACTTGTCGTTGTGCTTGATGATCAGCAACTTGCCATATCCCCGCAGGCCACTCCCCGAGTAAACCACCACTCCGTCACTGGCTGCGATGACAGGCTCTCCTAATTCTCCGCGAATATCAATCCCTTTATTGAGTCCTCCATTGGCGCTGAAGTTGGAGATCACTCCCCCTTTGACCGGCCATCGCCATTGGAGTTGGTTACCTGTAACAATGGGGGGTGTCGGTTTGGGGGGGGCTGGTGCTTGTTCCTTTAAACGCACCGGGGCTGATGGGGCTTTCTGGGCGGGTGGAGTTCGGGCTGCGGGCCGCTCGGAAGAAGCACTTGAAGACCGTTTGGCAACAGCCCGGCGCGGCGGCGCCAGCCGCGCATCAAGCACCAGAACTTGACCTGGATGGATATGATGGCTATCACTTAAGTTATTGATTTGCCCTAGAGTCCTGAAGTCCATGTCATAACGCCAGGCAATGCTGTACAGCGTCTCTCCCGGCCCCACAATGTGTTGCTGGATACGACGGGTGGGGATCGGAGTCGCGTCGACGATAGGCGCCCGAGCGGGGTTGCCACTGCATGCGCATAGCAGTGGCACAATGATCAGTTTTTTAAACAGTCGGTTGACTCCCGCCAGCACCGGTCGGGAGAACCCTGAATGGATATCCAGATCTATCAGCACTTTTAGGAGTCGCCGGTTATAACCAAAGGCGATATAAACCACCAATTTATTAAAATATAATCTAATACTTTGATGACAAATAGTGGCGATTGCCTTCAAAATCCGAAGTTCTACTAATTCTTTAGGCTAGCCGAAGCCGATCTTGAGGCATCCCCTCGACTCATATAAACCGAAACAATCTCAGTCAAAAGAACTAAAACTATTCCTGCAAGCATACATCCAAGAGACGCCAGAACCAGGGCATCCAGTCCCGTTGACAAAGTGTAGGTCGAAGGCAGGACGTTTTCCTGAACCACAGGTATGACATGTCCGTATTCATCTACCATGCTTTTTAAGGTCAGTTTCCATGGCCAGATGACCCCGAGCGAGCCCACCAGAAATCCGATTAGTACGGCCAGCGTTATTTTATGATAGGTGTCCAGCAGCCAGGACAGGAAACGCGAAAAGGCCAGCAGCCCTGCAACACTGCCAGCCATAAAAACCGCCAGCGCAAATACATCGACGTTGGTCACTGCTCTCAAGACTACCGGATAGAGGCCCACCAGCAGAAGGATAAAGCTGCCGGATATGCCTGGGAGGATCATGGCGCAGATCGCGAAAAATCCCCCGCCAAAGAGGATCAACGGATGAGGAGGAAGCTGCGGCGGCGTCGCCACTGAAATCCCGTAAAGCAACACCATTCCGATAGCACACGCCAACCACTCCCGCCAGCGCCAGCCACTTTGCTGCTTTGCAAAAAACCAGATTGAAGCCAGTATCAGCCCGAAGAAAAATGACCACACAAGCACCGGATACTTGTCGAGCACCGCAGTGATGAGCTTGGCCAGCGTGAAGACGCTTAGTGCAATGCCTGCAAACATTGTCAGCAGAAAATTGCCGTTGACGAATTTCCACGCGCTGACGAGGCCTTCGCGCTTCCATACTCCCAGTACTTTTGGCGTCAGCTGACTCAAGGAGTGCAGCAGTTCATCGTAGATGCCGGTGATAAATGCAACTGTGCCGCCGGATACACCAGGAACCACATCCGCCGCACCCATCGCCATGCCTTTGACAAACAATACGATGTAGTCTTTGAAAACACGGGTCGGATACTGCATTAATGACTCACTCCTGGGAGAAAAGGGACAAACCTGACGGGTGCGATGCGCCGACGTGCGAACTGGTCACCATCCCGGGTAATAATCTCCAGGTGTTGTTCGGTTTCATTCCCTACCGGAATGACCAGCACGCCACCTGGAGCCAGCTGCTCCAGCAATTCCGGTGGGACGGTGTCCGGGGCCGCCGCCGCGAGAATGGCATCATACGGACTATTTTCCGCCCATCCCATGCCACCGTTCGCATGTTTTAACTGAACGTTGTAAAGCTTCAGTTGACGCAAGCGCTGACGTGCGGTTTCTACCAGCGGCTTGATGCGTTCGACACCACAAACCGTGTCGACCAGCTGTGCCAGTACCGCGGACTGATAACCGGAACCCGAGCCGATCTCGAGCACTTTCTTTACCGGCCGAGCCGCTTCGAAAAGCAACTCCGTCATCCGCGCGACAATATAGGGCTGGGAAATGGTTTGCCCGTGCCCGATAGGCAAGGCGATATCTTCGTAGGCACGATGTGCGAAAGCCTCTTCGATAAAGAGATGGCGAGGTGTTGAAGCCATGACGTCCAAAACTCTTCGATTCTGGATTCCCTTGTCTTCAAGACGTTTTATCAGGCGCTCGCGAGTGCGCCTCGAGGTCATGCCGATGCCCTCGATCTTCGTTCGACTTTCGTTCACGGATTTTACCTGTTGTGCGTTCAGCGTGGGCCGTATAGTACAACATTTGCGGGTTGAACCTTATCGGCTATATGCCTGATTTTGCCAGTGACCCACCTCGCGCAGCACGGAAGTTGCGTACTGCCCGGGCGGCAGTTCGAACCCCAGCCGCAACTGATCCTCTTCCAGCGACCAGGCAAGATTTTCGGGGCGCGCTGTCGTCGCCCGTCGCTCCTGCTGCAGGCCGCAATGCTCCAGTCCGAACTGCCATGCCTGCAAACCTTCCAGTGCTTCATCCTCAATTTCCCTGGCCAGAGATCCGGTTGCCGAACGCCCTCTTCCCCACATGGGCAACGCCGGTATCCCCTGCTCCACGACATCGCCGGGAAGTACCGCAAACCAGTTGTTCAAGCTGACTCGCAGAGCCAGGATGCGGTTAAAAAGGTACGAACGTGCGGCCGACATGATCATGGATTTTTCCTGACGCTGACGGACCGGCTTTCCGCGTACGAACCATTCTTCGGCCCGGTTCAAATTGCCACCATCGCGGCCAAACCGCTGCTCCCCGAAGTAATTAGGGACTCCTTCGGCAGCGATCCGCTGAAGTAACGCCTGCAAGCGGGGTTCATCGACGCCGCTCAATGCGCGCAACGTGATACTGAACCGGTTCGAAAGATGTTGACCGCGTCTCAGCTTGCGACGTCCTCGCGCCACGGTATTCAGTTCCACCGCGGGAATCTGGGCGACGAAGGCGGCCCAGTCCAGGTCCACCGGGCGGGGCTGGTAAATGCTGAACCACTGGGTGGTCACTGCATGCCGGTCTTTCAACCCGCAAAAACCCACATCGTTGCGCTTCACTCCGGCAAAGCTGGCCAGCCTTTCCACTACCCAGTCCGTATTGACACTGGTTTTCTGCAAAGACACATACAGATGTTCGCCGTCACCTTCCGGCTCGAATCCCAGATTTTCGACGACGATGAAATCGTCCGGAGTGCTGCGGACATCTCCTTTTATACAAGGCTCACCATAGGCCCGGGGCCAGGACAGAATCGGATTGCTCATGAATGACTAACGGCTCGATGAATTGATTGGCGCGTTACTGTAGCGGATTCAGCCGCCGCTTCCAATCATCCAGGGATCCCTATGCGTGTTATGGAAAGCCGGTAATGGCTTTTCCGGCTCAAGGTAATCACTATACTGAAGTCAATTCGCTATATACTCCGCCCAAATCGCAGCCTCCCGGAACCTCTGAGCGTCACCATGCAAAAGCAATTTATCTCCGCCAATGATCTACTCCTGGATTCGTTTCGGCTCGCCGAACAGATATACCGGAGTGACTTCCGGCCGGACTTCATAATCGGGATCTGGCGGGGTGGATCGCCGGTCGGCATTGCGGTTCAGGAGTATCTGGATTTCAAGGGTGTTGTCACCGATCACATCGCCATTCGCACCGCATCTTATTACGGAATCGACCAGCAGGACAAACAGGTCAAAGTCTTTGGCCTGAATTATGTCATCGATCACGTCAGCAGCGACCGCAGCCTCCTTATCGTGGACGACGTGTTCGACTCCGGAAGATCCATCGTTGCCGTTATCGAGGAGATCAGAAGTAAATCCCTTGCAGACTGCCCGACTGAAATCCGGGTCGCCTGCCCGTGGTACAAACCGCAGCGTAACCGGAGTGAAATCGAACCGGATTATTATCTGCGAACCACGGATCAATGGCTGATTTTTCCCCATGAATTAAACGGGCTGACGCCATTAGAAGTCGCAAATTCCAAAGGAATCGAAATCGCAGAAATGCTATTTGGTACCGGCGAGAATAATCTGTGATCTGAAGGGAATAACCGGCGGAAGGCTAATGGGAAAAACTGACGGAACGCTGACGAAGGATCGACAGCGTTCCGCACACAACCATCTAAATCCTCGGCCGGCGGCCCATGACGGCAAAGACGATTGCCAATACGATACCGACCACGAACAGTATCCAGGCGATGTTGGTAGCGGCACCCGCGATACCGGAAAATCCGAAAACGGCTGCAACCAACCCTATGATCAAAAATGTTAAAGCCCAACTAAGCATGACTCATCCTCCAAAGGTTTTTACTTTATTAGAGCGATCGTCCAGAAACCGCTGCTGCTCAAACCAAAGCATTCACCGTGCCAGAATTCACGTGCGATATTTTACGGTAACCGGAAATCCGGCCGGAAGACCTCGGATTGCGGCCCCGACAAGCGATTCTCCCAACAGTTGAAATCAAACCGCGCGGTCTTTATTGCCATTCATAATGAGGAGCAACAACTCGCATAAATACCGCCATCGCGGGCGTGCGTCCAACAAATGTCAACTTTACAAACCCCCAGCCAAGTCCTGCAACGCAATCCTTCACTCATGCAACGTTCTACTGCAGCGTTTCCACAAGCGGCACAGGGAAGTGTCCTTCAAATACTCGCAGTGTCGCCATCTCATTTATTCCGAAATAATTCTGGCCAAATAATTGCAAAAGGTGACGAAAGATCTAGATTTTACTGTATGGCACTCGCTGAGGGATTCTCTAATGCAGAGCAATATTTTCTCGATGGAAAAATTTCTTCGCTTCATGAACAGAGCGACCCGGACCGGCATCTTCGACCAGTCCCAGAAGAAGGAATGGTTCCGGATTACCACTGACATCATCGGTCTGTTGACACCGGACGAACAGCGCGATCTGCGCACTCTGGACATCCCCACACTGGAACAGCGGTACACCGACAGCTTCGCGCAAAAAAATGTGAGCGTCAGCTCCTGGGCAATTTTCCAGAGAAAAAAATTTCTTACCTTCGCCGTCGGTGAATTCATTGCCTTTTCGGTAAATCCTACCCGGTACCTCAAGGAGCAGAAGCGCAAGTTTCTGAACCCCGCGACAGCTTTACTCGCTGACAATCAGGTCGTGCGCGTTAATCATGATGAAGAGCTGGAGCTCGCGTCATCAGACTTCAGTCCTCCGGCCAGGGTCCATGCGCCGGTCATGATGACGGCAACTGCGCGGCAGTCACGCGAACGGCTGGCTCATGAAGGACTGCGCGCCCGCAAGGAAACCGGGATCGAGTATCAGACCCGCATGCTTAACAATCCGGTGGGTCGCCATTTCCTCGCAGCACCGGCCCAGCAAGTGCTGATGGGGAATTTCTGATGGTTATTTCCTTCCCCCGTTAACGACCCCGTTCCAACGGGGCGTGACGGGTTCCATCCCTTATTCCTTAAACCTTCATCTCTGACCGAACAGTTATCCAAAAATCCTGCACCGACCAGATCCCCGACCAGACCGGTTGTTCTAACGAGCGGTTTTGCTTTAGAGTTCCCGATCTGTGCACCGGCACCGCCGTCCAAGGAAACTGTTTATGCGGTACATATACAGCCTGCTCCTGATTCTTCTCAGCCCCCTTCTGATCGCCTATACGTTCATGCAGAAAAAACGCCGCGGAGGGGATCGGCGGTTCGTGCTGCAGCGGCTCGGCCTTTTTGCCCGGACGGCCGCCATCCATGATCAACCAGCCATCTGGTTCCACGCCGCATCGGTGGGTGAAACCAACTCCATCATTCCACTGGTGCGATCTCTGGGCGCCGCCAACCCCCAGCTGCGCCAGGTTATTACAACCAACACACCGGAAGCGGCCCGTATCGTCCAGAGCGCTTTCGGCACCGAGATCCAGCACTATTATTTCACCACGGATTTTCCCGCGGCGGCCAGACGACTGGTGCGCTCCATCCAGCCGCTGGCGTTATTCGTGGTGGAAACGGAAATATGGCCAAATCTGTATCATCATTGCTTTCATGAACACATTCCGGTTGTCATTGTCAATGCCCGCCTCAGCCCCAAGACGATCAACTCCAACCGTTTTATTAAAGCTCTATACCGGCAAACTTTGTCTGGCGTCACGGCCTTTTTGGCGCGATCCCGGACTGATGCGGATCACTACATCAAACTCGGAGCCAAACCGGAGCGTGTGACTGTACTGGGCAATATCAAATTTTCTGCGGCCCTGCAAAAATCCGCGGCGCCGCTTCCTGAATTAATCAACCGCGAATATCTGCTGGCCATTTCTACCCATGCCGGCGAAGAAAAAATTCTGGCGAGCATGTTGCGCGAGTTGCAGCAACAAACCGGGCATACGGACCTGCTTCTGGTAATCGCACCTCGACATCCGCAGCGGAGCACAGATATTCGCCGCGAACTGGCCCATCTGGAGCTGAATGTGAGTGTACGCAGCCAGCGCGAAGCCGTGACCGACACGACGGACATTTATCTGGTCGATACGGTGGGAGAAATCAATGCGTTGCTCGCCGGACAGGCCAAAGCAGTATTTGTGGGCGGATCGCTGGTTCCCCTCGGCGGGCACAACGTCCTGGAGCCTGCAATTTATGGGAAGCCCACACTGACAGGTCCGCACACCGAAAATTTCCGCGATGAAATGCAACTGCTGCGCAGTCACGACGCTGTTATTGAAGCGGATTCGGCGACCGCACTGCAGACAGCATTCGATCAGCTGCTGCAGTCACCGGCGCGACAACAGGAACTCGGAGACAATGCACTGGAAGCAATCCGATCGTGCCATGGAATTCTGGAGCAGTACCACAACCGCTTGCAAAACCTTTTGCAAGCCGAGCTTGCAACCCGGACTGCCTCGCCGGCATTCGCTGATCAATCCGCGCCGTAACCACGCTGGAAGTTACTCCAGTCGCTCTCGCTGAAATGAAACGTCGCGGTATTCGCAGTTAATTTTTTTAGCGAACGCAGAAATCGGTTCAGATTATCGAGCTTCCATTTTTCTGTCTGTTCCGCACGCACACGACTTTTATCGAAATCGATCAACCAGATGCGACCAGGCGCGTCGATCAGAATATTGTTTGCATTAAGATCCGCATGAAAAACGGAATGATCGTGAAATCTCCGGATAGTTTTGCCAACGTCACGCCACTGCGTCGATGACAACGGATTGGCTTCAAGATGTTGGGCAAGGGTTACGCTTTGGGGGATTTCTTCGGTCACCAATTGTCCGCGATAGCACAATAAAAACTGTCGTTCACACTCCACCGCAATAACACGCGGAACCGGCAAATCAAAGGATTTCATGTGCCGCAGCAAGTGAAACTCCTGCCACATCCGGGTGTTTCCGAGGCCGGTATAGACATACCGCGTCTGCACGATGCGTCCGAACAGACCACCACGGCGGTACCGCTTCCGCACCATGGATACTCCGTGGCGACAAAAAAAGGAAACGGCCGCGCGCCCGCGACGGTTGTCCCGCTCCCCGCGCGCCGGCGGCGTGCCAGCGAAAAGCGTTTGGTCCCAATGGCCGGAAGCGTCGTTGAACAAATACTGGCGATTCCCGTGGCGGACCTGTCGATAATTCATGATTGCGCTTCCAGTCAGTGATTGAACGTCGACTTCGTCTGACAGTCCCCGCATAATATCGCCCTGCAACCGCAACTGGAGTCGCACATGAATTTACCCTCTCAATCTCATTGGACCGACCCTCTGGTCGGTTTGTTTTTGCGCTTTGCTGCGGGGGGGGCCGTGCCGGCGCGGTGGTTCATGAACAGAATCCCCACACCGAAAGAACGCCATGCGAAGACCGGCCGGCTCAATATCGAGATCGTCAGCCATTGCTGGAATTATTCACATTTCCTCGCCTACCAGTTGAGCTCTCTGGTGAAGTTCCCCCCGCAGCGGGTGAATATTACCATGACCGTCTTTTACAGTGATGAAGATGTTAAAACCCGCGAGTTGCTCGATTTTTTCGGACAGATAGAGCGACCCACCATCAGGTGGAACTGGCAGTCGCTGCCAAAAAGCCAACTTTTTCGGCGCGCCATCGGTCGCAACATGGCCGCACAGCAAACCACTGCGGACTGGATCTGGTTTACCGACTGTGATCTGTTATTTCGGGACAATTGTCTGGATGAGCTTTCGCATCGGCTCCAGGGCCGAAAGGACACCCTGGTTTACCCGCAATATGAAAAGGTCACGTCCCTGTTGCCCGAATCAGACCCGATGCTGAAAAACGGCGCGACCGGGCAGATAGTGGATATAAATCCGCAACATTTTTCCCTGCTTAAAAAAAGCCGGGCTACCGGTCCGTTACAGATTACCCATGGCGATGTCGCGCGCGCATGTGGTTATTGCGCCGATCTGAGTTTGTATCAGAAGCCTTCGGACGTGTGGTGCAAAGCCTATGAAGACCGTGCTTTTCGATGGTTGCTGCGAACCCAGGGCGTACCGATTGATCTGCCCGGCGTCTATCGCATCCGCCATGTCAGCAAAGGCCGCTACACCGGAAGTCAGGTCAACACGAGTTTGCGCAGTCGTTTGCGCAGATTGACGTCGCGCTAGAAGGACACTGTCAAAATGACATTTTAGTAGCGTCGCTTTTGGTAGTGTCGCTTCCGCTGCGAATCAGATTTCAAGTCGCTCCAGAATGGATTCACACGGCTCCGGGACTGGATCACCCGCGTCGGATATTTCAGCTGACCAGGACCCGACCTCGGGTTCTACCCAGTCGTCCTCGTCCGTCAAATCTATCGCGTCGACCCGCCCGGAGTCGGCGACGGAGGTTGCAATTTCTTCCTGCGGCAGTTCGTCAGCATGTTCGATTGCGGCAATCAATTCATCAATAATGCTTTCCGAAATGGTGCTTCCCGAACGAGGCGGCGCTTCGACCGGCTGCTGCGGTGCATTACCGAGGTTGTGACGTACTACAGATCCGGCAGTTTCACTGACCGATGCTGCGGAGTTTTCGGAGTTACAGCCAGTAAAAGCCAGGGCTGCCAGAAGTGCGATCGTGATACTGCTTTTCAAGGTAAATATCCTGCTTTGGTTACATCTGCCTTAAATATAGTAGCTGCGACACAGCTCCATTAGTCTTAAATGCCATAGCTGCCAGCAGTTCAAACGGGCCGCGATCAACTAAAAAATGTGAACGCGATCGTTCAGGTTTATTTTGTGCAGCGCGTCACGAACAAACAGTGATGGATGCCCGCTCAAAATGACTTCCGTAATTCTATGGCAGAATTTAAAGCTGAAAATCGCGATAAGGTCCGCTTTTGGATGATCCGTACCACGGAAAAACGTCTGATAGTGAACTCCAACACGTGCTGAATGCGGCGTGCGTAACGCAGGTCGGAACCGGTCTGGACTGAAATGCGCCAAGGGATGCATTCGCTGAAACGGGCGTTCGGGCGTGCTTTTCGATCCAAAGTCGCTTGCTGCTGTGATCCCGCGATCAACTGATTTTTCCGAATTGTTAAGCCTGTCGTTAATTTCCACAGACCTCGCTTTCCCAAGAGGGATCTCCTGTGGCAAAATTGCGACCCCACCGGGATATTCCCATGAGACTGCGGGATGTCAACGCGAGCGATGCGATTGCGGCATGCCATGGGACTTTGTTTGATTCAAGGGAGAGATACCATTTTGAAAACTTTTCTCGTTTCCGTTTTTGCAACTCTCGTCGCTACCTCTACCCACCTGCAGGCACAGACAGACGAAGAGCTCAGAGCCATGCAGCAGAGCCTTAACAAAGAAGTGATGGAAAAGCCGTTCTCCGTTGAGGACGAAGCCAAGATTGATGCATTTATCAAAAACGCGATGGCCAAGGATTTGAAGCCGCAAGCCACGAAAGCGCCGGATGGCTGGAAGCCCGGCTTCACCTGTGCGGATATTTACAACACCGGCTGGAACAACTATCGCAATTGTCGCCACTACCGCAGCTATTACGGCCGCTATTGGTAGTAGACGGCATACTGCGAGGACCCGGAATCGTGGCGTTGTCGCAGCGTGATCCGGTGAAGGGATGCCAGGTATCGGGCTGTCCGCTTCATTACCGTACTGTGTTCGAATGATTCATCATCTCCCCGGGGATGATGGCTGTTATACCTATACCTTCCACAAAGGATGAAAACCATGAAAGCCCCAAGCATCGTCTCCATTGGCTGGAAAGCCGCACTGCTCACCATCGCTCTTTCAATATTCGCTGGCTGCTCGGCCACTCAGGTTGCGTTGAACAAGAAGAATCTGGACGTGCAGACACGCACGAGCACCGCGGTATTCGTCGATCCGGTTGCGAGGGAAAAGCGCACGGTATACGTGGACGTTAAAAGCGGCGTGATGGAATTCGATCGACGGGCATTCAAACAGTTTGTCATCGAGCAGTTTGGCTTGAATGACAATGGTTATCGGATTGTCGACAACCCTGAGACAGCCCAGTTTTCGCTGGTTGCCTATGTGCTGAACCTGGAGAAAACCAGCCCGTCCGCAGCTGAAGCTGCCCTGGGTCAGGGCTATATGGGCGGTGCAGTTGTAGCAGGGGCTGCCGTTGGCGCAGTTGCCAATAACTCTTACCCCGTACGCGGTGCCGTGGCCGGTGGCATTGTCGGCGGGGCTGCAGAGCTGATCAGCGGTGCTTTAGTGAAAGACGTCACCTACATGCTGGTGTGTGATGTTCAGATTACCGAGCGTACTGCCCACGGCGCCATTGTGCGTAAAGATGTCCAGCTGGACGCCAAAGTTTCCGATTCAGGCTCCGCGCGCCAGACCGTCTCGGAAGTATCCAACAAGAAAGATTACCGCACTCGCATCGTGACCACGGCCAACAAAGCGAACCTGAAGCTGGAGCAGGCACAGGAACTGATGTTTCAGAAAACCGCTTACGCCATGTCCAGCTTCTTTTAATTACCCGCGTCTGTTAACACTAACGCCGGACCATCCGGCGTGCCTGTCTGTCCGCACCCCTGCATCACAGGGGTGCGGGTCACCAATCTGCATCTGACCCCCGCTCAGTTCCGTTTCAATCCCGTCAGGGGATCGATATCGTCCGGCATCTGGTTTTGGATGGAATCGTCCATGTCGTCCGGCTCGCCGTCCAGCTCATCAATCAGATTGGTGATGGCGTCATCCAGCTCGTCGCCCTCCAGGTCGAGCCCCTGGGCTTTCCGCATCTGCGCGGCAAAATCTTCCTTCTCTCCCGGCGTTGCATCGGCCGTCGCCCAGGCAACGATATCGCTTTCGATGTCATCCATCTCGTAACCGTCTTCGGCGGGAAGCGTGGGTGTCTCGACTGGATCCGCGACGGGATCCACCAGTTCCGGCGGCGGGTCCATGACCATCGGCTCCGGTTCGAGGGTTTCCATTGAGGGTTCGGAATCGAGATCTTCCATGCCCGGCTCTTCCTCGGGCACCGCTTCCTCAACATCGAATTCATCCAGTTTCGGCTCGGCGTCCCAGTCCATTTTCATGAGGTCAGTGTCCGCCATCGCAAAGGATTCCTCTTCGCTCGGCGACGCTGCCTCGGGCGGATTCTCACTCGAGGGGGCACTTTTACGACGCCTGCCAATCAGGTAAACCAATCCCAGCGTAGCCCCGCCGCCAGCAACCAGAAGCACTGCCCAAAGCCAGACGGGAATTCCGTCATCCCGTTGCTCGGGGGGAAGCGGTTCCGGTTCCGACACTTCCGGTGGTGACGGAGGCGTCGCGACTACCGGCGGCGCCTCCGGCTCTTCATCATCGGGTACAGCGAACAGCCCATCCGCATTCAGCCCCAGCACCTGGGGCCCGAGGTCGTACTGAAATGGTTCACCTGCCGTATTTTGGCCGGTGACTTTTGCCGTAAGCAGGTGATCACCATTTGGGCGGGGGGTAATGACGGCCTGCCAATACCCCTGGGAGTCCCATTGCAATGGGCGAACCTGCTTGCGTCGGTCTGGCCCCAGGACTGACGCCACCACTTGCACCCGTTCAGGTGCAAAGTCCACCAGATGAGGAACGACCCTGAGCTCAAAGCCGATCTGGCCCTGGCTGTCCGTCAATTCAGTGGATTCAAGACTGAAAGGCGGGCTGACCTGCAGAGGATGAGAGATGCGGCGCTGAAACGTCTGCCCGTTTACTTCGAGATCAAGGCGATAATCCCCCGCTTCGTCAAGTGAGGGCAGACTGATGGCAAATATGCCGCGTTCGGGAATGCGCCCGGCGGGCAGTTCGTCTGTCCACACGGGCATATCCGCACGCTCAACCCGCCGGATCAAGGTGGCGCGGGCAGACAGCAGCGCCAGAAACTGAGGGTCGGTAATCGCTGCATTGCCTTCGGTCACAGCAAATTCAGCGGTGAGCGCTGCTCCCTGCAAGACATTGATCGGCAGCGGTCGCAGGCGCAATCCGAGATTGCTGATTACCGTCACGCGGCTTTCCGGCGCGATATCGGCCAGTACTTTCCACTCGCCTTCCAGCGGATGCTTCACGGTCATCAAGTCATACTGGTCTGTCTGATACCACTGAATATCTGCGTCCTGTTTGTCTGCCAGATAAATGGTGCCGTCCGGGCTCACCAGTTGGGTCGGCTTTTCCGACTGACGCCGAAAAATCAGGGCGGTCAGTTCTTCCACGGATGAATCCACCAGGAACGCGTTGCCGTCACCGATTGGCAGCTGGTCGGCGGGTGCCGAAGCATCGAAGGCTTTAATGAATGCCATCATGAGCGCATCGGCATTGTCCGCCACGGTGTGGGACCCGTCCGTGGCCTGTGCCAGCTTTTTCATCAGGCCCGCATCCGCGTTTGCAGACAGCGCGATGGTATGCAGCGTCATGCCTCGAGCCTGGATACGGGCCAGCACGTCGTTCTGTATCCGCCCTCTTTCCTGCAGATTTTTGGCGGGGTCCCGGTCAATATCGACCATGCCATCGGTGAGCAGAATGAGGTGCCCCCTGCCGGCGTCGGCGGGCGAAGGGACGCTGATCGCGTTCTCCAGAGCACTACCGATGTTGGTAAACAACCCGGTCGCGTTGATTTGTTCGGCTTGCCGGCGCGCTTCATCGCGCCATGAATCGTCGACCTTCCGAAAGGGCACCAGCATGTTGACCTGACGCCCGAAGGTCCAGATACCCGCATGACTGCCGTCGGGAAGGATTCTGACCAGAAGGTCCACCGCCGGTTTACGCAGGTCCGCCGGATCATTGCGCTTCATGCTGCCGGAAATGTCGATGATCAGGCGGATATCCGCGTTCGTCGGAGGCCGGGGAAGTTCAGAGGGTCGCTGTGACAACGCCGGCAGCGACAGCAGAAGCACCCACAATACCAATGTGAGGCGCGCGGCTCTTCGGGTCGATCGTTGAACGCAGTTCATGGCGGCGGTGCTTGCTCTCGGACGTGAGATTTAGATTGGCCGCCCGCATATGAAACTTGATGCGTTAACTAATGGAGGCGACGCGCTATATCTACTATTTATAGCAGTCTGAGAGCATTCGTGGGATTAGCTGCGGGTATTGCCTTGAAACCCGCAGAAGAAATGTCCGGGACGAAAATCGCCCGGAATTGTGCAGCGGCGGGTCTAATCCGCTTTCTGAACCCGGATTTTTCGGAGGGTCTGCACCGCCAACGCAATGCCGATGGTCAGGACAGCGACAACCGTGAGCGCCGACAGTAGTGGTGCGCCGGCGCGCCAGAAACTGCTGTCATTGTCGACAATGCCTTCAAAAGCTGCGATCAACCAGGCCGGCGCCAGGTAATCCATGTCCGAAGAGGCGTACCAGGGGACGAGAAAGAAGATCAAGCCCAGCACTCGCAACAGCGTTCGCACCAGCCGGAAGCGTATGCCTGCGGTGAGATACCACCAGCAGCCCATTACCAAAACAACACCGAGCAAATAGAAAAGCCAACCGTAAAGATATTCCGACTGCGTGTACATAAATTAATCCAGACATGAAAATCCGGCCAAGGCGGTCACCGGGCCGGTTAATAGTGTGGCGGTCGCTCGTCCAGCGGCGGCCTCTCCAACGTTTCGATTTGCTCCCGCAGTTCCAGATTTTTCTGCAGAACGTCTTTGCAGAGAATTCGCAGACGTTCCAGCTCGCCGCTCTGGCGGAGCAGTTCCATGCTCAAATCCTGAATCGCGTCTTCCTGAAAGGCGACCCGACTCTGCAGATCTTCTGCAACCGCTTGCCAGGATTCCGTCATATCATTGCACCCATCATTCGTGGACCCACTGCACGATACGCTCTTCCCAGTCGTCTTCATGCACATGCTCTTCGCTCACAACCCGCCCCACGACAGACCAGCCTTCCCGGATCGTGGAGAAGCGATCACCGGTAACAAGCGGATGCCAGTCCGGTAAATCCCGCGCTTCGAAAATCCGCCGATAACCACAGGTATCGGGCAGCCAGTCACTCTCTTCCACTGTCTCTGGCGTCAAGCGACTGCACAGGGGCACGTTGATTTGCCGGTTATTGTAGTCACGGCATCGCGCGTTGGACAGATCGAGATAACGGCAGGCAATGTCGGTGTGGTACAGCTGTTCGTCATCCTCGTCCAGCAGCTTGACCAGGCAACATTTGCCGCAGCCATCGCACAGGCTTTCCCATTGCGCCGGGGTCATTTCGTCCAGACGCAGGGTTTTCCAGAACGGCGGCGTAGCCGCAACAGAAATACTCATTGCGGGCCTGTCAGTACAGCTTGCTGTTGCGTTGCGCCATGGCAACCATGTCGCCCCCGGGTAGTGGCGGTACCTGCAGGTAAAAACCCTGTTCCCGCAGGGCGTCGAGTACCGAGTTCACATCCGCACGGGCGAGCTTGCGCTCGGGCGTGAGTTCAAGGGTCATGGCCAGGGTGGCATTGCCGAAAACCTGCTGGAGTTCCGGGGGTACTTTTGTCAGACCCGCCCCTTGTACAACATACAGATACAGATCTTCCCGTTTCGAGCTGCGATAAATATCGCTGGTAACTGCGTTCATATAACGTCCTGCAAAGCGCGGGTAATGGCCTCGACCCGCCACGCGGCCATGGATGGTGGCAACAATAGATCGCCATTGGCCCCCTGGCCGATCGCTCTTGCCATAAATTCATAATCACTGCGTTTTGCCACGAGTTCAGGCGCAATTCCGCATTGGTCGGCCACCCGGGCAATCTGCTCTCGCAATTTCTTGACGGTGGCCCGCTGTTGGCTATCCAGAGGTGGCAGTGACTGAATTTCGGGCAAGTCACTGTCCGCAACCGCGCGAACCTCATCCAGAACGGCGATAATCTGTTCCCCGAACTTGCGGACGGTGCCGGCATGAATACCTTCAAAGCCCTGCAGCTGACTGGTGCTGGTCGGCATCCGTGCGGCCAGATCGTACAGGATACTGTCGCTCAAAACACGCCCTCGCGGAATGTCCCGACTGCGCGCCACGGATTCGCGCCAACGGGCCAGTGCCTGCAAAGCAGCCAGGGCACGGCCTTTCAACCGCCAGGCACCCTTCAATCTTTCGCATGCCTTATCCGGGTGCTGCATCTCGTGGAACCGCTGGGCCATGACCTGGTACTCGTGGTCCAGCCAGGCCATCCGTTCCAGGTCTTCAAGCTCTTTCAGGAGCTGCTCCGCCACAACAAACAGGAACTCGACGTCCAGCGCCGCATAATTTTCCTGAGCGGGTGTCAACGGCCGCTGCAGCCAATCCGACCGCGTTTCTCCTTTGGGAAGACTCACGCCGAGCAGCTTTTCCACAAGATTGGCGTACCCTACCGAGAATCCGTAGCCGCACAAGGCGGCCGCTATCTGAGTGTCGATCACCTTGCCGGGCAGTTCACCCGTGAGGTGATGAAAAACCTCCAGATCTTCGGAACACGAATGCATCACTTTCACAATCGACTCGTTTCGCAGGATCTCGATAAATGCTGACAGGTCTTGCAGTTGCAACGGATCGAGCAGAAACGACCCGACCCCATCGTGAACCTGAATCAGCGCGGGTATCGGAAAAAAAGTGTCGGTCCGCATGAACTCGGTATCGACAGCCAGGAGCGGTGCGGATTTCCAGAGCGCACATTGTGCCTCCAGTGCGGATTCCGTCTGAATCCAGTGGATCGGTTTCAACAACATTATCTAAAGTTCCCGGCGACTGGCGAGCGCATGCGCAAGCGTATTGCCATCAATGTATTCAAGTTCTCCCCCCATGGGGACGCCATGGGCAATTCGGCTCGCCGGAATTCCCAGTTCCCGCGCCCGCTCGCCCAGATAATGGGCGGTGGCCTCGCCTTCCATGGTGGATCCGGTCGCGACAATCATCTCTTGCACACCCTGTTGCAGTCGCTCCCGCAATTCGACCATTCCGAGTTCGGCAGGGCCTATGCCGTCAATGGGAGACAAATGTCCATGAAGCACGAAATAAAGTCCGTTGAACGACCCCGCCTGCTCGAGTGCCAGCACGTCCGCCGGATTTTCCACGACGCACAAGATCCCGGACTCGCGCCGGGGGTTGGCACAGATCCGGCACAAGGGCTGCTCCGTCAGCGTCCGGCACTGCCGGCAGCGGGCCACCTGGGCTACGGCCCGTTGCAACGCGTGCGCCAGGTTCGAAGCCCCTGCACGGTTACGTTCCAGTAAATGGAACGCCATTCGCTGTGCGCTTTTGGGCCCGACACCGGGCAATACCCGCAGCGCGGCGATCAGTTCATCGATCAGGGGACTGAACACGCATTGGCCTCAGAATGGCATCTTGAAGCCAGGGGGTATTCCCAAACCACCCGCCAGACCTTTCATTTTTTCGTTTTTGGCTTCCTCGACCCGCCGCACCGCATCATTGACAGCGGCGGCCAGCAGGTCTTCCAGCATTTCCCGATCTTCGCTCATCAGGCTTTGATCGATCTGTACGCGACGTACATCGTTGCGCCCGTTCATGGTGACGCTGACCAACCCTGCGCCGGACTGTCCCTGGATTTCGATATTGGCCAGCTCCTCCTGCATCTGTTGCATTTTTCCCTGCATTTCCTGCACTTGCTTCATTACATCGCCCATGTTGAACATTGGCCTACCTCTCGCTGTTTTACTGTCCTGAATTCTGTACTGAATTCTGTACTGTCCTGAATGTCCTACTGTCTATGTCAGTGGACACGCGGCTCGTGTGCCAGTTTCCTCGAAGCCGCTTTATCACGCCTTGCCTGACCCTTCGCTCGACGACTTTTCGTACAGACCCTAGTGTTTAATCTGGATACTTTCGGGGATCAACCTTCCGCCCAGCTCCTGCTGCAAACTGAGAACCACCGGATCGCCCTGAAACTGATCCAGCACTTCCTGGCGTCGTTGGATACGCCGTCGTTCCGCTGCCAGAAAAGGCGTCACTGCGCCGTCTGGAAGCGCCTGCACGCGAATGTCTACCTTGACCGGAACATTGAAATACCGGGACAACAGCTCAGCCAGTTTCGGTCCGTGAGAATCGTCGTACAGACTCGCCTTCGTCTGGTCCAGAGCAAAAACCAGCCGACCCTGCTCCCGATTCAGCAACACGCAGTTGCCAAATGTTGTCTGCAGGATCCCGCGAATACTCAGGGACTGATAAATCGTCAACCAGTCCGCTGGCTGCATGTCCTCCCAAGCGCCAGCCCAGCCGGCCGGTGGCACGTCGGCTGCGGTTACCGTTACTTCTGTTTCCGGTACTTCTGTTTCTGCTATTTCGGTCTTTGCTGGCGTTGTTTTTGTGTCAGGGGTTGACCGTGCCGGCGCTGAATACCTTGATGCTTCAGATATTTCCGGCGCTGCCGGTCGGTCCGCCATATCCGAAGCGAGGCGGAGCTCAGCTACCGGCTTTTTTCCGGTAAGGTCGGCCTCCCGGCCCGACTCCTGGGATACCACGGGCCGGCCGGTAACCTGGGACATGCCCGAATCGTCCATCGGGGGATAACCATCATCGGGATAGCCCCTGTCATGAGAGTCCCTGTCATGAGAGTCCCTATCATGAGCGCCCTTGCCATAAGAGGCGTCACCAGAATGATCGTCGGACTGGCCATCGCCGGCGAGATCCCCCGGGAACTGGGGCCGAAAGGCGAGCATTCGCAGCAGGATCATTTCGAATCCGGCCCGCGGATCCGGCGCAAGTTCGAGATCCCGCCGGCCCGTCAAGGCAATCTGGTAAAAAAGCTGCACGTCTTCGGCCGGTATACGACGGGCAAGTGTCACGATGCGCTCACGATCTCCGAAACTGTTGTCCAGCGCTTCAGGCACTGTCTGGGCGATGGCGATCCGGTGTAGCGCCGTGAGCAGGTCGGCCAATGCTGCGCCGTAATCGGGCGCCTGTTCGGCGAAGGCGCTGATGGTGGTCAGTACAGCGCGACCGTCGGCGTCGGCCAGAGCATCGATCAGGGTCTCAATAAGGCGGTGGTCGATGGTCCCCAGCATGGCGCTGACATCGTCTGTGATCACCTTGCCGCTGCCGAAACCGATGGCCTGGTCTGTCAGGCTCAGGGCGTCCCGCATGCTGCCGTCGGCGGAACGGGCCAGCAGCCACAATGCACTCTCTTCAAACGGCAGCTGTTCTTGTCCGAGCACCGTTTTCAAATGCGTCACGATGCGTTCCGGGCTCATGTTCTTGAGATTGAACTGAAGACAGCGCGACAGGATGGTCACGGGAAGTTTTTGCGGATCGGTGGTGGCCAGCAGGAATTTGACGTGTTCGGGCGGTTCTTCCAGCGTCTTGAGCAACGCATTGAAGCTGTGACTCGAGAGCATGTGGACTTCGTCGATGAGGTAGATCTTGAAGCGGCCACGGGTCGGTGCGTACTGAACGTTATCAAGAAGCTCGCGGGTATCCTCAACGCGGGTGCGGGAGGCGGCATCGACTTCGATCAGATCAACAAACCGGCCCGAACCGATTTCAGTACATGCCGAGCATTCTCCACACGGGGTCGAGGTGATACCGGATTCGCAGTTAAGACATTTGGCAAGGATGCGCGCGATGGTGGTCTTGCCGACACCACGAGTGCCGGTAAACAGGTAGGCGTGATGCAACCTGTTGTGATCCAGTGCATTAACCAACGCCTTGAGGACATGCTCCTGACCGACCATTTCGCGAAAGTTGCGAGGCCGCCATTTGCGCGCTAACACCTGATAACTCAATCTACCCTCCACTTTGGCGCCATCGTTCGCAAATATGAAACGGCTCCCGAAAAACCTTTAGAGCTTCCGGATGATGCCTCTTGTGCGGCAGATTTGCGAACGGTCACTACGGAACCTCTGACAAGACACATCAAGCAAGGTTGCCACTCAGACAGATCAGAGCCGCAGGCAATGGTCCTGCTGGTCACAGAAGGTCGGGGATTATAACGCAAGTGGAGGGCTGGGGCAGAAATGTTGGAGGGGACCCTAACCAGCCTTACCCCGGCACACAGTAAAAACTACTACCGTTGCTCCCTTCCGGGCCTGGCGGGGTTCGCAGCCAACTGTTGCGAGGAGACCGGAAAGGGCCACCATCAAAACCGATTCATATCGGAAGCGCGCATTATCCGGTTTTTGGGTGCGAATGCAAGAGCAAGGCGCTCTTGCCTGCTCTTGCATTCTCCGTTTGAGCTCAGCCCCGGCCGCCTGCACGGATCATGCGCACACGTTTTACATGTTCAGTGGCGGCAATGGCCTTGATGACTTCCTCCGACGGCGCCTCCCCCAGATCGATGATGTTGTAGGCCAGATCACCCCGGCTCTTGTTAACCATGTCGATTACGTTGACAGTGTGCCTGGTAAAAACCGACAGGACATTGCCCAGCACGCCCGAGACGTTGTCGTTGCTGAACGTCAACCGGCAGCAGCCGTTGATGGGACCAAGATCCGTCTGGGGGAAGTTGACCGAATTGGTGATATTGCCGTTTTCCAGAAAGTCACACAGCTGGTCTGCCGCCATGACGGCGCAGTTGTCTTCAGCTTCTGCCGTGCTCGCGCCGATATGTGGCAGAGCAATAACATCTTTACGCCCGCGCATCGCCGGTGTCGGGAAATCACAGATATATTGGCGCAACCGGCCGGCATCCAGCGCTGCCAGAATGGCCGCATCATCCACAATCGCGTCCCGGGCAAAGTTGACCAGGGTGGCGGACGGCTTCATGGCGACCAGGGTCTCCGCATTGATCATGTGACGGGTGGCGTCCAGCGCGGGTACGTGCAGGGATACGTAATCGCTGGCGGCCAGCAGCTGAGCCAGGTTTTCCTTGCGCTGAACCTGACTGGGCAGACGCCAGGCGGCCTCGACCGACAGAGCCGGGTCAAAACCGACCACGCGCATTCCCAGTGCCAGCGCCATTTCTGCAACCATGGATCCGATGGCGCCAAGCCCTACAACGCCGAGGGTCTTGCCTTTCAGCTCACGCCCGGCAAACCGCTTTTTTTCCGCCTCGAGCAGCGCCGACAGTTCATCCAGCCGGTCAAGGGTGAGGCCGTTGACGAACTCTCGTCCACCGAGAATATCGCGGGAACTCAGCAACATCCCCGCCAGCACCAACTCCTTCACCGCGTTGGCGTTAGCACCGGGCGTATTGAATGCGACTATGCCCCGCTGGCTGTACTCGGCGACCGGCAGATTGTTGACACCTGCCCCGGCCCGGGCCACTGCCAGCAAGGTTTCGGGAATCGCTTCACCATGAAGTTTATGACTGCGGACGATATATGCATCTGCTCGATCCAGCTCCGGCCCCACTTCATAGTGGGCTGCGGGAAACTGCTCCAGGCCGATGGGAGAGATTTTGTTATAGGTTTTAACGAAAAACATGAAGCCTCCTTAAATACTGCGCACCGCGCCTTGAGCTTTGCGCACCCCAATAGACATTCAAGGCCGTGCAAATGAGCGAGGACAAAGCAGTTGTCGGGTTATTTGACACCGGGAAACAGGCGCCGATCTTAGTCCACTGTTTTGCAATACAATTTTATATGGCACAGTTTGTGCTAAGAGATGAATACCAGCTGGAAAACCTTTTATTGACGTTTTTCAGGAAGGTAAACCTTGTTTCTTCGATTCTGCCCTGGCTTGCCAGGGCTTTTTTTTGCCGCGACGAAAGGATATCCCGCCGCGACGACACTGCGTCAGCCGACCACTTCGTGGTAAACCCACTCCAGCCATGGCATTAATGCTTGCAGATCGGCCGCTTCGACCGTCGCGCCACACCACAGGCGCAGACCCGGAGGCGCGTCGCGGTAAGCGCCGATATCGTAGGCTACCCCTTCCTTCTCCAGTCGCTTGGCGATGGCTTTAACCTGATCCGCAGTCGCCTTTAAAGTCAGGCATACGCTAGTATTCGAGCGGATTTGCGCATCGGCGGCGAGAAACTCGATCCAGTCCTTGCTCGCCACGAAATCTTCAACCACTTTCAGATTGGCTTCGGACCGGCTGATGGTGCCCTCCACGCCGCCCAGATCGCGCACCCATTGCAGTGCATCCAGGTAATCCGCCACGCACAGCATGGAAGGCGTATTGATCGTCTCACCTTTGAAGATCCCTTCCACCAGCTTGCCACCCTTGGTCATGCGGAACAGCTTGGGCATCGGCCAGGCCGGCACCCAGGATTCCAGCCGCTCCACTGCGCGCGGGCTCAGGATCAGCATCCCGTGGGCCCCTTCCCCGCCGAGCACTTTCTGCCACGAATAAGTTACGACATCCAGTTTGGACCAGGGCAAGGGCATGGCAAACACGGCCGAGGTGGCATCACAAATGGTCAGCCCGGCGCGATCGTCGGGAATCCAGTTGCCGTCGGGCACCTTTACGCCGGAGGTGGTGCCGTTCCAGGTGAAGATGACATCGTTATCGAAGTTGGCTTTCGCCAGATCGGGAAGCAGACCGTAATCCGCCTCGAACACCCGGGTGTTCTGAAGCTTCAGCTGCTTGGTAACATCCGTGACCCAGCCCGAGCCGAAGGATTCCCACGCAAGGATGTCGACGCCGCGACTGCCCAGCAGGGACCACATCGCCATCTCCATGGCGCCGGTATCGGAACCCGCAACAATGCCCACCCGGTAACCTGGCGGCAGCTCCAGCAGTTCGGCCGTGTCGGTGCAGGCCTTTTCCAGAACCTGTTTGCCCAGCGCGGAACGGTGCGAGCGGCCAAGTGTTTCCAGATCGAGCTTGCTGACGTCATATCCGGGTCGCTTGCTGCAAGGACCGGAAGAAAAGTTGGGATTGGCGGGCTTGACCGACGGCTGCATGGGTTTCCTCTCGAAAATGGTAAGAACAGTGGCAATGGCCGCAAAGACTGCGGCGACACTCTGAAGAAAAAGAGCGGCATTATGCCAGCAACACAGGATTTATCACAGGCGGCGCCGGGAGCAGCGCAGCCTGCAGTTGCCGGAATTGGAACCGGTAAAAACTCAGCGACGGCGCAGCGTCTGGCGATTCCTGGGCCGGTTGACTCTGACCCCACCGCGGCGCAGTTTTTTCTCGCCTGGAATAAGGGCGTGCGGGCCGTCGCCGATCAGATCGGGACGTCCCATTTTCAGAAATGCCTCGCGGAGCATCGGCCAGTTGGCTTCGTCATGAAACCGCAGCAAAGCTTTCTGGAAGCGCCGCTGGGGCAAGGATTTGGCCGTGTTCACGCCGCGGCTTTTATAAGTCACCTTGCGCAGGGGATCTTTGCCGGAATAATACATGGCGGTGGCCATCGCCATAGGCGAGGGGTAGAACGTCTGGACCTGATCGAGCCGGTATTTGTTGTCTTTGAGCCAAAGCGCGAGATTGATCATGTCATCGTCCTCGCACCCCGGATGCGCCGCGATGAAATAAGGAATCAGGTACTGCTTCTTGCCCGCCTCTTTGGAGAATCGCTCGAACATCGCCTTGAACTTCTCATAGGCGCCAATGCCCGGCTTCATCATCTGGTTCAGCGGGCCGTCTTCGGTGTGCTCCGGTGCAATTTTCAGGTAGCCGCCAACGTGATGCGTGACCAGCTCCTTCACATATTCGGGATCTTCGACCGCGAGGTCATAGCGCAACCCCGACGCGATCGCAATGCGTTTGATTCCGGGAAGCGCCCGGGCTTTGCGATACAGCCGGGTGGTGGGCGAATGGTCGGTAATCAGATTCTTGCAGATACCTGGAAATACACAGGACAAGCGCCGGCAACTTGCCAAAATGGCGGGGCTGCGGCAGGTCAGGCGATACATGTTCGCCGTGGGGCCGCCGAGATCGGAAATCGTCCCCGTAAAGCCGGGAACCTTGTCGCGGATATCTTCTATTTCCTGAAGGATCGACTCCTCCGACCGACTCTGGATAATCCGACCTTCGTGTTCAGTAATTGAACAGAAAGTACAACCGCCAAAACACCCCCGCATGATATTGACTGACGTCTTGATCATGTCGTAGGCGGGAATGGGCGACTTCCCGTAAACCGGGTGCGGAACTCGCGCATACGGAAGACCGAAAACCGCGTCCATTTCGTCAGTTTCCAGAGGAATCGGCGGCGGATTTATCCAGACCTCCCAGTGACCGTGTTTCTGTATCAGGGCGCGGGCATTATGGGGATTCGATTCGAGATGCAAGACCCGGGATGCGTGGGAATACAAAGCCCTGTCGTTGCGGACCTTCTCGAAGGACGGCAACCGGATATAAGTGATGGCCGGATCCAGTTCATATTGCCGGTGAACCGGCATGGGCAGGATCCGCACCGGCACCGGCGCATCCGGGTCTACCGGCGGTTCGTCGCTCTTGCAGGACTGGGTCTGGGTGTCCTTGTATTCGTAGGGATTCGGAATGGTGTCGATATTTTTGGGCCAGTCGATCCGGGTCGAGTCAATCTCGGTCCACCCCGACGGAGGCAGTTTGCGCAGAAATGCCGTGCCCCGAACCTCGTCAATCTGCTCGATCGGCTCACCCGCGGCCAGCCGATGAGCTACTTCAATGATCGCCCGCTCGGCATTGCCAAACAGCAGCAGATCCGCAGCACTGTCCACCAGCACCGACCGCCGCACCTGGTCGCTCCAGTAATCGTACTGGGCAATACGGCGCAGACTCGCTTCAATACCGCCGATCACCACCGGCACATCCCCGTAAGCCTCACGGCAGCGGTGGCTGTAGACGGTAACCGCCCGATCGGGCCGCTTGCCGCCTTCGTTATCCGGTGTATAGGCGTCGTCCGAGCGCTGGCGCAAATCCGAGGTATAACGGTTGATCATCGAATCCATATTGCCGGCGGAGACGCCGAAAAACAGGTTGGGGCGCCCCAGGGCTTTGAACGGCTCGGCTGAAGTCCAGTCCGGTTGCGCAATAATGCCCACCCGAAACCCCTGGTTTTCCAGAAGACGGCCGATGACGGCGGTTCCGAAACTGGGGTGATCGACATAAGCATCCCCGCTCACGATGATCACATCGCAACTATCCCACCCGAGCGCATCCATTTCGGCCTTTGACATGGGCAGAAACGGCGCCGGACCAAAACACTCGGCCCAGTATTTGGGATAGGTCAGAAGATTCTTTGCAGGTACCAACATAGCGCTATAGCTTTCTCGAGGGAGACCCGCCGAATGCGGGCGCGTATTGTCCCAGAAATGGATGCATAAGCCTAGCGTCTGTTCCTGTTTTGCGGTACCCCATTGATATATAAGAACAAGCTCGTTTAGCTGTAGCTCTCACACAACAACAAAGACGAGCTTGCAATGCCCCGATTACTGCTCAGCGGTGAGCTTTGGTCGAAGCTGCGGACAATCATCAAGCTATCGGGTTGGACATGTCAGTCACCACCAGCGGCTTTGCTGCCAGCGGCGCAGCCACTGGCGTCTTGATCAGCCATGGCGCAAAGACCGCGATCACAAACAATGACATAAGACCGCTTATAGCAAGCGAGGCAGACACCAGCGCACCCAAATGCACCACAGGTTCATACTCCGCCAGCAATAGCGACAAAAAGCCCAGGGAAAAGACAAGAACGTTAAACATGATCGACTTGCCGGAACTGCGCACAGCCTGAATTATTGCATCATCCAACGGCAATTCAAGAACGTCGAGACCGTGGCGTATTCGCAGGTTGAAGTGCACCGCGTAATCCACTATCCCCACAACCAGAAAGGCTATGATGGCCGTACCTATGTTCAGATCGATACCAGCCAATGGCATCATCCCGTAGAAAAAGACGAGTGTTACCGCCAACGGTAACGTCGTCATCAATGCGCTACGCAGTGATTTCATCCAGATCGCAACCACGACAAACACTGCGAACAAGGCCAGCAATGTGCTCTGCACCTGACCGTTGAGAATTTCATCAAGAACACCGGTCCAGATTACCGGTGTGCCCGCGAGCGTTACGGTCAGATACTCCGGCTTGTTCTCGGCCAACCAGTCATTGAGCGTAGCCAGGAGAGCCTGGTATTGCGTCGCACGGGTGGTGTTCATGGTGAATAACACTGCCGTTTTGGAAAAATCACTGTTCAATACGTTGGTAAGATCAGCACCGCCACCGTTTTCATAAAGCACAATTGACTGACGCACGATGTCATCACCGCGGACGGTTTCAGTCGTCACGTCACCGTTCTCGTCACGATCGCTAAAAATTTCCTCTGCGTCAGGTACGCGGTTGTAGGCGGGATTCATGTCATTCATAACATAGAAAATCCGCTTTATATAGGTTGCGAGTGAGTAGGTATAGGTCACGTTTTCCTGGGTCAGCAGAAATTTGTCCAGCTCGTCGATAAACTTCACTGTCTCTACCGAGAAAATTTCACTGTCTGATTGCGCTTCAAACATAATCCAGCCCGGGCTGGTACCCGCTACATGGGAATTCACGAAGTCGTCCGATATTCGATACTGGTTGTCTGGTTTGAAATACTCCGCACCTGCATCTTCGATATTGATTCTGCTTGCGCTGGCTGCCGCACCTGCAAGTAATATAAAAAACCCGGCCATAGCCAGGCGACGATGCTGCAATAGACCTGACATAACACGGGCAAGAAACTCTGCCAGTCGGTCTGGACGTACCCGTTCCTTTTCACTGACGGGCTTTTTAGTCGCCCAGATGCTCAACCAGGCAGGAATCAGAAGCAGTGAGATGATCTGCGCTGTTACCAATCCTGCCGCCATGTAAATTCCGAAGTTGCGAATGCCCTCAATATCGGTTGCGGACGACACAAGAAATGCGACCACGGTCGTAACTGTGGTCAAGAGAACCGGCGACACCATCACTCTCATCGTGTTGTCCACCGCTGCCCGGTTATCGATACCCGATTTTTTCTCTGAAAAGTATTCCGCCATGATATGGATGGCATCGGCGCCGCAAATGGTAATGAGAAATACCGGCAACACGCTGGTGATCAAATCCAGCGGAGTGCCGAACAGTGCCATCATCCCGAGTGTCCAGATACTGCACATAATTACATTTATCAGCGGCAACGCAATGCCTAAAGGCTTTCTGAAAAATGCGATTAGAATGATCGCCACGATCAGGATAACCAGGGGAAACAGGACGGCCATTTCCTTATCAATCAGGCGTTTTTGCTCCGCGAAAAAAATCGGTACGCCGGCTATATGAATCTGATCCGTAAATTCCGGATGTCCTTGCTGATAATCCGCAACAATTTTTGAGAAAGCTCCGTAGGCACGTAACTGGCCTTCTGCATCATCCTGCTTTATACCCAGTTCGACGACAGTCAGCGCAACCTTTCCGTCCTCGGAAATGACGCCGTTCAACAGCATTTCGTTTTCCATAACTTCCCGGCGTACCGCGTCCGGATCTACCTCGAAACTGTTCACGCTCGGTCTCGCGACGAGCGTGCCCTGTTCATCAATAAATATGTTTTCACTCGCCGCTATGCCGGCCAGTTCCTCTATTGGATTCAGCCTGTGCGGAAGAAATCTAAAAAAGCTCGATTCCGCTCGCTGCAAAGGCAGGGTACTCGCAACTTGTAACAGGCGCTGAGCGTCAAAAAAATCGCTTTGTTGAAAACCGTCGGCCAGTATGGCGTTGCCGATTTCCCCCAGCGCGGGGTACTTCTTTATCAAGGCTTCCAGCTGTCGCTGATCACTGTCGTTGGTCAATATCATGGTGCGCGATGTTTGTGCAAAGTGAAACGCAGCGTGCAGAGACTCACGATTGAACACATCAATCTCGTTTACCTGAGCAATGAGAACCGCGTCAAATGTGCCGGTGAACATCGATTGCATGTCGATAATCGATTTCCGTGCGGGATGACTCTCTGGCAACAGGTATGGATTGCTATCCGCAGTTAATCCTCCCAGCGCATAGATAAAGAACCCTGTTAGTATCGCGAGCCCGGCGAGGATCAGCTTTGCGAATTTGTGGACAAAATTCAGGTACCTGCTCATAACCGTTATTCCTTATTTTATTAATATTTTTCCGGATTTCAGCGCGGTCTTCAGCGCAGGGAGCGCAAACAATGCCTCATCGATCCCGACGTTGTATTTTACCTTCGAGAATATCAAGCGAGACTTGTCTCCCGAGACATGGTTAACCGCCTCGCTCGTCAGGACTGTCCATACTCCGTCGATTTCATCTACATCCAGGGCAGTAATGGTTTTAAAGGCGATACCCTTTACGTCAAAATAGGTCTCCCGCAACAGAATATTCCGTTCCTTGTCGACCCAGACAATGCCTTTGTGGTAGCCGGTTTTGCGGATGATCGCATCGGAAGCCGGTGTCCGCTCGATCTTATAGGAGGGACGCCCGCCAACCTCTTCCTCTCCAGCCAGTGTCTGCCGATAATCCCCGACACGCACCTTATCCAGATCAATGTATGCATATTCACTCCCCATAAACGCACCGCGTTTATCACTGGCCGACACTCTGCGGTTTTGCCTGAACGCCGGGAGATACATCCACTGGTCGGCCTCCTGCTGTTTGCTTTCCTCGTAATTGATCGTCTGGAAACCCACGCCCTTGACGTCGGCGGGACTGGTAAAATAAATCGCCATTGCTGAATCCTGGCCCTGGTCTTTTTGCAGGTAATACATTTCCCGTTTGCGAATCTTGCCTTTGCTGTCTTCCAGCTCCATCACGACCTCGGAGTAGATATCTTTGCCGTCATCACGGTCCCTGACCTGCTCCAGAATCTTGTCGGCAGTCGGAGGCGATGTCTTTGCGAAGTCGGCGGCGAGGGCGCCGGTCATCGAGAGTATGAGAGGGGCAAGCAACAGCGGACGCGCGCACCGAGACGAAATTCTCTTCATGGCAGAAGTTCTCTTCATGGCAATAGGTATCCAATAGTCATTTTGATTCGGTCGGAGTCTGCGAACTGCCCCATAAGGCTGCCGCGCTCCCCGGATAATAGGTCCAGTGCAAGTTCGACCTTTAAATGGTCGCTCAGGCTGTACGTGCTCTGGATCTGAAAGAGTGAATCCTCACCATGCGCCAGGAATTGTGCATGACTGATGCGGGCTTCGAGTTTGCCGTCGAGGATGATCCCCTGCAATGAGAGCGTCATGAGCGGGTTGTCCTCTGTCTGGGTAAAATCAGCTTGCCAGTCGTGCGTCAGACGATCGTTGTACTGAAAGGTCACCATCCAGTCCCGGATGAGGTAATCCCATCCGATCAGCCAGTTCGAAACATCACTTGTCGCGATGCTGCTGGCCGTGTTCATCGACATCCCCAGATTTCGCGCAACCTCTGCGCGAATAACGTGTCCGCCCAGTGCAAAACTGGTCGAGGCGCCCAGCATGTCGTAGCGGTGGAATTCCTCCTGCAAAACAAAGCTGTTCTCCGCCTGCATCACCAGCCGGTATACGGGATTGTCATCATAGCTGCGCAGTGCAACGGCGCTGAAATCAAAACGGCCGAACTGGCGTGATACCCGTAACCCCGCTTCATCGCCCAGACTATCCGTGTCAGCTTCAATTACCGGCATTGCCGCTACAACCGGATCACGACTGAACAAGGAAAATTCTGCTCCCTGCGCTGCCTGACGGTTTTCGCGGAATTCAGGGATGTATAAAATCTCGAGTTCCCAGTCGCTGATGTAGCCATTTACCTTCAGCATGGGAATCGCAAGCCGGCGTTCGCTCAATTCGGGCAATATGAATTCACGCAGATCCTCCGGATTGACCTGATCTATGACCCGCAGCTCGTCGGCCCGCCCCCAGACAACCTGCTGCCATCCCAGAGCGAAATCCCATCCGTACATGCTGGTTCCGACATACAGGTCGCGCCAGTCGAAATGGTCGGTGCGCTCACCGTCACTGGCGATTGCGTCCCAGCTGTCTTCCCGATACCGTGCAGCCGCAACCCAATAAAATTTATCGTAGTGGTCTTCAGCCCCCAGACGGACGGTGAATTCCGAATGATCCGAAATCGCCATATCCTGAAGATTTCTGGAGACGCCGGCATCGATACGGCCTTGCAGATCCAGAGCCTGCGCGGATTGCACGACGCATATCATCCACACAAACCTCAGGCTCCGCACAGGCTGCCTCCGTCTACTACCCAGCTTTGCGCGGTAATTCCGGCGGCTTGATCGCTGGCAAGAAAAGCCACGACGCTGGCCACCTCCCCGGAATCGATCAAGCGCCGCAGGGGTATCCGCTTTCGCGCCTGCCTTATAACATTCCTCAAATCCGAGCCAATGGAATCGGCGCGATGCTGCAGCTCATCACGCAACATCGGTGTGTCAACCCAGCCGGGCAAAACCGCATTTACCGTAGTTCCTTGCGGTGCCAGATCAAGCGCAAGCGCTTTGGTAAATCCGATTAGCCCGTGCTTTGAGGCGCAGTAGGCGGTATTACGGGTGCCGCCAACCTTCCCCAGAACGGACGCAATATTTATGACGCGGCCATTAGGGGCAAGAAAAGGCAGCACACCGCTGGTTATATAGAACGCGCCGCTGAGATTAACGCCGATGACGCGATTCCAGAGTTTACGGTCAGCCGGATCATTCTCGTCAGAAATGCCCGCACTGTTTACCAATATGTGCACCTGCCCAAATCTGCTTATGACGGGCAGCAAATCGGCGTCAATGTCCGCTGCATTGCTTACATCGAGACAGACGCAGGTGTGTTCGATCTGCAGTGAGGCGCTGAGTGATTCCAGGCGTTCTTCATTTTTATCAATGGCGATGACATGATCCACCGCATGTTGCAGTTGTGCAGTTATCGCTTCGCCTATGCCACTGGCTGCGCCAGTAATGACCAATACTTTCATTGCATTTTCCCTTTGCCCAAACATCAGGCCATCTTCAGCCCGCCATTAACGTGCAGTATTTCGCCGGTTATATACGCTGCTTCATCACTGGCCAGATAGGCGACCGCGCCGGCGATTTCATCGGGGCGCCCGTATCGCTTTGTCAGCAACCGGTTGAATATCTCGACTTCGCCAAGTTCACGCACTTGAGACGACATGTCGGTCGCAATGACTCCCGGTGCAACGGCATTGACCCGAATATTTCTGGGCGCCAGCTCGACCGCCATCGCTTTAGTAAACGATTCAAGACCTCCTTTTGAAGCGGCATAATTGGACTGCCCTTTGCCCGGCCGTGTCGCAGAAACTGACGAAATATTGACAATGCACCCCTGCCTGCGACGCATCATTGGCCGGGACGCGGCTTGTGTGCAGTAGATCGGACCCAGCAAATTCGCCTGTATTACGGCTTCCAGATCCGAAATATCCATCATGCTTAACAAATTGTCGCGGTTAATACCGGCGTTATTAACGAGAACATCAATTTGTCCAAAGCGGTCAAGCGTGAAATCAATCAGCATCTGCGCTTCATCCGCGCAACTGACATCGGCTTTGCATTTAACCGCTTTGCCGTTTTTGCTTTCAATTTCGGCCACCACTTCCAGTGCAGCCATTTCGTGCCGGGCGTAGTTGACGATCACTTGATAGCCCAACCCGGACAGTCTGATTGCAATTGCTTTGCCTATACCACGGCTCGCACCCGTTACAATCGCTATTTTGGGTAACATCTATATAGCCTCCATCACCTGGTTTTCCATTGTGCAAGGAAGTCCCTGCCTTCTTTCTCAAAAACATAAGAAAAAGCACGGATTTTTTTGCTCGTAGTCTCAATCACGCGCGGGATTTCTGGCGACGAATTTTTACATCGCGTTGCAGCGTCTTGCGTAATTGTCGGCACGCGTTTTGTTTATAGGATGAAGCGATTTCGGACGCGCTTAATTGCAAGATTCGGAAGGTCACAGTGACGCATCCACCTTGATTGCTGCCAGACGGAAGCCGTGCAGCCGTGCATATTCGGCAATTTCTTTGACCTGACGCTTGGAGATGTCGCCGAAGGAGTAGCACCGGCTATAGCGGTTCATACCGAGAACCACACTCTCAGCCATACAGGCGTACAGCTCTCCCTCGCTCAGGAACGCGCGCGCGCGCGTATCCAGACTTTCGCCATTGGGCGTCGCTACAATTCCGCCCTGCAGGTAACGCACGTCTGGCCGGCGCTGCCCAATGTCGGTCACAACGTTGTGCGGCACGGCAATATCGCAGACGATCGCATTGGCCTTGAAGTGCTCGCTGTTCAGAAAGGCCTCTGGTGCATTGGCCGCGCACAAGACAATTTCACCTTTGCTCACTTCATGCAGACGGGAGGTGACGTGAAAAAATGGATCCTGGCCGAAATGCGCCACGATTTTTTCTGCGAGCACTCGGCCCGGATCTGGAATGGTCGGGTTGGCTACGACAAAAGACCTGATTTCCGCAATTTCGGCGACGCGCGCGCCGATGCCCGAATGAACCAGGTTAGCGAGTATTTCTGCATAGATATCGTCGTAAATTTTGTGTACCGTTTTCCACAAGCGGCGGTCGGAACCCTCTCTCTGGCTTCCGACCAGGCTTACTTTGGCCACCCTGTCACACAGCGTCGAGGTAAAGGTTGAGGCAATATTGCCGGCGGCCCCTACGACCACGAGATGCGCACTGGCCAGATCGATCCCGGCTTCGCGCGCGGCCTGTTCGATCGCCTCCAGGCCCATGGCGATGGTCAAGGCATTACCGCTGGTAACGGCTGTGCCCCGTCTGGAGAGAGACTGCCCGTTATTGGTGACGATGGACGTGTACATCCCGAGCCCGACCACTTCACAACCGTCTTTCCGAGCGGCATTCAGTCGATCCTGTACCGCGTCCCTGATCGATTCCACGTCGCCCGAGCTCAGGTAATCCGACATTTGCCCGGAATCGACGCACAGCGGGTAGAGAATAAAATCAACGAGAGCACCGGTGGTCGACTGGATTCGAACCGGAGGAAACGGGGCTGCAGTCCGGTTGACTTCCATCCTGCCCACAAACTCACAGCACTCCTGCTCGGTCAGATCAGCCAGAGAAGGGTCTACCGCAATGAGGTCGTGCGCCTTGATCAGGTGATTGACGAAACCCACTTTCGTCACTTTCTGACCGGCTGGCGTGGCCTGAAGCCCCAGATGCGTAGGCGCCGGGTTTGCCGGCCGGAAATCGTTGATTACAGCTCTCAGGGTACTTCTGCGGCAATTAATGGCTGCGGCAACAAATGGCAGAGCGTCGGCGTTTCGCAGTGCAAGACATAGCTGCTCGAACGACAAAAATATTTTCTGGATATTGTCATCGGCGAGAAACGCCGAAGGTTCAATACGAATGACATTCGACGCACTCGCGGGTGCGGAGACACGGATGCCATGCCGGTGCAACAGAAACCCCGCCATCAGGTATCCCAGCGATTTAGAATAGGCGGCCCCGCGAATGATCATCGACGGCGACTGGCGCTGATCGTAGAACTCGATACCAAGAAGCAGGCCCCGGCCCCGGACTGACTTGATCAACTCCGGATATTCATTTTGCAACCGAGCGAATCCTTCCTGCAGACTGGCGCCCGCCAGCGATATCTGGCGATACAGTGCGCCTTCGTTCTGTTCCAGCAGTTCCAGCGTCTTCAGTGCAATTGTGGAGCTGAAATCGTCTTCGGCGAAGGTCGAACTGTGAATCAGTGAAAAATTTTCCTCGTACAGTGTCTTCCGGATCGCCGTCGCCGCTATTTTTGCAATTCCGCCTCCCAGGGACTTTGACAACGCGTAGTAATCACCCGTGAGTTGCAAGTGACTGCTGGCGAGAAAACGCCCACTGCGTCCCATCCCGCTCTGGATTTCATCCACTATCAAGGGACACTTCTGCTGGTTGCAAAACCGCTTCAGCGCGAGTGCAAAGTCGCGCTCAAGCAGGTTGATGCCACCCTCCCCTTGTATCGGTTCAATCACGACAGCGGTAAACATCGGCAATGGTGTTTCAGTCAAAACGGCAACGCCGTTCCTGACTTTCAGGCCATAGAGATAGCGATCCTTTTGTTGCTCCGCCAAACGGCCCAGCTCTGCCTCGTCGCCAGCTCTGACAAACCGGACGTTCAGGCCGAGTGACTTGAACGGCGCGCGGTAGTTTTCTCCATACGTCAGTTGCACACTGCCCATCAGCTTACCGTGAAAGGAGTTTTCCAGCGCCACAATGACGGGGGGATGCTGCAGTTGACCTGCATTGAACGCGGTCAAGGCCATGGCCGCATGATCGACACCCTGAATCTTTTCGAACATGCCGACCAGCTCAGTTTTGCGGAACAGATCCTCAGGGATTACCAGACCGACGTCGGCAACCGCCAGCCTGATTTCATCCAGTTCATCCTCAAGGTTTTCGATAATCTTCTGCAGGCGTAGTACCCGTGCCAGTTCGGCATGCTTCAACGCGACTTCAATGGCTTCGGCACCGCTATTTGAAAAGGTGGTAATAAAACCTTCCTGCAGCCCGGTCTCGCATTGAAGTATCCCGCTCAACATTTCGGCCAGAGCACCGGATACCCGCCGCTCGGAAAACTGGGCATGCACCACCCCTTGCCGATCCAGAAATGCCTTGGCCGCATTTACCAGTTCGGGGTGGTTGTGCCCCAGAATCGTAGCGCCGTAGCCGCCGAGCAGATCCAAAACCGGAACTTCCCTATCCGCTTCATCCCGATAAAAGAGGGTGTCACCTTCGGCACGGCAGTAGGCAACATCCTGCCCAAGTGCTTTGAGTACCTGTGCAAGCCTGGGCTTCACGAATTGTCCGTAGGGGGTTGGCATCGGGCGGGTTCCGTATCAATATTCTGGTGAAAGTTTTTCGAGGAGGACGCCTGATACAGCGTTCGTCTGCTCCCGGTTAAGTACCAGGGCACCGGTACAGGCATACGACCGGCTCTTACCGGCGATAAAGTTCAGGTCGTAGCTGATGGGCTTTTGCAGCGCGGACATTGCAGGAATACTTTGATTCTTTAACGCCAGTGACGCGGCCACGACCGACAGCAGCCCGCGTGCCGGCCCCAGTACACCGGTCGGACCGTTGACGCAGGTTGTTCTGACGTCGGGCAGCACACGTGCAATTTCCCGGGCGGTTTGCTGATCCTGCTCAGGTACTCCGATTCCGTCAGCGACGATAAAGTCGGCGGCCGGGCTTCCAGCGAGGTTTGCCATCAGCGCTGGAAAAATCGCTCCGCCCCTGCTCATGACATCCGCCGTGCTCGCGATGGAACGCACACAGATATCACTGTTCTGCCCACGATACGCGCTCCTTTCTGCGCGTTCGAGCACAAGCGCACAGGCGCCGTCCGCCAGAATCAGGCCGTCCGCAGTCTGGTCAAATGGTCTGCACACGGTTCCTCGCGCCCGCCCCTGCTGAATGAAGTGGGCGAGCGTGTTCGGGTTGAGGTAGCTTCCGGTTGCAATCACCACGGCGACATCGGCGCTTGCCGACCCGAGCGCGGCCACCGCGGCGTTCAGGGCCGCCGTGGCCGCGATGGCATCTCCCGTGAAAGATCCGCAATCACCTCTGAGACCCAGAGAAATACTGGCCATGCCGAGCACGTTGTTGTCCAGCGACTTGATTACCGTAAACGGGTCTGCGCCCCGGCGCTGCATAAAGCATTCTGTAAGGAAAGGCCGGTCATGCAGTGCGCCGCGATCGCTGGCGGTCTTCAACCCGTCGATCAGGCTGAAAATGCCCGGATGCAGATAGTCGTAGGACGCAGTGAAAATGCCGATTCTCTCCGGTGGACAGTCGCCCGCCCGCAGACCGGCATCACGCAATGCCTGTTCGGCGGCTGATACTCCCCATAAACTGGAATCCAGCGCAAACCGTCTCTGTTTACGTGGCACCAAGTCTCGACCAGCCTGCGTTTGCCGCTCGCTGATATGGCCGTAGCGGGTGATCGTTTCGCTGCGCATGCGGGCGCACTCAAATGGACTGGTCAAGTCTTTTCCGGATTCCAGCGCTTGCCACCAGTCTTCAAGACCAGTGCTACCCGGCAGCACGCAGCCCATACCCGAAATCACCACTGAGCCGTCTCTAACTGGCTGCATAAGGCGCCACCACCAGGCTGGTATTCAGGCCGCCAAAACCAAAGGAATTAGTCATGGCGTGGCGTATTTTCATGGGCCGGGCCTGTAGAGGGACGTAGTCCAGATCACAGCCATCGTCAGGATTGTCCAGATTGAGGGTGGGAGGCGCCGTCTGTTGCTCAACTGCCAGAACCGTCGCCACAAACTCCGCCGCACCTGCAGCCGCAATCAGGTGGCCTATATGAGCCTTGATCGAGGAAACGGCGAGCTGCCGGTAATGCTGTGCTTCCGCAAATACTGATTTAATCGCCAGCGTTTCGGCCAGATCGTTAAGTGGCGTCGAGGTACCATGGGCGTTGATGTAATCGATGGATGCAGGCGGGAGACCTGCCTGCCCGAGGGCCCGTGACATGGCGCGTGCCTGCCCTTCTCCTTCAGGGTGCGGCGCGGTAATCTTGTAAGCGTCCATGGACGCACCATAGCCGAGAACCTCGGCATAAACTCGCGCACCGCGCCTACGTGCATGTGATTCGCTTTCAAGCACCACCATCGCTCCGCCTTCACCCGCTACAAGCCCACTGCGATCACGGTCAAACGGTCGGCACAGGCGTTCTGCGAGCGTTTCTTTGGTTGACGGTGCGCCCAACAGGTAAAGGCCGATCATTGTGACGGTGTTAAGCACTGAATCCGCTCCGCCTGCCAGCATCACAGAGGTTTCGCCTCTGCGGATCATCCGGGAAGCAATGCCGATCGCCTGCGCTGCGCCCGCGCAGGCCGTACTAATATTCAGCACCGGTCCGGTTATGCTGAATTCCCTGGCCAAAGTGACACCAAGGTGATCATTGCTCAGCCAGGTACCGGAATTCTTATCTGCCTGAATCCGGTTGTCCCACCAGCGATTCCAGTCCAGCCCCGAGCGGGTGTAAGCTGCGATGTCAAACGCTTCATCCCGCTCTGGCACACCAGAACCGACAATGACACCTGCGGAGCGGGACCGGCGTGCGGCATCGGTCAAACCCGCGTCACGCAATGCCTCTGCGGCGGCGACCAGTCCGAAGGCCGTCCGCTTTTCCATGTTGTGTGCTAAAGCAGAATAATCGGCAAACTGCTCGCGAAAGCGCTGCCAATCCACCTCGGCCACGTAAGAAACCGGCAGGCCCTTGGCGATGCCCCCCGGCCAGTGTCGTATGGCGGACTCACCGGCGATCATCTTTCGCCAAAAATCTGCGGCATTGTTGGCTAGACCGTTAACCGAGCCTAAACCGGTGACGAACACGCGTTCATGTTTCATTATTGATTCCACCCCAGGATCACGACGGCGCACTGGCCCGAGAAGCCCTGAGCGGATACGAGTGCATAATGGATCTGCCGACTGGCTTCACGAACGCAGTCGGATGAGTCGGTGAACAAGCACATTCCACGGCGGCAGGCGTCCTGGATAAGTGCGATCTTGACCCAGGGGCTCGCAGCCCCAAAGTGTCCCGCAAGGTGATCGATCGTCAGTAGTGGCAGAGTTTCTGAGGAACGGCTTCCGAGTTGTGCCAGCGCGCGGCGCATATCGGCCTGGCTGCCACCGACGACCGATGGATGTTCCAGTGCCAGGAGGTCCAGATCATCGAAGGCAATGCCTGCCTGCTCCAATGCCTGCTTTATCGCTTCAGGTGCAGCATCCGACGGGTCTTCGTTGAAACACCGGCCATAACCCGCAATAAACAGCGACCGGGGCTTTTCCACATCAGACAGTAATGCCACCGCTGCGCTTTCGGCGGGAACCAGCAACGGCTCACGATTGAACATTTCCGCTGACTCCCAGACAGGTGCCAGACCCGGGCCGGCAACCGGGCTTACGCCACCCGCCAGCACCTGAATCGAGTCATTTTCGAAAATCGCCAGACTGCCCTCAATCAATGCCTGCAATCCCGCATCGGCATGATCCGAAAATCCGCCGACTGCTCCTGATAAATGAAAATGCTCGGCGAGATGCGCCAGTACACTTGAATTCAACAGCCTCAGCCCGGACAGGGGTTCGGTATTGCGCAAAATCGATGCAGTGATTTCTCTTGCTGAAATCGATGTCTCGATTTTTAAATCAAGGCAACTGTCGACCGCGTGAGCGATGCTGGGTATCGCGAAAAAAAGGCCGGTGTCCTCTGGCGCTCGCAATTCAAAGTGCTCGTCACGCTGCAGCTCGATTGCAGCCCAGATCGCCGCCGCTGCCTGTCTCTCCATCATTCGCAGGCTTTTCCGGTTTATCCCCATCCTGTCGAGTTGCGGCAGCGAGAGTTTGAAACCATGCGTGAGCGGTCCTACCGCCGGTTGCAGGCGCGTTGGCGTTTCGCGTGGATTGAGCAGCTGCGTCAACAAGCCGTCCAGACCTTTCCCCCAAGGCGTTACAACGCTCAGTGCCTCAATGAAAATTCGCTTTTTCACGTCACCGCCTCCAAAACAATAGATGCATTTTCGCCACCGAAGCCAAAGCTGTTGGACAGGATTCGTTTCACAACCCGTTCCTCTTCAGTGCGCGTAAATGGCAGTGAAAATTGACTTTCAAGCGGCTTATCCAGATTGAGGACCGGCGGTATTTTTGCTTGTTGCAAAACCATTATTGAAAGTGCGGCTTCAACTACGCTGCTGGCGCCCAGCGAATGCCCGAAGTTTGATTTGTTCGCGGTGATCGTAATATTGTCCAGGTTTGTGCCGAATAACTGCCCTATCGCAAGCGCTTCGCTGCGATCGTTCACCGGAGTAGAGGTACCGTGAGCATTAACATGGTCAATTTCTGTGACCTGCAGACCCACATTGTCTAGGCAGGCGCGCATGCACCGCAGATATTCCTCGCCACCTTCCGCAGTCGCGGTCATTTTGAGGGCCTCGGCCATTTTGGCTCCGCCTTTAAGGCGGGCCAAAGGTCGGCCGGCATCCGCGGCTCGCTGCAATATAAGACAACCAGCTGCTTCACCCATTACAAAACCAGACCGCGCTTCATCAAACGGCCGGCTAAGCGTGTCAGGCGGGTTTGAGTCGCTTCGCGCCAAAGCGCCGAGCAGTCCGAAAAAAAGCAAAGCAATATAGTTGGCCATGGCATCAACCCCCGCAACCACGGCAATATCAATCTGGTGATCCAGCAACGCACGCTGTGCGTTAAGCAAGCCGAAATTGCCTGCGGCGCAGGCGTCACTGTTCGACATGATCAACGCGCAGTTCGTGAATCGGCTCGCCAGCAACTGCGCTGGATAATCGGAGCGCAGTGCGAGATTGTTTGTCACATTTCCGGCGTTTCTCGTTCGCGCCAGTGCGTCCAGGTCGAAACAGTCATCGGCATCATTGAAGCAGGAATAGGCGGTGACGATATCGTCTAAATCCTCGCTGATGCGATTGCTGCCAACAAACACACCGACCCTCTGCTCATGTATTTCCAGTCCGCTACTTTCGATTGCCCTGTGGGCGACCTCAAGAAGCAGGGCTGCATTGCTTCCCAAACTGTCGGCGGGCGCGCACTGCACCCACTTTTGTTTCAGCGCTTCAATATATTGCGGATCAAAATGCGAAGTGGAAGAAAATGGGAGATGAGCTGCCTCAAGTGGCAGATTCTGTCGCACGGCGGTTTGTCCGGCACATACCTGCGAGAAGGTGTGTGCAATATTATCCGAAAGGGGCGTGAGTACCTCTAAACCGACGATGGCGACATCCATGCGTTTAGTCTCAGGTTTGCACTGCTGGTTATAGAATGGTTGATTAATCGACCGAATAATCACCACGGATACTCCGAAACCTGACCGAGGTTGCTTCACGTCTGAACCTGGTCAGTTTGCCCGAGGTAATAATTTTTAATCTGAACCGCGGCTGTTCGCGCTTTCTGGCGAAATAACCAAGCTAGACAACTGAGGTCAGAGCTTCACTTTCCATTGTGGATTCTATTCTCATCAGTTGCGCCTCGTTGCCCGACAGAGGGCGCAGAAGAGAACTGCAAGAGGCACAGGCAACCTTTCCAGCGGAATTAATCTCCGCGGAATTGTGCCCGCACTCTGGGCATGCGGATGGCAGAAAATCAAATAACGCATGAACGGTGTTTATCCAGTTTCTCAATGTGACGGCATAAAACAGGGCGGCGGGATACATACCCACAGAAACCTGGCTCTCGGTGAATTTACCCAGACTGTTAAAGAGTATTTGCGCACCAGCTTCAGTCAGCCGTCCTGAATGCACAAAGCGGTCTGCATCACTCACACTTTCCGCAGCCGCTTCAAGAATGTTTTTTTTAGGAAATTCAATATTAAAATGCTTTTCCGCCTTGTATATAAGCTCTGCCAGATCCAGTGAATCCAGATCCAAATCATTAACTAGCGAAGATTCCGGAGATATTCTGGAAGGGTCATCACCTGTTAGATCGGCAAGGGAGGTGATCATAAAAGAGGTTATTTCACTGATAGATGTGGGATTATCCATATGCTGATCCATATTTATTTAACGAAGTAACATCGGCTTCAAACATGCGTGCTGGTGACTGGACAGCAGATTACTCCTCTGATATTTCGATTCTGTGAAATATTTGCCAAGCGCCAGAGAACCAATTCACAAAACCTGTTCATTAACAATCAATAGGTTGTTTTATGTTCAGGCGAATAATCCTAAAGCCAGATTCATTTCTGCTTTCTGGCAAAACCCTCGACAGCTTTTAGCCACTGCGCACGCTGTTTCGAAGATGAGCCGCGCACGGGTCCGAACGTGCTGATCCGGACAGGCTTGATGCCGCAGAACCCCAGTATGGTCTTCTTTATCTGGTTATGGCCCGGAGATCGGTAGATCAGGCGGAAGTACCAAGCAGGCGTATCCATTGTGGCAATGGCGTGGGCGCTCCGCCCGATTAGCAGTTTGTCCCACAAAGCTGAATTCGGACGGTACCGGAATGCATATCCTGGCAGGAACACCCGGTCGAAAAAGCCTTTCAGAATAGCGGGAATTCCACCCCACCATATTGGATAAACAAATACCAGATGTTCGGCCCAGGTGATGGCCTGTTGTATTTCAATCAAGCCTGCTTCCAGTTCTTGGCGCTGAGCATATCCATGCCGCAGGACCGGATCGAAGTCCAGATCGCCAAGGCGGAACAGTTTCACCTGATGACCCGCTTCGCGCGCGGCTGCCACGTAGGTGTCGGCCAACGCTGCACAAAAGCTCTCCGCGCTGGGGTGCCCAAGAATGACCAGAATTTTGCGTGACATAAAATCTCCTATGATAAAAACGGCAAGGTGGGATGGATTCTGACTACGAAATTAGTCCATAAATATCCCTAACCTACTTCACGAGTGCCTCATCGACTGCATATCTATTAGCCCGATGGGGAAGCACTACAACCCGGGCTCGCGAAAAGCTGACGCATGGTAAACACATCCCCGTAAAATGAAAATCCTGGGTTTTGAGTTAACAGGTTAAGGTATCGATGAGGCATCGCGCCCAGACGCCAGACTCAGCGCCGGCCGTATCGACTGGCCATTCTGGCACTGCATGACCCAGCTCTGCTGGCTTCTGCAATGTACCGCTGCTTGCCGAGCCCTCTCCTGTGGAGGCCTTTATCCACAGGGGTCGGCACCCCCGGCCGCGTCGACAGGTCCTTGACGTTACTCCGTGCAGCCGTTTAAATGCTGGTCTTTTTGGAGCGAAGCCATGTGGTTCAAAAACCTGCGAATCTATCGCATGACCAAACCCTTTTCGCACACTGCGGAGCAACTGGATGAGCTGTTGCGGGAGCGCTGCTTCAAGCCCTGTGCCGGCCAGGACCTGGTACGGATTGGCTGGGCGCCGCCGTTAGGGGAAGAAGGCCGTCCCTTCGTCCATGTCGCCGGCGACTTCGTTATGCTCTGTACCAAACGCCAGGAACGCCTGCTGCCCTCCTCGGTTGTGAACGAGCAATTGCAGGAAAAGATCGAAGAGATCCGCATCGAGGAGGATCGCAAGGTCAGTCGGCGCGAACGTCAGGATCTGAAAGACGAAATCACCTTTTCTCTGCTACCCAGAGCCTTCACCCGGTCCCAGCTGGACTTCGCCTATCTCGATCTCAAAAGCGACCTGATTGTCGTCAACACGGGTTCGGCCAAACGGGCCGAAGAGATATTGAACCTGCTGCGGGACACTCTGGGCAGCCTGCCCGTAGTACCCCTGAGCGCGCCCAGTCCGCCCACCCAGTCCATGACCGCCTGGGTCCAGCACGGCGAACTGCCGCCGGGATTTGCTCTCGGCGATGAATGCGAACTGACAGCGCCCCGCGATGAAGGTCGCACCATCCGCTGTAAAAAGCAGGAACTGACCGCCGCCGAGATGCTCAACCACCTGGCCACGGGCATGCATGTGAAGAAGCTCGCGCTCCAGTGGCAGGACGCCATCCAGTTTGTCATTGATGAAGAGCTGAGCGTCAGGCGAGTGAAGTTTTCCCAGGAGCTTCTGGACAAGGCCGACGAACGCCAGCCGGAAAGTGCCGCCGAAGTCTTCGATCTGGATTTTTCCATCATGACTCTGGAACTGCGCAATTTTATCGAGGCGCTCAGCGAGGCTTTTGGCAGCAATGCCAGAGCGGCCGCCGAACCTGAGCCGGAAGCGGCGCTTGCCTGAGTGAGCGCACCTCGACCCCGCTTTTCCGGCAGAGCGTGAAGGGCTATTGATGTCGAACCTGCCGGTTGACGCGGTTCTGTCCGATATCTTCGCAAGTCTCGAAATCCGGGACGAACTGGTGCTGGTGGCGCCTCCGGGGGCGGGCAAATCAACCCGGGTGCCCCTTGAACTGCTGCGGCACGCCGGCATTCACGGCAAAATCCTCCTGCTTGAGCCCCGCCGGGTCGCCGCGCGGGCACTGGCGCAATACATGGCCGACTGCCTCGGGGAATCACCGGGTGGACAGGTGGGTTTGCGCATGCGCCAGGAAACCCGGGTCAGCCGGGCAACCCGACTGGAAGTGGTCACCGGCGGTGTCTTGCTCCGCTTGATGCAGGAAGATCCGGCACTCGCCGGTTACGGTCTGGTTATCTTCGACGAGTTTCACGAACGCAGTCTAGACAGTGATCTGGGCCTGGCCCTGGCACTGCAGGGTCGCAGTCTGTTCCGGGATGCATCCGACCCCCTGAAAATAATGGTCATGTCGGCAACCTTGCAGGATGAAGCCATCGCACAGCACCTGGGCGGCGCGCCGGTTATCCGCAGTGAAGGTCGGGCCTGGCCGGTGACCGTCGGCTATCGCTCCGGCGCGCGCGCGCTCGACACCGTCGATCAGTGTGCGGCGGCCATTACCGAGGCCATGGAGCAGCACGAAGGGCATATTCTGGTGTTCCTTCCGGGCCAGCGGGAAATAGAGCAACTCTTCCGCACGGTGCAGGGTCGGCTGCCGGCAAGCGTCTGCGTTTGTCGCCTTTACGGCGCACTGGAACTGGCCGCACAACGATCTGCGCTGGCACCTCTGGATCCCGCCGGCCCGTTCCGCCGCAAGATCATTCTTGCGACTGATATCGCCGAAACCAGCCTGACCATCGACGGCGTCACGGTTGTCATCGACGCGGGCTTTCGCCGGGAACCCCAGTTCGACACTCGCACCGGCATGAGTCGCCTGACCACCACCCGCATTTCCCGGGCGTCGGCAGAGCAACGAGCGGGCCGTGCCGGCCGGACCGGCCCCGGTCACTGCTACCGGCTGTGGCCGCGGGAGCTGGGGTTGAAGCCTTTCGACGCCGCTGAAATTGAACAGGCCGACCTGGCGCCGGCCGCACTGCAGCTATTGGCCTGGGGGATTAATCAGCCCGGTGACTTGCACTGGCTGACATCACCGCCGGCCGACGCCTGGCGCCAGGCCATTGGTCTACTACACGAACTGAACGCTGTGACCGTGTCCGACGAGCTGCCCCGCCTCACCGCCCACGGCGCCACCATGGCCCGCTTTCCCGCGCATCCCCGACTGGCGCACATGATGATCCGCGGGTCCGTGAACGGCGTGCACTCCCAGGCATGTCGGCTCGCCGCCATTCTGACGGAAACGGGCGGCCCGCAAACGCTGGATGTGGAACTCCTGCTCTGGAACGACGGGGGCCCTCGCTTCCGCCCCTGGAGTGAACGCGTCAAACGGCTGTCTGCGTCGTTTGCAAAGCTCTGCCCAAACAACAGCACGGGCGCTCCGATTGCGCGTGAACTCGTCACCGGCTTCCTGCTTGCATCGGCCTATCCGGATCGAATCGCCCGGCGCCGTTCCCACGACACCACAATATATTTAATGAGCAATGGCCGGGCCGCACGGCTTGACGCCAAGGCCGATCTCGCCAGACACGAATGGCTTGCAATCGCCGAAGTCGGCGGCAGCACGGGCAATACGGAAGACAGGATTTTTGCCGCAGCCGCCTTTGACCCGGCGTTATTGCATAACCGGCTAGCGCATTTGGTGCGGGAAGAACGGGTCGCCGACTGGGACGATGACAAAAAGCGGTTTGTGGCCGAATCGGTGCGTCGCTGCGGCGCCATTACTTTAAGTACCCAGCGGCTGGAGGATCCGCCGTCAGCGTTGCGCGTAGAAGCGCTTTGTGCCTGGCTGCGCCGTCGCGATCTGGGCGCTCTGAACTGGCGCGAAGAGGTGCGCCAATGGCTGGCGCGTGTCGAACTGTTGCGCCGGCATCAGATCCGTGAGGGCGACCTGCCGCCCTGGCCGGATCTGTCTGTGCGGGCATTGGCGGATTGCCTGGATCAATGGCTGGCGCCGTATCTTGCGGATGTCCGGAATCTGGCGGACCTGCAGAAACTGGATTTGCTACCGTTGCTGACGGGCTTGCTCCCCTGGCCGCTGGCAGCGCGGCTGGACGACTGGGCACCTGCAAAAATCCGGCTACCTTCGGGTAACACCGCATCCATCGACTATCTTCACGATCCACCGATTCTGCCGGTCAAGCTGCAGGAAATGTTCGGTTGTCGCCAGACGCCGGTGATTGCCGGCGGACAGATCAAACTCACCCTTCATTTATTGTCACCGGCCCGCAGACCGCTGCAGATAACCCAGGACCTTGAGCACTTCTGGGCGCATGGATACGAGGCGGTAAAAAAGGAAATGAGAGGGCGCTATCCGAAGCATCCCTGGCCTGATGATCCGCTTAGCGCCTTGCCCACCAGTCTTACCAAGCGCAGGCTGAATTCGTAGATCTGTCTATACATACAGTTCGAGACTGCCTTAAAGGTTCGGAGTAGGTTGAAAATCCTTTGTCGGTAACCTTCCGTTGTAATTCTAACTCCCGAACGTTTTCTCCGGTAATCCCCCCGGAAACTGACCGGTGCCAAAAGTAGATTTTTCTCGTACCCTACGCGCAGGAGATCCCGCTCTGGCAGGATAGTTGACCAACAAATTCGGCTGAATGACGCCGCCCCTTCGCTCTATGGCCATTACAGCCACTTCATCGCTACTACGAGCGCTCCGTCCCTTGATGGCACATCGATACTATCGGCCTCGTGTTGTGCACTTGCGCCTTTCCCTTCACATTGTCATCGAAGGTTCCCGCAGTTCCGTGAGAGAACCCGGAACACGATCACGCTGCGTCTATACCGAGCACCATGCGGCCCATCAACAGGCACTGTCCGCACTGATCCCGGGGAACATCACTCCCCGGGTTTGATGCTATCTGATTTTGCGGTGATTTAAACCAGATAAGCCAGCCGTGTGCTCAAAAAGCGATTGAAAAACTGGTCTACAAACCAAATCGCTTGCCTAGTACTACTAGACTGGTGATTTGACACAATGCCACATCCAGACTGCCTCTGAATTTTTCCGGCAATTGATCTGCGCCATCGAGCGCGGCACGTATTTTATTCATGTCGAAAAATGGGCAATCCTGATTCAGCGTCTCACGCATGTATTCAAATAACCGCCCCTTGGTATTGATCAATGCGGGGGGGGCCGTAAAGGGGTGCTTCTGACGTTTATAAACCTCATCGGTAATAAAAGGTTTGGCAGCCTCTTTTAAAATCCACTTTTCAGAAAGATTTCGAATCTTATATGTAACCGGAAGACGCTGTACGAGCTCAACCAAATCTCGATCTAGAAACGGCACTCTCGCCTCGATGGAGTGTGCCATTTCCATACGATCTCCCAAGACATTAAGTACATAAGTCGGAAAATTGGTCTTAGACCATAAGTACATTGACTTATTGACCGGGTGAGAGTTCTTTAGAGGTCGCAAATCAATAGCACTATAGAGTCGCTCGAGACTATCAACACCACCAAGAGATTGTCTAAAGTCTTTCGAGAGGAATCTGTTAAGATGCTTACGACCCTGCAACTGAACCTTTAGAAATGACGGGGTCATACCAATCGTATGATCAAGCACGTCGAGTGTGTCATCAGTAAGTGCCACAGTAAAACCTTGGGTCGCCCTATTCATATCACCCAGCTTTGCAAGCAAATCATTTCGTTCAATTTCTGAATTGCATTGTAGTATCAAATCTTGGCGAAAATGAGGATACCCAGCAAAAATTTCATCGGCTCCCTCTCCAGTCATCACCACCTTTAGACCGTGATCTCGCACATGTCGGCTCAATAGAAATTTTGCAATTCCATGCGTGTTGAAAAACACGAACTCACTATGGAAAATTGCTGCTTCAAAATTGTCAGCAAGATCGTCTTCGTAAATTTTAAGTACGATTGGATCCGCGCCATACCGGCGCGACGTCGCTTCGGCGATCTTCAATTCATCATAGTCCTGGTGATCAAAACTGATGCAAAACGGCTTAATTGGTCTCCCAAGTTCGACACTTGCGATACCAAATATTGAACTCGAATCCAAACCACCGCTAAGATAACATCCAACTTCAACATCGGCGCGAAGTCTTCTTCTGACCGCCTTCTGAAGAGACTCTCGCACCCTCAGGATGGCTTCATCGATGCTCCCTTCTTTCAAATCTGCAGTATCGCGATAATCAAAATTCCAATACTCGTGAAAGGAGATATCTGCGGTGCTTGCTAGCATCATGACATGCGCTGGTGGCACCTGATAGATGTCTTTGAAAAGACTTCGCCTAGCATCTTGGGCAAGTCCGGAAACAAGATTGCCAACCGTTTGTTCGTCCCAGGCTAGAGGCTCTCCCAAGCTCGCCATCGATTTGACTTCCGATGCAAATACGATTTCGTGATTTCTTAATGCGTAATATAGAGGCTTAATTCCAAACCGATCTCGTCCTGCAATAAGACGCTGGTTCACGCTATCCCAGAGTACAAATGCAAACTCACCTTCAAGATGATCCAAAGCAGAGATTCCGTAGCGCTGATAAAGATGCACCAAAATTTCCGAGTCACCGTTAGTCTGAAATCCGACTCCAGACTGCTCAAGGTCTCTGCGAATTCTCTCAAACTCGTAAAACTCTCCGTTTACAACGGCATGAATCCCGTTGCAGTGGATTGGCTGTTGCGCGTTCACTGGGTCCATAACACTAAGTCGCGTGTGGCCAAGCGCAACTCTGCCGCAGGGACTTATCCAGGAGGCTCGCTCGTCTGGCCCCCTGCAATTTAAACCATCGAGCGCCCTCTCAATTCTGCGCCCGTAGTCTCTTCCTCTAGAACTAGTAAAAACTGCAATGATGCCGCACATAAATTTCCCAGTTTCGTAGCTTTCAATGGAATCGTTCTCTCAAACCGCCCAGAAGCTGCTTCATAATTTACCTATTGAAATCAACATGCAAGCGATATTGAAAAAGGCTCTGTATATGCTCACTTGCCTCTCCCGGCGAACAACATGTCGCCTGAAGTTACCGAACTATGCAACTGTCCGTCTCACTTTCCAACGTCGGGCATACCTCCTTAAAGCTCTACCATCTTGCTTTAATGGCTTTATTCGATTGTGCCTGTTGGGGGCGAATCAGTTCGATATTCCGTTGACTCAGACTTTCTCGTAGCGGGTCTGAATCCGCGGCCTTGTCGTGTATAAATCGTCATATTTTGCTTTTTCCATACGTCACATCATCAAGAAGTGGTTCGATTAGCTTTACCTCCGCAGGTGAAGCCGAGGTAATGGTGCTTTCAAGAGGAACACCTTCGCCGTGGACCACCACCATCCACTTTGCGCCCTTGCCGCGCTTGGTTTTGCCGATCTCTGGGCTCTTTTTTGGAGAAGTAATACTTCCGCCAGAAAATACTTCCTCCCAGTTCAGTAACGATTGTCGATCCAGTTGCCTCAAAAATGTTCTCCAAGCTTTTAGCCCACAATCATTTCTTCCCAGTATTGCAGCCTGCGCCACAAGTACTGGGGAAAGGATAGCAAGCAGGCAGATCGATCCAGCGAGCCCCCCGGGCGAAGGATCCATAAGATACCTTCAAAACAAGCTCGATTAGCTATTGGCTTCGAGCCGCCCTCGTTCCTGACTCAGCGGTGGTAAGCAAGGCTCAATCAGCTCCACTGATCATCAGTTATCTCTGAAGCAGCTGATACCGGTTATAGTGCTATCCATCGGGATGCACTGGATACTCAGCGAGCGTTGCTGCAAGCATTTTTCCTATGACGGCCGCTGTGCCGTTAATATCGCTACATCCGGCTTAAACTCGGTGGAATCATCGAGCGCGTCGGTGTAGATGGTAACCGAACCAGGTTCTGACTTTGGAGTACCGAACAACATGACCCTGTCCAACGTGCAAAACGTTGAGAATTTAGAAGCATTGATACCTTGGAATGTGATTCTTGAATAGAGCGTGATTGGCTTGATACTTACTCTCATTTTTAAAACTTGGCAACAGCCTGCTAGCTGTACGACAATGGTCCCGCAGTATCACTCACGACCCCATGGGCATATTTTGTCAATAACATCTCCACGTCTTTCTGGTAGATCTTTAACATGGGATAGTAGCGAACGAAAGCGTTCCTTGCTTCATCAGTTTGAACCCAAACATCCAGCGATGAGCATGTACTGTAATCATATATAACAGCTTCTCCGCCCCCGAAAAGCGCTTTCTCAACAGAATTTTTGAGTTCAATTGTATCGCCGGAAATATGGGTGAACACGAATACACTGGTTGAATGTATCTTATTCTCGGGGACGCATAAATCCTCTCCTGTGGTAAGCAGATCAATGGCTTTCTCTCGCGCCATATCCAGCGCAAATGGATGCTTCTTCAAAAAATATTGGATATTCCGTCGATATTGGAGCAGGCGTTCCCCTCCACCCAATAGATCATCCCGGGTATCTCTTCCTTGATGAACAACCTGCATAAATGGATTGACACACATCAATGCCCCGTACTGTTGGCAGCGATAGCCGAACTCGAGATCTTCCAGCCCCCACTCAACGAATTTCTCATCAAACCCGCCCAATGCTTCGATAATGCTTCGTTTAATCGCCATGTTACACGTGTAGACCATGGCCCATGGATACTTCATTGCTCTTACATTGAAAGAATTACCCAAACAGATATTGTACCGAAAATCTAAATCGTCCTGAGGAATACCAAAATCATGCTGCTCAGCAAACGATACGCTTCCGCTGGAAAAGGTACGGTTGCCAACGACTAAAAAATAGCTACTCTCATTAAAATACCGGTCGAGTTGCAGAAGGTGGTCTACATAAACCAATATATCGGCATCAACGAATACAACAAATTCACCTGACGATGCTCTTATTCCTGCATTTCGCGCCCTCGCTCTACAAGAAACGCTAGTACGTTCCAAGCGTACAAAGCTGACCTCCGCCTCTGGAACATTTTGCCTTACATACAGCTCACTTCCATCGGTTGAACCATCATCAACCACTACGATTTCATATGTATAATCATGACCTGTTTTAACGCCCATGATCGATCTCAAGCAGTTTTCCAGCCGATACTTACTATTGTAAGCTGGTATTATGAAGCTGTACTTTATCGGCCGATTGGCTCGCGTCATACTAGTGTCCATTGGATCCTGTAGCCCTCACTCCACAAACGCCTGTTGTGTTTCTCTAGAAGCCATTTCATAACCGCTACAATTGCAGATGCAGCGATAAAAAGCTTATCAAAATACTCATTTACTTCATGTAAAATCTGCTTTTTAAGCCATTCTTCTCTGTCTCACCTTCGCTCGCGAGCTGTGAAATCTCCTCCAGCCAGATCTTAATTTGCACTTTAAGCACGACTTTATATTCTGCACTCGCGCTCTATATTCACCTCAAAGGCGAGATCATTGTGCTCGCATTCATATCGGTAGCACCAATGATCTTCTTCGCCAAGCCGCGCTAATAAATCGATCTTCTCGGCTTGTTTATGCCAAGCATCACTTACATCATTGGGTCCCGCATTCACTTTCTGCTTCCGGGATACGGAGATCAATGGTAAATTTTCGTCCGGGCCTTGATGAGCGACAATTTTTAACCAGAGCGCTAAGCCGGGTTCTGAACCAAATATGTTTGCATCGGCCGGCGAACCACCCAAAAACTGATTTAAATAGAACAACCACACCTCATGACACTTCTCATCTTTAATCGCTAGACTGATGTACTCAAGTGCACCACTGAACACCCCGATCCCACTTTCGCTCAACACAATGGTCTGCTCTGCATTGACGTTATATTTGGCACGGATCGCTGAAACCAGCGAATCGCCGCCATACATATCCAGATCAGGCATCCAGTAACAGAGGGCGATCAGATCAGGGTCGCCTTCTGGAGCAAGAGCTTCCACCATCTCAGTATGCGATGGGGCCGGAACAGAGTTCATCCTTTCGATATCACCTGGCGTAAGGTTCAGAGGCGCTGCCGTTCCGAGACTCACCAGCAAGTTACGATATGCCATCAAACGGTCATGATCGATTTTTACGGATCCCTCGCCGATAGCAAACCTTTCCACTCTAACTGTCTTTAGGTACATATGTTCCTTCCTTATAGGTCCGGGAACCTCACGTCTAAGCCCCGAACGACTTCTGTGCGGATTAATATAGTGTCAACGTCGGACTAGCACTGAATCAAGGCCGATGTATAAAAAAATCCAGACCCCAATGACACACATAGGCATAGGTCGCCCGGTTGAACACTTCCGTCTTCCTCAGCCGTACGAAGGTTGATAAAATTGTCTGCCGTAAAGCAGTGACCAGTCTTCGGAACATTTTTCAAATATACTTTGGATCGGTCCAAACCAAGATTCTTTGCAGCCTGAAGCCAGGCTGTTCTATTTATATTGTGAGGCAATATGAATTTTACCTCATCAAACGTCCGCCCTCCCTTTTTAACACTATCGGTTAAGAATTCAGTAAGCAGGCGAGGATGATCTTCATTAAACCGTTCTATAATTTTTGGATCATGGAATCCCATATAGAAACGGCTATCAATTTTAAGATTGGTGGTAATGAGATAATTCTTGGTCGCGTTTTTGGTGATCAGTGCAGCGGCAGCGCCATCGCCTGTAATCGTGTTACCTGGCTGTACTCGCCAACTACCAATACCCCGATCACCGCACAGAATTAAAACCGCGTCGTTCTCTTCCCCATGTTCAAGTACCGTCTTCGCGTACTTCAACGCCATAACACCGGAGGCGCAATTTGCTTGAGTAACAGCCATGGCGCTGCACTCCCGCAAGTCATAGCGTCTGATAATTTCGCCAAGAACCGGCTTTAGCGGATCTTGATTAACTCCAACGGTATGTGTGTAGAAAAGGTGTTTGATCTTATGATCGGCTGCCTTAGGACTGTCGAGCAACTTATCCAGAGCACCCGTGAGCAAATCCTGCAAAGTCTGTTGTGGATCATAAGCTATCTCCCGTTGCCCGTGATAAGTGGTGTGCAAAAACACATCCTTGTCGGATAGACCCAGTTCCTGCGCAAGATCTGCAATCGTGACCCTCCGCTTGGGCAAATAGTAAGCGACTTCGTCAATTCCAATCATCTGTCATCCTCGTCAATTCGTACTACATTGCCGCTATCGCTCAAGCATTCCATCTTCGTAGATCGTGCAGCGAAGGCTGATTATTAATAATCTAAGGAATATTCTTATGCTATATTGTTGCGATTAATTGCGCCGTATCGATTTTTCCATGACTTGACAACGGTATTTGAGGTAGAAAGGATACCCCTCGCTGGATGTATTCTCGATCGAACCTCGTATCAAGCCAGGCTGAGAAATCCTTCTGATCATTGGGATGATTTTCCTTTAGCACAACGAATAAATGAGCCACCTCGTTGCCATCTCTGTCATTGACGCCGACTACTTTGCATATTTCGACGTTGTCGTTCTCATAAATGATAGCTTCCATATCCTTAGGGAAAATGCAGAATCCGGCCTGCTTTATCAGCTCCTTAACTCGTCCTTTAAAATAGAGAAGTCCGCTATCATCTTGTAAAAATAAATCACCTGTCGCCAACCAGTTGTCATCCCTATAGCTGCCGGCTATCACCTCTGCGCCCGCTGTACCCTCAGCGCGAAAATATTGCTGGAAAACAGACGTTCCTCGGACATATAGCTGTCCGATCTGTCCTCGCGGCATTTCTCTCAGGTGGCGCTCACCGTTCTCTGCCACCACTTCTTCAAAGATCTTTGCATCTAACCCTGGCATAGCAATACCAACGGAATCAGCATTTTCTAACGAGAGCTCATGCGGCAAATACGACACGCGCTTAGATTCGGTAAGTCCATACATTTTGCAGATGTGGACGTCGCTGTGAACCAGCTTGCGAAGGGCGTTGAACGACTTGACTGGAAAAGCCCCGCCAGTACTGGTTATGAGCCTTACGCTGTCAATCCTCTTCTTGAAGGCATCCATATACTTAATCATGCTGGTAGCCAACGCCGGAACTAAAGGAAACACTGTGACGGAGTAGTTATTCACAGCGTTAACTAGATTTATAGGATTGACCGGCCCCTCGTAGAGAACGAAGCGACATCCGGTGGCCAAACAAAAAAGTAGTTGATATAGGCCATAATCAAACGATAAGGGAGATATGCCGATGATCACATCGTCCTTTGTGATATGAAGATAAGCAAGAATCCCCCTCAAAGCTGAAATCACGTTCGCGTGCGTCAGCATGATGCCCTTCGGCTGACCAGTACTGCCCGATGTATAGATTATTAACGCTAAATCGACGCCGGTTAACTTAGGCTTCGACAGAAACTCGACTCGTGCGCGACCCGTCGATCTACCGCCGGCTTCTTGAAGCAATTGAAGCCTGGGGTCCAAAATATAACGAGCTCCACAATCATCTACTATCCGTTGTAGAGATTCCCTCGCGGTTTCCCGCTTGACCGGTACCACGATACCACCGACACTCCAGATGGTCATCAAAGACTCAATGGTGCTCACCGAATTTTCTACCAATACGATGATTTTATCCTGATGTGAAATGGATTCGTATGCAGCAATCGAATGTTTCACGGCCTCTTTTAATCCCTCGCCAGCAACTACATCTCCGCCGGTTGATGATATATGTCCGCTCCATCCATCAGTCAACGCAGCATCCACCAAGTCTTTGATCGTGAAAATACTGTCCATAATAGCTCACCCCTATTCCCAGCGGAACGTCTTAATAGCAAGACCAAAAAGAACTATCGTTGTTACTAACAAAACTGTGAATGGCATTAAATTGGCCGATAATGCCTCGCCATAATATATCTGAGCTTCTAACACATCGTATAAGTACGAGGCTGGGAGCGCCCTCGAAATCATATCTAACCAGTGAGGAAACAGTGTTTTGGGGAAAGTTGAACCGCTAAGAAATAGCATAATGAGAAAAACAACATTGCCGACAGCAATTGCCGTTTGAGGCTTTTCACAAAATCGGACAATCAGAAAGCCTAAAGAACAGAACATCACTGTACCGATAAAAATCGTCAACAATAAAGAAAGGCCATTTCCGTTGATCGACGCCGAAAATAGGAATCTCGCGGCAATTACCACCAGTAAACTGCCGAGGATAGTAATGAGAACCTGTCGAAGTATTAACCCGCTGACAACATGGATGCTCGATAAATCCGTGACCTTAAGTCGCTTATAGACACCGCTGCACAGGTCAGCAGGAATGACGGTTACAATCGCAAAAAGCCCTCCAGACATAACTGTGATGACCACAACTCCAGCAACTAACGTTAACCGAGTATCGCCGCCGACTGCCTCTGGATCTAGAAGCATGCCTCCAAAGACCGACATCATCAGTATGAGCATGAGTAAAGGGTACATAAAAGACCAGAACAGTGCCTGCTTGCTTCTGGACGCGACGACACACTGCATTGAAAAAAAGCTTGTCAGCTGATTCACGTGTAAGAACCCTCACCTGTAAGCTCTACGAACACATCCTCAAGAGAAGATTTCCCTATTTTCAGATCCCTAATATTGAATGCGTCCGATAATTCCTTGATCGACTGGAATAGCGTTGAGCTTAGACATGGAACCGAAAAATGATAAACGCCGTTTACATATCGCACGTTGTTAAATCCGAAGCCGTGCAAGCTAGTAACCTCAATCTCCCTCTCCGTCTTAACTTCGACTCGGTAATGATTATTGTGGTTGCTAATGATATCGCTGGGCTTGTCCGTTACTACTATTTCTCCGCTCTTTAGAATTGACACGCGGTCAGCCAAGGCTTCCGCTTCTTCTATGTAATGAGTGGAAAATACAATAGCTTTCCCCTGCTGCTTTAGTGAACGGATCAAGTCCCATATCTGGTGTCTCACCTGAGGATCCAAAGCCGTTGAAGGTTCATCAAAAAACAGCACGTCAGGATCATTGATGAGCGACAGAACAATAGATATCTGTTGTTTTTGGCCTCCGGAAAGGTCTTTAAACTGCACATCTAACTTATCCGAAAGATTCACTGCTTCCAGATAGCTATCAATACTATTCGATTGAGATTTATAGAATTTACGGTAGAACTTGAGCAGCTCTTTAACAGTTAGAGTGTCGTAATAAACAGGGGTCTGAAATACGGTCCCTATCTCGAGTTTCCGCTTTGGAGCGCCAGTTTTGGAGTCATAGAGATTAATAGTCCCGTCGTCGTAGCTCCTCAGCCCCATAAGGATCTCGAGCGTTGTAGTTTTTCCAGAGCCGTTCGGACCCAACAAACCAAATATTTCGCCGCGATTGACGTCAATGGAAATTCCCTTCAAGACCCGCTTTTTGCCATAGCTCTTGGACAAATTTCCTACACTTATTATTTTCATTTCCGTTATCTCTTAATGAGAAAGCGCTAGACCAACACTTCGAATGAGATCATTTGATTATGCATATCCGCAAGCGTCGTCATTTCATCGAACTGCAACTCAGACGCATCAATTGCAAAGTCACCATATATTTCTTCACAGGCTATGATAATCTCCACTATATTCAGAGAGTCGATCCCGATTTCCGACAAAGGTACAGTGTGATCAACCGTATCTGTGTTTAAGGCTTCAGCTGTACTTGTGATCAATTTTCCCAGTAATTCTGGGTAGGCTACGGAAGCGTCATTTCCGTCTCTCATATCATTCTCCGATTATTTTTAACTAATACCATTAAAAAACACTAATTTTAAGTGTCCCCTCTACCGCGATATCTTTTGTGACAGCGCCAAACTCTGAAGTATCACTACCCGCATACTGGATGAACCTCAAGGCAAGCTCAGAACGGCCCCAGAACGCCCTTTTTAAACCTAGAGAACCTACATAGCTTTCGTCGTCTATACCTGCCAGCACTCGGGACTCGACCTCCACTTTAAAGGCCGAGGCGAAGGCAACATACGAAACCGAAAGATAATTTTCTCGAAGATAATTCTCACTAAAGACCGACCCAGAAATAGGAACTTCGGTGTAGCCAAAGCGAGCGAACTCCGCCACTGCCTTGCCGACTTCCTCGTTTATTTCATCTTCAAAACCTCTTCCATTATGGAAGTACTCCAGTTGAACTCTTTGCCGCTCATCAATAAAATGAGATACCACTACAAGAAGATCCAAGTAAGTTGATTCTTGGCTGAGGCTCTCCAATGTTGTTCCAAAATAGGCCGGGTACATAAGGCGCTCTTTGTCTATCTCGACGTATATCGCTTCTACGGCCAAGGTCGTGTCAAGCGGTAGTGAGCTGTCGAATACAGCACCTACCTTCTCCGAATATTTGCCTATCTTCCCCAAGAGCAGAGAAAATTCGGCGCCTCTTCTGACGTTTATCTTTACCGCGAATTGGTCACCGTCGTAAAAATCGCGGTCTTGGTTCGATGCAATTAGAGAAAAGTCGACATAACTTCCTAATTTTTCATATTGAATCTGGTCGACTCCTCGATAGCGTCGGGGATCGAAGACATCGACATCCTTGGTAACAAAGTCGTTGCTGATGAGATCGGCGGGGCGCCACTGGAAGCCGGCGCTCCATCCCATATACTTACGCCCCACAGATAGATACTGGCCGGTCGCTTTATGGCCCGCTTCATAGAATCCTTCCAGTAACTCGGATTCAGTATCATATTGACTTTGGTCGGATACACGATCATGACTCCAAATACCGACTCCACGTGCAATCAATCTCGAACTGTCAGTCGGCAGATATTTCAATCCCAGATCGCCAAAGACCTGATGTGTGGTTAGATCGAGGCCGTCATTGCGAATCAGCCCCGCCGTATGCTTGACTCGATAGGCCAAATCCAGACTAGTACTTCCTTTTGGCGGCATACCACCAGAACTCACCTCTTCTAACTTAAACTGCTCTTGCTCAAATGGATCGAATGGATCGAATTTATCTGCGTGACAATTCAAAGCCTGTAGTATAAGTAGAAAAAGCAGATAGACCTTTGCAGTCATAGACATCGGCTTAGGCGCTTCTTTGATTCATAAAATTTTTTGCAGATAATCCTTTGAAATTCTCGTCAACCGTTGATATCGAAGCTAACTTCGACGGAACTAAAGATATTGTGTTCTTAAAGAAATACCCTGCCGAGCAGATTTTGCCTTGATAAAATTCCTTCTCATAATTTCTTTGGGGATTCTCCATTTCCTGTTCGGCTACCAGAGCGTTTTCGAGGAGAAGCCATCCAAGCATAAAATCTCCGAATGCTTCCAGAAAGCGCGTGGCCATTAGGTAGATTTGCTCAATCTGCCCTCCGGACAGCCACGTACCGAAAATCTTTAATGTGTCTTCAATACCTATGAATGCGTTCTCCAGCATGGCAAAATGTTCGCCAAAACTCGCACGCGACTTGCGGAGTTCGTAGAAATCAATAAACTCCTCTCGGAGATACTCAAACAGTCGCGATCGCTTTCCCAGGCACAGCTTGTTACGTAAAAAATCTGCACTCTGTATATAGTTGGTCCCCTCCCATATGCTCAAAATCTTTACATCTCGAGCATTCTGTTCCACCGGGAAATCGCTCGTATAGCCATAACCCCCGTGGACTTGAATCGCCGTTTCACATATCCGCCATGCACAATCAGAACAATATGCTTTAACTATTGGTGTAAGGAGGTCAGCAAGACCTTCATATTTCCGCATCTGCGCCTTTAGCTCAGGATCGTCCGCCTTGAAAGTCGCAGCCAGCGATTGGTAGTGAGCGGCCTTGAAAACAAGAGCTCTCAACCCTTCGACTTTCGATTTCATATCTAACAGCATCCGCTGTACATCCATGTGCATAATGATGGGCAAACGTTCTGCTTGACTGGAAGCCATTGCTCGTACGCTGGTACCCTGGATGCGACAGTTTGCATATTCGACTGCTGAATAGTAGGACGACGCGGCCAAACCCAGTGCGTAGGTTCCTGTAGCCATTCTTGCCATATTCATCAACAAAACAATCTGGGACAATCCCTTATTTTCTTGTTCGCCGAGCAAGGTTCCATAACTAGGGCCCTCTCGGCCGAAGCTCAGTTGGACAGTTGCGTTTCCTTTGAGCCCCATCTTTCGCTCAACTCTATCGCAACTGACGTTATTGATCACGCCTGGTTCACCCTCAAGTTCAGTCATAACTTTAGGGACTACGAAACAGCTCAACCCTGCAGTACCAGCCGGCGCACCCTCGACTCTAGCAACCACGAAATAAACAATGTTTTCGGATAGATTGTGCATTCCAGATGAAATGAATATCTTGTCACCTTCTATTCGATAGCGGCCGCACGGCTCGCGATAGGCCTTCGTTCTCAATACACCGACATCTGAACCGGCTCCTGCCTCCGTCATGACCAGCGCCGCAGTCATGCTCGGGATGGAGAGCGCTTGGCAGTACGCCTTTCTCTGCTGTGCGCTCCCGTGTTTTTCCAGGAGATATACTGCGCCAATATTAAAGCCTGGGTAGATACAAAAAGATGGGTCAGCACCGTACAGCACGCTGTACACCGCTTGATTAATTACGTAGGGAGTACCGGCACCGCCGTATTCTAGAGGTGCCGACACGCCGCACAGTCCGAGCTCCCGAAACCGTCTCCAAACGTGATGGTATATTTCGGGAACACGCACGTCATATCCCGATCTCCTTTTACACCCTTCTTTGTCGGCAAGCTGATATGACTTGCCAAGGTATTCCTTGGCGAATTTCACCGCGAGTTCAATTATTTGAACACAGCTGTTTTTATCGACATGAGCAAACGCCCTACCGTCCAGTAAAGCTTCATCAACCCGCAAGACGTCAAACAATTGGTAATAGACGTCACGTTCGTCTATTTTGTAAGATGATAAATGGTCTAGCACCGACTCTCTCGACTCGTTATTCATTCTTATTCATTCCTTATTTTACAGCGGCCGGTGAATCAACTGCGCGTTAACAGTAGGTGGTGTTTCGATAACCGCAAAGCAATAGTATCCCCGCAGTGCCAGTGAACCGAACAGAATCGTTTCAGGAAGCTGGCGTTGGTTACAGATGTCTTTGATGAAAGATATCCATGGATCACTGCCAAACGCATGCCCAAACTCAGTATGGTAGCAGGTTAATTGATCTACCATCTTCAAAGACCGACGAATAGGAATTGACATATTGGCAGGAAAAAACGGTAAGGATATAGTATCTGATTTAGTTATCCTTGCCACAGTCTTAGCAAAGCTGGCAAAGCTAATAATATTGTTCCCGCCGCTTGCCATCCCGGTGTAGATCGGGTAGCAATCCGGGTCACCTTCCATATTTTCAAAAAACAATGTTGTTATTCCAAAGCCAGATTTACCCCAATGGTCATTGAAATCCCAGTATTTCATTTCCATCGAGTTTACGTCTACGATACTGATTGCAAAATATCTGTCTCCGCGTTTGTGCTGATAATGGTGACGCATACAGTAGCCCCAGCAGGCGCACTCATATGCATTTGTGAAGCATATCTCCGGCCTACTCGCGAACGGCGCGATATCCATCAGAGCCATACTACCGGATGAAAAGACAGTATCCATCATCGTGCTACAGAAGTAGTGTTGGCTCGAATCAGAATAATCATATTCCTTCCCGCTACCAATATTTGAAACCTGCATACTTATTACGTCACGGATCTCAACTGCACTGTCAGCAATAGTAAAGCCTCGCGCGGGGAAATTCATTGGCGTATAGAGCGCGTCACGCAATACAATCCTAGCCATGAACGTCCGGCACCTGAACTTCGTCTGGTAGACTGAACGCTACGATAATATCATCCGGAACTGGAATTACTTTTCTCGCCTTGCTGTCAACGCATACCATTCTTACTGCCATTTCGCACATCGGCTTTTCCTTCCTTACAAACTGTGTTCTCCATTCCATTCCGCTACGATCTATGTTAGCCAAGCGTGTTATCACTCCGATTTCATCTTCCAAAAATATCGCGCTGATGTACCGAGCACTGACCGCGCGGACAGTCAAGGATATTCCGTACGTCTCGCTCAGGCCAGTAAAGGACTGATTGCGACCCCTAAGCCACCAGTGACGGCTACTCTCGGCCAACTCCAGGTACTTCGCATGATGCAACACTCCTCCCGCGTCCGTATCGGCATATGCCACCAAATATTCCATAACGGCTACACCACACGACGCAGAACAATCGCGCTGTGCTCGAATGTTACCGACGAAAACAGAATTAAAATGTGGCTAACCTTATCACCAGACACTTTCGATGTCGGACGCCAAAGCGCATTGCCGGTAATAGATGCTTTCCAGTAGTCCTGACCATTCAATATAGCGGCACCATAGCTCAACATTTGTGGAAAAATCGCGGAGGGTGCGTATCCATGGTGCATCGCCACCGACGTCAGGTCGGGCAATTTATCGGCAAAAATTCGATGAATTACTGAACGCTCGGCATCGAGGAATAAAGAAGTCCCTTGTCCAACGCCAATGACCAGATCGATGTCTTCGGGCTGTGTTCCGGAGTCAGCTAAGGCGCTTTTTGCAATGCGCTCCAAGCACCGGCCGTCCAGATCGAGAGTGTGGCCTAGCCCATCCTGAGCGGTGGCAATGCTTACAACCTCGGCAAGCTTCCTTCCCTCCCGTCGGTCAATTGCTTGGCCGGATTCCAGCATCAATACATTTGCGCCTTCGTTCAAAAAGAATCCCGGTACAGGACTGCCTGATTCGAAACGCCCGAGTACCCCTAACTGATCGCACACTTGCAAAACCATGGGACTCAGTTCATCCGTCGAAAAAGCGAAAATTCTTTCCTGACGTCTTAAGGAAACCATATCGCATGCGAATTTAACTGCCCCTACTGGTCCGCATAGAGTGGTATTGAACCCTTTAATGCCAAAATGTATGGATACTTCGCCCGCAGCTGCGTTTAAAGTAGTCAATGGAAACTGCGTCGAACTGGCATATGCCAAGCCGTCTTTCATAATTGAACGCATGTATTTCTCAAGAGCATTTTGTGCGCCGTGAAGCAGGCCAGCAACCAGCCCCGTTTCATAACGCTTCTCCTGCATGAGCGACGCTAAGTCAAAATGTGTAATTGCATCCTGAACTGCTTCTACCGCAAATCTAATACTTGGCGAAGAGCGGCGCGAATTTCTTGCTCCTCGGCCTATCGCTTTTTCAACAGTACCGACAAAGGTATGCAGTGCATTATCATTTTCTTCAATGACGACTCCATTGTCTAACGATGCGAGCCATGCATTACCACCCAATGCATTAGCCGAATAGTTTCCGAAGGCGCTGATGTAGACCTTTTCCTGATCCGGCTGTCGCCCATTGCGCCTTCCACTCGCTCGGGAAACTACCAGCGACGAGTTGTTTCCACCAAAGCCGTAATTATTACAGAGGAACGTAGACACATCCGCCGGGCACGGGTCACTGCCGACATAATTAAGATGAGCGCAGCCGGGCCTAACGTTTTTAAAGTTAGCCGTGGGTGGCAAGAATCCCTTCTCTGTGTTAAGCAGGGTAATGATCAATTCGATCACCCCACTGGCACCCAATGTGTGCCCGACTATGGACTTGGCACTACTAACAGGTACCTCTCGGCCAAAAATTCGCTCCATAGCCAAGGATTCTGCAACATCGTTACTGTCCGTTCCAGTGCCGTGCGCGGAAATGTAATCGATATCCTTCGGCTCAATACCGGCATCTTTTATTGCGTTCTGAATTGCCGCTGCAATTCCTTCGCCGGTCTCGTCTACAGAAGTTGCATGAAATGCATCACTCGATAACGCGTAGCCTATTATTTCACCACGGTGAGAGATACCGCGCGACTTGCACGCAGCGTGTTGTTCTAGAATGACGACGCCGGCTCCCTCTCCCAATGTAATTCCCGATGGCTCGGAAAAGGGCGCAGCGACTTCTTCGCTCAGTACCTTGAGACTGTTAAACCCGGCTACGATGCTTTCCGATACGGTATCAGTTCCCACCACTATAACGGTATCTGCCTGGCCCGTTAATATCAGATCGTGGCCGTAACCGACCGCAGTGTTACTTGAAGAGCACGCGGAAGAAATGGTAATCTTTATGCCTGTTAATCCGAGATATTGACATACTTTCGTCGCGACATGGTCAGTAAGTGCTGCGAAAAAATCAGCAGCTTCCAAGCTTACAGCGTTGCCAGAGTTAACTGCCTTGAATATTTTCTCTACGTGCTGTATTCCGCTATGAGAAGTGCCGACAACTACGGCCGTTCTGCTAGAATTGATGCTTTCCTTTTTCAAATTCGCGTTCGCTAACGCCTCATCCAAAGATTTAATCGTGAACCAAACTCCACGATCCGTCCCCGCTATTATCTCCGACCCGAGATCGAATGTGTCAGACCAGGAAAACTCGGATATTCTATCGCCCAGCAGCTTGCTGGCATCATAATTTACGGCCGGAGCAACGCTACTTTCCTTTCTTAACACGGCTTCACATAATGCTTCGGAATTTCTCCCAAGCGGAGTAAAAACCCCAATACCGGAGATTACGACTGCACTTTTTTTTTGGTTTATCTTGTTCATCATTGTTACGCCTAACGTAATTGACCGCCATCAACCTTGATTGTGGTTGCCTGAACATAACCAGGCGCAAGTAAGCTCAGCACGACTCTCGCCACATCGGCTACCTTACCCATATTCCCTGTCGATGTACTGTTCAGCGTGTGAGCAAACATTTTTGAATCAAGCTCAGTGACCATATCCGTCTCAATAAAACCTGGAGCCACCGCATTAACCTGAAGCCCCCGATCAGAGAATCGCCGACCAAGTAGCTGGCAATAGCCAATTAATCCTCCCTTGGTAGTAGAATAAGGAACCTGCCCTTCTTTCCCATATACACCGGCGGCTGACGAAATCAGGACAACAGCCGGCTTGTCGGCGCGCAGCAAGCATTCCATTAATCTTTCGGTAAGGTACATGCTGCCGGAGAGATTCGTTCTAATCAGACTATGGACTCTTTCGTCATCCATCATCAAGAATGAACCATCGTCAGCCATTCCAGCGTTATTGATAAGTCCATCAATCCGTTCATATCTCTGCACGATGGTCGACACAAAATGATCGATCGATTCCCTGTCAGATAGATCCAAGCGTTGCACATCGCAATCAACGCCCTGCTGCATCAAGTCAGCCTTTAATCGATCGGCGTCGTCCATCCGACTCCGGTAGGTTGCGATGACGCGTAGTTCTCTCGGATCGATACCGGCATGCACGTCTCCTGCACTGAGCGCGTCAACTATCGCTCTACCGATGCCCCGGGTCCCACCTGTAACAACGACGGTTTTCATAGTGATCCCTATATATTATGCTCAATTATTCCCGTACCAACCGGGATCACTACGCCGGAAGTATGCGAATTCCCTAGCTCTGAATACATATGGATTACCCGGCATATGCTATCGACAGGCTGTGGCCGATACTTCATGGCGTATATCTTCATATTATTTTTCGAGCCACGCCATATTTCATTATCAAACTGCTCTTTGGGCGGATGAACTAGAAAGACATTTACCGATATCTCAAACCTGTGGACTTCCTTTGCCAAGCTCCGAACAGCCGCAATTAGCGCATTATTGATGACAGGATTGGCTCCGCACGCCAAACTGAACTCGACGCTATGATCCATGCATATGACCCATATACCCCCGCCATTACTACGGGAAAGGTGTTGGCAACCGTACCTCATAGCCTTTAATAGTTCACAGATCTTCGATTCAATATCATTAATCGCCGTTAAAGGATCTTCAGTAAAAGCATTGATTTCGTCAAACCCGTCTATCGTGTTAATAAAGATATTCTGATAGTACCGTCCCATGTCACTGGCATTTTCAAAGTGCTTTCGCATTTCGTCGCTACCGTTCGGGGTAAGGTTCAATGGCAAAGAATCTAAAGTGTGATCACTAGCGACTAGTCTGGTCGCTAAGGAATTAGCTATCAAGCCATTGTTATTAATGATTAAATCTCTCATTTCGATGTCCGCTTATGCTTCGGCGGCTTTCGTGGATCGTTCAATCACCATATCCACCAAGGTCGAAATCGATCGGCATTTTTCTGAAATGTAATTGCTGTCAATTGACATCGCTCTAAATCCGTATTCTTTTTCAATACCCACTATAAGATCCAGCATATCGACGGAATCAAGATCCAATCCACCGTCTCCCATAATCAGGGTATCCTCGTTAAAGTCTTCTTCCGAATAGCCATCATCTTCAAGCTCCAATCGGTCTAGCAGTATCCGGTTAACTATAAAACTCACCACCTCGGCTCGGTCTGCATTCATTTTTTCATCATCTCCATTTTTTATGTTTTAACATCTGGCCTTACAACCATTAACTGTGCGGCGGGTTGTTATTAGCTTGGACAGCCAAAGGGGCCGACACAGCAGCCGCTTGATAAAGGGTTAATGTTGCCTTGGCAATGCGCTCCCCACGGCACCATGATACGCATGAAAATGTACAGAACCGCGAGACTTCAACCGGGCCATCATCGATATCATGTTTCGGCGTCGCCTCAATAATCACTATATCTTTGGGTCTCACTGGCTTTATGAATTTTGCACGATCAATTGATGCGATAAATCCTTCTGCTTTACTACCCACACGTTTGTTTAACCATGCCCGACAGCATTGCGCCATGCTCTCAACCAGGATGACACCTGGAACCAATGGATCTCCCGGAAAGTGCCCCTTAAAGAACTCTTCGTCCCCGCTGTAGTGCTTCATTCCTCTGACCACCGTGTCTGCGTCTAGGAATGCTACTTCATCGATAAAACGAAAAGGATCTGATTGTCGCAGATACGCGTCTAAATCTATCGACTGCAATTTACTCACCAGTAAATATGTTGATTATTCCGCTAGCAATATTGACTGTTTGCGCAAAAATACTAAATTCAAAGCTGTACATTGGGCTGCGACATTCAATAATTCTCGATTCAACCATAATCGGATATGTCGCACCCGCGAGGTCTTTCATCGTCACGTCTCTGAAAGAGGAAATAACGCCACGCCCCCCACGCTTTCTATCTGCGATTAGGATACCGGATGCCTGTGCCGCAAATTCGAGAATAACGTAACCTTCCACATTGCGGTCGGCAATAAAATGATGAGGAAGCAGTCCACCGCAAAATTCCGCCACAATCTTATCATTGTCAAGACTAATAATATGGTCAACAAATTGAAATGGCGGCTTTTGCGCCAGAGAGAACACGCTGCGCCTTAAGGCTCCTTCTCTATGACCCGGCGGCCTTATTTTCAGTTCTACATGTTCAGCAACATTCGAATTCATAATCTTTTGAAACCATTTTTGGTAAACATGGAATCGGGATGATTGTCCTTTCTAAATTCGTGCATTCTTATCCAGATCACCATTTCTTTTTTGAGCGCATCTTTAATCTTGATCTTTTCCATTTTTACCTGGCCGCCGTACTCACTAAACGAAACATACTCAATTGTCTTTAGGAGCCGGCCAGATCGGGTATAATGCTTGGTTATCACTGGACGCTGGCTACGCAAATCATACTGCACATCGATTTTCGCATATGTTGCATCACCTTCCTTGCTAGTCAATTCCATAAATAGCAGATCGCCTTCCTGGTCAATTTCCTGACGAGTCACCTGGTAGTCATGAATATAAGAGGTATTTAAAACGTCCGCGATCGATGCCTGTCCAAAAACCTTTTGTAATGGCGCAATCCTGATCACATTAACGCTGCTTGGAAGATACAGCCACATATCTGTATCTCGCACTAGAGTGCGCCTCCCTTTTTGATCCTCTGGTGACAGTATTTCAATGACGGAGTAGCCCTTTTCGCTCACCTTTATCGAAAGCCAGTGCGTCGCAACAACGTCTTCACCTTCGACGGTGATTACCTCCGACATGAAGGAAAAGCCGGAATCCCTGAAGCCGCGCAAATACTCCATGTTTCTGATAGCTTCGGTGACCTGAGTCGACAGATCCTCTACGCTCGTACCTACTTTTCTGGGTTGAAGGCTCTCTTCCTGAACCACTGTCTCGGCAACGGAATTTGAAGAGACAGTCTGGCCAAAGATAAGACCGGTCATCAAAGCGCTCGATAAAATTTTTCGCATAAACAAGCCTTCCAACCTCAGCGCTGTATAGATTCATTTATAGGAAGACTACCTGCCCGTAAGGCAGGAAGAAGCCCACCCACCAGGGTGGCTCCCAGTGTCAGCACCGCCGGATACCATACTACACTGTGATCTAGCAGAATTCTTAATGGATAGGAAAAAGTGGAACCGGGAGGTTTCGGCATAGAAATTTCTGCATAATTGACCGCGACCGACACCAAAACTCCTCCGAGTACTCCTATAGCCACTCCAACTAAACCCACGACTATGCCTTCCGCGATTATTAACAGTATGACTTCTCTACTGGAGCATCCCAGTGCTCTAATCGTCGAGAGTTCCGATACCCTTTCCATTACCCCCATTGTCATGGTATTTACTATCGCTGCAAAAACCACAATAACGACCAGGGCTGTGACGAAACCGAAGATGTTGTCAAACATTCTCACGATCTGGTGATACTGTTCTGACATGTCAGACCAAGATTTCACAGTAAGAGTACTGCTTACTTTTCCTGTCGCGTCTTCAATGCGGGTACCGCTCTCGGCGGACAGCTTCTCCTCATCCGCTAAGACGACGAGGTTGGTGATATCATCGTTATAAAGTACTTCATTCATAATCGGCAAATTGATCTTGATGAATCGCTTATTCAACTCTTTGATACCCGTATCCATGATACCAACGATAACGATGTCAACGGCGTTGATGGCGCCACTGCTAGTAGTGGTCAGGAACGTCATTACATCTCCGAGTGAACCTCCAAGCTCCTCCATCAGTTCCTTCCCAATCAGCGCTCCTTCCGGACGTTCTGAAAACAGCCCCGTACCTTGTACTATTGACACGGCTACGCTGACTTCAGCGTCTTCGTCGGCCTCGACTCCATAAGCCAAAACTCCTACTGATTTATCGCCGAACGATATCAGCCCTTGTGCTTCTATACGGGGAGTCACGAGTTTTACTTCTTCGAGCTTTTCAATCTCTCTCTTTACCTCGTCAGCCAGGTCTTTGGCGATAAATCTTTTTGCGTACTCACTGCCGCCAGAACCGCTGTCTTGTACCTGGTAGTGTCCTAGTTGAGAATAAATGCTACCGAGACGTATGCCTTCGTACATTTGCGAGACATAGCCTCCAAACAAAATCAGACTGATAGTTCCAATCGTAATTGCGCTGCAAGCGATCAGGTTTTTTCTCCAATCGCGCAGCACATTAAGAAGCACTAGTTTTGTGAAAAATAGAATGTACATTGCTTTCTCAAATACCTGTGACAGTGAGCCCTAAGAAATAACTTGTAGTGGAGCGACAGACAGATACTATTTACTTCGATTCTTTCGCTTTAATACGTCCATACACTTCCTCTAAAGAGGAGCGAACCAATGCTTTAGTTTCATCATTTAGATTGTTAAACGCATCACTGCCTTTCACATACTCAAGATCTTCTTTGGCGATTAGAGTTCTATTGAGAAACTCAGGGGCTCGAAGGGATACAATGCCCCGATTCATCCGTGCAGTAATATTGTCCGGGTATTTACCGACAGCTTTATCCAAGTAACGAAATCCCTTTGAAGCTAGCGTTCCCGCCTTGTTAACGTCTTGTGAGTGAAAGCCTGCCAAGCGTGCGTATAGAGCGCCCAATGTTGACATAAGCTCGGCTTCCATCAACACTCCAGTTCCGTCTTGCAGAGATTCGCCGTACGCCATTTTCTGCTCAACTTCACGAATCAAATCGGCGACTGTCTCCTCTTGTAAGTCGGCCGTTCTCAATGCACTACTAGCTTTTACCACCAATTCTCTAGTATTTTCCTGAAAATCCTCTGGGCTTTCATTCACCGCTTCGACGCTTGCTCTATCGGCATTTCTGGTTTCAGTTACAGCTGCCTTATCACTACAGGCAACCAGTCCCAACATTACGAAACCAATCATTATTATCTGCAACATACATCCCCCATTTATAATACAGTTTCATGGATAACAGTCCCTGTCGCGATATTGAAAAGCAAGTAGATGAAGCACCGGCGCAGGAAAAACTACCGCAATAGTTTACCGCTTAGTCCGGCGTAATATTTTAAACACCTTCGACTTTTCCATCCTTCACATGCACTTTCCTAATTCCGCTGTTCGATAGGTGTTGATCATGTGATGCAATTACAACCGTAACGCCCTTTTCGGCGTTTAATTTTCTTATCAATCCATAGACCAAATTCGAATTTTGACTGTCCAGATTTGCAGTTGGCTCGTCTGCGATTATCAGTTTCGGTGATTTTACAAAAGCGCGCGCTATAGATACCCTCTGCATTTGCCCACCTGAAAGTTGTTTCGGTCTTCGATTCGCATATTCTTCCATACCAACTTCACGCAGAGCTGCAATAGATTTTTCTCTCGCCGATTTGTCTCGTAACATGTAAAGCGGATACATTACATTTTCCAACGCTGTCAGCGCCGCATGTAAATTGAAATGCTGGAAGACAATACCAATTTTGTTTCTTCTAATGGCAGCTAACTTACGGTCGCCAAGATTGGACACCACCGTGTTCTCGAAACGTATTTCACCTGACGTGGGGATATTTATAAGGCCAAGCATGCTCAACAAAGTACTCTTTCCACTACCACTCTGTCCTGTCAAGCAGACTAGCTCACCTTCCTTGATTTCCAGATTAACATTGCTCACTGCGCAGACTGATACTTCTCCGACCGGATAAGTTTTGCTTACATTTACAAGCTGGAACATATTATGTAGCTTCCGTTGGTATGGGCTCTTCTGCGTGAGTTTGGAAAACAGAAAACTCTGCGGGCAGAGATGTGATGACTTCTGTGATACATCTCATTTCATCTTCGCTCAATGACCTATCGTTCGGACTAAGGTATCGGATAGTGAATTCATTTTTTCCATTCGACCACGAGTAGAGCTTGAAATCCGCATCGATAGCCAAGTGATCTCTCTTTGCTCTTACAAGATATTCACTCTCCGTTCTTATATCATGAAATATCGCCACTCTGTCATCCAACAATGTCAGGGGAATCCCGATGGTCGAAGGCATCGTTAGACGTATAAGAATGCAATCTACGATGTCATTCTCTAGTAAAACGCGAACGAGTCGATCTAGAAATCTGTAGTACTCGTAAAACGATATTATCACCGGCTCGTGTTCGTCAAAGCTCATTTGCTGGGCAACATGGAGCTCCCCTTCCGTTAATATGGTATTGCGTTGCAAAGCTGGCACGATCTCGCCATGGCGCAATTCAACTTTTAACCTACCATTAATGCCCTGTGTGTTCATGAGCACCTACTCGAAGTTTCCAATGTGGAACCCATTCCCGACTCTTGCATGCAAGAAGCAGTAATACCCCTCTGACGCCAAAGATGAAATTTGAAAACGTTTTCCGTCGATACATCCCTCTTCTGCATCTCGTGCGATGGAAATCCAGGGATCCGCGCCATAAACATGTCCATATTCCTCGTAGCGGTCACACAGATGTGGATAGTACTGCAAAATTCTCTGCAGTCCGATTCGCATCTGTGTATCGAAATATGGCACTACGACCGTCGCGCCATTACAGGAGTCACCAGCTCGATAGACCGCCGCAGCATAATCGTACAGCATGCCTTCGGGATTGCATTTCCCGATGTCTATGACAGTTCTGACTTCATCTAGATGTTGTCTAGCACCTTCGGGCGTGATCAAAGCACATATCTCTTCCGAACCGCGTAGCTGTCGACCTCCTTCTGTTTTCTCGGCATCCATTCGACTTGCAATAACGGTTTTAAGGTGTATGTGAGTTATGCGGCATGCCGACTTCCCCCAAGAGAGGTTGTTATCCCAAAAGTCTATATCGAGTGGATTCGCATCTACGATAGATATTATTATGTTGTTCACATATGGCTTTAAAATCAGATGCTGTTTTACCAGATAGCCCCATGTTGCGCATTGCATCGCATTTGAGAAGGAGCTGGTCACGCCTAATAAAGACTGAATCTTCTGGCATACGCGCACCATGTCTATCCACCCGCCCGAACATACGATGTCTAGCGAGGAACTGCATAGATAGTGGGAATAGTTTTCATTGGAAAGCTTACCTGAATTGCCTTGGTCGTAATCAAGCACCTGCCCATCTGCTCTTCTGTTGCTGCGCGTTAGAACGGCCTGTACCTTTGAAATCAGTACGTCGCTAAGCAAGTCGCAAAACCTGCTCTGGTCCACCCCTCTTAAAAACTCGCTTGATGCTATGTCGAGGTGATGTAACTCAAGATATCTAGGCACTAACGTATTTTCGATTTACTGTAAATTTCAAATAAGCAGCGATACGAGCTACCCTCCATCCGTGTAAATGCCATTAAATCCCGTCGATCTGATGCTCCTTTCACTGCGCCCGACGTCACAAGATCGAGGAGCAATCGATTAGCGGTAAATTTTATCGCCATAGCCGTCATCAGACTCGGTTTATGATCACCCAGTCTGTGACAGTATGTCTCCGCAATTGAGTTCAGGCAGTGCGATGTCGTTTGCTGATCGTCGGACATCGCTAACCTACCGCGACTGTGCAACCATTGAACATGCCCCATTAAAGCGCGTACAAAACGCGGTCTAACTCTCGCAAGAAATGTGGAGGTCGAGGCCAATCCACCATTCGTTAACATGTCTGACCTAGAAACCTCGACTTCACCGCTCACATTGCCGAGTTGTAATGTGCCATCCAGAAACGGTAAGCCCACGGGAGTCTTTTTTAAAGAAGAAAATCTATCTGGAGAGACTAATATTGATATCGGGTACAATTTTTGATTTGACGCGGCAGAGATGCAGCCGTAATCCAACCGATGCCCTTCTATAATCCAGACTTTGGAGACCTGTAGTGTCGATACATCGGCGCTTGGCTTATAGATTGTTTTCCAGCTATCAATAGAGGGACCACCAGCATCGGCCATTAAAAATCCGCCGTACCTATGACAACCATTCGCATGCCACCCATCGACTGTTCTGATTTGCTCGTCACTTGCGATATAAGAAAAGAGCAATTTACCGAAGTGCATTACCAAGTCATGGAACTGTCCGATGAGCCCTTTCTGTGAAAAATCTTCCAATAGAGATTCTATGGTATTTTCAGTATCAGACATTGGCTTCCTATGTGCTGGCTCTAACAGCTTGCCTGCAGGGATAGGGTGGAACTCATCTTGATCAATAATCATTTGTGTATCCGCAGTGGAGTACACACCGCTTTGAATCAAGTGTTTCATGTGGCTATTGACGTCGCCAAATCCGCTCAGACCTACTATAATACAGTTCTCTAAAGTCACATCTTTACCTATATATCGCCCGGTTGTTATTTTTATTGGTTACCAGGTAGAACTTTATACGATGTATTCCTTGTATTCCGGCAGAGCTAAAAATTTATTCACTGTATAAAGAGCGTTGTAAGCACCGCAGTTTCGAAACATAATTTTGTCTCCCGGATGAATACTAGCCGTTGTGGACTTCAGCTCCCCAATGACATCATCCCGGTTACATGACGCTCCTACGAAGATATAATCCCGTTTTTGCGAAGAAACCTGGCCATTGATCACCACCGGGTTATCGTATCTACGGATCACCTGCTCTGTTTTCGAAAGAAGAAAATTTTGCGCAATCCCGCCATCGCAAATCACGTAGCTATGATTATTAATTTGCTTTGTGCTCAGCGCCTCTGCAACGAAATAGCCTGCCGAACCAAATATCGCGCGTCCTGATTCATGAACGACATTTACTTTTTTCTTCAGTGGTCGCAACCGCTCCCGATAGGCGGCAAAATCTATATCCAGCTCTCGCCATCCTGCAGGAATGCCGCCACCCAAGTTCAACATTTCACACTCGTAACCCAGCATTTCTACTACAGAATCGTACAGCTTCTCGATAGAGATTACACACTGCGCCTGCTTTTTTATAAATCCATTAGAGCCGCAGAAAACATGAAGCCCTGAAACCCTGATGTCGAAGTCTTTCGCTATCGAAACAGCCTCTCTGAGCGCAGCCTCATCCATTCCGAAATGATCTTCCGCACGTTCACCGCCTTCTTTAGTGAGAGCGTCAAAATTGACACGCAGAAGCACTCCATTTGCGAAACGCCTTTTTTGGCCCACTGTTTTAAGGATATTGAGCTGAGAAGGGTGATCAATTATAAATACGGCATTATATCGAGAAACTACATCTACCAATTTGATCGTAAATGCGGGTGAATTTACGTATATCTTCTGTTTTGTACCAGCACGCAGCCGCAACTCCCCCAGTGAGGCCACCTCATATCCGTCCATAAATGCGTACCCGGACCGCGCCAACAGTTCCGGACAGTGATTGGCTTTGACGGAAACAATTAGCGGCGTCCCTAACTCGTGCCGCAAATCGTTGTAATTACTCACGACTTGATCTACGGAGTAAATGTAAGCAGGCGTTTCTATTGGCTCATCTTGCGAACGAATCAATTCGATTATTTCTTGCTCTATAACTTCTTGCGTTTTCATATCTTACAGCCAGATCCGACATCCGGTTCGCCACAGATCCTAGAAGCACTGTGGGATTGACAATAATAATGACAATCGAGTCTAGTGCCTCTTACTTGAACATTCTTTACGAGCGAATGAACGAAGCGCTTGAATAGAACAGGTGAATAGTGACAACCAATGTAATGCTGCTGCCGAAAGTTGAGGTACCCGCGGGAGGCGGCGAGGAATTTGTAGGCGCTGGAACTCCCTTTGCTCAACAACCCAAGGCGTCTCCGAACCGTTAGCGACGTGAAGTTGGCATCCATAACCAGTCATTTCCTTTGATTGACGTCGCGATTCGAGCAAGCCGCCCTTTGTTTAGTCGGAAGCTTTTGAAAAGTACTTATTATGTTTATTATGTTGATATGCGCGCTATTGTTGCACCAAATTATTTTGTTGTCGAGAAAAAAATTCACGCCAAATAAGCAAGGTGGCGCCAAATTCATTTTTGCTCTGGGATGAGCCTGGATTATACTGAGGCAACAGTCTGAAGCTGTGAAATATCGCCTTTACACCCATTGGGTTTTAGTCATATTATCCAACGCGCCGGCTCTCCGTCGTTTTGCTTAACTGCGTAACAACCCGCGGATCTTGCCTGAACATCTCTGGAGGAAATCTATGAGTCGTTATGGATCTACGGGTCGTTATGGAAAGTGCCTTGCAACGACGTTACTACTAATATTATCCCCTCTCTGTAAAGCGTCGCCTGCCGACATGCCTCCCGGAAAAGCACCACCGGTTACGCAACAAATTGAATTGGCGTATCAAAGGAACGATTTAGATCAATTGAAGCGGATTCGGGATCAGGCTTACGGACTGGAAAAATCGCTGGCAGGATACCGTCAAGCTTTAATGCTGATAAGCCAGGATCAGCGCAAGCAGGCCAAGGAGGTTTTGAGGGAACTGGCCAAAGACTTAGACGCGGCAACAGAAGCACAACCTGAGGATGCGGAAGCATCGGCGATTCTAGCTAACGTCTACGGCTTAATGATTCACCTCAATCCAGTTAAGGCGCCGTTACTTGGTTTCAAAGCAAGTGGAGCGTTAGAGTCAGCTAAAGCCGGTTCCGCAGGAAACCCTCGCGTTAAATTGTTATTGGGCATCGACACATTCAATAAGCCGGCGATGTTCGGCGGCAGTAAGGAGGAAGCCCTACGACTATTTACCGAGGCTATTGAGGCCTTCAATAAGGAGGCTAAGGGAGATCGCAGCTGGGGACACGCTGATAGCTACGTTTGGCGGGGCATCGCTTTCAACGAAATGGGTGACGAGCAAAAGGCCAAACAAGACTGGCAGGCGGCTTTGCTGATTGCACCGGAGTATGAGTGGCCAAAAGGGCTTTTACATGATCTTTAGCGAAAAGCGCATTCAGTTTAGGTTGGCAACAACATAACGGGTGTTCTTCCCAGGTTCAATGTATTCAATCTTAACTACCATGCACATATCGACGAGCGTAGTCGTTATGAAATCGCATCTACAATCTTAGATTTTATCCAGGCGCTTGCGGAATTCCCCCATGATGGCGTCGTAGAGTTCGCCTTCGAGAAATTTATCTTCCACGGCGGATTCAATCGATGGATTGTCGTTGACCTCAATAATATAAACTTCGTTGCCTTTCTGCTTCAGGTCCACGCCGTAAAGACCATTGCCAATATGTCGTGTAGCATTGAGCGCCGCCTTCAGAACCGTCTTGGGAACTTCGAAGGTTGGCAGCACGTCGAAGCCGCCGGTCTTGTTGCTCTTGCCGGCGTGGTTGTAGATTTGCCAGTGGTTTTTAGCCATGTAATACCGGCACGCGTACAACGCCTGGTTGTTAATCACCCCGATGCGCCAATCGAATTCCGTATAGACATACGCTTGCGCCAGAATCAATGCGCTGTTTTTAAACATCTCCTTCAGCTGTGCATCCAGCTCTTCCTTGGATTTCACTTTATTGACGCCGACAGAAAAGGAACCGTCGGGAATCTTCAATACAATTGGCAGCCCCAGCTCTTCAATTAATGCATCTTCCTTGTTCAAATCACTCTTGGTAAGGATGCGCGTTTTGGGCGTCGGTAATTTGTGGGTCTCCATTAATTGCGCCAGATATATTTTATTGGCGCAACGCAAAATGGAGTCAGGATCGTCCATCACCACCAGACCTTCGGCCTGCGCCAGGCGCGCAAATTTATAGGTGTAATGGTTGACCGATGTCGTTGCCCGAATAAACAGGGCGTCGTATTCCGACAGCTTTCCCAGATCCCGGCGGGTGATGGTCTCTGCGTGTATGCCCTGCTTTTTTGCCGCCTTGATGAATCGTTTGATCGCGACAGCATTGCTCGGCGGAAACTGCTCATCCGGATCGACCAGTATCGCCATGTCGTAACGGTAATTCTTTTGCGCTTTCGGCTTGCGCCAGATGAGATGACTGTAACTGTCCAGCGCATTTGCAAAATCAGTCTGCTGGGATTCGTTGAGCTGATTGATTGCACCGGCTTCGAGAGAGGTCAACCGCCAGGTACCTTTATGATTGAAGGTAACTTTCAGAATCGGAATAGGAAACTGTTCGAAAATCTGGCGGGCAAGTTCACCGAGGCCCTGCTCCCGCGTCATGCCAAAATAAACCCAGATCTGATAGTCTGTCAGCTCTCCGGCCACCGCGGTCAACTGCTTTTGCATGTCGACATTCAGAACGCCGAGCCAGATACGGCGCGACAGATCCTGCAGATGCTTGACTGCCGGAATAACCTGGTGCGATCTTGCCTCGGCGAGCAGCGAACAATAGTATCCGGTGCTAAGATAGCTGTACTGCCGACACAGGTTAATGACTTTGAATCGCTCCTGCGCCGCTGGCTCAGCCAGGTAATCCTTGGCCAGAAGCACATCCTCGGAAGGATAAAAGGCGGCCCAGTCAGACCGGTTTTCAATTAAGATTTTTAATTGGGTCATACCGAGCGCATGTCCTGAGAATCCAGAAAATTTAGGTGAAGTATGGCAAAGTCTGAACAAAAGTATAGCGACAGACCTGCCGCAACAGATCCGTATGAATACCCGGTCATTTGCAGACTCCAATCCCCCCGAATCGGCGTTTTTTCATGCCTGTGGGTGAATTGTCTTTTATCTGACGCGAATTGACGCTGAAGCATCAAATTATGAATCACGATCAACCTCGCCGAGCCACTTTAAACGATCTGACTGCGCTGACTCAACTGGAGTCCCAGTGCTTCTCCAGCGACCGCCTGAGCACGCGCAGCTTCCGCTATTTTTTGACCCGCAGCCAGGCAGAAATCTGGGTCATCGGTGAACCCATTCATGCCTACGGCCTGGTTCTGTTCCATCGCGGCACCTCGCTGGCGAGAATCTATTCCCTTGCGGTAGGGCCCGAGGCACGAGGTAAAGGTCTCGGCCGGAAAATCCTCGAAGTCCTGGAAGACTCCGCCCGCCAGCACAACGCGCTTTTTATAAGGCTCGAAGTGGCTGTTGATAATCATGGTGCACTCCACCTGTACAAGTCCCTCGGTTACGAAGCCATCCGGAAACTGCACCACTACTATGAAAGTGGTCACGACGGTATCCGTATGGAAAAGCGGTTACAGATCGTCAAACCCAAACCGAGTCATCTTCCCTACTACGCCCAGACGACCGAATTCACCTGCGGCCCTGCGGCGCTGTTGATGGCGGCGCGGAACGTCAATCCGGGGCAGCCCTACAACCAGATCGAAGAGCTGAACATCTGGCGCGAAGCAACCACCATCTTCATGACGACCGGTCACGGCGGTACTTCTCCCATAGGTTTGGCCCTCGCCGCCCACCGGCGCGGGTACGGCACGCGGCTGTGGGTATCCCATGAGGATGCCCCCTTCCTGGATACTGTACGCAACCCGCAGAAAAAAGAAGTTATCGAACTGATCCACCAGGAGTTCGCCGCCCAGGCGCGCTTGCAAAAGATTAAAATCGAGAAATTTCCGAAAGGCATTGGCGCCATACGCAATGCCCTGCGCAATGGCGAGCAGGTAATTCTTCTGATCAGCACCTACCGGCTTAACCGCAACAAAGAACCCCACTGGATCTGGCTGGTCGGCATGGATGACACCTATGCCTACATTAATGATCCCGAGGTGGACGACAAGGAATGGAAAACCCCCGTGGACGCAATCTACGTCCCGGTGCCCCTGCCGGAATTTTCGAAAATGATCCGGTATGGTCGCAACCAGTACCGCGCCGCCCTGCTTTTGTCCAGGCAGATAACCTGAAAATATCTGGCCCTTGCGATCGCTCGAGCCAGAAAGACCGGTTCCGCTGCTTCTCGCTGTTAGGCCACAAACACGCGAGCGTTGCGGAACAGGCGCATCCACGGTCCGTCTTCCTGCCATTCATCCGGACGCCAGGAATTGGTTACCGCCCTGCGCACCCGCTCCGGGTGAGGCATCAGCAATGTGACGCGCCCATCCCGCGAAGTGATGCCCGTTATGCCGTAGGGCGAACCATTCGGATTAGCGGGGTAGCGGGTCGTCGGCTTCAGATGATTGTCGACATAACGGGTAGTCACGAAGCCGCTCTGGTTAAAGCGTTCCGCGGATGACTCTGCGGTAAACTCCGCCCGACCTTCGCCGTGGGCCACCGCCACCGGCATGTGGGAGCCGGCCATTCCAGCGAGCAGGATCGAGGGCGACGCTTCGATTCTCACCAGGGAAACGCGCGCTTCAAACTGTTCGGAAAGGTTACGAACGAATCGCGGCCATTGCTCGGCCCCCGGGATCAGCTCCTTCAGGTTCGAAAGCATCTGGCAGCCATTGCACACCCCCAGACTGAAGGTATCGGAGCGTGCAAAAAAGCTCTGGAACTGGTCGCGTGCCACTGAATTGAAGAGGATGGTTTTGGCCCAGCCTTCGCCCGCCCCCAGCACGTCTCCGTAGGAAAACCCGCCGCACGCCGCTATCCCCTTGAAGCCGTCAAGGGTGTGCCGACCGCTGAGAATATCGCTCATGTGCACATCCACCGCGTCAAACCCCGCGTCATGAAAGGCGGCGGCCATTTCCAGCTGACCATTGACGCCCTGCTCCCGCAGGATGGCAATTCGCGGACGTGCGCCACGCGCAATAAAAGGGGCGGCCACATCGTCATTCAGATCGAAAGACGGTTTGGCACTCAGACCCGGATCATCCGCCACCAGCCCGTCAAACTCCTGGTCGGCACATTCGGGGTTATCTCGCAGACGCTGGATCTGATGGCTGGTCGACATCCACAGCCGTTGCAGGGATACCCGCTCACCGGCGTAAAGTGTCTGTCCACCCTGCCGGACGACAATACGCTGATCCACTGTGGGGTAACCGACGGACACCAGACCGCCGGTAAAGCCCGCTTTGGACAACAGGCGCTGGACTTCATCCTGATCCTGTTTACGCACCTGCAGAACCGCACCCAGCTCCTCGTTGAACAAGGCCGCCAGCACATTCCCAGGCAGAGCCGTGATATCCAGGGCGAGACCGCAACGCCCGGCGAAGGCCATTTCTATCAGCGTAACCAGCAAGCCGCCATCGCTGCGATCGTGATACGCCAGCAGCAGCTGCCGCTCGAGCATTTCCTGTACCGCCGTAAAAAACGACTTCAGGCGCTGCGGGTCGTCCAGATTGGGGGTGTCGTCACCCAGCTGATTTTGGGTTTGGGCCAGAATCGAGGCCCCGAGCCGTTGCCGCCCGGCGGCAATATCGACTAAGAGCAGCGAACTTTCACCGCGATCCAGTCGCAGTACCGGGGTTACCGTTTTGCGTACGTCGATCACCGGCGCGAAAGCCGAGACAATCAGGGACAAAGGCGCGGTGACGGCGCGCTCACGCCCTTTGTCCTGCCAGGTGGTGCGCATGGACATCGAATCCTTGCCCACCGGGATTGTCAGGCCCAGCGCCGGGCACAATTCCATACCCACCGCCTCGACGGTGCGGTACAGCTTCTCGTCCTCGCCTGCATGCCCGGCCGCGCACATCCAGTTGGCAGAGAGCTTGACGTCGCTGAGCTTTTCAATCCGTGTACACGCAATATTGGTGATGGCTTCGCCAACAGCCATCCGCCCCGAGGCCGGCCCATTCAGCAAGGCCGCCGGCGTGCGCTCACCCATGCTCATGGCCTCACCGGCAAAGCCGTTGTAAGCGACGGTGGTCACCGCGCAGTCGGCCACCGGCACTTGCCACGGGCCCACCATCTGGTCCCGGACGACCTGCCCGGTGATGGAGCGATCGCCGATGGTGATGAGGAACTGTTTGCTCGCCACCGCCGGATGCTGCAACACGGCTTCCAGAGCCTTAGCAATGGTGACGCCTGTCAGTTGCAACTGTTGTCGCGGTAATAACCGGGTTTCGGCCGAGCGATGCATTTTGGGCGGTTTGCCGAACAGCAGGGACATCGGCAAGTCCACAGGATTCACATCGAAATGGCGATCATTGACGATGAGCGTCTTTTCCTCGATGGCTTCTCCCACCACCGCGAAGGGACAGCGCTCGCGTTCGCAGATCCGGGCAAACTGCTCCATCTTGTCCGCTGTCACCGCGATGACGTAGCGCTCCTGGGATTCATTGCACCAGATTTCCACCGGCGCCATGCCGGGTTCAGCATTGGGGACATCCCGCAATTCAAAACGGCCGCCGCAGCCGCCATCCTTCACCAGTTCGGGAAATGCATTGGAGAGACCACCCGCACCCACATCGTGGATAAACGCAATGGGGTTATCGTGCCCCCTCTGCCAGCACTGATCGATCACTTCCTGACAGCGGCGTTCCATCTCCGGGTTTTGCCGCTGGACGGAGGCAAAATCCAGCTGTTCATCCGAACTGCCTGACGAGACCGACGAGGCTGCGCCTCCGCCCAGGCCGATCAGCATCGCCGGCCCACCCAGCACAATCAGCTTGGCGCCCGGTGCAAAGGGCGTTTTCTCGACATGCTCTTCTTTGATGTTTCCATAGCCACCGGCCAGCATGATGGGCTTGTGGTAGCCGCGCCGCTCACCGGCGCAATCCATTTCGAAGGTGCGGAAGTACCCGCACAGGTTGGGTCGGCCGAATTCATTGTTGAATGCCGCCGCCCCGATGGGCCCGTCCAGCATGATTCCCAGTGGCGATTCGATCCGCTCGGGTTTGCCATAGGATTGCTCCCACGGCTGCAGATAGCCGGGAATGCGCAGATTCGACACGGTGAAGCCTGTGAGACCGGCTTTCGGCTTGGAGCCCCGGCCCACCGCGCCTTCGTCACGGATTTCACCACCTGCACCGGTGCCGGCACCGGGAAAGGGCGCGATGGCCGTGGGATGGTTGTGGGTTTCTACCTTCATCAACAGATGCACAGGCTCATTATTGAAGCCATAAACACCGTTGGCTGGCGCCGGGTAAAACCGGTCGGCAACGGGTCCCCGAACCACGGCAGCGTTATCTGAATAAGCTGACAGGACGTTGTCGCCGGCCTGCTGGTACGTATTCTTGATCATCTGGAAGAGAGAGTGCTTCTGTTCTTCCTCGTCCAGTGTCCAGCTGGCATTGAAGATCTTGTGGCGACAATGTTCCGAGTTCGCCTGGGCAAACATCATCAGCTCCACATCGCTCGGGTTTCTCCCGAGTGCCAGAAAATTCTCTACCAGGTAATCGATTTCATCGTCGGCGAGGGCGAGGCCCAGCTCGGCGTTGGCCACTTCCATGGCAATGCGCCCGCCTTCCAGGATGTCGACCACGCTCAAGGGGCGCGGCTCCTGGGTCGAGAACAGAACTTCCGCGTCATCGAGACTCGCCAGTACGGTTTCGGTCATCCTGTCATGGATCAGGCCCGCGATTTCATTGGGATCAAAGGCGCCGCCGATGGACCACGCGATACCCCGTTCCAGCCGCAGGACTTTGCGCAGCCCGGCATTGTGGGCGATGTCGGTCGCCTTGGACGACCAGGGGGAAATAGTGCCCGGACGCGGCACTACCAGCAGGAGCTGGCCGTTCAGGTGAGAATTTTCAGTTCGCGGGCCGTAGGTCAAAAGCTGGGCCAGCAACTCGGTCTCATGGGCGCCCAGCGGCTCACCCAAGTGCGCAAAATGAATATATTCGGCTGCAAACCCATGGATTCCCTGTTGAAGGGAACGCAGGTTCGTCAGCAGTTTCTGATGACGAATGGAAGAAAATGCAGCGGCACCGGGAAGGATCAACATCATGGACTGGCATACTCGGGCGGGAGGTTCAACAGAGCGGGCATTGTACTGCAATTGCCCACTGTTCTCACGAGCAACCGCAGGTTCGGAATAAAATTTTCAGTGCTTCTTATAACGTTAATACGTAAATGAATTGTCCTGGAGGCGATATCGGTCCACACCTGTGGTTGACCACTTTGTCGGTTGCTGACTATATTTTGGGGAGTCACCACCAGTAGTCAGGGAGTCGTCGAGCCGCTACTATACGCCGTCGCTGTACATTAAGTACTCAATTCGCTGTTTTTATGTCAACGGGTTATATAAAAGCAGGACAAGCGAGTAAATATGGTTATTGATACGGATTCACCGGGGAAAGTTGCTGTATGAGATGGTCGCCATTCATCTCGAAACTGACCGCCTTTTATCGACGTTTGCGCAAACTGACTGGCGCCGCCGTTTTGATAGGCGCGTCTTGCGCCGCTCTGACCGGCAGTCGCCAACCGACGCTACTGGAAACGGTGCAGGAACTGGGTGAGCTGACTGTCATCTCCCGCAACGGCCCCACCACCTGGTACGAAGGCAGTCAGGGATACACCGGCTTCGAATACCGCCTGTTGAAACAATTCGCTGATTCGATCAACGTTAAACTGATCATCCGCGAGGTTGAAGACCTGGGGCAGATGATTGATCAGGTGGGGGTAACCGGTCATTTCGCGGCCGCCGGCCTCACCATCACGCCCCGGCGCCATCAACAAGTCGAGTTCACGGCCCCGTATCTCGATGTTACCCAGCAGCTGATATATCACGTGGGTACCCCTCGACCGGCCACACCTGCCGATCTGATCGGCAAAAAGATTCTCGTTATCGGCAACAGCTCCCATTCGGACAGACTGCGTCAGCTGCAAAAAGACTATCCGGATCTGACCTGGGAAGAGCGCCACGATGTGGAGATGCTCGACCTGCTGGAAATGGTGCACAACCGCAAAATCGATTTCACCATCGTGGATTCCAATGCCTTCGCGCTGAATAACTCCCTGTATCCCAAAGCTCAGGTCGCCCTGTCATTGACAGACCCGGAACCCGTTGCCTGGGCGTTTCCCCGCTCACAGGACAAGAGCCTGCTTGACGCCGCGAGCAATTTTATCCAGGCAGCCCGGACGGATGGCACCCTCGCGGATCTGCAGGAATACTTCTATGGACATCTCGGCGAAATTGGTTACAGCGACGCTCTGGTGTTTACCGAACGCATGAGTTCACGACTGCCCCAGTGGAAGGAGCTCCTGTCAAAAGCCGGTGAAGAAAGCAAATTACCCTGGGAATTGCTGGCGGCTCTGAGTTATCAGGAATCACACTGGAATCCGAAAGCGAAATCCCCGACCGGGGTGCGCGGTTTTATGATGCTGACGCTGAACACCGCCAAAGAAGTGAATGTCACCAATCGTCTTGATGCCGAACAGAGTATTGCTGGCGGTGCCCTGTATTTTCGGCGGCTGCTCGACCGTATTCCGGAGGAGATCACGGGGCAGGACCGGATCTGGCTGGCGCTGGCCGCTTACAACGTCGGTTTTGGCCATCTGCAGGACGCCAGAACTCTCGCCCAGCGCCACGGTGCCAATCCGAACAAGTGGTCTGAAGTAAAAGACTTCCTGCCACTGCTGGCAAAGCGGCAGTATTACAAACACACCCGCCACGGTTATGCCCGTGGTCATGAAGCGGTGACTTACGTGCAGAACATCCGCAACTTCTACACCATCCTGGCCTGGAACGAAGTTGAACAGGAACGCCTGCTGGATGTGGCCAGCTCTAAAAAGGCGCCGGCTGCCAAAGACTCCGCCTTTAATACGGTGATCAGCGAACTGGTCGCCAATGAAGCTTTCCCCACCGCGCTTTGAAAGCGCCCCGACCCGGAATCGCCTCCACCAGGCGCCACCCCCACCCGGTCGCCAACTTCACTCGGTTGCCGGTGGCGATTCTGATCCGGCCACCCTGTGTTGCCGACGCAGTCTGCTCTGCTCGCGCCGGTTGCGAAAGAACGTCTGCATCACGGCAGCGGCCTCCTCCGCGCAGACCCCTTCCTCCCAGGTAAACCGGTGATTCCAGTAGCGACTGTCCAGCATAAGGCCGTTACTGACAATCGCACCGGCCTTGCTTTCCCGTGCGCCGAAAACCAGATGCTCAACACGCGCGTGGACCATGGCACCGAGGCACATGGTGCACGGCTCGATGGTCACGTAGAGGGTAGTACCTGGCAGACGGTAATTTCCCGCTTGGGCGGCGGCATGCCGCAAGGCGACAATTTCTGCATGGGCGGTCGGATCGCACTGGCCGATGGGGCCATTGGCGCCTTCACCGATGATGCGTCCGTCACTGCCGGTCACCACTGCCCCTACCGGCACCTCCCCGGCCGCCGCAGCCTGTCGGGCAAGTTCCAGAGCGCGGCGCATGTAAACTTCGTTATCCATCGGGTATCCGGGCTTTGGATTGCTGGCTGGTGGTTAGTGATTAGTGGCTGGTGCTTACTGGCGGGTGGTTGCGAGGTTAACCAGCAGGAACGGCTGATTATTCAGGGTTTGCCGAGAAATACAAAGCGGGGAATATCTTCGCCCCCCATTTCCACCGACTCCTGGAACATCGCGAGCGGGCGGACCCAGAGACCGTAGTCACCGTAAAGACAGCGGTAGACAACCAGCGAGTCACCGGTCTCCGAATGGGTGGCCACGCCCAGAACTTCATACTCGCCACCTTTATAGTGACGGTACAGGCCCAGCGGCAAGGCGCCTTCTTCTGGTACGTGGATTTTCGACATGGCGAGCATTCTAACCTGACACGGCGCCAAGTCCTACCTCCGATCCATTCCGAACCGTCCGGCAGAATCCCATATTGCAACTCAGATCTTCCTTTTTCGGCTTATCGATCACGGGCCGAGCTGCTATCATTCGCGGCCTCTACTGGATTTGGGACCCGTCATGTTTGATCAAGAGACCATTGCGCAGCTGTCGAAGCTGAAGAAAGACATCGTTGCCAGCAAGGACATCGCCGAGGGCATAGTGACTGGCTCGGCTGGCCGGTATGGATTTGTAAAGCTCGACGATGGCCGGAGCGTTTTTCTCAACCCCGAGAAGATGTTGCGCTTGCTGCCAGGTGATCGCGTACGGGTCAACGTGGTCAAGAACGACAAAGATCAGCTGGAAGGTGAACTGGAAAAGCTCATCAACTCGGAGTTGACCCGCTTCGTGGGGCGATACAAGGTCAAGGGCAATGCCCATTTTGTCTTGCCCGACGGTCAGACCCGCTGGATATTCCTGCCCCATCAGTTTCGCGCCAAATGCAAAGAAGACGATCTGGTACTCGCCGAGATTATTCACCACCCCTACGAAGACGGCAAAGCCGCCGCCAAGATTCTTCAGCGGATCGGAGCGGACGGTGAAGATTACCTGCACCAGAATCTGGTGACGGCGCGCTT
>CAZJKJ010000002.1:0-90127 GCA_964546435.1 uncultured Cellvibrionaceae bacterium
CGACCGGATCCCAGAACCACCAGCCGCCCCAGCCCAGTTCGTAATAGGCCCACCAGCTGCCGAGCATGAGCCCCAGGGTCTGGAAGGCCCAGGCCATGTTGGTCCAGGGTCTGGACCAACGCGCCCAGGCGCTGTCCAGACGCCCGCCGAGGAGTGCCGCAATGGCAAAGGCAAAACAGACGGAAAATCCCACGTACCCCATATACAGGATCGGCGGGTGGATGATCATGCCGATATCCTGCAGCAGCGGATTCAGGTCACTGCCTTCCGCAACCGGATTGGGCAACAGTCGATCGAAAGGATTTGATGTCATCAGGATAAACAGTAGGAAACCCACGGTGATAACGCCCAGCACCGACAGCACCCGGGCGAGCATGTCCAGCGGCAACTGCTTCGAGAACAGGGCCACCGCCAGAGTCCAGCCGGCCAGCACCAGGGCCCACAGCAGTACCGAGCCTTCGTGACCGCCCCAGACAGCCGTCACCTTGTAGAATTCCGGCAACAGTGAATTGGAGTGTGATGCCACATACTTGACGGTGAAGTCGTCACCCAGAAACGACCACACCAATGCGCCGAACGCCACTGCCGTGAAGATAAAGACACCTGCGGTCAGCGAGCGCGCCGAAGACATCCAGATCACGCGACCGGTAAATGAACCGACCAGTGGTACAACTGATAGCAGAACTGACAGCACCAGCGCCAGGATAAGCGCGAAGTGCCCGTACTCAGGTACCATAATTCATCCCCTTGCAGGACTCGTTGTGCTTCTCGACATCTGTCATTGAATCCGCCACTTCCGGCGGCACGTAGTTTTCATCGTGCTTGGCGAGCACCTGGCTCGCCACCAAAACCCCGTCATCACCGACTTTTCCACTGATCACCGCCGCTTCGCCTTCGCCAAAAATGTCCGGCAGCAGGCCGCTGTATACCACCTTCAAGCGCGCCATGCCGTCGGTGATCTCGAACTCGGTATGCAGCCGGTCCTTGGCCGCGACAAGGGTTCCGGGCACCACGCAGCCGCCGGCCCGGATGGATTTGTGCAGAGGCGCTTCGCCCGAAACGATTTTTGAAACCGGAAAGAAATAGTCGGCGTAATTGCGCATGGCGTACATGCTGAGCCCAACCACGATGCTGCTGGCCGATACGATAGCCAGCACGAACCACAGGCGTTGCTTGCGACGGGGATGCATAACTCTAAATCTCCTCGGGACCGTTTGATGATCGGGGCCCCTGACGACGCGCGAGCGCGTTCTGCTGCCTGACGAATTTCCTGAACTGCCAGCGAGGTTGCATGATCAGATACAGCAGCCCCAGCCAGGTGACAATATAACAACTCCAGACGAAAGGCCCGTGGCCATCCATCCAGAGAAACGACTGAAAATCCGAAAATTGCAGCTTCATGACTCGATGACTTCTCTGTAAACCAACTTTGAGCGACTTTAACGGCCCCCGGCAGACACCAGAGTGCGTACCCAGGATGTCCGTTGCTCACGCTTGAGGATTTCGATGCGTGTACGCGCAATCAGCGCCCAGGCATAAAACACATAAAAACCGATAATCATCACAATCAGCGGATACGCCATGCTCGGATCGATGCTGGACTTGCCCACCAGCTTCAGCGATGCCGGCTGATGCAAGGTGTACCACCAATCGACCGATTTGTAGATTATCGGAATGTTCACCATGCCAACGAGCCCCAGCACAGCGCCGGTCTTGTCGGCGGTATCCTGATTCTGGTAGGCCTCGTGGAGCGCTATGATGCCCAGATAAAGCAGAAACTGCACGAACATTGATGTTATTCGACCATCCCAGACCCACCAGGTGCCCCAGGTCGGCTTACCCCATACTGCCCCTGTGAACAGGGCCACAAAAGTCAGTATCGCGCCGATGGGCGCGGCGCATTTCATTACCATGAAAGAGAGCTTCATGCGCCAGATCAAACCAATGGCACCCGCAATCGCCATCACGTAGTACCCCGCCATGGACAAAATGGCTGCGGGAACATGGATGTACATGATGCGGGCGCTATTGCCCTGCTTGTGATCGGCGGGCGCGAACGCCAGCCCCCAGACCGACCCGAGGATCAGCAGCACGGCTGCGACCAGCCCGATCCACGGGAGCCACTTGCCGGTCTTCTCATAAAACCAGCGCGGTGAACCCAGTCTGTGAAACCATTGCCATGCCACCGTTATCCACCTCTGTTTAAATGAGTAAAGGCCGTACCAGCCCGTGTGCGTTTGTCGGTCATACCCGTACACCAATCCGGAGACTTGCTGCGATGGCGAAGGGCGCCAGCACCGCCCACCCGATCAGCATGGCGGTCAAAATAGCAAGTTCCGCCCCTACCGGAAATCCTGCAATGGCGTTTTTCACCGCGCCGGCGCCAAATATCAGCACCGGTACATAAAAAGGCATGATGACCAGAGACAACAACAAGCCGCCCTTGCGCAAGCTCACCACCAACGCCGCCCCGATGGACCCGACCAGGCTCAGACTGCCCGTGCCCGCCAGCAGCGTCAGCATCATGATGCCGTAACCCTCGGCCGGCAAGGCCAGCATCACCCCGAACAGCGGCGTCAGCAAGGTGAGCGGTATACCGGTCACCAGCCAGTGCACCAGTACCTTTGTGAGAATGAGCACGGCCAGGGGCTGAGGGCTCAACGCCAGTTGTTCCAGCGACCCGTCCTCATAATCGGCGCGGAACAGGCCATCAAGGGAGAGCAGCGTCGCCAGCAGGGCAATAACCCAGATCATTCCGGGTGCCAGCTGTGCCAGCAGTGTGCTCTCCGCGGAAATTCCCAGCGGGATGAACACCACTACCATCAGGAAAAATATGAGTGGATTGGCCAGATCCCCTTTATGCCGCAGGGAGATGAGCAACTCACGCCGCAGACTGGCCCCCAGGGCCCGCCGCAGACTTGAAGGCGCCGCCGAGGTCACAGTTCGACCTCGGTTGCCGGCGACAATTCCACCACCCGGACCTGCGGTATATCGAGCGGCTGGTGGGTTGTGAGCACGATCATGCCGCCCGCCTGCGCATGCTCCAGCAGGCGTCTTTCCAGCGCCCGCACCCCGTCTTTGTCGATGGCCGTGAATGGTTCATCCAGAATCCACAAGGGTGCCGCCGATACATACAGGCGCGCCAGCGCGACGCGCCGCATCTGCCCGGCAGACATCTGATGACAGGGTATGTCTTCATAACCTGCAAGCCCGAGTTGTGCCAGAGCTTCTTCGATCGAGCCGGGAAACGCGCGCCCGTGGACCCCGAATATCCAGGTCAGATTCTCCCGCGCCGTGAGGGTTTTTTTGACACCGGGCTGATGCCCCAGATACAGCATGGCGTCGCGCATGTCGTAATCCGGGTGACGGTAAGGTTGGTCGTTCCAGAGCAGCTGCCCGGACCAATCGGAAAACAGGCCGCAGAGGGCGCGCATGAATGTGGTTTTACCAGCGCCATTGGGGCCAGCTACCTGCACGATCGCGCCGGTTTCGATACGGAATGAGACCGGCCGGAACAACGCTGCGCCGTCCCGCTCGCAGGACAGATCCCGGCATTCCAGAGACTGTTGACGTTTCATCATCACCACGGCTGAAGCCATTGTTCCCGCCTGTCCGGGCTGGCAGCCAGGGCAGAAGGAGCGCAGTTTGGCGGTTCCAAACAAGCGACCGATAACGACTTAAGGCGAAACCAGGGCCTGATTGTCGGCAAAGGGCGCAAGTTTAGCTAAATGCGTGCCGTAAATGAAGGAATTTGGGATAGCGGCGGCTGCGGACGGGTCTGGTGGACCCCAATGTCCGGGGGAGCGACTATTGTTAGAGAAGGCCCTCCACAATGCGATCGCTCTGCTTTCATGGTCATTCACAACAACCTCCCGCCTGCCACCCTGCCCTCCGGGCCGGCTCCCGGGCCGTCCTTGCCGGCGCTGGCAAAAGAGCTGGGCATTCAGGTCAATCAGGTGATCCAGGCTCAGGTCGTCCGCCTTACCGCCGTAACAGAAAGTGAACGCCAGGCACTGCTGGCGGCACGGGTGCCGGCCACTCCGGGCCCAGCCAGGGTCAATCCCCTGATGGAGATACTGAAATCGCCGGACCTGCAGCTGGCACAGCTTAAGGTGGACGACAAAGTATTCAGCACGCTGACCAATCAGCCGCTGCTACCCCGGCAGGCGGTAAACATCTTGCTGGACCGCTTCGGCAATTTGAAACTGGTGCCGGCGGCATCAGCGTTGCCCAAGACTCTCTTGCAAAGCCCCGCTACGGTCATGCAAAGCCCCACCACGGTCCAGACGGCGAACCCGGGCGCCTTGCAGCTCAAGCTGCTGGAGCCGCTTCTGCGGCAGCAAAGCCACCTGGCTCTTGCCACCGCCATGCGCCAGGTTTTACCCCAGGCCGAGCCCTTGCACCGGCTGCTGAATGCAGTCAAACCCTGGCTGGCGCCGCGCCCGATGGCCGCCGCTGGCAACCCGGCCGCAGGCCCGGCGAGTGAGCTGATCGCCACCCTGCGGCTGCTCGGGGGAAATTCTCCGGCGCTGGCCAACCTGACCAAGGAAGGGCTCAATGATCTGAAACTGGCATTGCGGGACAGCGGCATCGGCCTGGAGCGCCATCTGGCACAGACCGGATCGACCGCTTCACCGCAGCGCGATACCAAATTTTTGCTGATCAGGGCGCTCCACGCTCTCGCCGGGCTGGGGTTTTCCAACCGTGTTGCTCCGCACAACGGGCCGCCGGCAACCGGCCTGGATCAGGCCCTGGAATCCATCCTCGGGCCGGCCTGGACTGCTCGAAATACGGCATCTGCAGACACCGACGGAACCGCCCGTCAGCACTTGCAGCGTCTTGTGACCCTGGCCGAAGCCGCCCTTGCCCAGGTGCAGTCGAACCAGTACCGGAGCGTCAGCGCCCAGACGGCCGAAGGCGCACTGACGACGAATTTTTTCACGGATATTCCACTGCGCCTCGCCGACGGCTTCGTCACCGTATTCTTCCAGTTTCAGGAGATCAAGGATCCGGAAAAGAAACGCAAGCGCGGCCACAAGGCCGAGAAGCCCCGCTCCCGCTGGGTGGTATTCATGGAAATGACCATCGAAGATCAGGGGCAACTCGCGGTTGAAGTATCCGTCGTCGACAAACAGGTGGACGCGCAGTTCTGGAGCAGTCATGCCAGCCTGCGGGAAGACGCTCAGCGCGGCATGCAGCAACTCCGCCAGCAACTGGAAGGTCAGGGCCTGACCGTCACCGATCTGCGCTGCTCGCCCGCGCCCATTCCGCAAAAAAATGTGCGGCTTGATTACTCCTTGATTGATGTGAAAACCTGATGAACGCCAAACCCGGAACATTGAGACCCGAACTGCAGAAAGCCGTCGCATTGTATTACGACGGCAGCGGCGCGCCCCAGGTAACCGCCAAAGGACTCGGCGATGACGCCCTGGCTCTTATCGAGCAGGCCAGACAGGACAACATTCCCCTGTGCGACAACCCGGCCCTGGTCGAACTGCTGGCCGAGATCGAAGTCGGCGAATCCATCCCTGAAGCACTCTATATCGCCGTTGCCCATATCATCGCCTTCGCCTATCAGCTGCGGCATACCGAGTTGACCGGTCCGCCTCTCCCGAAAACCGGCGGTTCAGAAACCGGACCCAGGCTGAAAATCTAGGTGGCGCTTGGTGCGTCTGACAGAAAGCTCCTCTGCCATCTTCGATATTCAGATATCCAGATCGGGCAATCCCGTTTTATCGCGGGTCTGCAGATTGCAATAGCCGCCCGGGTTCTTGGCCAGATACTGCTGGTGATAGGGTTCGGCAAAATAGAACGGCCCGGCCGGTTGGATTTCCGTAGTGATCACGGGTGCGCCCGGCACGCTGTCCAGCCGGGCCTGGTACTGCTGTCTGCTGTGTTCCGCCAATGCTCGTTGATCTTCATTGAACCAATAGATCCCCGACCGGTACTGGGTACCGCGATCATTCGCCTGCTTCATGCCCTGGGTGGGATCATGATTTTCCCAGAAGAGTTTCAGCAACGTCCCGTAGCTCACTTGGGCGGGGTCGAAAATGACCAGCACCACCTCATTGTGGCCGGTGCGCCCGCTGCAGACTTCCTCGTAAGCAGGATTGGGTGTGAAGCCGCCGCTGTAACCCACGGCAGTCGTAAAGATGCCGGGTTGTTGCCAGAACAACCGTTCAACCCCCCAGAAACACCCCATGCCAAACAGGGCCTGCTCACAGTGAGCCGGATATTCCGTGAGGGAGCTGCCCAGAACATCATGCCGTGAGGGCACATCCACTGCCTGGTCCCGTCCCGGGAGCGCTGTATCCGCCGTGGGCATCATCATTTTGCTGCTTGCGCTATCAAACCATCCCATTCTGGCACCTCGTTAAAGTCCACGAATATTGGGCACTGACGGTACATCAAGGACATAGCCGGAGCAACTGTGAGGCGCCGGCACCGCCCAACCGTGCAACTCCGCAGCCAGCCGGTCGGCGCAGTTCAATGCCATTGCGGTGAAAGGCGGGCGCCCCGGATCCGTCAACACGGTGCGCACGCCGGCCTTCGCAGCCCGGCGGAGCAGGTTGAAAAGCGGCTTCTCCAGATGATCCCAGAAGCAGATATCGCTACCGATCATCAGGTCGAATTGACTCAGCATGGCACCGGTCAGCTTCTCATAGCTCGAATGAAGTGTGCTGACCTCCACGCCGTTGAGACTGGCGTGAAGGTGCATAAAAGGAAAAACCGACGCGTCGATATCGGAACCGGTTACCCGACAACCAAATTGCTTTGCGCAAAAAATCCCCGCGATACCCCAGCCGCATCCGATTTCCAGAACTCGGCACCCCGGTGGCAAATCGCAATCGGAAAGATAATCCATGAGGATGATGCTCGACTTCCAGACCTTGTTGCCGTGATGACTCGGACTGCCGACCTCTCGCCGGAGCCGCCGGATTTCCCGATGGTTGCCCTTGAATACGTCGATCCCGAAGAGCGTGTGCTGATTGCGAGGGGGGGAATTTGCGGACAAAGAGACTACTCCGTGGCGGCTGCCGCCGGAGTGCTCCCCCGGCAATGCCTTTCCAGCATTTGTTTCAGTGGTATCATGCGGCGCAGTCAATTTGCAGAGTGACCCACGCCATGATGCGGAACCTCGAATCCCCTTACTTCGCGGCCATTGATCTCGGCTCCAACAGCTTTCATATGGTCATCGCCCGCGTGAACGAGGGGACGCTGGAGATCGTGGACAGGGTGAAGGAGATGGTACAGATCGGCCGGGGGATGCACAACGGCAGCATCGCCGCCAGCGCTCAAGAGCGGGCCCTGGACTGCCTCAAGCGATTTTCTGAACGCATTCGCGACATTCCCGTCAGCCAGGTGCGCGCGGTGGGCACCAAAAGCCTGCGCTCGGCCAAGAATGCCGGTCATTTTCTCCGGCGCGCGGAAGCTGCACTCGGACAACCCATCGCCATTATTTCCGGTTACGAGGAAGCCCGTCTGGTTTACTGCGGAATTGCCCGGGCAATCAATACCGACAGCAGCCGGCGGCTGGTCATTGATATCGGCGGCGGCAGCACTGAATTCATTATCGGTCAGGGGGACGAACCGAGTCTGCTCGAAAGCATGAGCTTCGGCTGCGTTGTCTATACCGAGGATTTCCGGCTCGAAGACAGCGTCAATTCACGCAACATGCGCAATGCCTATCTGGCAACCAGTAAAGAGCTGGAAGGCATACGCTCCACGTATCTGCGCAACGGTTGGGATGTGGTCTACGGAACGTCCGGCACCATGCGGGCAATCGCCGAACTGCTGGGCGGCAATGAAGGCGATGCGGTGATCCGCGCAGACGCGCTGCGCGCCCTGTACGATGCCACGGCTGAATCTCATTCCCAGAACCTCACGGGAATACCCGAATTGCGCCGCAGCGTCCTGCCGGCAGGCATCGCGATCCTCAAGGCCGTGTTCGACCGTTTTAAAATCGACCTGCTGCATGTCGCCGACGCTTCTCTTAAAGAAGGATTGCTTTACGACACCATAGGCCGGTTAACGAGTGTGGACGCACGCCATACGGCGGTGGCCAAGCTTCAGAAACAGTATTTCGTCGACACCCGCCAGGCCGACCGGGTCGCGGAGTGCGCCCTGTCGTTCTGGCAGTTGATCAGGAGCCCGTCGCTGCCGGGGGTTTCCCGCACCAAGGTCCTCATCTGGGCCGCGAAACTGCACGAAGTCGGCCTCGGCATTTCCCACTCCAAGCATCACAACCACAGTTTTTACATACTCAAACACAGCGATCTTGCCGGGTTCGGGCGCTATGAGCAGTTCATTCTCGCCTGCGTGGTGCGGGCGCACCGCAAAAAGCTCAATGACGGCCGCTTTGAAGGCATGCAGGAACCGGAAATCCGTGCGATTCTGCCGATTGTTCTTTGCTTGCGACTGGCGGTAGTCCTGTTGCGTCGCCGGGAACCTCTGGAGGAGATGCCGCAGTTGCGCGGCGAAAATCATCGATTTGAATTGCAGTTTCCCGTCGGCTGGCTGGAAAGAAACCCGCTCACGGCCGTCAGCCTGTCCGATGAGATCCATCAGTTCAAGAACGTGGGCGTTCATCTGGAAATCAAAGAACAGCCGCAGCCCGAGGATCCACCAATCCAATGATCCTGAAGCTTCTGCTCGCCCTTGCTCTGCTATTTCTGATAGTGCGAGCCATGAAACGCCTGCAATCGATGCCGGTACAACAGCGCCGTGCCGCCTGGCTGAAAATCGCACTGACCGGGCTCGCCGGGGTTTTGCTGCTCGGCGTCATTACCGGCCGCATGCACTGGATTGGCGCCGTGTTTGCCGCGCTGATTCCGTTATTGCGCTTCGGGACTGGCACCCTGTTGCGTTTTCTGCCCTTCTGGATCCGTCGCACCGGGGGTGTCGCCAGCTTTCGCACCGATCACCTGGACGTTCAGATTCATGTGCAGCAGGCCCGGATAACCGGCAGGGTGACCAAGGGCCGGCACGAGGGCAAAGCCGTTGAAACCCTGACTGACACTGAGCTGGCGGAGCTGGAAGACGATTACAAAACGATCGACCTGAAATCCCACTACCTGATTCGTCTGCTCCGTCAGCGGGGCAATCCGAGCAATGATTCCCGCTCGGCACCACCTCCGTTTTCAAATCCGGCCAGAGACGAAGCCCTGCAGATTCTCGGTTTGCAGGGACAGCCCAACCGGGAAGAAATTATCGCCGCGCACCGCCGGCTCATACAGAAGCTGCACCCGGATCGCGGCGGCAGTGATTTCCTGGCAGCGCGGGTAAATCAGGCCAAGGATGTGCTTTTGGACAGCCTGTAAACGACGGTGCCAACCGTCTCCACACTTGACCGCCCGGACTCCTCACCACCGCGACATCTGGCAGACCTGCTAACTACCGCGATACCGGCACAGCACGTGGATATATCGGCCCAGATCCCGATACGGCATCTGCCGGGAATAAGTCAGTTCAAGCGCAACGGCCTGCTCGAGATCTTTCTTCCGCAGCGCCGGGTCGAGAATGTAATCGTGAAATACCCGGATGCCGCTTTGACAGATGACCTCGTAGCCGGCGTTATGCAGCCAGGCAAGCACCACCTCAGGCCGCAGCGGATTGGGCGGAGTGAGACTGCCTTTGTGCCTGCGAAAATTTCCGTCAGTGATTTTTCGGTAGTTGGTCCGCAAAAGATTTTTGAATATCAGGCCATTGACGTTATAGAAGATCAGGGACAGCCAGCCGTCGCGACGGATCAGGCCGGCCATGCTGTCGAGCAGGGACTCAGGGTGTGCCAGCCACTCCATCACTGCATGACAGGTAACCAGATCGAACGACTCTCCCAGTTGATCCCGAACCTGCTGCAACGGGCTGTGCAGCCAGCGGGTCGCCTCCAGCACCTCCGGCTCCAGCCTGGCGGCATGGAAGTTTTCCTGCGCTATGGCCAGCATTTCAGCGGAAATATCCGACAAAAACACTCGATGGCCTCTGCGCGTCAATTCCAGCGCGCACTGGCCCTGCCCTGCTCCCAGATCCAGCACCGACAAGGGTCGGTCTGGCAAGTGTTCCGCAAAATCCCGTGCGAGGACAGCCAGACGCAGCTGACCTTTCGGCGTGTCATATATGTTCCCTTTGAAGCGGCGGGCCAGCCCGTCAAAACTGACGTCTTCTGGCGGAGACCCGTGATTCATGGTGCCGCCTTTTGCACGCGTTTGCGGCAGCCCGCAAGCGTTCGCACACCAAATATGGCGATGCCTCCCAGGACGCCGTAAAGATGGGCATTGACAGCCACCGGCACGCCAATCTGTTCCATCAGATAATTTTCGTCGTAGGACGGCAGCTGCTCGTAAGCAATCTTGCCCAATAGCAGCAGGATAGCCGCCAGATAAAGCCATGGTTGCTGCTTGCGCTCCAACAGCAGACCCAGAATCAACATGCCGTACAACGCGCCGGAAAATCCACGGTACTCAATCAGCCCGCCATCCAGCGCATGCAGACCCCCGCACACGGCAAGCGGTAGCAACAGCAACCCTGCAAACCACACCCGCAACGACTGGTCCCGAAACAGCAGAAACCCTGTCATCGCCAGCCCCGCCACGTTGATGAACGTGTGATACAAGGTGAAGTGCACAAAGTTGCCCGTAAAAATTCGCCACCATTGCCCGTCTGCGACCGCGACCCGGTGGTATGCGAGCTGACTTTCCAGCCCCGTACCACCCAGCTCAAGCAACAACATGACCAGTAAGGGCACCACCAGTGCCCAGGCGTGTGGAGCGACCAGCGCCGCTTTCAGATCCTGGATCATGGAACGGGAACGCGTCCTAAAACGGCAGTGGCATGGCTTCACCATTCAAGGTGGCATTGCCGTCACGGTAATTGAAATCAATGCGATAATCGTCACCGTCGTCTTTGAGCATGCCCTGTACCACCAACATATTGAGCTTCACCGCTGCCTGGTCTTTCACCTGCGCCTCCAGCTCAGCGTCGGTCCAGGGTTCGCCAGAATCAAACAACTGAGTCTGTATCTCGTTGCGGGTCGACTGTTCCATCAGGGTCTGTGCGAGCGCTTTGCTGACATCCGCATTGACATCCACCTGCAGGAAACGGATCAGTCCCATGGGATCGGCACTCTGAGCCGCGTCTGGCGAAATATTCACCTCGGCACTGAGGTTCAGGGAACCATCGTCGGTGGTAAATCCAAAGTCTTTCACCTGCACCCCGGGTCCACTGGGTACCAGATCACTCATGACCAGACCGAGCAGGTCAAAGCCGGCGGAAGCGGTGTCATCCGAAGCCGCCATTTGTTGCATCAGGTCGGAGTATTTTTCCCAGAATTCGACTCGCACCCGATTGAAGGACAGAACCAGACGGGCGTCCGCCAGATTTTCTCCCAGACCAACAAAGCTGGCCAGAGACATCTCGACCTCGACGTCGCTCAGGGTATTTTCTTCGTGGAAGCTCGAAACCGAACTGATTTGCAGATCGGTAAGGTTCACTTCATCGCCTTCCGCGGTTTTCCCGGAAATTGATGCCAGTGCGAAATGAGCCTGTCCGGGGACGAAAAACTTGCTGTAGAAGCCACCCAGATCCAGTTCGGTGCGCAGCGTGAATTCGCCTATTTCCATTGTTCCGCCCGCAGCACTTTCAAGCCGGGCGCCAGGCAGTGTTCCAGCGTAGGTAAGTTTTCCGTTGCGATCATAGGTGCCACCTCCCCGGTAGCTTTCTAAGTGGAGCGTTTGCGCATCGCCAGGGGCGGTCGAATCACTTCCGGGTTCATCATCGGTACCGGCTGCAACTGCCGGCTCCGAATCCAGCTGGATTGAGGCGACCTGGCAGTGATCTTCAAAGCTGATGGCGCCGAGCAGCGACATGCGGAAATCTGACTGGCAGAAAGGCCCCTCGCCCGCAATGCTGAGCTTGTCCCTGAGCCAGCCTTCAACTTCATCGCCCAGAACGATGGTACCGGCTGACCAACCCAGATGGAGCCCGTCGCGCAGCATCACCGGGCCATGGCTAATGTCAAAATCCAGCGGCAAAACCGGTAAGGCATCGCTGTTATCTGCGGTGGGCAGTTGCAGCGCTACGGCCAGCTGTCCCCGGCTCCCGAACCAGCCCCGGTCATACCCGGTCCACTGGGCCGAATATCCAGGCTGGTCATTCAGGTACGCAACGAGGTTGTCCATCGCTTGCTGGGTCTTGAACCCTGCGGCGAAGGGTCCGGCGAGTATCAATACCAGAACCACCACCGCCAGGGTCGCTATTAACTTCTTCATTCCATCACTCCTGTAGTCACTCCACCCGGCCCCTTGATAAATCGATCTTGGATGCGTTTAACTGCTGCCCCCGGCGGGTGTCGGGGGCAGCGCGCTGCAGACGCAGAATCGGGCGGCAATTCTATCTGAATAGAACTCCAATGTGTGCTTTTAGTCACACCCGCCCCCTTAAGGTCCGACAACCGCCGATATCGCCGCAATGCCGACCGACCGCCGCCGTATAATGCGGGTCTGTCTGCTATTTGCATTTTTCGTTGGGATTTGCGGTCCAAGCACTTCCGCTGTGTCACAAACTTGATGCTTTCCTGGAGACTGAAATGAAGTTGTTCTACTGCCTGGCACTCATCCTGCTGTCTGCGATCAGCCACGCACAATCAGGAAAAGAAGACCAGCCCCTTATCGAAGAGCTGCGCTGGGTCGACGACGGATACCTGCAACGCCAGCGGGAAATGATTGACGAGATTGCCCGCTCCGAATTCGGACAGCGAATTCGCAGAGATAAAGGCGATATCCGGACACTCAACCGGATTCTCGAAGGCGGTCATGCTGGCGTTACCGAGAAACAGAAACTGCAGGCGCTGGGTGTGGTGTTAGGCGACGTATTTGTAACTGATCTCAAATTGCAGTGGCAGGTTTATCATGACCGGAAGGGCAAAAGTCGCGCCGTCTGCATGCCCGGCACTCACCATTGCCTTTTCCCGATCACCATGATTTCCCGACGGGTAGAGGCCGGCCTTTCGCCGGACGTCAATGATCTCTATGAAAAGGGCGTAAAACTGATGCAGCCCTACATACCAAAACTGCCTTACTCCAAACACTGAAATTCCGCTCACCGCACAACTGCCTGAGCAGCATTCCCATTGAGTTCTCAGCGGGCGGAACAATTATTTTTTGCCCGCCCAGATCAATGTATTGATATTGTCAACCAACCCTCCTAGAATCGATTGCGGATGTATAGGAGCGCAGGGTCTGGTGACCCTATACGAGACTGCTCCGGAAGTGCGTCAGACGTTATTCCGTCTGCAATTTCAGCCGACAACATGGTTCTACTAAAATTGCACAGTGTTTATGTTGAAATTCAACAGGATATCCTCGCTCTCGCAACCCCGGCGTCCAGGTCGAAGCATCCCTCTCAGTTCAGATCATCCGCAACTTTTATTCAGTCATGTCTACCAAAGGTTAAGATCCATGTCAGAGAAGCTAAACGGAACCGTCAAGTGGTTCAATGAAGCAAAAGGTTATGGTTTCATTAGTAGAGAAGGTGGCTCAGATCTGTTTGTGCATTTCAGTAACATTACCGGCAACGGCTTCAAGACACTCAAGGAAGGCCAGGCGGTAACTTTCACTGAAGGCAAAGGACAAAAAGGTCCTCAGGCTGAAAACGTAGAAGTTGCTTGATCACCAGTTCCCCGATTGCGTAAGTCGCATTTTTCGGCGGCGACAGTCTAATCCGTTGCACGTATCTGGGGGACGTTTTCCTGGTGCGTGTGATCCGGAACGCTGACCGGAATCATGTTTATCAATTAAGAATTACGATTATCAAGAGCGGCGCGCCAGCGTGCTGCTCTTTTAATACTGTCGCTCGACTTTCTTCCTGCCTTATCGCCAGATTATTTTGCCCTCACCTCCTGATCTGACAGAGCTTCGCACTGCGTACAGGTTCACTTAACCGGGTGGTTTCAATGCGTGATATTCGCGATTAAACCTCCGTTCGATATTCTGTTGCGCTATAAATTGAAGATGATGATCGCAAAAAATTCGTCCAGCATTGCAACAATCCCGAATCGGAACTTCTTCTCATCAGTTTCGTTGACTCGCGCACATCTTTAGTTCATATTTTCGGGTTCAGAATAAAAACCACAAAATAAAAATATAAGGAGGCTCAGATGTACGCCAAAAACGACAGTTCTGAAGCCGACTACGTTGATCGAAAGAAGGAGTGGCGACTTTTCATATTTATTGTCGTATTTCTTTTTCCGCTCCTTAGCGTAATGGTTGTCGGCGGTTTTGGATTCGCTGTCTGGATGTATCAGCTGATCGCCGGCCCTCCCGGGTTTCACTGATGGCATATTCAGTACCCGTTATCTCTTCCAGATAAATTACGTCCACTATACGTCGAAGCGCAATACACTAAGGAACCCCTATGAATGCCATCCTGGCTCGTAACCTCGACACCGATTGCCATCCGCAATCTTTCCATCCCGTCCTTCATGTAGCCAGCCTGATTGTTCATGTCAAACGTGACAGCAAAGACCGTATCGTCGACTGGCTCCGGCAACAGTCACGTGTCGAAATTCATCGACAGACCGCGGAAGGAAAACTCGCAGTGGTCATGGAGTGCGACCATGAACAGGCCGTTCTGGATCTGCTAAATACGTTAAATGATATGCCGGGCGTTTTGAATGCCGCCTTGATTTATCACGAGGTTATTGACGGAGAGGAAATTGCCTGATGAAGCACACCGCCACCCCGCCAGCAACTTCCAGCACTCCAGAGGAAGCTGAAGCCCAGTCATTCACACCGACTACCGGATTGACACGCCGGCAGTTCGCAAAAATGCAGGCAGGTGCTGTGGCCGCAGCGGCATTAAGTTTGCCGGACACCGCGCTTGCCCAGAACCTGGTGACCAACCGCGAACTGACCAAGCTGAAATGGGACAAGGCGCCGTGCCGGTTCTGCGGCGTCGGTTGCGGTGTGATGGTGGCGACGCGCAATAACCGCATTGTTGCAACTCATGGCGACATAAAGGCCGAAGTCAATCGTGGCCTGAACTGCGTCAAGGGTTATTTCCTGTCGAAAATACTTTACGGCCCGGACCGACTGCAAAGTCCTCTGCTGCGAATGAAAGACGGCAAGTACGACAAGCAGGGAGAATTCCAGTCCATCACCTGGGATCAGGCTCTGACCATCATGGCAGACAAAATCCGGGAAGCCGTACGCGAATCCGGCCCCGACTCCGTTGCCATGATGGGCTCCGGACAATGGACGATCTGGGAGGCATACGCCGCCTCCAAATTCATGAAGGGGGGCCTGCGAACCAACAATCTTGACCCCAATGCACGCCATTGCATGGCATCGGCTGCCGCCGGCTTTTACCGTACCTTTGGGATGGACGAACCCATGGGCTGCTACGACGATATTGAGCATGCCGATGCCTTCGTTCTGTGGGGGTCGAACATGGCCGAGATGCACCCGATACTCTGGAGTCGCATCACCGACCGGCGCCTTTCCTACGAACACGTTCAGGTGGCGGTGCTGTCACCCTATGAAACCCGCAGTTTTGAACTTGCCGACATCCCGGTCATTTTCAAACCGCAAACCGATCTGATCCTCCTCAACTTCATTGCCAATCATATTATCCAGACCGGTAGTGTGAACCGGGAGTTTGTCGATAAGCATACCCGCTTTGTTCGCGGTCAGACCGACATCGGCTACGGCTTGCGGGATGAAGACGAGCGCCAGAAAAATGCCAAAGGTGTTGCGACAGCGAATACCTGGCAAGACATGACGCTCGATGAGTTCGCCCGGTTCGTTGCGCCCTTTACGCTGGAATTTACGGTGAAAGAGACCGGCGTTCCCGAGGAGGCCCTGAAAAAGCTCGCCGCGTTATATGCCGATCCGAAAATTAAAGTCATGTCCACCTGGACCATGGGCTTTAACCAGCACACCCGAGGCGTGTGGGCAAATAACATGATTTATAACCTGCACTTGCTGACCGGCAAGATTGCAGAACCTGGCAACAGTCCGTTCTCGCTCACCGGTCAGCCCTCGGCCTGCGGGTCGGCTCGCGAAGTCGGCACTTTCGTCAACCGGTTACCGGCCGATATGGTGGTGACCAATCCGGAACACCGCGCATTTGCCGAAAAAGTCTGGAAACTTCCGCCCGGAACTATCCCGGAGAAGGTCGGCTATCACGCCGTGATGCAAAGCCGGAAACTCAAGGATGGCGCCATCCGGGTGTACTGGACGCAGGTCTGCAACAACATACAGGCCGGCCCCAACCTGATGCAGGAGACCCTGCCCGGCTGGCGCAACCCCGAAGCATTTGTCGTTGTCTCCGACATTTATCCAACGGTGTCTGCACAGGCTGCGGACCTGATTTTGCCGGCCGCCGGCTGGGTTGAAAAAGAAGGCGCTTTCGGGAACGCCGAGCGTCGCACCCAGTTCTGGCATCAGCTGGTATCGCCCCCCGGTGAAGCCCGATCCGATCTGTGGCAGATCGTGGAGCTGTCCAGGCGCCTGTCCACCGATGACATATGGCCGAAGGAGTTTCTTGACAGTGCACCCGAATTCAAGGGCAAGAGTCTGTTTCAGGTGCTCTACGCCAATGGTCAGGTCGATCAGTTTCCGGTAGAAAAAAAGGACGAACATTACCGCAACGACGAGGCCGCCGCCTTCGGGTTCTATATCCAGAAGGGTTTGTTCGAAGAGTATGCAAAGTTCGGTCGCGGCAAGGCGCACGACCTGGGACCGTTTGATCTGTACCATCAAGAGCGCGGGTTACGGTGGCCAGTGGTCGATGGCAAAGAGACTCGCTGGCGCTACCGCGAAGGTTATGACCCTTACGTGGAAAAAGGCAGCGGTTTGCAGTTCTATGGTAAACCGGATAAACGCGCGCTTATTTTCGCCCTGCCCTTCGAACCCCCGGCTGAGTCACCAGATGAAGAATATCCCTTCTGGCTCAGTACGGGACGAGTGCTGGAGCACTGGCATACCGGCAGCATGACCATGCGGGTGGAAGAGTTGAACCGCGCTGTCCCCCATGCACTGATTTACATGAATTACGACGACGCACGCGAACTCGGTTTTCGCCGGGGCAGCGAAATCCGGGTCATCAGCCGGCGCGGCGACATGCGGGTACGGGTCGAAACCCGGGGTCGGATCAAGCCGCCGCGCGGTTTGGTTTTCATTCCGTTTTTCGACGCGAACCGCCTGGTCAACAAACTCACCCTGGATGCCACCGATCCAATCTCGTTACAGACGGACTTCAAGAAGTGCGCGGTCCGCCTTGAACTGATCAGTCTGGCATAGGAGAGACACGACAATGCAGACTCTCCCGACCCGTTTCACCGTCTCCTGTCTCCGCAGCCTGGCTTGCCTGCTGACAAAACCACTGCGGCTCGGAAACATTGCCATTGTGTTGGTGCTGATGCAACCGAATGTCGTATGGGCGCAGGGTTCCGATTCTGACGACCCGACGACATCTGCCGACCCGACGACAGAAGACCGGCAGCCTCTCGATGTGTCGGCGCCCGACGGCATCCGCCCCGGCGGTACCATCGCCCAGGAACCGGTATCGCCGGAAATCGCCGCTGAAGTCAAAACCATGCGCCGCCCGGCACGCAATTATCCGGAGCAGCCGCCCGTCGTCCCTCACAGCATCCGAGGCTATCAGATCGACAAGAATTTCAATCGCTGCCTGACCTGTCACAGTCGCAATGCCACTGCGGCCAGCGGTGCGCCCATGGTGAGTGTGACCCACTTTTACGATCGCGACGGACAAGTGCTCGCGGCGGTAGCGCCCCGACGGTATTTCTGTCTCCAATGCCATGTACCGCAACACGATGTTGATCCCATAAAGGAAAACCGCTTCATGGGAATTGACGAAGTGCTGCAGAAAGCCATGGTGGAGCAGAACACCAAATAGCCATTGCAGAGGCAACGGCTTGCGCCGTTACCGCAATGATGAACGCGACCTGGCGCGCACTGGACGGTACAAACTATGTGGAACACCATAAAAACCTATTGGCGCATCTTCAATCGGCCCGCAACCCATTTAAGCCTCGGCCTGCTCAGCATGGGGGGCTTTATTGCGGGGATTATCTTCTGGGGCGGATTCAATACCGCGCTTGAAGTGACCAACACGGAAACTTTCTGTATCAGCTGTCACGAAATGCAGGCGAATCCCTATGAAGAGCTGAAACCCACGATTCATTACACAAACCGGTCCGGCGTCCGCGCGGTTTGCTCCGACTGTCATGTTCCCCACGACTGGACCTTTAAAATCGCGCGCAAAATGGAAGCGTCCAAGGAAGTCTGGGGTTGGGTCTTCGGCACGATCGACACCCGCGAAAAATTCGTTGCCAAACGCCGCATGCTGGCCGAACGCGAATGGCACCGATTAAAAGCTAACGATTCTCTGGAATGTCGCAACTGTCATGAATTCGACTCGATGGACTTCACCCTGCAATCCCCGCGGGCGCGGAAAATGCACTCGACCTCCCTCGCCTCCGGTGAACTGACCTGCATTGACTGCCATAAAGGGATCGCGCATCAGTTACCGGACATGAGCGGTGTTCCCATGATGGGCCACCTTCCTCTCGGCGATAACAGCGACGCCGAATAAGCGCTGTTCCGCCGCTGACGGCATTCTTCGATCGGCGAGCCGTGTTTTGCGCGCAGTGGCTAGCGTCCGGTAACGATCAACGGTTCACAGGTGCACCCACTACAGGCAGTGCCAGGCGCGGCTGCCATTCCCACCACTGCTGGGTGCCTTCCGGCACTTGCCGCTGAGTCTGGTAAACGTCCCAGGTCACCAGATAATCGGGGTTCTCCAGGGTTGTTGCGCTGGTATGGTAGCGACCAGGCGGCGCCGCAAACCAGCATCCGGTTTCCGCTGGCAGAATGAAAATCGCTCCATGCGTGCTGCCTGCGCTGACCAGCTCAATCTTGATGCCCTCGTCTTTGTTTGCTTCGCGCACCCTGCCGGCCAGCAGGTTCTGCTTTACCGGATCGCCATCGACGTTGAAATAGCTCAACCCGATGACGCAGGTTTTGCCAATTAAGTGTTCCATGTATTGCCTCCTGAATCACCGAGCGCAGGCACTCTTAGTACAGAGCCTAATGACGCAAATGCACCACACCACTGGCAGGATTATCGGCCAGGCCAATATCGCGCGCATGCTCTTCAAAGGCTTTGTTTTTCCAGAAAAACGCGCCCGGCATCGTGGTCGGAATCACCAGAATGTAGAACAGGGCGCGGCCAATCAGAGCGGTTGTCAGTCCGATCAGCCCCAGCAGGCTCCATGTCGCGAGGACAATCATTGAATCGACTCCGGATACCGCTGCCAGCACAGTTCCCAGTCCAAGAATGATACTCAGCAGGAGCAGACTGTTGCGCAGGTGCCAGGTTTTGCCGAAGGTGGTGCACTGGACGTAGTGGGAGGCAGCGCCTTCATGCTCGGCGCGGTTGAGATCGTGATGGTGAGCGAGCAGACCTGCGCCTTCCAGCAACACGCCCAACATGAAACAACCCGCCAGAACTGCCAGACTTCCATTGACGGGTTCACCGAGCGCAAAGAGCGTCGGCAGCACCAGGCACGACGCCGCCAGCGCGCCCAGAGACAGGGCATTGCCGGCAAACGAGCTGGCGGTTTGCCAGTGGTTCCAGAACGGCCGGGCTTTGATGCAGTAGCAGCGATACATGTAATAGAGCCCGCTGGCGCCTGCGACCAGCGCAAAAATGCCCGCACCCCGGGACATGCCCGACCAGGGTGCCACCTGTGTCAGCGCCGTCCAGCCAGTCCCCCATTGTGCGCCGAGAAGGTCTTCGATCCACGGACTCTGAGGGATGCTGAACAGTGCGAAAACGCCCGTGCCGGTGGCAAACAGGGACAATCCCAGCCCTTCGCGGCACATGGGTGAATAACGAAGATTATTGAATCCGCGATAAAAGCGCCATGGCTTACCCAGATGGGAAATACTCATCAACAGACCGAAACCGGTCATGCCCGCTGCAGCCGCACCCAGCAGCACGCCGATGGAATCCATGACCGTGATAAAGGCGTCGAATCCCAGCAGAGCTCCTATGAACGTAATCGCGAACAGGCCGAAAGCAGCCTGACAGGACAGCGTAAACAGCACCAGAGGGTTTTCCCGGCTGTTGAGACGGGCCAGATTCCAATGACGGGCTTTACCCGCCTTCTGGTCCACCACGGGCCGATACTGGCCTTTTTCGTTGCGGTGATATTTCACCGGTGAAGAATCCGTCCGGCTCATTTCAATAGGCAGAGTCCGCATCTGCTGAAAACGGATATTGGGATGAGTAATTTCATGATCCGGAAAGCCGGGAATCGAGCTGAGGCACTGTTCGCGGTTTTCCGGAATGTTTTCGATAACGCCGAAATCCAGCGCGTTTCCGACACACGCCGAAACGCACGCGGGTTTGAGACCGACCTCGAGCCGGTCCACACACATGTTGCACTTGCTTACCTGACCTTTGACCGGATCCAGCTGCGGCGCGTTATACGGGCATACCCAGGTGCAGTAGCCACAGCCGAAACAGGTTTGCGGATCTTGCAGAACTGCGCCGTATTCCACGTGTTTAGTGTACGCCCGCGTGGGACAACCCTTGAGGCACACCGGATCGTCGCAATGGTTGCAGGCCATGGAAATATTCATGCGCTTGTAATCGGGCCAGGAGCCCCCTTCCACATAGCCGACACTGCGGTAGGCGATGTGGGGAGGGTTTTCATTTTTCTCCGAGCACGCCGCTTCGCAGGCGTGGCACCCGATGCAGTTGTCGGCCGTAAAAAAGAACCCGTGCTGCTTGTTGCGGTTCGGATTGGATCCGACTTCCGGATTTTCGTTGATAAACAGCGACCGGCTTTTCTCCTGGCCGGTGAGATCTACCAGATCGATGAGCTGCCCGTAGCGATTTTTTTCCGCTACCGGCTGTTGCGGCAAAAATGCGTAAGGTCGCTCCTCGGTCCGGATTTCCCAATGACTGCTCCGACGGGCGGGCTCATTGTCCGGCCGCGCTGTCGCAGGGTCGAAATTCTGCACGATTTTTTCAAACTGACTCATATTAGTCTCGTCTAGAAGGCCCGGCTTTCCACGTTGATGCGCGCTGCTTCCTTCTGATTCACCGGCTCGATGCGCACGGCGCACTGCTTGAATGCCGGCTGACGCGAGTAGGGATCCAGCAAACCCAGGGTGAGTCGGTTGACACAGTCGTGAAAGTGAAAAGGTATGAAAACCATGTTGCGGGGCACACGCTGGGTAAGCTGCACCATCACGACCGCATCACCGCGACGGCTGGTCAGGCGGACATAACTTTGATGCGCCACGCCTAGGTCCAGGGCCGCATCCGGATTCATTTCCATGTAGGGAGTGGGGCTGAATTTGTTGCAGTTGCCGATTTTTCCCGTGCGCGTGCGGGTATGAAAATGCTCAACCACCCTGCCGCTGTTCAGCCAGAACGGGTAATCCCGACAGGGTTGTTCATTGTTGTTGAAGAACTTGACCGGGATCAAATTGGCGCGACCCGATGGTGTCTGATAGCGACCATCGACATACAGTCTTGGCTCGCCTTTGAGACCTTCAGTGCCGTGCCGAAAGGGCCATTGAATTCCCTTCGCCGCCACGATCTTTTCGTAGGACATGCCCGAGATATCGAGGATGCGGTTATCGCCTCTGGACAGCTGCTTCATTTCTTCGAAAGCGCCCTCAGGCGTGTCCGGAAAATGTATGCGGGCGCCGTTGTCGAAGCGCTTTGCCATTTCCCGGAATATCCAGAAATCCGGTTTCGAATCGGCGTAAGGCGGTAACACATTGACGGTCAGATTCACCCGCCGTTCGGTATTGGTATGGCAGCCTTCTTTTTCGGCCCAGACAGCCGCGGGCAGATAGACGTGGGAATATTTGTTGGTTTCCACATCTTCATACACATCCTGAACCACCAGAAAATCGAGATTTTCAAACGCTCTGCGAATGCGCGCCTGGTTGGGCATGGACGTGAGGGGATTGGTGGCCACCAGCCACAGACCCTTGATCTGACCGGATTCGATGGCTGGAAAAATATCGGTTTGGGCCAGGCCGCGCTTTTGCGGGAAAAATTCCTGATCAATTCCCCAGAAAGCAGCAATCTCTTCCCGATGCGCCGGATTCTCCAGAAGCCGGTACCCAGGCAGCCCCGAACAGGACGACCACTCGCGGGTTCCCATGGCATTGCACTGCCCTGTAATGGACAGGCTGGTGCCACCGGGTTTGCCAATATTGCCGGTAATCAGATTGAGATTATTGATATTGCAGACGCCGTCTGAACCGTGAGTGCTCTGATTGATCCCCATGGTCCAGATACTCATGGCGGCCGGCGCGCGGGCGTAAATTCTGGCGACGTGGCGAATGGTGTCTTCATCGATTCCGCACAGGTGCTGGGCCGACTTGGGATCACAGGTTTCGACCAGCGCGCGCAGTTCGTCGAAGCCGTTGGTGTGGGCATCGATATAGGTCTGATCCTGCAACCCTTCCTTGATGATGACATGCATCATCGCGTTGATCAGCACACAGTCGGTGCCGGGGGTGATGGGCAGATGGATGTCGGCAAACTGGGCCAGCATGGTGACCCTCGGGTCCACCACAATGAGAGGAAACCTGCGTTTTTCCAACGCCTCTTTGAGCCGCCAGTAAATGATGGGGTGCTGTTCCGGCAGATTGGAGCCAAACGCCATCAGGCAATGGGTGTGCTCAAAGTCGTCATAGCATCCGGGCGGCCCGTCGGATCCGAATGATCTTTTATAACCACTCACCGCCGAAGCCATGCACAGCGTGGTATTGCCATCGTAATTATTGGTACCGATACAGCCGCGCACCAGTTTTCCCAGAGAATAAAATTCTTCCGTCAACAGTTGTCCTGTCGATACCACTGCAAAGGCGTCCCGGCCATATCTTTCCTGAATCTGTTTGATGTTGGCGGCGGTAACATCCAGGGCTGTGTCCCAGGTGGTTTTCTGAAACGGGTCGTAATGCTTCCCACGCATCAGCGGCTGGGTGCCGCGCCCGGGACTGGTGAACAGATCGTGCTCCAGCAAGCCTTTGATACACAGCTTGCCCCGATTGACGTCCGCACCCGCGTGACCGCGGCTGGTGATTACACGCCGGTTTTCATCCAGACCAATCTCGATGGCACAGCCCGTCGAGCAATAATTGCAGGTGGTGTATTTCCACTCCTTCACCGGCTTCGGCGGGATGACGATGGGTTTGCGTTTTCGGCGTCCGAAGAGCATGGGCAACTCACTGATCTGGATGAATTCGGCAATTGATCGACACACGGTTGCAAACACTCAGCAACAATACGGGCGCCGGCGAATCCAGCAGAGCAATATGTATACCAGATGAATTTTCTATGATTTTCAACAGGTTGCGAAACCAGCTGAAACTAAACATGTCCCAAGCAGGTGCACCTGTATTTATTCAGTGCACACTGGCGGACAATGGTTGCGCCCCGAGTGTGCGGTCGCAATATGCAAACGCTCCGATGCGGTGCATTTATGACGGGACGCCGACCGGGATCCGAGGTTCTTAACCGGTCAGGCGGGGAATGGCAGCGAGAAGGCTTTGGGTGTATTCGTGCTGGGGATTGGCGAAGAGGGTTTCGGTATCCCCCGATTCCACAATCATGCCCTGCTGCATCACGGCAACGCGGTCGCAGATATAACGGACGACTGCCAGATCATGGGAAATGAACAGCATGGTCAAATCATGGGAGCGGGACAGCTGCATCAGCAGTTCCAGCACCTGTGCCTGAATGGTTACATCCAGCGCGGACACGGGTTCATCGGCAACAATGAGCTTGGGCTCCATGGCGATAGCCCTGGCGATGGCAATGCGCTGTCGCTGCCCTCCGGAAAATTCATGAGGATATTTCCGGATCATGCGCCGGCTCAATCCGACTTCATCCATCAGTTGATGAATCCGCTCCTGCACCTGCGCCCGGCTTACTATCCGGTGCATCAGCAGAGGTTCTGCGAGTGCGTCAAATACTGTCATGCGCGGGTTCAGTGACGCGTACGGATCCTGAAAAATCATCTGGAAATCCCGACGCGCCTGCTGCAGCTCTTGCGGCCGCAGTGCGGTAATATCGCGGCCCGCCAAATCCACGTTCCCCGCGTCGCTGTCAATCAGCCGAATCACGCAGCGACCGAAGGTCGATTTGCCGGACCCGGATTCACCCACCAGCCCGAATATTTCCCCTTTCCGCAGCGTCAGGTCTACATCCTGCACCGCGCGAATTTCATTTTTAAGCCGTTTGAAGACGATTCCGTGATACTGCCGGAAGGATTTACGCAACCCCCGGATTTGCAACAAGGCCTGGGCGTCAACCCGGTTTTTCAAGTGGTCCGGTTTTGCTGACGCGGGCACGGCGGCCAGAAGGTTTTTGGTATACACATGCTGCGGACTCGCGAAGATCGCTTGCGCCGACCCGCTTTCAACGATCTCCCCGTTTTTCATGACGATGATGTGATCCGCCATATTGGCAACCACTGCCAGGTCGTGGGTAATAAAAACAACCGCCAGGTTGTGACTCTTCTGGACCTTCTGAATGAGTTTCAGAATTTGTGCCTGAACCGTGACATCCAGCGCTGTGGTGGGTTCATCTGCAATAAGCAGTTTGGGTTCGTTGATCAGCGCCATGGCGATCATGACTCGCTGGCGCATGCCGCCAGAAAACTCGTGGGGAAAACTGTCGATCCGGGAACCGGCATTTTTGATGCCGACCTCTTCCAGCGCTGCAATGGCCTTTTCCCGGGCGGTCTTCCTGTTCAATCCCCGGTGGACAAGCAACGGCTCCATGATTTGTTCGGCGATCGTCATGTGGGGATTCAACGACGTCATTGGATCCTGGAAAATCATGCCGATTTCCGCCCCGCGAATCTTCCGCAGTTGCGCTTCGGAAAGTTTTAACAGATCCCGGCCATTGAAATGTGCCGTACCGTTTTCGACTACACCCGGCGGCGACGGAATCAAACCGAGCAGACTGTAACAGGAGACGGATTTGCCCGAACCGGATTCGCCGACGATTCCCAGAATCTCACCGGCCTTCACGGAAAAGGAAACCTGCTTTACGGCTTCAATGATGCCGTCGCGTGTGTGAAAGCGGACGGTGAGATTGTCAACGTCGAGCAAGTCCATAGTCAGTCCTTCGAGGAGCGCGGATCCAGGGCATCGCGTAAACCATCACCCAGGAAATTAAGCGAAAAAAGCGTAAGAGACAGGAACAGGGCCGGGAATATCAGCAACCAGGGATACACCTCCATAGTTTCCACGCCCGCCGATATCAATGAGCCCCAGGAGCTTTGCGGCGGCTGCACGCCCAGTCCGAGAAAACTCAGAAACGATTCCAGCAGAATGACGCCGGGAATGGTCAGGGTGGTGTAGACGATAATCGGTCCGAGAATATTGGGTGCGACATGCCGCGCCATGATGCGCGATCGCTTCAGTCCCATGGATATCGCCGCCTCCACAAATTCCTGCCGGCGCACCGAGAGCACTTGTCCGCGAACAATGCGGGCCATGGTGAGCCATTCAACCGCTCCGATTGCAAGGAAGAGCAACAGCATGCTGCGGCCGAATACGACCGTCAGAAGAATAATGAATATCGTGAACGGCAAGGCGTAGAGGATATCGACCACGCGCATCATGAAATTATCGAGGCGACCGCCGACATAACCAGCCACCGTGCCCCAGGTGACGCCGATGACCAGTGCCACCGTGGTGGCAATCATTCCGACCATCAACGAAATGCGGCTGCCATACAACACGCGGGTGAATTGATCGCGCCCGAAGATATCGGTACCAAACCAGTGCTCCCATGAGGGCGGCGTCGCGCCCAGAGCCAGGTTCTGCTCTTCATAGGCATAAGGCGCTATCCAGGGAGTAAGAATTGAAAGCACCGCCATGATCACCAGCGTGACCAGGCCAAACATGGCCAGCCGGTTTTTTTTCAGCCGGGCAAATGCGTCCTGCCACAAAGAACGTCCTTTTTCGAATTGCACTGGCTGGGTGGAACTGACGGTTTCCAAAGCTTAGCCTCCCGACCTGTCTTGCTGCTGTCGCAACCGGGGATTCAGCCAGACCAGCAGCAGGTCCGCGAGCAGGTTGCAGACAATAATCAAAAACGCGAAAAAAATGGTGGTGCCGAGAATCATGGTGTAATCGCGGTTGAATGCTGCCTGCAGATAAAAGCGTCCGAGCCCTGGAATCTGGAAAATGGTTTCCACTACGAACGAACCCGACAGCAACCCCGCCACCGCCGGTCCGGCAAAGGATACGACTGGCGCCATGCCGCCGCGAAATGCATGTTTGAACAAGATCCTTCGGGTAGACAGGCCTTTTGCCCGGGCGGTCCGGATATAGTCCTGGGAAAGGGTATCCAGCATGCCGCCCCGGGTCAGGCGGGCAACATAAGCCGCGTAGGCGGCACCCAGGGTCAACGACGGCAGGATTTTGTCGCCGGGTGAATCCCCCCATCCCGCCACCGGCACCCATTGAAACCAGATGGCAAAGCACAGCAGCAGCAATGGCCCCAGCACAAAAGAAGGCAGGGAGATCCCGATCATGGAAAACGTCATGGGAACATAATCCTGCAGCGTATTCGGGCGCAGGGACGCCAGCAGGCCCGCGCTGATCCCGATGATCATCGCCACCAGAAGCGCATAGAGACCAAGTTCCAGCGTTACGGGAACCCCGGCGGCAATGATTTCCGTCACCGAACGACTGGGGTATTTGAACGAGGGGCCGAAATCGCCCTGCAACACGTTGCCCACATAGTGGAAAAACTGGATATGGACCGGATCATCCAGATTGTAGCGTTCGTTGAGATTGCGCAGCACCTCCGGAGGTACTGCCCGCTCCTCATCGAAAGGGCCTCCCGGCGCGAGCCGGATCAGCGTAAACGTCATCAGAACCACGATGAACAGCACGGGAACTGCAGTCAACACGCGCCTGAAGATCAGATGCAGCATGTTTGGTTCCCCTATTCGGCCGTACTCGATTCAAGATATACGTCGCGCAGCGGATGATAGTGCATGACGTTGTCATGCCAGTTCTTGACGTCTGTGGAAACCATGTTCAGGTCCGTATAGTAATACAGCGGAATTATCGGCATATCCTCGGCCAGAATCCGGTTGGCTTGCTCGAATAATCCATAGCGTTCTTCGGTGTCCGTAGTCGCCGCGCTGGCCGCCACCAGAGTGTCATATTCCCCACTGACCCAGGCGGTATGATTGTTTCCCGAGTGGGAGAGCATCACGTCAAAGAAATTGGACGCATCCACATAATCGGCCACCCAGCCGGCACGGGCGATGTCGTGCTCCATGTTGCGGCGGGCATCCATATAAACCTTCCACTCGTTGTTCTGTAACTGAATATCGATATTCAGATTCTTCTTCAACATTTGCTGAATCGCCAGTGCGACTTTCTGATGGTTGTCGTGGCTGTTGAACAGGACCGTAAACACCGGAAAGCCTTTGCCATCCGGGAAGCCGGCTTCGGCAAGCAGCTTTTGTGCGGCGGCAACATCGTAGCTGAAGTAGGTTTTCGGCGAGTATCCTTCGGGATCGTTCGGTATGAGGCTGAACGCAGGGACTTCACCTCCTTTGGTCACATTCTCAACAATCGCCTGCCGGTCGATAGCCATGGAAATCGCCCGCCGCACACGCACGTCGTCAAGGGGCTTCTTGTTGAGATTGAACATGTAGTAATAGCTGGCGTAGGTCGGCACCATTCGCAATACTTCGGGCCGTTCCTTTTTATACACGGCTATTTTTTCGATCGCCATTTGCGGCGTATTGGTCAGATGAACCTGCCCCGAGCGGAATGCGCGCTCTTCGGCCTGCTGATCGTCGATGGGTAAAAAGTGGGCTCCGTTCAAACGCACATTGGCGGCGTTCCAGTAGTGTTCGTTCCGGGCAATCTCGATGACTTTGTTGACTTCCCAGCGCTTTAATACAAATGCCCCGTTGCCCACAAAATTCTCTGGAAGAATCCATTTGTTGCCCGGATCATCCGCCGCGCCATGGGCCATGATGGTGGCTTCGTGAACCGGATAGAACGAGTGATGATCGAGAAGCTGCAAAAAGAAATGGACCGGATTTTTCAGGGTCACCTCAAGCACCTTCGGTGACAGGGCCTTGACTCCCACGTCATCAAAGGATTTGGTAACGCCGGTATAAAAATCTTCCGCGCCTTGCACATAGAACATCATGTAGGCGTATTCGTTGGGCAGCGTTGGCGTTAAAGCGCGGCGCCAGGAAAACATGAAATCCTGCGCAGTCACCGGATCGCCATTGGACCAGCGGGCGTTTTCCCGCAAGGTGAACTGGTAGGTGCGCCCGTCTTCCGACACTGTCCAGGATTTGGCAACGCCGGGTAGCGGCTCCAGCGTCGCCGGATCCTTGATGATCAGCCCTTCCAGCAGATTCATGATGATATTGTTGTCCGGGCTTCCCGTCGTCAGATGGGGGTCGAGGCTTTTGGGTTCATCACCATTGGCGTAATACAGTACCTGCTCACGGGTGCCCCGTTCGGCATTCGTACCGTTACCGCTGCTGCAACCGGCCAGTAACGCCGCCGACAAAACAAACGCCCAGGATATTAATGTGTAGCGCCGACAAGTGCGGGCGCGCGCGCTGGACGTTTTATGGAACCTGGCTGTCCGATTCAATGTAAACCCCTCGATACTCTGGTAAGTCGACCGGATTGAACTTCATGCCCTTTACTTCGGGCGCAATCAGGAAATTTTTCACATAAAAATAGATTGGAAAGACCGGCAATTCCTCCAGCAGGATTGCCTCTGCGGCGGACAGCATTTCCAGTCTTGATTTTTCATCACGCACCGCCCCCGCGCTATTGACCATGTCGTCGTAGTCTGCGCGACTCCAACCGGTATTATTCATGCCGTGCCCGCTTTTGAATGAGTCCAGAAAATCGTTTGGATCGGCAAAGGATGAAAGGGAACCGGCGCGGGCCACGGCATAATTCAGATTTTTGCGATTACTCAGAAACACCTGCCACTCCTGATTTTCCAGGGCGACCTCGATATTCAGCTCTTTCCTCCACATCTGCTGGATTGCGAGGGCGATATTGCGGTGATTGTCGGCGGTATTGTAAATAATCGTCACCGGCGGAAAATTGCGACCGTCGGGAAATCCGGCGCGAGCCAGCAGCGTCCGCGCAAGGTCCGGATCATAGCCCGGCATCTTCGGTGGCCGATATCGCGCATCGGGTGGCGTCAGCGAATAAGCCGCCGCCTCCCCGCCCCGGGTCACTCGCCGGGTGATGAGTTCCTTGTCGACGGCATAGGCCAGGGCTTTGCGCACATCGACCTTGTCAAATGGCGGCCGAGTTGTATTGAAGTAATAGCTGTAGGTTCCATAAATTGGCTGGGTGACGATTTTCTCAGGGAAATTTTCCCGGTATTGAGCCTGTTTTTCTGCACTCAAGGACCCTTCATACGCCATCTGGATTTGCCCGCTGCGAAACAGACGCTCCTGCACCGTTTCGGTATCTGCCGGCACAAACCGGATGCCCTCGAGCCTGATTTCTCCGGCATCCCAGAAGTGTGGGTTTTTACGTACTTCAATGGGGGCATTCAGACCGCCCTTGACCAGCACGAACGGCCCGTTGCCAACAAACTTTCCGGGCCGGGTCCAGGGATTGGCGGGATCGGTAAAACCGCCATGTTTTTCAACTTCAGACCGGTTGACCGGCGCGGCGGTCACCGCTGCGAGCTTTTTCAGAAACAGCGGATCGTATTTTTCCAGCGTGATTTCCAGAATATTGCCGGACACCGCCTTGACGCCAACGTCGGCAAAACTCGTCAGTTCTCCCGTAAAAAAGGCACGCCCGCCGCTGACGGCGAAAAGATCCTGAGCGTAGGGATTACCGAGACCCGGTGAGAGCATGCGCTCCCAGGATGCGACAAAATCGGCCGCGGTAACCGGCTCGCCGTTGGACCACCGGGCGTCGCCACGTAAATGGAACCGATAATGCAGACCGTCTTCGCTAATTTCCCAACGCTCGGCGACGGCGGGCTTGACGGCGAGCGTCTGGCCATCAATCGCCACCAGACCTTCTACCAGGGCAGCCAGAACTTTCCAGCTGGGAACACCGGTCGCCAGATGCGGATCGAGTGTATTCGGAGAGCTTCCGACGGTCAGGGTCAACCACTGCGCAGCCGCCTCATCATCCGCGGTCTGCGATGCCCTGCTGCAACCCGTGAATACGAACAGCGCGAGTGCAAGCGCCAGCAGTTTACCGGCACCAGCCGGTTGACTCAGGAAGCGGAAACGGTTCAGAACTCTTCCTCCGGTGCAGTCGCCGATCCGGGATGGGCGCTGGACACTTCTTCCATGGCGAGCTTGCGCCGCCAATCAAGTTTTTGCTCGATGGCCGAGATCATCATGCCTGCAATATCACGACCGGTGGTAATTTCTATGCCTTCCAGACCGGGGGAAGAATTGACTTCCAGCAGCAGCGGCCCACGCGACGAGCGGATGATGTCCACGCCCGCCACCATCAGATCCATGGTTTTAGCGGCCTTGATCGCCAGCTTGCGCTCTTCCGGCGTCACCTTGGCGATGGTCGCCGTCCCGCCCTGATGCAGATTCGCCCGAAACTCATCGGCAGCGGCCTTGCGTTCAATCGCCGCGACCACCTTGCCATCAATCACAAACAGTCTCAGGTCTTTGCCTTCCGCCTCTTTCACAAACTGCTGCACGAGCAGGTTTATCTGCAAGGACTTGAAGGCGTTGATCACGCTCTCGGCGGCCTTGCGGGTTTCCGCCAGAACCACGCCCCGCCCCTGCGCACCTTCCAGCAATTTTACGATCAGCGGCGCACCGCCCACCATTTCGATCAGGTCATCGGTGTCTATAGGTGAATTGGCAAATCCGGTAACGGGAATGTCGAGCCCGCTGCTCAGCAACAGCTGCAAGGAAAACAGCTTGTCGCGCGAGCGGGTAATCGCCGCCGATGAATTGAGAGGAAATGTGCCCAGACTTTCAAACTGGCGCGTGAGCGCACAACCGTAAAAGGTAAGACTGGAGCGAATGCGGGGAATGACCGCATCAAATTCTTCCAGCACGCTCCCGCCCCGGTAATGGATTTCCGGTCTGTCGGCGTCGAGCTTTATGTAACAGTGACGAATGTTGATGAACACCATATGGTGGCCACGCTCTTCGCCCGCTTCAATAATGCGCCGGTTGCTGTACAACGACGGATCGCTCGCCAGCAGGGCAATGGTCAGACCGTCTTCACCGGAGTTGTCGAACGGGCCGTACATTTCCCGCAGCCGCGTCGCATCCAGCTCGCCCTGCAGGAAGCTGGCTTCCGGGTCCACTAGCATGCGACCTACCATCGCTTCGCGCCCCAGCAGCATTCGATACCCCATCGAATCCCGATTGGTCAGAGTGACTTCGACATCCCAGGAATGGTTCCCCATCTGCAATGGAACCTTGACCACCAAACGCTTTTCGGCCTCACCGCTGGAGCTGCGCACCGACCGTCGGTCCACCACCATTGCTTCGCAACGCACCACGGTTTTACGGGTGTCCTGCAGCGGATGAATTTCGAAACTGACCCACTTGACACCGCGCCGTTTGAACGACTGGATATTAACGGCATGCAACGCCGAGGTTTTCGCACCCGAATCCACCCGCGCCTTGACTGCGGGAATTCCCAACGAAGGAAATGCACACCACTCTTCACAACCGATCAGCACCTTTTCGTTCAATGCCATCTTATTAGAATCTCTTTAGGGTCTGTCTCGTGGCTGACAACGCAGAATTCTGCACACGGTCAATGTACAGTCACGCCGCTTGCCATACGCTTCTTTTTATTTACGTCAGACCATCGCTTTTCGGAACTCCGGATTATGCAGGATTACCGCGTGATTACAAATTTTAGGACAGGCCATACAATCCCGCAGTAGATGCGGTATACTCCGCAGCCCTCGAACACCCCTGTGGATCAAGCACTCATGCAGGTTGCAAAAGATAAAGTCGTTACCCTCCATTACCAGCTTAGCGAAGGCAACGGGGAAGTCCTGGAAAGCAATCGCGGGCAGATCCCCCTGGCGTATTTGCACGGGCACCGCAATCTGCTGATTGGGCTTGAAGAAGCCCTGACCGGGATGAGCATCGGAGAATCCAAAAAGGTAACACTTGAGCCCGAGCAGGCCTACGGCATCCGCAAGGAAAATCTGACTCAGCGGGTCCCTATCAAACATCTGTTAAGCAAACACAAACGCCTGCAACCCGGATCAGTGGTCCGCGTCCAGACCGGCGAGGGCCCGGCTGCGGGTACGGTAGTCAAAGCGGGTAAGTTCATGATCGATGTTGACTTCAATCACCCGTTTGCCGGCAAGACGCTGGTGTTCGATGTAACCGTTGAACAGGTTAGGGATGCGTCCGAAGAAGAACTGAAGCATGGCCACGCCCATGGCGCCGGTGGACATCATCATTAAGCGATTCACCCCTCGGTAAACCTCCTGCAGAACTCACCCGCACCTCGCCCCCGGAGCTGACACCCGAGACGCGAATTGCTTGAGTACGGTGCCATACCTTTTGTTATAAAGAAACGTGACGCTTACCTTAAAAAAAGTGTAAGAAAAGGGTTGACGGGAGCCGTCAACCCGCTATTTTCGACACGACTTTTCAAAATCTTATACACAGCCTCCCGAATTCCCTGTTAATAATCCGTTCAGCCTCGATTATGCGTGCTTCGTGAGAATTTTTACTTGAATTGCTCTGCAAGCACTTGTTTTAACTTGATATTTGGTATTGGTTGTTTTTTGCTCAAGTTGACTCCCGGTCAGTAACGACGCGGTGCTGACGGACTTTCCCAGAGTTTATCCACCAAGTTATCCACAGGTTCTGTGGACAACTTCTGGCGCTCCGCAAACCGGAATCCCGCTCGAATTTGCGGTCAAAATTCAAGACATTTTTTAGTTGAATTGGTAATAAAAAACTTGCTTTCAAATTTCGCCGTCCGTGGCGAGATTTCGCGTTGATTACAGACTGAGAACTTGCAGAAAAGCTGAATCGGCATGTTCTACCGGTGAGGAGGTGCCGCAGGCAGAATCGTCTTCGGCAAACCGGGCGGGGGCGGAGCGATCAATGGTCAGATTGATAAAATCAAACAGGTTCTTGTCTGCCAGTTGCGACGGCGAAACCCGCTGGAGCGCAGAAAATATGGTTTCCACTCGTCCCGGATGTTGTTTCTCCCATCCGGTCAGCATTTCCTTGATCGCCTGACGTTGCAGATTTTCCTGAGACCCGCAGAGATTGCACGGAATGATCGGAAAGGCTTGCTGCGCCGCGTAGGACTCGATGTCCTTTTCCCGGCAGTATGCGAGGGGACGAATAATGACATTGCGTTTGTCGTCGGCCAGCAGTTTCGGTGGCATGGCTTTGAGCCTGCCGCCGTAGAACAGATTGAGGAAGAGGGTTTCCACAATATCGTCCTTGTGATGACCCAGGGCGATACGGGTTGCGCCGATTTCTTCGGCAAAGCCGTACAAAGTTCCGCGCCTTAACCGGGAGCACAGGCCACAGGTGGTTTTGCCCTCGGGGATGATCGACTTGACGATACTGAAAGTGTCCCGCTCGACTATATGGTATTCAACCCCCAGCATTTCCAGATATTCCGGCAAAACATGTTCCGGGAACCCCGGCTGTTTCTGATCGAGATTGACCGCGACAACCTCAAACCGGATCGGCGCGATCCGCTGCAAACTCAGCAGCATGTCCAGCATGGTGTAGGAGTCCTTGCCACCGGACAGGCACACCATCACCCGATCGCCTTCTTCGATCATGTTGTAATCCACGATGGCCTGACCAGTGAGGCGCCGTAAACGTTTTTGCAACTTATTGAATTCGAGCCGGCTCTTGCGATCGTGCGTATCTACCATACATCCCCCTGCAACTGAGCGCGCATTGTACGGATTTCGGGCAACTCAGGGAACTTCCAGTCGAAATAAAAACGGCCGCGGTCATGCGCATTGGGTAGTTTTGGGGGCTGGCGATAGGGCGTATCCTTACAGGAGGATTTTCTGCATCTGCTAAGAGCACGCCGGTCAGACACTCTGGATATTTCCGGGAAAATGCCATGACAGGATCATCACGATCGTTAAAAGAGAAGTTTCTGGCGGTTATTGAGCGTCTCTCCAGCGAACGGGATTCGCTTCTCGCCCAAAAGGCGAAGACGGCAGCCAGTCAGGATGGCACGGGCCTGCGGTGGGAGCTTTCCGCCGACCATCCGGTCCTGGAATGGACCAACCTTGAACGAGACATTCTGTATCAGCTGGAGGGTCGACGCGGGGCGCTGGCAGCCCACCTGGCCGCGGATTCCCAACCCGTCAGCACGCTCGTTCTCGGTTTCAACCCGGAAGACAGCACGCTGATGATCGATACCTTCTGGCCGAGCCTCCACGCCAATCTTGCCGCGGTCGGGCGCGACCTGCATCTGAAGATAGAAAGCGGCGCCTACACGCTGCATATGCAGGTCAGCATCCTGGATCTGGTCGAGGAGAACGGCACCCACGCCTTTACTGCCCGCGTCACCAACAAAACCCTCAATCACGACCGCCGTGTCAATCCACGAGTCAACTTTACCTCTGCCGATGCTCCCCAGGTGCAACTGCTCATTCCGTTGACTGGCGTACTGCGCGGGACGGTGGCGAATCTGTCCAAGGGCGGGCTGGAAATGCGCTGTCTGTGTCCAAGCCGACCAAAGCTTGAATCGCCATTTGGCGAATGCACACTCTATTTGAGCGAAGCCCTGCAGATCCGCGTCGATATCAAGATCCGCAACCTGCAATGGCTGCGTCAACCGCACAATCACCTGCGCATTTCGATGATCTTCATTGGTTTGTCTGCGGACAAGACGGACCAGATCAGCGCCTTTATCAGCGCGCTCGCAGCGGACGAATCCTCAACCAAAGTCGCCTGATCCCGCTTGAACTGCCTGATCAAAAGGGGTTCGCACCTGCCCACGCAGCGTGCCTCCGCTATAATGTGCCCCCGTTCCACAACCTCACCTTTGCCGAATCGAGACCCGTATGAATTCCCCTGGCACTCCCCCTCTGTCTGGCGAGCAGATTCTCGCGCTGGACCGCCGCTATGTATGGCACCCCTACAGCTCTCTGGATCCCGGCCAACCGCTGCACCCGGTGGCCGCCGCGACCGGTGCCTATATCGAACTATGCGACGGACGGCGGCTGCTCGACGGCATGGCCTCCTGGTGGTCGATGATCCACGGCTATAATCACCCGCGCCTCAACGAGGCCCTGATCCGGCAATCGCAGTGCATGTCCCATGTCATGTTTGGCGGCTTGACCCACGAACCGGCGGTCCGCCTCGCGCAGACGCTCGTCGAACTCGCTCCGGCCGGTCTGGAACGGGTTTTCTTTGCGGACTCAGGCTCGGTCAGCATTGAAGTGGCCATAAAAATGGCGGTTCAGTACTGGCTGTCGCAAAGACGACCGGACAAGACGCGCCTGCTGGCACTGCGCGGGGGCTATCATGGCGATACCCTCGGCGCCATGTCGGTCTGCGATCCCGTCACCGGTATGCATCACCTGTTCAGCGGACTCTTGCCACAGCAAATTTTTGCAGATGCCCCGCCCTGCCGCTTTGGCACCCCTTGCACCACTGCGGACATTGCGCCGCTGCGGCAGTTGCTCGAACAGCACCACGGCGTCCTGGCGGCTGTGATTCTCGAGCCCATTGTCCAGGGAACGGGCGGCATGCGCTTTTACTCGGCGGATTACCTGCGGGAAGTCCGGCGCCTGTGCGACGAGTTCGACGTACTGCTGATCGCAGATGAGATTGCAACAGGTTTCGGACGCACCGGCCGGATGTTCGCGTGTGAACACGCCGGCATCAGTCCCGACATTCTGTGCGTCGGCAAGGCACTGACCGGCGGCTATCTGACACTGGCAGCCACGCTGTGCAGTGACCGGATCGCCCGGGGAATTTGTGACGGGGAAGCTGGCGTATTCATGCACGGACCGACGTTCATGGCCAATCCGCTGGCTTGCGCCGTTGCGCTGGAGAGCATCACCTTGCTGAAGGAGCTGGACTGGCCGTCGAAGGTGGCTACGCTTTCGACGGCTTTAAGCGAGGGGCTGGCCCCCATCGCCGAAGTTGCCGGTGTCAAAGAGGTTCGCGTGCTCGGCGCGATCGGAGTCATTGAGCTGGACGAAGTTGTTGAAATGAAACGAATGGTGCCCCTGCTGGTGGACGAGGGTCTGTGGCTGCGCCCCTTCGGTAAATTGCTATACACCATGCCGCCGTACATCCTGGATGCCACCGAAGCAGAAAATCTCACTTGCGCGATGGAACGAGCCGTGCGCGCTTATCTGCGCAAATGACTTCACAAGGCTGCCCTGCGCGGGTTGCCCGGTGCCCGATTGAGTTCTTCACTGGCTTTGCGAAGCGCCAGTTCCGGATCCTGTCCCGGCGAAATAACCGGCGTTTTCCCGACCAGATCAGTCAGGTGGCCGATGACACTGGCCAGCTCTTCGGTAAGTTTCAGATAGTGATCCACATCAGGGAGTGACGCCGCTGCCTTTTCGACTTCCCGCAGAATCCTGTCACTGATCTCGGCGCCTTCGGCGAGATCATCCAGCACGCCCTGCCGGCCCGTTTTGAGCCCGCTGAGGATTGTGTCCAGACGGTTTCTCGTAACGACAGTTACGTCGAGATCCAGAGATGCGATATCGCCGACTACCTGTTCCACATTCGTGACCGTTTCTTTCGCCTTTTGCGCCCGCAAGCGGATTTCATCGTTCAGGTCATTGGAGCTTCTGGAAAGCTTGCGAACTTCGTCGGCAACGACTGCAAACCCCCGACCGGCTTCTCCCGCCCTCGCAGCCTCAATAGCCGCATTCAGTGCCAGCAGATTGGTCTGGTCGGCAATGCCGCGGATATCATTGATCAATACGAACATACCGTCCAGGTGCTTGACCATGTCCTGAATATTACTTACTGCTTTCACACTTTTCTTGCTCACATCACTGAGCAACCGGGAGTAGCTGTCGAGAGCTTCGAAAACTTCATTGGCGAATCCAATCATGGAGACTTCCGCCGGATCGCTTTCTTTGCCCACCGAGGCGATGCGCTCGATAAGATTGACCATCAGCTCGCGTTCTTCACGGGAGAGCCCCGCAAGTTCAGTAAAAAAGGTATGTATGCGCCGAAGATCATCGCTGCTGCGACTGCTGATAGTTTTCGCGAGCTGCCCCGCCTCAACACACAACGGCTGCGATTTGCCTGCCCACTGCCGGTTGTACTGGCGGAGCGCTTCGGCAAGCGACAACTCGGCGGGTACCGGATCGGCGCTGTCCACCGAGGTCTGGAAGAGCATGACCGCAAGCGCGGTAGTGCCCGCCATCAGGAAGACCGCCAGGTGAATACTGGCGAACCAGTAAATCATCAAGCCTGCCAGACACATGGCCAGGCCGATAATCCAGTACCGGGACGTCGAATTTGTAAACATGAATCCCTGTGCCTCAGATGCCGGTTGATATCGCACTCGCACTGCAGCAATGAATCCGCGAACCACTGCCGGGCAATCCGGCTCAGTACCCGATGCGGAGCCGGCGCTCACGCTAATCCGGGATCTCAATACATCCGGTGAACCGTGCAATGCCATTTAAAGCCTAGCAGATCACAACGAAACCACCCGTTCGCGTATCGTCCTTGACCCCGCGTCTAAACGATACGTCTCAACCCCACCGCCTCGCGCACCCTGGCCAGCATTTCCCGGCTCACCCGACGCGCCTTTTCCGCTCCTTCCTGCAGTATCATCTCGATTTGCGCGGGTTGACTCATCAAGGTTTCATACCGCTCCCGGGCCTGCATCAGTTCGTCATTTATCAGCCCGCAAAGCTCTTTCTTGGCCTGCCCCCAACCGATGCCAGCGGCAAACTGTGTGCGCATCTGGCCGGTCTGCTCATCGCTGGCAAATGCCTGCCATATCTGGAAAACCGCCGACGTATCCGGATCCTTGGGTTCGCCCGGTTCGAGCAAGTTTGTTTTGATCTTGTTGATATGTTTTTGCAGCGGCTTTTCCGGCAGAAATAACGGAATGGTGTTGTTGTAGCTCTTGCTCATCTTGCGCCCGTCGAGACCCGGCAAAACATCACCGTGCGCAGGCACTACCGCCTCCGGCAGCTCAAAGGTCGCACCATAGAGATGGTTGAAGCGCTGGGCGATATCGCGCGCAATTTCCAGGTGCTGGATCTGATCTTTGCCCACGGGAACCCGGGCCGCATTGAACATCAGAATGTCCGCAGCCATGAGCACGGGATAACTGAACAGTCCCATGGTGACCGCATGATCCGGGTCCTGCCCTTCGCGGGCATTTTCGTCGACGGCGGCTTTGTAGGCGTGCGCCCGGTTCATAAGACCCTTGGCTGCCACACAGGTCAATATCCAGCAAAGTTCGGACACTTCCGGAATGTCCGACTGGCGATAAAAGACTGCTTTGTGGTGATCCAGCCCGAGGGCCAGCCAGGTGGCGGCAATCTCTTTGGTGGACTGCTGCACTCTTGCGGGATCCTGACATTTGATCAGCGCGTGCAGATCGGCGAGGAAGAAAAATGATTCGGCATCGTCGGCGCGACTGGCCTGGATCGCCGGCTTGATCGCCCCGATATAATTGCCCAGGTGCGGTGTACCGGACGTAGTGATGCCTGTGAGAATGCGCTTTTTGCTCATAACGGAATATCCGGGTGATGTGAATCGATCGCGGAAAAGCCGCGATGATACAGCGTCACTCCCGTTATTCAAGCATCGGGGAAACCGGCCACCGTACAGTTCAGGACTGAGTGGTCATTTGTGCGGCCGGTCTCGCAGGAACGGCGTCAGGCGGACTGCAAACCTGTCAGCGAGCGGGCGTCCTTCAGGATCCTCGCATCCAGCCCGGCCTGACAGAGCAGATACACCGCGGTGTCCGCTCTCGGACCGGCTTCATCAGACACCAGGTAGACCGAGTTGGCGCTGAGCTCCTTTATCGACTTGCGCAGCCGGGACAAAGGTACGTTCACACTGCCGGGCACGTGTTCGACGCGATACTCCAGCGGCAGGCGCACATCCAGAATCTTGTGGGGTTTGGTCAGGCTCTGCAGCTGCGACGCGTCGAGGTAACTGAGGACCGGATTCTTGAGCAGCACTTCGAAATCCGTGGCGCTCAGACGTTTGAGCAAACCTCGGCTGGTCATAGTGACAGACGCGTTTCGCGGCGCGTCACTGATCAGCGCTTCCTCGCCAAAATACTGCCCCGGTCTCAACTCCAGGTTTACATGCCCCGACACGCTGGAAACCACTGCTGTACCGCCTGCAAGGACATAAAAATAATCTCCGCGTGCACCTTCCCTGATGACCCGCTCACCTTTCTCCACCGGAACGGATTCGAACGCTTTGAACAGCTCCTGCAACTGCGAGGACGGAATTCGGTAAAACAGAGGCGACTGCAGCATGCTGGTCATCCAGTCCACCTCATTTTCCGTCTCCGGTCCAGCCACTTCGGTTTGCGCTTCTGCAAGTGATTGATCCAGAAACTTCATGTCGATCTTCAGATAACGGACGGATGACTTGGCGATGGCAGACACCGCAGTCGGCGATTCCTGATTAAGCGCGCTGCGAGCTCGCTCGCTGCCTGCTAGAACTTTTTCAGCCCCAAATTCATTGTTGATAAGGTCGACTTCACCCTCTATCAAAAAAACATATTCCGCGATCACCTTGCCGCGCTTGAACATCAAGGTGCCCTTTTTTGCCACTACCACCTGCGCCTTTTCGGCAACTTGTGACAATAATTGTCCTTCCAGCGCATTAACCGGTGAAAACTGCCGCAGTACTTCTTCGATGACCATATTAAAACTCTCCGCTACGAGTACAGTTTTGACCATTTTCGACAGTCCTGCTCGCGGCGAAGAGAGTTTTTTCGTGAGGGCAGTCAAGTTTTGAAGAAAGCGCGCAGCAACGCATCCAGATACTCAATATCTCTGGCGCCGGCCATCTCCCGGATAGAGTGCATGGCAAACATTGCCAGCCCGAGATCAGCCGTGGCGATTCCCAGCTTGGAGGCCGACATGGGCCCGATGGTGCTGCCACATCGCATGTCCGCCCGGGTGACAAAACTTTGCAGCGGAATTTGCGCGTCGGCGGCCAGCAGGTGCATCAGGCCGGCCGTGGTGCTGGAGGTCGCATAGCTCTGGTTGGCATCGGTTTTTATCACGGGCCCTTCGTTCAGTCTGGGCCCGTGGGACTGATCGTGCTTTTGCGGGTAATTGGGATGAATGCCATGAGCACCATCGACCGATAACAATGTTGACCGCGCAACGGCTCTCTGTCTGTTTTCGACAGACCCGGTGAGCCGCTCAAACAGATTGGGGAGCATATTGCTGTTCGCACCAATATCAGAGTTGCTTCCCACTTCTTCATGATCGAACAGCGCCAGCGCCCGGGTACTTGCGCAGTGCACATCGGCCGTGGCAAGAAATGCCTGCAAGCCACCATGACAGCTCAGGAGGTTATCGAGTCGGGCACTGCTGATAAATTCATCGCACAAACCTGACTGACAGGCAGGTTGAATATCGTAAAAGCTCAGATCGTATTCCAGGATGTCTGTTGCCGGAACCACCACATGCGCCCTGGCGAGTTGATCACTGACAAGCTGGCGAATGGAAAACGGTGTCTCCTGGGTAAACACCGGCCTGATGTGTTCTTCCGCGTTAACCGCCCGCCCTTCATTAACGGCGCGATCCAGATGAATTGCCAGGCTCGGGATCACCGCCAGGGCTTTTCTGAAATCGACCAGATAATTCTTCAGCTCGGTGCCCTGTCTGACCGTCACTCTTCCCGCGAGAGAGAGATTTCGGTCAAACCAGGGATGCAAAAGTACACCGCCATACATTTCGACACCGAGCTGAGCGTAACCGAGACTGTTCCTTTCCGGTCGCGGCTTGACCTTCAGGGTCGGACTGTCGGTATGGGCGCCGACAATGCGCATCCCGGCCTCTTCCACCGGTTTGCTCCCCATAATGAATGCGACCACGGACGCGTCACGCCGAGTAAAAAAATACCGGCCGCCGGTCTGAAGTGTCCAGACGTCCGCTTCATCCAGATGAATAAATCCGGCCTCCTGCAATCGGTTGATTGCCACAGCGACGGCGTGGTATGGCGTTGGTGATTCGTTCAAAAACTGAATTAGGTCAGTAACATTGCCTGACATTTAAAAGTTACTCCTTAAGGAATCTCTGAGCAGCAATCGCGGCACACAACTGATTGCACACGGGCGCATGAGCGTTCGCCAGCAGAGGTTAATCTATGCTCGCCGCACACGAACCCGTTTATTCCACGCAACGGAATTGCGCAGGTAAGCTAACTGGGCGTCCTCGGCATTAACCACCACACCCGCCGCAAGATTTTCCTTTGCGATGAGCGCGACGCCGACAGCACTCGGCGTTGCGTCCGCTTCCACAACCAGTTCCAGCCCCGGGAAATTTCCCCGCTGCGATACATCCAGAAGCATTGCGCCTGAGCCCGCTATTGTCACTTTGCCCGGTTCGCAATTGTTTAAACAGGTACTGATTTCCCGATTCGCGTCCACGATTGAATCCAGCCTTGGTGCAATCACCGTATGAACCCGGGTCAGCGTTTCGGAGCGACTGACACTATGCATCGACCAGTACAATTCGTTCATGCGCGCATCAATGACGCAAATGAATCGCTCGTCGATACCTGACCGCGGCGGACACCGGGCTACCGCCATGGCTGCGAGACTGGAAATTCCCGCCATCGGCAACCCTGCCCCGAATGCCAGCCCCTGAGCAATCCCCAAGCCGATTCGAAGTCCCGTGAAGGATCCCGGCCCGCTGCCGTAAGCGATGACGTCGACGCTCGATAATCCGATACCACCCTGCTTCAAAAGCTCATCGATCATCGGCAATAAAGCCTGTGCATGCGCGCGCGGTTCGTCGCTGTGCAAACTCGAACAGATACCGTCACGCAACACTGTGGCGGAACACACTTCAGTGGAAGCATCAATTGCAAGGATAGTGGCCATCGGAACACCTGGAGTGGAAAGCGGTGTATTTTATGGCATGAGATGCGGAAGATCATCCATGCTTTTTAAATGGATATCGACCTGCCTTCGAAAAGCGAGGTTCGCAATAGCGAATAGAAATGAGAAGCGCCACCCGAAAGACGACGCTCCTGACAGACCTTAGCGTGACGCTATCAGACCGTGGCTTCAACCGGCGTTGCTGCGGCTGCTTTCGGCGGCCGGCCACGACGCTTGGCACCCGGTTTCGGAGCTGCAGATTTTTTGGGTCGACCCGGTCGGGCTACTCCGTTTTTCACCGAGCTCGGCGCTGCCGCTTTGACCGAGCCTTTCGGACGGCCTGGACCTTTCTTGCGCGCAGATTTTGTTGAAGTTTTTGTCGCTGCTTTCGTTGATGTTGTTGCCGTTGCTTTTACAGCGGTCTTGCGTGAAGACTTCGGAGACGCCTTCGATTTCGATGCGACCTTTTTGGAAGCCGCTTTCAGTTTCCTGGCGTCGGCTGCAGAGCGCTTTTTGGTCCAACTGGCTTTGAATTTCTCAACGGCTTTGGCCAGATCGGAATCGGCTTTGGCTTTCAGATTTTCTTCGAATTTCTGAACTCGGGCTTCAGCCGCTGCCTGAGCCATTTGAGCTTTGGATTCCGCTTTGGCTGCAACCAGCTGCGCCTTTGCATCTGCCACTGCCGACTTGGCTTCTTTAACTTTCCCGCGGAGCGCCGTCAACGAAGATTTGGCCCGGGCCGCTGCATTCCTGGAAGCCGCCGATTTGGTTTTCTTTGCCTTGGCTGCGGCGCCTTCAGATTTCGATTGAGCATCTGCCAGTTTCTTGCTGGCCGCTTCGAGGCGAATATTTGCCGTGTCTAACGATTTTTCGGCTTTAGCAACTGCTGGAGCAACAGCCGATTCTGATTTGGTTACCCGAACTGAAGAGCGCTTGCTCTTGCTTTTCGGGCGACCTGGTTTCTTTGCCACTCTTGCCATTTTTTTCTCTCCTCACCTGGATAGGAAAACACCTATACCAAAAACCATAGCATAAAAAATAAACGCAACAAGCGTTTTCCGGGGATATTATTTTAAAAGTAGTTGGTTTGCACGCCTTTTCATTAGAAAAGATTAAGAAATAGTGAATTCTATTAATTCATTCTCATGTTTCTGATCTCCGTTCCAATTTCATTGCAGCATCGAAGGCGTATCCTGCAGAGAAATTGCGAACACTATTTTGAAACCGGTTGCCCGTTAAAAATTAAGGAGCCCCTGATTAATTCCAGACACAGTTGCAGCTGCGTCCATCCTTAATCGGCTGGCATTTCCCGAATTACATTTCCCGACGGCATCAGGTTCTGTTCGAAATGTGTTTTCAAGTTTGTCGATGCCGCACTCACATGGATCTGCTCACCCGGCTTCGACTTCACTCAACCAGCGTGGAGACCTCTTTGCGTACGCAGAGATTCAGTCATCGGGCTTTGTCTTCGTTCAGTCAGCGGGCGGCCGTCTTTGCGCACCATGAGATTCAGTCATCGAGTGTCGACTTCGTTCAGTCAGCGGGGAGACGTCTTTGCACACGTAGAGATTCCGTCACCGGGCTTCGATTTCGTTCGACCAACCCCGGGACATCTTTGCGCACGCAGAGGCTGCACTGCGGCATGTGCAAGCGTTCAAAACTACTTCCGTAAAAGGGAAACAATGCTCCGGATGAACTGCAAATCGTGATCTCAACAGACGCTGTTACGCGATTTCAGAACAAGCGAGTTGAACTGATCGGGATGTTATAACGAAGTTTTGAAATGAGGTGTCGGAAGTTGCCGGCTATCAACCTGATCCATCAACCTGAATTCAGGTGATCGCCGGTCTTGCAGAGGGTTGGGTACTTACACCCCGGAGATGTTACTTCAGGACGGCAAAGATATTCTTCTTGATATCCGCCATGTTGCCGACACCATTGATTCTGGCGTACCTGGGAACTCCGCTGGCCTTGCACTCATTCTGATAATGTTCAACCAGCGGTTCAGTCTGTTCGTGGTAAACCGAGAGACGCTTCCTGACAGTTTCTTCTTTGTCATCCGTGCGTTGGATCAAGGGCTCACCGGTCACGTCATCCACACCTTCCTTTTTGGGCGGATTGTAGATCACGTGATAGATACGCCCTGAGTCCGGATGTACGCGACGGCCGCTCAACCGTTTGACGATCTCTTCATCATCGGCATGGATCTCCAGGACGTAGTCGATAACCACACCCGCCTGTCGCAGGGATTCGGCCTGGGGAATCGTGCGCGGAAATCCGTCAAACAAGAATCCGTTCACGCAGTCGTCCTGGGTGATCCGCTCCTTGACCAGACTGATGATCAGGTCGTCCGATACGAGACCACCGGAAGCCATGATGTCTTTTACCTGTACTCCCAATGGGGATTCGGCTTTGACTGCGGCTCTGAGCATGTCGCCCGTGGATATCTGGGGAATGCCATAGGAATCTGTAATGAACTTGGCCTGCGTGCCTTTGCCAGCACCCGGCGCCCCCAACAAAATGATTCGCATTATGAATCAACTCCAAAACTTTACGATCCCGCCACGGGCGGGCTACTGGAAAATGGCCGCCAAAGATACACGTCAGCCTTCAGTTTCTCAAGAGAAGATTGGGCAGCGACCGCTTCACGGACTGCGTCGGACTCGCCTTGGCATGAGCTTGGCATAGGGAAAGGAACCCCTGATGACGCAATCGAATATTCAGCACAGAGTCAGATTTGCTGGTCCATACTGAACCACATTCAGAAGATCATTTCTTGATGCCCTTTATGTCCTGCAGTTCTGATCACAGTGCGCCAGCCCAGCGCTCCAGTTTCCCCGGATCGGACTTCTCCTACCGAACATTTTCTGTCGCCGACCGGTTTGTGCATTACACAACCGGTCGCCTCCTGTTAAACCCTTATAAATACTGGAACATCTATCTATGACTACGCTACGTGAACTTATTGATAACTGGGAAGCAAAAGCCAGCACGCCGCTCACAGACACACAAATCCCGGTCAGGCTCGCGCGCAAGGACGCCGCAAAAATTGCCGCCCTGGCAGATATGTACCCGGGCCGTACCCAGGAGCAGATTATCACCGAGTTACTGAGTGCTGCTTTGCGTGAACTGGAATCGACGCTGCCGTATATTCGGGGAGATCGCATCTCCACTTTCGATGAACTGGGTGATCCAATCTATGAAGATGTCGGCCCTACTGCCCAATTTGCTCAATTGGTACGCAAGCATCTGAAGGACAGCTGCCAGCATTAGACGGTGGGCGAAATGTATATTTCACGTCCGCACGCGAGCATGAGCCCATCACACCAGCCGGGCTCACTCACGTCATCCTGAGCCCGCTAACGCATCCTGCGTTCTTTCATCCTGCACCCCGGGCGCTCACCACCCATCCTGCGCCCACCATCTCATCCTGCGCCCACCATCTCATCCTGCGCTCACCAACGTCATCCTGCGCTCACCAACGTCATCCTGCGCTCACCAACGTCATCCTGCGCTCACCCAATGTCATCCTGCGCTCACCCAATGTCATCCTGCGCGGAGTCGCAGGATCCACCGCCCTCATCGCCTGCGCGAGGGCGACGAGCATTTAAGGTAGGGACCGCGCCGGATCTGTTCTGCGTTATTCCCCGCCGCTCTGCGCGCTGTCTCGTTTAGCCGCCTCCCAGAATTGCTCCATCCGGTCCCGATTACTTTTGTCGAGGGACAGCGCTTCTTCCACAAAACGCTTTTCAATGTAGTCGAATCGATTCGTAAACTTGCGGTTTGCCTGTCGCAGGCATTCTTCCGCGTCCAGTTTCACGTGGCGGGCAAAATTCACCAGGGTAAACAGGGCGTCGCCGAGTTCTTCGGCCACTTTCGCCTTGTCATTTGCGGTCACTGCTTCTTGTAATTCGTGCAGCTCTTCCTGCATCTTTTCCAATACGCCGGCGGAATTGTCCCAATCAAAGCCCACACTCGCGGCCCGCTTCTGCAGTTTGCCGGCACGAGTCAGTGCCGGCAGTCCCACGGGTATATCATCGAGGAGACTGTTTTGACCTTTTGCCGAACGCTCCTCCAGCTTGATAGTTTCCCATTGCTGTTTTACTTCCTGCCCTGTGCGGTCTCCCACGCGAGAGCGGCTGGCCAGGGTTCCGCCCGGGAATACGTGCGGGTGCCTGCGAACAAGTTTTTTCACCAGCGTATCAATCACTTCATGAAAATCGAACCGACCTTCCTCCGCGGCCAACTGACTGTAAAAAATGCATTGAAACAGCAGATCACCAAGCTCTTCCTTCAAGTGATCCAGGTCGCCACGCTGAATGGTGTCGACCACTTCGTAGGCCTCTTCAATCGTTGAAGTGGTAATGGAGCGGTAATCCTGCTTCAGATCCCACGGACATCCCCACTCGGGATCCCGCAAGCGCGCCATCAGCGCAAGGAGCTCATCTATTCCGGATTGTTCCTGCATGCAATTCCTATCCGCGCCGTCTGACGCTGGAAACGTTCGGCAAGCGACTGATTTTAGAAAGGACGCGACTCAGGTTGGTGATGCTGGCAACCTCGATGCGCAATGACATGTCCACCGTGTTTTTGCTTTTGTCTGAGAGGGTCTGCATCGCGCTGACATTGATTCGCTCTTTGTCCAGCAATGCGGTCAGGTCTTTCAACAGGCCGTGACGATCGAATGCTTCCACCATGATATCGACTGAATAATACTGATCCGGCTTTTCCGCCCAGTCGACTTTAATGATTCGTTCGGGTTCATCCGCCGCCAGCTGCAATACATTGCCGCAATCCTGCCGATGGATGGAAACGCCCCGTCCCAAAGTAATGTAGCCGGTAATGCTGTCGCCCGGTATCGGTTTGCAGCACTGGGCAATGTGCGACATCAGATTGCCGACGCCGTCGATATAGACATCGGTTGCACCGGCCTCATGGTAGCTGGCACGCCCCACCAGGGAGATGACCGGCTCCTCGACCGAGCTCACCTTGAACATCTTCTGCGCGGCGTTGATTACGCGCTCTACGCTGAAATCGCCGGTACCTACGGCTGCATAAAGATCATCAAGCGTGCGCAGATTCAGCTTATTCGCGAGTTGCTCGTAGTCGATATTGTCCACCGCGAGACGCAAAAATTCGCGATCCAGCAGCGCTCGACCACTCGCGATGTTCTGCTCCCGGTCCTGGCGTCGGAACCAGGCATGCAGCCGACTACGAGCACGGGATGTGGTGATGTAGCCCAGGGCCGGAATCAGCCAGTCCCGGCTGGGGGATTCATGATTGCCAGTCAGAATGGCCACCTGATCACCGGTGCGCAGAGGGTGGTTGAGCGGTACGATCCGACCGTTGACCTTTGCTCCCTTGCAGCGCAAGCCGACATCCGAATGTATGCGAAAGGCAAAGTCCACCGGTGTCGCATTTTCCGGAAGATCCAGCACGTGTCCGTCGGGCGTGAAGATGTAGATCCGGTCCTGCTCTATGCTGCGGGGAAGATGATCGTCCCAGGGGTTGCCCCCAACTTCATCGTGCCATTCCAGAACTTGTCTGAGCCATTCGATTTTCTGCTCGTATCCGCGCGAGCTGTCCTTGTCACTGTGTTTGTACCGCCAGTGCGCACACACTCCGAATTCGGCCTCTTCATGCATGGACGCCGTACGTATCTGGACTTCAAGGATCTTGTTTTCCGGCCCCTTTACTGCCGTGTGCAATGAGCGGTAGCCGTTCTCTTTCGGGTTGGCGATGTAGTCATCAAACTCGTTTGGCAGGTTTCGCCACAACGAGTGCACTATCCCGAGCACCCGGTAACAATCCTGTTCGGAATGCACCAGGATACGCACCGCACGGATATCGTAAACTTCTGAAAAACTGATGCCCTTGCGCCGCATTTTGCGCCAGATGCTGTAGATGTGTTTCGCTCGACCATTTATGTCTACATGTGCGATACCTTCTTTCGCCAGCGCATCCTTGAGCATTTCGATCACATTGTTGATGTATTCCTGGCGCGCCATGCGGCGCTCATCCAGCAATTTGGCAATGTATTTGTAGTCGTACTGGTGCAGATACCGGAACGAAAGATCTTCCAGTTCCCATTTGATATGACCGATCCCCAACCGGTGCGCCAGTGGGGCATAGATTTCGGAAACTTCCCGGGCAACGCTCTGCCGGCGTTCAATGGATTCATGTTTGACCGCACGGATGGCGCAGGTCCGTTCTGCCAGCTTGATCAGTGCGACCCGCACATCATCGACCATGGCGACCAGCATCTTGCGGACGTTGTCGGCTTGCTCCTTGCCTTCCAGGCCGATGACCGTATCGGAGGAGTGGTTGGATATCTGGCTGATTGCGGCCATGCGGATTACGCCGCAGATGAGCTTGCTGACGGGTTCGCCAAATTCCTGCCGGATACGTTCCAGCGGTATTTTCTCTTCCCGTGCGGTGCGGTACAGGACTGCCGCGATCAGTGAATCACCGTCCAGACGCAGTTCGGCGAGGATCTCCGCCATCTCCAGGCCTGCGGTGAATGATGAATAGCCCTTTCCCCAGGAATTCGGACTGGTAGACGGATGGTCCTGAAGGGATTCCGCCAGAAGGCAGGCATCCAGAATTTTCCGGTGATATTTTTCCTCGAAACCGGACAGTCTGCGGATGCGATCAATCCAGACGTGGATATCCACCCTGCCGTCGTCGGTTACAGGCCGTTCTTGCCGAACTTTCACCATGTCCAGTACCTTTTCATCCGGTGCACACTCACCCGCAATTGCATACGTTGCCGTACCCGCCAGTCGTCAGCCAAACAACCCGGAACTCAGGTAGCGATCACCCCGGTCACACACTATGGCTACCAGCACTGCGTTTTCAAGTGACTGACTCAAAGCCAGCGCCGCTGCTACCGCTCCGCCTGAAGAAACACCACAAAATATACCTTCAACGCGCGCGAGTTCCCGCATCGTATGCTCTGCGTCGGACTGTGTGATATTGACGATCTCATCGATGTTGGAGTCATCGAATATTCCAGGCATGTATTCGCGGGGCCAGCGGCGAATACCTGGAATAGCCGCACCTTCTGCCGGTTGCAACCCTATTATTCTTATCCTCGGGTTTTGTTCTTTCAGAAAGCGAGAAGTTCCAACAATCGTGCCTGTCGTTCCCATGGAACTGATGAAGTGTGTGACGCAACCGTCAGTTTGCTTCCAGATCTCCGGCCCGGTGGTCTCATAATGTGCTGCGGGATTATCCGGGCTGTTGAACTGATCGAGCACAATTCCCCGTCCTTCGCGCTCGAGCTTTTTCGCAAGATCCCGAGCGCCTTCCATGCCCTCTTCCCTCGATACCAGGATAAGTTCTGCACCGTATGCGCGCATCGCTGCTTTGCGTTCCTGGGTTGCATTGTCGGGCATGACAAGTGTCATCTGGTAACCTTTCACGGCGGCGACCATCGCCAGCGCAATACCCGTGTTCCCGCTGGTGGCCTCGATCAGCCGGTCCCCCGGCGAAATCTCACCTCGCAATTCTGCTTGCTGTATGATCGCGAACGCCGGACGGTCCTTGACCGACCCTGCCGGATTGGTTCCTTCCAGCTTTAACAGAATCGTATTATTGGTACCCGCGCCCAGGCGTTGCAGGCGCACCAGAGGCGTATTCCCTATGCATGTTTCGATCGTCGGAAATTTTGACATTTGAATCTGACAGCGTGATGTGGAAGTGGAAGGACGGCGTATTCTAGCTTAATTATGATATCTTGAAACGCGGTTATCGCAGCCGGGCCCCGCGCCTCAAGGGCGCGCCAGCAGCGTCACCCGCGGCGCGCCCCACGGCCTTTGAATCTTCAAATCGACCAGAACCCTCTCATGATCAAACGAAATCCGATCAACCAGCAGATATTCGCAATGTCGATAGCACCCGTCGTGCTAACGCTGGTCATTTTGATTACCGGTTTTTTACTGATAGAACACCGTCATCTGCGAGTCCATGAAGATCGCCTGTTTACGCTCGTTCATGACGCGCTCATGCGATCCAACCGGCATGAGGAACTGAGCCCCGAATCCCTGGCAGCGCTTTCCAAACACATGCTTTATATTGATCCCATCTGTCATATTTCCTGGGTGAATCAAAAAGGTGAAACCATCAGCGAATTCGGATTGCCGCTGCGCCTTTCTGATATGAGCTGGATGAAACCCGCAGGCGTCTCTTACGCATCGGACCGACATTTGGCCCTGATGTCTTTGCCGGTCGCCGACGATAATGGGAGATCGTGGATTATCGTGGGACTGGATTCCAATCATTTCCAGCTGATCCGCTATGAAACCTGGATACTGGTTTCCCTGAGTGCCGCGTCCGCCCTGGCCCTGGCGGCCTTTTTTGCTTTGCGGTTCCGTTACCATATTTTCCGACCGCTGCGAAAAATCGTGCAGCAACTGCACAGCGTACTGGAAAGCGACAGTCAGCAGCGTATCGGACGCTCCGCCAATCCGTTGTTTCACGATCTGGTCAATACCATCAACAAGCTTCTGGATGATCACAAACAGCATCAGGATGACATGCAGAATTATCTGGAGCAGTCCACGCTGGAACTGCGTGAGACGTTGGAAACCGTGGAAATCCAGAATATTGAACTGGATATCGCACGTAAAAAGGCAGTTCAGGCGAGCAAAGCCAAATCCGAATTTCTGGCCAATACCAGTCACGAGTTGCGCACACCTCTCAATGGCATTCTGGGATTTGCCGGCCTGCTGTTAAAGACATCGCTGTCCAATCAACAGCGGGATTATCTGACGACGGTGGAGCACTCCGCCCAGGGTTTACTCACGGTAATCAATGACATTCTTGATTTTTCCCGTCTCGAAACCGGCGAGCTCACGCTTGAATACAAGCCGGTGCATGTCCGGGAAATCGTCGAAGAGATCTCCCAGCTGTTTGCACCCCAGGCCCATGAGAAAAACCTGCGGCTGCTTGCGCAGGTGAGCGAGAATGTGCAACTTAATTTGCTGGGCGATCCGTTGCGGTTGAAGCAGGTAATATCCAATCTTATTTCCAACGCCATAAAATTTTCTAGCCGCGGCAACATCGTGATTAAAGTGGTCAGTCTCGGTGAAACCGATCAACAGGTTGAAATCAAATTCAGTGTCTCGGACAACGGGATCGGCCTGAGCAGCGAACAGCAAAAGCAGCTTTTTGATGCGTTTTCCAAAGTGGATGCGGGTGACGGCCAGCTTCATGGCGGCGCGGGACTCGGGCTCGCCATTGCCAAAGGTCTGATCATCCGGATGCATGGGGATATTGGCGTGGAAAGCGAGTTGCATCGAGGATCGACTTTTTGGTTTACCATACGCCTCGGCATCGATCTGCGCCGGCCAAGATATTCGCCCCTGTGCAACTCCCTGCAGAGAATTTCCGTCCTTATTTACGATCCTGATGAACAGTGTCGGGCCGAAATCGCGCACCACCTCACGTACTGGGGAGCCATTCAGCAAGAGTGTGACCAACTGGACCAGCTGAATGAAATGCTGGAGCAGCCGGTCAGCGGCACCCCTTTCCAACTGGTCGTCATGGATGCTTATGCAAGTATCAATTGCTTTGACCGCGACAAGTTGCTGAATGCAATCCATCGCACCAATGCCCGCTTCCGCATTCCCATGATCGTGCTGGCACCGCCCAGCATTCAGCGGATTCTGCAGGAAGATATCGTGGGTCTGAATACGGTGATTGTCTCCCGCCCCATTGTTCACGGTGTGTTTTACCAGACCATCTGCAATCAGTTGAATATTGCCTGGCCACGGCCGGACGCGGATGCCGCCACCCCGGCGGGACGGGTACGTACCGCTCCGATACCCCAGCTTACGGTTCTGGTCGTCGATGACAACCAGGCAAACCGCAAGCTCGCCGTGGAGCTTCTGAAAAACCTGAATGTCCGCTGCCAGACTGCCGAAAGTGGTGCTCAGGCTCTGGAGCTATTCCAGAACGAACCTTTTGGCCTGATTTTGATGGATGTACAAATGCCGGGGCTTGACGGGCTGGAAACCACGCGCTTGATCAGGAGCCGGGAGAGCGGCCGACGAACGCCAATTGTCGCGCTGACAGCGCATGCGGTCGATGAACATAAAACCCGCCTACTGACTGCAGGCATGGATGATTATCTGAGCAAACCCGTGAGTGAAGCGGATCTGAAAATGATCATTGATCGCTGGGTGACACAGTTGCGCGTCCCGGCTGAACAACTCGTGGCTCCTCCGGCAACGCCACCCGAGTCGTTCGCTGCCGAGTCTCTTGCCACCGCGCCAACGAGCGGCCAGAAAGTTTTTGACTGGAACGAATCCATGGAACTGGCCCGCCACAAACCCGATCTTGCTGCCGACATGTTGCGCATGCTCATCAAAAGCGTTCCCGAGACACGGACGCAATTGCTGGCGCTGCAGGAAAGTCAGGATCGTGTTCAGTTGCGGGAAGTCATTCACAAATTCCGGGGAGGATGCTGTTATTGCGGTGTGCCGCCACTGCGCGCTGCCTGCGAACGGTTTGAAAATCTCCTGACAACGGAAAATCCCCAGGACAGCATCGACGATGCCCTCAATCAGGTACTGACTGAAATGGAGCGACTGGAAGACTGGGTGGCGGAACTGGAATTGGAAACCCTGTTCGAGGACTGAGCTTTCACAGGATCAGGAAGGGGTCTGTGAGCTGACGAAGAGTTCGCGGCTTTTCAACGGTCGATCTCCCAGCACCGGCGCCAGAAGCTGGCGTGTCATCCACTTGGCCGCCCGACGCTGCCCGGCATTTTCCAAAGCAAACTGCCCGGTTGCCAGGATTTCATGACCGGTGAAAATACCGCGACGCGGGTCGTGACCTGACTCGCTCTTTCGAAATCCTGCATCCACCACCAACTCATAATGAGCGTGTGCGAGTATCGGGTTTCCGGAGTCGCTGCAATAGAAAAAATTTACTGCGAGGCCGAGCTGCTCCAGTAAACGTAATTCGAAATAACGCAGGACCGGTTCGGCCTGCGGCAGCTCTGCTACCGGTTGCAGATCAGTCAATGCCTGTTGATATACGGAAAATACCCGCGGATGGGGATCGCCGGGTTGAATGCACCGGATCAGTAATTCATTCAAATAAAGCCCGCACATTGCGCCAATGCCGCTGAGCCGGAGACCGCCCTGCCCCGCGGGTTCGAAAACGGTGAGGGCTTTCAGCTCGCTACGGCCACGCCACTGCGCCTCGTAGGGTGAAAACAGCATTGGCGCTGCTGATCCCGGTTTTCGACCGATGCGAAACAGGCCGGCAATCCGCCCGGAATGCTCGGCCCAAAGCTCCAGAATCATGCGTGAGTCGGAATATCGGCGTTGATGAAGAACGTAGACACATTCCATAGGCGCGCCTGATTTCCCAATGCGTCAGCCGTCGTAACCCAGGCTGCGCAGCGCCCGGTCGCTGTCCGACCACCCGGCTTTGACTTTCACCCACAACTTGAGCATGACCTTGCTTTCAAACATGGCTTCCATATCGAGACGGGCAGACTTGCCGATGGTTTTAAGACGGCTGCCGTTTTCTCCGATGAGAATGCGTTTCTGTCCGTCGCGCTCCACCAGAATAACCGCCGCAATATTGAGGATCCGTCCTTCCTGTTTGAACTCCTCGATTTCCACCGCCACCTGATACGGAATTTCCGCGCCCAGTTGTCGCACGATCTTTTCCCGGATCAGTTCGGCCGCCATAAACCTTGAACTGCGATCGGTGACCTGATCTTCCGGAAACAAATGCTCCCCGGCCGGCATACGCTTGAGTATCTCGGATTCCAGCACGTCCATATTCTGGCCCCGCAAAGCTGACAAGGGAATGATTTCGGCAGGTGCCAGATTGGTCTGGATAAACTGAAGGTGTTCCAGCAGCACCTGCTTGTTTTCAATTTTATCGACCTTGTTGACCACGACCAGAACTTTCCCGCGGTCAGCGCGAATCTGGTCCGCAACCCACTGATCTTCCTCGGTCCAGACATTCCGGTCGATCACGAACAGAACTACATCCACGTCGAGAGTTGCCGCAGATGCCACCCGGTTCATGTACCGGTTCAATGCCTTTTTCTGGCCGCGATGCATTCCGGGCGTGTCGACAAATACCATCTGCACCGGACCGGAAGTTTTAATACCGGTAATATTCTGCTGGGTTGTCTGGGGCTTGCGTGATGTCACGCTGATTTTCTGCTCCAGAAGATGATTCAGCAACGTCGATTTGCCCACATTGGGTCGACCGACAATAGCGATGTAGCCACAACGCAAATTATTTTCCAAACGGCATTACTCCAAGACGGTTCAACATCAGCGTTGCTGCTTCTTTTTCTGCGCCGCGTCGACTGCCCGCGGTGGCGATGGCCGGGTCCTGCACAAGACTCACGGTGCAGGAAACGGTAAATTGCTGGCGGTGAGCTTCACCGTCGATTTTCACTACTTCGTATTTTGGCAAAGGCTGTTTACGAGCCTGCAGCCACTCCTGCAACTCGGTTTTCGGATCTTTATCGTAGGCCGCCAGAGAAATACCATTCAACCGGGAAGAAAACCAACTCAGTACGCAACCCTGGGCGACTTCAAAGCCGCTGTCCAGATAAATGGCACCGATGATGGCTTCAACGGCATCGGCCAGAATGGAGGAACGCTCACTGCCACCACTTTTCAACTCGCCTTCGCCCAGGCGCAGGTATTGCCCGAGGCCCAGATGGCGGGCGAGATCCGCCAGAGTTTCGCCTTTCACCAACAACGCCCGCAGGCGACTCAGATCACCCTCCGGCGCTTCCGGAAACTTTTTAAACAAGGCTTCGGCAATTGTGAAGTTGAGTATCGAATCGCCCAGAAATTCCAGCCGCTCATTGTTGCCGGCACCATAGCTTCGGTGCGTGACCGCGGTCTTTAAAAGTACAGGATCCTTGAAGGTATATCCGAGTTGGTGTTGCAGGACTGACATTGCTGGCCATCATGATTGAGTCAGAAACCATGGGCAGAACGGCACACGGTCAGGACATAGATTTACGGAACGCTATTCCGGTGGGTCACAGCACTCACCCGGACGCGACGAGTCGAGCACATTATCGAATTTTATGACGGCGTCAATATTTGCGATGATGGAAACTCGAACTTCGTAATTCACCGCGATAACGGACTTGTTCCCCTTGCGTTCGACTTCCAGGGCGTTAGCCGATTCACCACGGACGTTGTTGATCAGGTAGTAATTGCTCAACTCGCGACGAATTGTGTCTTTTGAGAGGGTGGCGAGATCATCCGGGTGATCTTCCGCAAGATTGCGCAACGCGTCCTTGATGTAATAGTTGTCCAGATAAGCGGGACCAAGTTTGAACAGGCAGGTCAAGAGAAATCCGAGCATGACCAGAACAAAGATCATCAGCAGGCTGTTCATGCCGTTTTGCTTGCTTCGTCCCATAAGGCCTCCCGACCGGTTCAAACGCTGGAAGCTGTTTCATAACTGCTGCACCCGCGAGTTATGAAACGGCTTCTATTCAATCGTCGCTTCTATTCAATCTTCCCCGCTCTCGCAAAGCCGGGAAGACCACCATTCCAATGCATCCAGATTGCAAAGGCCTTGCCAACGATATTTTTGTCCGGGACGAACGGATCATCCCATGCGCGACTGTCCAGACTGTTGTCGCGATTGTCGCCCATCATGAAGTAGTGTCCGTCGGGGACTTTCCAGCTGCCTTCGCGCCCTAGGGGCGTGGGTTCTACGCACTTGCGGGCGGTGTGGGTTTCTTCCCCGAACTTCTCCTGATATAACGCAAAACTTGCCCAACAGGCACCCGAGGGCTCTTCATCATCATAGCCGATGAGTTCCTGTTCGATTTCTTCTCCATTTATGTATAGAACATTATTGCTGTAGCGGACAGTATCGCCCGGCAAACCGATCAGCCGCTTGATGAAGTAACGGTTTTCATGGGGCGGGAAGAACACCACCACGTCTCCGCGCTGAGGCTGACCGATTTCGATGATTTTGGTCTGGATCACCGGCAGCCGTATGCCATAGGCGTACTTGTTGACTGCGATGAAATCGCCCACCTGAAGAGTGGGTACCATAGATTCGGACGGGATCTGGAAGGGCTCTATCAAAAAGGACCGCAACGCAAAAACAATCGCCAGCAGCGGAAAGAATGACTTGGAATACTCGACTATCAGAGGCTCTTTCGGCGCGTCTGCCAATGCCCCCTGATAAACCTCGCTGCTGGCCTTTTCTTCCTCGGTCAGATGCGCGTACTTGGCATTGACTGACCGAATGACCGCTTTGCGCGGCTTTGAAATAACAAAAATATCGAGCAACCAGACCACGCCGGTTACCGTGACAGCAATCAATAATATTAAAGGTAGATTAATGTCCATCCAGGCTTCCATGGTTGTTGAAGATAGCGCCGAAGTTTCCCTGCGCCGGTTGTCCCGTCGGTTGGGCTCTGCCCCATCCGCCGGTACCAGGGTCCATTCTCCGTTCATCAATGGCGATGATGAACGGGGAGCAAGCCCTAGCCATCCACTTTAAGTACTGCCAGAAACGCCTCTTGGGGGATCTCGACCCGCCCAACCTGCTTCATACGTTTTTTGCCCGCTTTTTGTTTCTCGAGAAGCTTTTTCTTGCGGCTCACGTCACCACCATAGCATTTCGCGGTGACGTTCTTGCGCAGCGCCTTGACCGTGGTGCGTGCAATAATCTGCCCGCCGATCGCCGCCTGGATTGCTACGTCAAATTGCTGTCGGGGTATCAGCTCATGCATTTTTTCGGTGAGTGCACGACCTTTATAGTGTGCATTGTCCCGGTGGACAATCAGCGCCAGGGCGTCCACCTTTTCACTGTTGATCAACACATCCAGACGTACCAGGCGTGCGCTCTGGAAACGCAGAAAGCTGTAATCCAGCGAGGCATAACCGCGGCTGACGGACTTGAGCCGGTCGAAGAAATCCAGAACAACTTCGTTCATCGGAATTTCGTAGACGACGGACACCTGACTGCCCAGGTACTGAATGTCTTTCTGCACGCCCCGCTTCTCGATGCACAGGGTAATAACCGACCCGAGATAATCCTGGGGCACGAGGATATTGGCCTGGACTATGGGCTCACGCATGTCCGCGATAGATCCCACATCCGGAAGCTTGGAAGGATTATCCACATGCAACACCTTGCCATCCGCGGTTTCCACCTCGAACACTACCGTGGGCGCCGTGGTAATAAGGTCCAGATCGTACTCGCGTTCGAGCCGTTCCTGGATGATTTCCATGTGCAGCATGCCAAGAAATCCGCACCGGAATCCGAAACCAAGCGCGTCGGAGGTTTCGGGTTCGTAAAACAGGGACGCATCATTCAGGGTCAGCTTGGACAGGGCATCACGAAAATTTTCATAATCGTCCGAGCTGACCGGAAACAGGCCCGCGTATACCTGGGGCTTTACCTTCTTGAACCCCGGCAGGACATCGACATCTGCCGTAGACGCGTGGGTCAGGGTATCCCCGACCGGCGCACCAAGAATATCCTTGATGCCGGCTACGATAAACCCGACCTCACCGGCACGCAGCACTTCGGTGGCCACCCGTTTGGGCGTGAAAACGCCGACTGCATCGACCACATGTGCCTTGCCGATGGATTTGGCAATAATCTTGTCCTTCGCCCGAAGAGTGCCGTGCTTGACGCGCACCAGCGATACCACGCCGAGGTAATTATCGAACCACGAATCGATAATCAACGCCTGCAATTTTCCATCGACATCGCCGACGGGCGCCGGAATCTGCTGAACAAGACGCTCCAGGACATCCGCCACACCGAGCCCGGATTTGGCGCTGCAGCGCACCGCGTCCGTCGCATCAAGGCCGATGATATCTTCAATTTCCTGACTCACCCGATCCGGGTCTGCCTGGGGCAAATCCATCTTGTTCAGGACCGGAATGACTTCCAGCCCCTGCTCGATGGCGGTATAGCAGTTGGCCACCGACTGGGCCTCCACACCCTGCCCGGCGTCCACCACCAGCAGCGCGCCTTCACATGCGGCCAGTGACCGCGAAACTTCGTAACTGAAATCCACGTGCCCCGGCGTGTCGATGAAATTCAACTGGTAGGTTTTACCATTCGAGGACGTGTAGTAAAGAGTGACGCTCTGGGCTTTGATGGTGATGCCCCGTTCACGCTCCAGATCCATGGAATCCAGAACCTGGGCTTCCATTTCCCGATCCTGCAAACCACCACAATGCTGAATGAACCGGTCTGCCAGGGTGGATTTGCCGTGGTCGATGTGGGCTATGATCGAGAAATTTCGAATATGACTGAGGTCGGACACAAAGAAAGTAACCTGTTGCAAGGAAGTTGCGCTAATCGAGAATTACTTCAATCACTGTGACGGAACTGTCACTTTGAGAGGAGCCGGTCTCAATCTGGGGCGCAAGTCTAACGTATTTGCCCGGCAGGTGCATCAGCAGAAAACTGCACCTCAAGCACCTCGGAAGACTGCGTCGCAATGGACTTGATGCCGAGCACCTCCGGCTCCCAGGCCGTCGAACACTGACCGCGAACCCAGCGCTGAACAACCAGCGCACCCAGATACAAACCCGCCGCCGCGGCCGCAACGCTCACCAGGGGCGAACCCAATCCCGACGCTGCAATTACGCCGAGCAGCAAACCGGTCAGAGGGATGCCATAAGCGAGCAAAGACGCCACCAGCACAGCGCGCTCATCGATGCCAATTTCGACGGTATCGCCCGGCGTGAGTCTGGACTGAAAATCTTCCGGCAGGCGAATTTCCAGTTCCACCCAGTTCTGTCCCAGGCGCTGCATGACCTCCTGCCCACACCCCGCTTTGGCCTTGCAGGTCCCGCATGCAGAATTACGGCGCGTCTTTACCCAGACTGCTCCGGATTCGAGCCGCGAAACCACCGCCAGTTCTGTAATCACACCGCCTCCGCTGCTAAGGAATTCATGAGAAATCGACTAAATAGTGCCCTGCCCGGTTTCCAGCGTTATGGTACGGGTTTCACGGACGCCACAATTCGCTGCGCCGTTGCAACCGGCACTTCACCGACAAGGACAATGCTTCGCGGCTGCTGGCCGAGCAGCAACGTGGACATCACCGCAACGGTGGCCCCACGCCGCGCAACGCCTTGCCGGGCAGCAGCATCACCGCCTTGGGGAGAAATGAATAGGGAAAAGGAGGATAGCCCATCGGTATAGGTGAGAAAATCGCCGGCTTCCGGATCGGTCCCGCTGTCCGACAAAAGGAACCCGCCGGGAACCCAACTGGCATGCCAGGCGCCGGGGGCGCTTTCCGCGCGCTGACAGGCTGTGGCTTTGCCGTCGAGTGTCGCGTGTGCTTCATGGGTGGGTTGCAGCGCGCTGTCATCGATCGGCATTCCGATATCCAGCTCGACAAACTGGAACCGCTCCAGCGCATTATCGGATCCGGACAGAATCAGGGACATCAACGGCAGGCCTGACTGTTTGTCGACCGCCAGCGTCATGCCGTACCGGTGTTCGTCTTTCGGATCCAGCTGAACTACGGACGCCGCCCGGCCTGCAATCCGATCATCGCCGCGAATATAGAAATGGTAGTGTTGCGCGAGACTGACATCCGCGCCGCCGGCATCGACCCGACCGCCCCGCAAAAGAAATCCGCCCAGAGTGACGCAGTCCTTGTTTTTGCCGGACCGCAGAAATTCACGCTCTACGCCATTCAGATGGTGAATCCTTTCCCACTCGATGCCGTCTTTGACAACGTGAACAACTTCCAGGGTTTCCAGAACAGTGCCGAACTCGTATGTCAGCCTTCCGGAATAGGTTTCCTCCTGCAGTGCCCGGGACGCTTTTTGCAGAAGTGCGTCAACACCCAGTAGTGGTTCCGACGCGTGACCGCTGCCACTGATCAGGAGCAGACAACCGATTGCAATCTTCTTCATGTCAGCGAACCCCAGGCGACCGTTACCGACCTGCCGGCTCTGCAGCGGACTCTTCCATCTTGAACACCCGGGCAAACGGCAGAATACCCAAACCGCCGTTGACACTCGAACGTTGCGCATGCTCGATCAGCAAACGGTTGAGCAGTTCCTGGGTTTGCGTATCACTGAGATCGTGCGCCGGCTCCAGGGGCAACAGTGCCCGCAGACCGGATTCGGCCGGGCTGTACATCGCGCCGGCGGGGTTGGTGCTTACGGTACGCGCCTGCGGCACTGGCAGTTCAAATCCGAGAGGCACCACGTTGGTCACGGCAACGGCCGGCCCGCTTGCTTCGATGCCGGACTCCACGCCTGCCAATTGTGAATTGCCGGGGAGCTGACCGGAGCCGGCGAACTGGAATCCCAGTACAACCACCGCAGCGAACGAAGCCGCCACTCCGGATTTGGCGAGCACCGCGCGCCATGCCGACGATGTCGATTTAGCGGAATTTCCGGCGGCAAGGGTGTCATCGGAACCGGTAAACGGTTCATCCTGCGCGATAGCACTGGCCACAGCCCCCGATACATCAAATGAATTCAGTAAAACTTGCTCCCTGCGCAGAACAGAGCCAATCAAGTGATAGCGCCGCCAGCGTTCCCGGACCACGTCATCGCGGCCTATGTTTTTCAGTATTCGATGAAGCTCGATTTCGCTGGCTTCATTGTCAACCAGAGCTGATACGGACTCCAGAATTTGATCAGTAGGTTTTTGCGTCATCGTGGTGCCGTTCCATTCAGGTTTAAACTGTTTCAAAAGATAAAAAATCGGGATATTCCTATTGAAAACCCCTTCGCGGAACTGAAAACCTCCGCAGGCGCTTGTCCAGATCACTTGCAGTGCCTGGAAATCGCAGGCTTTCGCTTGTGTTGGTGGTTTGACTCTAATGTCAATGCTGGGTTCACAGAAATTTACAATCTCTGAATTAATCCATCAAAGTCGCGATCTGTTTATCAATTGCTTCCCGGGCGCGGAAAATCCTCGAGCGCACCGTTCCGACCGGACAGTCCATGATCACGGCGATTTCTTCGTAACTAAGCCCTTCCATTTCCCGCAAGGTGACCGCCGTGCGCAGGTCTTCCGGCAAATCGCGGATGGCTTTGTTGACCACCTGCTCCAGTTCGTCCCGCATGGCTTCGCCTTCCGGCGATGTGATATCGCGCAAGCCATCGGCACTGCTATACAACTCTGCCTCGTCAATATCGACATCGCTCAAGGGCGGTCGACGCCCCCGGGAGACGAGATAGTTCTTGGCGGTATTGATGGCGATCCGATAGATCCAGGTATAGAACGCACTGTCGCCCCGGAAGCTGCCGAGGGCTCGGTAGGCTTTGATAAACGCTTCCTGGGAGACGTCATTGACTTCAGCCGAGTCCTTCACGAACCGGCTGATGATTGCGGCAATTTTATGCTGATACTTCAGAACCAACAGATCGAAAGCGCGCTTGTCACCCTGCTGGACGCGCTTTACCAATTCCTCGTCAGTAGCCTCGGAGGGCTGCTTTGTCATTCCCCTTACCCCAATATCAAGTTCTGAAGTTTTCAATGTATTGTTTTTACGCATGTTGTCACCCAGACTGATTTAACTTGGGACAAACCGGAGTTCATAATCTCTCTGACGGATATCCACTCACGATAGCCGCAATGGCTGCCCGCCGGATTCCTGTGGCCGAGCGCGCCCCGGGGCGCCCAATCTCCCACCCTTCTAGACAAAGGCGGAGTGGCGTAGTTCAATGACGACCGGGCCGGTAAACCGGATTTCAACTGGCGTAGAATACCAGACGTTTTCAACCACGCAGGGCAGCCAAGGTGACGATTCAGCAACTTATTCACGAAACAGACGTACTGGTCATCGGCAGCGGTGCGGCGGGTCTCACTCTGGCGCTGTCGCTGGCGTCTCATGCCAAAGTTACCCTCCTCAGCAAAGGCACCTTTACCACCGGCTCCACCTGGTATGCCCAGGGTGGAATTGCAGCCGTTCTGGACAGTGAAGACTCCATTGAATCCCACGTCGAGGACACCCTGATAGCCGGCGGCGGCCTGTGCCACCAGGACGTGGTTGAATTCACCGTTAAAAACAGCAAGGCGGCCATTGACTGGCTGGTGGATCTGGGCGTGGATTTCACCCGCACCACCGGCAAAACCGATTACCATCTGACCCGCGAAGGCGGTCACAGTCACCGGCGCATCATTCACAGCGCCGACGCCACCGGCAAGGCGGTGCATTCTACCCTGCTGCTCCAGGCACAGGCGGCACAGAATATCACTCTGCGGGAGCACTGTATTGCAGTGGATCTGATTCGTCAGCCAGATCTGACCACCGGAAAATTCCGGTGCGTAGGGGCTTACGTCCTTAACAAGGCCACCGATCTCGTCGAACGCTTTACCGCCAGGGCGGTGATCATGGCCACTGGTGGCGCCAGCAAGGTCTATCTCTACAGCAGTAATCCGGATAGTGCCAGTGGCGACGGCATCGCCATGGCGTGGAGGGCAGGCTGCCGGGTTGCCAACATGGAATTCAATCAGTTCCATCCTACCTGCCTTTACCACCCCAATGCCAAATCCATGCTGATAACCGAGGCACTGCGCGGCGAAGGCGCCGTGTTGAAGCTTCCCAGTGGCGAGCGGTTCATGGAGCGCTTTCATCCGGAGGCGGAACTGGCACCCCGCGATGTGGTTGCCCGGGCTATCGACCATGAAATGAAGCGGCTGGGCAGCAATTACATGTATCTGGATATCAGCCACAAGAGCCCCGAATTCATCAAGCACCATTTCCCGACAGTGTATGAAAGCTGCCTGGGCTATGGCATCGACATCACCCGTGAAGCCATACCCGTGGTACCCGCTGCTCATTACACCTGCGGTGGCGTCATGGTCAACACTCACGGCGAGACCGATCTGCAGCATCTTTATGCGGTTGGCGAAACCACGTTCACCGGATTACACGGCGCCAACCGCATGGCCAGCAATTCGCTGCTGGAATGTATCGTGTTTGCCAAATCGGCAGCGCAACACATTCTCGGCATATTGCCCGCCATTGAACCACCGGCGCCAACGCGCCCCTGGGATGAGTCTCGCGTGACCGACTCGGACGAAGATGTGGTGATCTCACATAACTGGGATGAGCTGCGCCGGTTCATGTGGGACTACGTGGGCATTGTCCGCACCCACAAACGGCTCGAACGGGCCCATCGACGGGTACTGATGCTTCAACAGGAAATCCACGAATACTATTCCAACTACAAAATCAGCAGTGATCTCATTGAGCTGAGAAATCTGGCCGTCGTTGCGGAGCTCATCATCAACTCGGCGGTGCAGCGCAAGGAAAGTCGCGGGTTGCACTACTCCCTGGATTACCCCGATACATCCGGGATCCCCATGGACACCATTCTTACACCGGGCAATTTTGCCGGGCACAAAGTCCTTATCCGTAACTGACCGGACCGACGCTGCTGTTTTTTATTTTATGGGTTGACTAGTCCGATCCCAATCCATAATATACGCGACCTTGATGGGGCACCCCATCATTTGCGCGCTCGTAGCTCAGCTGGATAGAGTACCTGGCTACGAACCAGGCGGTCAGAGGTTCGAATCCTCTCGAGCGCGCCACTTTTCAAAAAAAGCCCGCCTTTGCGGGCTTTTTTATTGCTCCCTCTTCACATCTGTTTACGATTTTTGACGTACCCATATCAACAGCGTCAATGGCATGTTCCACAGCACTCTGCCGACATCCGATTCATATTGGGGAACCTGGCCGGAGTCCGCTGAATCCGTGTTCATACCTACAGGCAGAAGCCATTATGGAAATGAAGAAAAATCCGCTTCCGGTGAAAAAAAGAATTGCTCTGGTTGCCCACGACAACAAGAAGGATGAATTGTGCACCTGGGTCCAGGGGCATCGGAATACGCTGAAAGACCAGACATTGTTTGCCACGGGCACCACGGGCTACCTGCTGGAGCACGAAACCGGTCTTTTGATTACCAAATTCACCAGCGGACCCCTTGGTGGCGATCAGCAGGTGGGTGCCAAGATCGCCGAGGGCGAGATCGACCTGCTGCTGTTTTTCTGGGACCCCTTCGAACCCCTCCCCCACGATCCCGACGTCAAGGCGTTGCTACGGATTGCCGCGGTCTGGAACATCCCCGTGGCCTGCAATTCGGCCACGGCGGATTTCATTCTCTCGTCGCCCCTGATCAACACACCCTACGAGCGGGTTATTCCCGATTACGAACGGTACATCAGGGATCGCACCAGGAATTTTATCTAGCGCGCTGTTTGAGGCGGTACTTCACCGCATCGATACTGGCCTGCAAGCGGGTGCAATACTGCCGCTTCTCCCCATAGACGACGGCTTCATAATAGACGTCGACGGTGTGGAGCATTTCCTTCAGCTCCGGTTGCCCCTGCGCGACCCGCCCGGCAAACATTGAGAAGGACTCGTCTGCCCGGGGGGTATAACCGTGAGTGGCCAGTCTTTTCAACAGACTGCGCATCCACAGCATTTCCTTTGGAACTACACGCCGCCGGCGCCATCCGGGTATCATCAGAAATATAAAAAAGAGCGTAAACAACAGCGCCGTAAAAGCGATACCGATCCGCCAGGGGTTCGCATCACCCAGAAGTTTTGTCAAGAATGCACGTTGCGCTTCCCGATCGTAATTGAGAACCCAGCGATTCCAGGCAAAACCCATTGCGTCCCACTGATGAAATACCCGGCGCAGAACTCCGTTGTTCTGCCAGGGATTCTCGATCAGGACACGCTCGCGCTCGTCGAGGGCCTCGGCAATGCCTCGGTCGATGCGGCTGGGTGCCACGGCGCTGGTCGGGTCGATACCCACCCATCCGGTCTCATCCAGCCATATTTCCGCCCAGGCGTGGGCGTCCGATTGCCGCACCAGCAGATAATTTTCCACCGGGTTCATCTCGCCCCCCTGGTAGCCAACAACAATGCGGGCCGGTATCCCCGCCGCCCTCATCAGAAACACGAAGCTGCTGGCAAAATGTTCGCAAAACCCCCGGCGCGTCTCGAAAAGAAACTGGTCGATCGCGTCTTGCCCCAGCGTTTGGGGACGCAAGGTATAGATAAAATCCGTGCGGAACAGATCCAGCGCCCTGGCGGCGATGGCGCTGGACGTGAGTTGATCTCCAGCCCACTGCTCCGCCAGCTCTTTTGCTCGTGGATTGGCATGTTCAGGCAGTTGGGTATAGATGCGGTGGTCCGCATTGCCGAGCTCGCTCCGATCGAGTACCTGGGTGAGTATTGAGGTCACCTGATAGCGGGATTTTTTGCTAACGGGCCAGCGACTCTGGATTACCTGGCCAGGCTGTCGCTGGATTTTCAGGAATTCGGATTCGACTTGCAGGGGAACGCCAAGGGTAAACAGCCAGCGACCCTGATGCGGCTCCAGCAGTACCGAATAGCTGGAAAGCTCATCAGTATTGGTCGGTGCCGGCGGCGCCGGATCATTACCCAGCGGGAGCTGAATTCGCTGCCGCCAGGTCACCCCATCGAAATGCTCCAGCAGCATTCCACGCCAGTAGAGCAGATCCGCCGACGGGACTGTCGTGTCGAAAGAGACCCGGAACGCGGGCTCTCTGGATTTGACCAGCTCGCCTATCGCCCCCAGCTTGAGTTCGTCTGACATCCCGGTAGAACCCGAGCCCTGCGGCGCGGGAACCGACCAGAGTGGCCCCAGACGCGGCATGACCACAAACAGAATCACCATGAACGGCAGGCTTTGCGCCAGCAGGACAAGTCCGTTGATGGTGTGGGTCCGAAGCGGTTTTATCCGCGTGGTCAAAGCGGCCTGCCAGGCGGTGATGAGCATGGCGCAAGACAGTATCGCGAATAGCGCACTGAGCAAACTCTGGGCAAACAGGAACTGCGAAGCGACTGCGATAAAGCCGATAAACAGGATGATGAATACGTCTTTGCTGGTGCGTAGCTCCACCAGCTTGAGGGAATAGGAGCAGATCAGGAAGCCGACCATCGGTTCAACGGCCGTCACACGCCCGTAAGAAGCCCATAATGCCGCCACACAGCCCACGCCAAAGACGATTTTCGCCACCAGCGTGGGGAAGGTCCAGACGCCCTGGTTTATCCGCAACCGATAGCCGAGCATGGCGACCCAGAGAAAGGCAATCCAGATGGGCAGATGCACGAGCAGAGGCGCGAGGGAGATGCCTTGCGCGAAGAAAATCCACAACAGGTTCCGTCGTGGAATCTGATCAATTTCGGTAGCAACGAGCGGCGCAATCGTCATGACGATCAGGTCTCGCCGTGGCGCGCCAGCGCACTCAGGGCTCGAATCCGGTGTAGCTCACCGGCTGCCGGCTCCAGCAGGACACCGGGCAACCTCAGACCGAAGCTCTTGTGGAGCTGGCTGAGTTCCTGCACCCAGTAGCTCATCTGGGAAAGCGAGGCTTCCGGCTCGCCGCGATAGAAATCCTGCCAGTCAAGCCAGCTGTCGCTCTCGGAATACTGCGCCAGCTCCTTGCGGTAAAGCCCCTTGTCGCGCGCATAGTGCTTCCAGGCGATCTGCCGCAGCGAATCACCGTGCTGGTACCTTCGCAGGCCCACCAGATCTTCACTGTCCAGTTTCTGGCCGTCATTGCTTTCATCATCACCGCCCAGATGATGGGCCGGAAAGGCAGAGGCCCGAGGTTGCGGATAGACCAGAACCTGGGCCTCCAGGTTCAGCCAGCTCCAGCACTGCACCAGCCCCAGGGGAAAAACACTTTTAACCAGCAGACGCTCCGGGCGCAGTATCCCCCGACGGCGGCCGATCATGAAAAGATTGACCCGGTGGCTGCTGTCCGGTTGCAACTGCACCAGCTCTTCTGCACCGCCGGCGAATTTCAGGCACAGATTGTCAGCCCCCTTCGGATTGGAAGAGCGCAGCTGCAGAGTGAACCCTACGGGGGAGTTGACAAAATTGGGAGCGCTGCCGATCACCCGTAATTCGATGCCGGCCAGATTCTGGTAAGTCCTGAAGATCACCACAACCAGCAGGCTCACCTGTAGATAGGCCAGAGCGAGAATCAGGTTATTTTGATAGTTCGTACCCAGTAGCCAGATGAGAAACGCCATCAACAAAAACAGCAACCCGGCCCGGGTGGGCAGAATATAGAGATTGTTCAGATGGAGACGATGTTCCACCGCACGGGGCGCACGGCGGTCAATCCAGACGAAAAACCAGCGTCGCACGGCTCTCTTTAATGGCAAGGCGAGTTTCATGGCAGCCCGACTGGATTAAGGATTAATCACATCGACTTTCTGGAGCAGATAATTCACCAGACTTTCATCTGAATAATTGGATTCCCGTGCGCGGACCCGGTGGCTGACCACAGCCGGCATCACCGCTTGCAGATCTTCGGGAATAACATAATCGCGATCGTGGACCACCGCCCAGGCTTTGGCCGCTTTCAGCCAGGCCAGTGCCCCCCGGGGTGAGAGCCCGTATACAAATCGTTCATCCTCCCGCGTGGTCGCCACCAGTCCCTGCAGATAATCCAGCAGCACATCGCTCGCCCGCACTTCCGCGACGCACTGTTGCAAATGCTGCAACTGCGGAAGCGTCAATACGGATTCGAGCTTTTCCAGATTGACCCGACTGTCCTGCCCTCTGAAAAGCTGCCGCTCGGCTGAAAGACTTGGATAGCCGAGGCTGATCCGCATCAAAAACCGGTCGAGCTGCGACTCCGGCAGAGGATAAGTGCCGGATTGCGACACCGGGTTCTGCGTGGCAATGACAAAAAACGGGTTGGGCAGAGCCCGGCTTCGACCTTCAATGGTGACCTGCCCTTCTTCCATCGCTTCAAGCAGGGCACTCTGGGTTTTCGGCGTCGTACGGTTGATCTCGTCAGCGAGCAGAACCTGGGTGAATACCGGCCCGGGGTGAAAAGTAAAGGATTCGTTGGTGCGGCTGAAAACCGAGACCCCGAGGATATCGGCCGGCAGTAAATCGCTGGTGAACTGCACGCGGTCGTAATCAAGCCCGAGTACCCTGGCCAGACTGTGTGCCAGAGTGGTTTTGCCCATACCGGGCAGATCTTCTATCAGCAGGTGACCGCGCGCCAGCAGACAAGCGACGGCCAGACGGATCTGCTTGTCCTTTCCCAGCAAAACCGTGCCGACCTGCTCGATAACCTGAATTATTAATGAATTCAACGATGGGATCCCTTATGTGCCGCGCATACCATTGAGCATAGCCCAGAAGCGGTTTCATAACTGCTGTGCTCGCCGATACTGTGTTAAAAACCCCTCACAATGACCATCGACCTGGTGTCAACGCCGCGTGTTCGCGTGTTTTTACCGTGTCTCGCCATCGCTCGCGAACCAGTTTTAAAGTGCGCACATTCCCCGTTGCAGATCTGCAATCAAATCCTGCTGGTCTTCCAGTCCCACGGCGACCCGGATGAGGTTGTCGGTGATGCCGGCTGCCTGTCTGTCTTCGGCAGAAAGACGCCCGTGGGTGGTGGTTGCCGGGTGCACGATCGTGGATTTGCAATCGCCAAGATTGGCAGTCAGCGACATGATTTTCGTGGCGTCGATAAATCGCCAGGCCGCCGCTTTGTCGCCTTTTACCTGAAACGACAAAACGCCGCCGAAAGCTCGCTGCTGCGTCGCCGCCAGGCTATGGCCCGGATGATCCGGAAGGCCCGCGTAAAAAACCCGCTCTACCGCATCCTGCTGGTCCAGCCAGCGCGCCAGTGCCAACGCACTTGCTGAGTGCGCCTCCATCCGCAGGCGCAGGGTTTCGAGTCCTTTGGCAAAAATCCAGGCGTTGAACGGACTCAGAGTGGGCCCACAGGTGCGCACGACGCCCAATACGTCCGCCATGAGTTCGGCTGAACCCACCACAGCGCCGCCCATGGCTCTGCCCTGCCCGTCGAGATACTTGGTGGCGGAATGGACAACGATGTCTGCCCCCAGTTCGAGCGGCTTCTGCAATGCGGGCGTACAAAAACAGTTGTCGACGACCAGCAGGCTGCCATTGCTGTGGGCAACCTCGGCGAGCGCCCGGATATCCGCCACTTCGCACAGGGGGTTTGAGGGTGATTCGACGAACAGCAGTCGGGTATCCGGGCGCAGCTTTGCCTGCCAGCCGTTTATGTCGGCAAGATTCACGTAATCGACAGTAATACCGAATTTTGTCAGATACTTGGTAAACAACATGGTTGTTGTACCGAATATGCTGCGCGAGCACAGGATATGGTCACCCTGGCGCAGCAGCCCGAGACACAGGCTCAGTATGGCGGCCATTCCCGACGCTGTGGCCACGGCCATTTCACCGCCTTCAAGCGCGGCAATCCGCGCCTGAAAAGTATCTACGGTAGGGTTGGTGTAGCGAGAGTAGACGTTGCCCTCGCTCTCCCCCGAAAATCGGTCGGCGGCGTCCTGGGCGCTGTCGAAGACGAAGCTCGATGTGGTAAAAATTGCCTCGCTGTGTTCACCTTCACTGGTGCGACGGATACCCGCGCGGATCGCCAGCGTGTCCAGGCCCGCGTCTTTCAAATAATCTTGCATGACTTCCCCGTGAATCAAGCGTTGTTAAAGCCGACAATGGAATTCTGACCGGTCGAACCCGAGTGGTCTTCACGAGTCATTTTCGCCGCGTCGTTCCGTGTCTCGTCCAGGCGCGCCAGATAGGCCTCGTCGACATCCCCCGTGACATAGTCACCGTCGAAAACGGCGCAATCGAATCTGGGAATATTGGTATTACCCTCCGCCGAGGCGGCAATGAGATCATTCAGATCCTGGTAAACCAGCCAGTCGGCACCTATGGCCTCGGCTACTTCTTCTTCGGTCCGCCCATGCGCAATCAGTTCGCTCACCGACGGCATGTCAATTCCGTAAACGTTCGGATATTTGACCGAAGGTGCCGCCGACGCGAAATACACTTTCGCCGCTCCGGCGTCCCGGGCCATCTGGATTATTTGCTGGCAGGTCGTACCCCGCACGATGGAATCATCCACCAGCAGGACCGTTTTGCCGCGAAACTCCAGATCGATGGCATTGAGCTTCTGCCGTACGGATTTTTTACGCTGTTGTTGCCCCGGCATGATGAAGGTTCTGCCGATGTAACGGTTTTTGACGAGTCCTTCCCGGAATTTCACCCCCAGATTATGCGCCAGCGCCTGCCCCGCCACCCGGCTGCTGTCGGGAATGGGAATAACAACATCAATATCGTGATCCGGCTTCAGGCGCATGATTTTTTCGGCCAGACGCTCACCCTGACGCAAGCGCGCCTTGTATACCGACACCCCATCCATGATGGAATCCGGACGGGCGAAATAGACATGTTCGAAGATGCAGGGACTCAACACGGTTTTTTCTGCACACACCCGGGTATGCAGATTCCCTTCAGGACTGATGAAAATGGCTTCTCCCGGCGCCACGTCCCGCAACAGACGAAACCCCAGAACGTCGAGCGCGACACTTTCGGAAGCGATCATGTATTCCTTGCCCCGATCGGTCTGCCGTTCGCCAAACACCAGAGGTCGAATGCCGTTCGGATCCCGGAACGCCACGACGCCGTAGTTGGCAATCATGGACACCACGGCATAACCGCCGCGCACCCGCCGGTGCACGCCTTCGACAGCCTTGAAGATGTCATCCTGCGTCGGTCGCAACTTGCCCAGCTGCTGCAGCTCATGGGCGAACACGTTGAGCAGAACTTCGGAATCGGAATCGGTGTTGACGTGCCTCAGGTCGGCCCGAAAAATATCCCGGCGCAGATCTTCGGTGTTGGTCAGATTGCCGTTGTGGGCAAGTGCGATACCGTAAGGCGAATTCACATAAAAGGGCTGGGCCAGAGCCGGACCGGTGCTGCCCGCGGTGGGATAACGCACATGCCCGATCCCCATGTTGCCGACCAGCCGCTGCATGTGCCGAGTGCGGAAAACGTCTTTAACCAGCCCGACTGCTTTTTGCTGCGCCATGCGTCCGTTATCGCAGGTCATGATTCCAGCGGCGTCCTGCCCTCGATGCTGAAGCATGGTCAATGCATCATATAAGGCAAGATTCACGTTGGTTTTGCCGACTATACCCACGATACCGCACATTCGCTTCGTCCTCTCTGAGATCACACCGGTTTGGCTGCTGCATTTTCCGCAAGTGCAGCGGTCACTGCAAGTTAAAAAGGATTTGATGGACGGCTGTTGCTGGTGGATTTAATCAGACATATTGCAGAAACTGGTGCGCCCAGAGAACCAGGCGATCTGCGGACATGCGGGCTTGGTCTTCAAATACGAGGAAATGGGGAATCAGAGTAGATTCTGTCCACCAGGGATTCGTTTCAACCATGTCGTTGGGCAGCATCAACAGAACCGCCATCACGATGACGCACCCCCGGAACAGACCGAAAAGGAGCCCGAGAATCCTGTCGACGGGTTTAAGTGCCGCCAGTCCGAAAAGCTTGCCGGCAATAAATGAAAGCAGGCCCCCCACTATCATCACAGCAATCATGATGACTCCGAAGGCCGCCACGTTGCGCAATCCGGGAGAGCTCAGCTCATCAATCCACAGAAGTGCCAGCTTGTCGTAGAAAACCAACGCCGTGACTACCGCGAGTATCGCAATGACGATCGTCATGAGTTCTTTCAACAGTCCACGCCAGACGCCAATCAGGCAGGACACGGCAATCACGCCCAGGATTGCCCAATCGACCCAGTTAGCCATCCCTGCCCGCCTCCGCTCGCTCATCGGGCGTAGCGACGCTTCCTGAACGAACAGCAATATCCGCACATCCGTGTCCCGCTTCGAGACAGCGACAACCAGCAAACTTGTCCAATTTTCGTACTTCCCAACCTGCCCATGGACCTGAAAAATGCCGGCCGTACTCTGGCCGTATTCACTGAAAGGTCCTGAAAAATGCCTGCGGATTCGCAAGCCGCTCCTGTCCATGAGTCTAGGTTGGTTTTTGATCAGTCGCCGACATTTTGCCGGGATTGGGACCTACATCAGAAAAGCCGGGAGCGCGCTGCGACCGGGCGCTCTCGAAGATTGAGAGTCAGGGTTTGAAGGCCAGAAGCAGGGACTCTACCTGGAGCGCCTGGTCTATGGCGACCTTGGCCGTCATCAAGGCGTCTTTGGCCATTTTGGGCCCTACATACACCCGATGAACCGTCTCGTCGGCGACCTGAACCTTACGGATATAGGCGGTATGACCGAGGCCGGTCAGTTTGTCGCGTGCTGCGATGGCAAGCTGCTCCGTCTGAAAACTGCCGATCTGGAGAACCCAGGCCTGGGGTTGTCCATGGGCATCCAGGGTGTCCGGCTCGGCCGCGTCGGACACGACCGCAGTCTCATCCGGTACAAACTGCTGGGCGGGGGGTTCTACGGGTCTGGACCATTCCGGTTGCTGCGGGTCCGGCACCTCTTCGATTTCCAGGATTGGCGTCCGGGGTATCTGACTGGTGGTGTTCACCGGCTCCATGCGCTCGCGATCAAACAGTACCGGGATGAAAATAACCGCCAGAGCCAGTAGCACCAAGGCTCCCAGCAGCCGTTGCTTGAGCCCGTCATCCATGGAGTTCCGGATCTCCGCCGGCGACACGATCCAGCCACATCCGAGCGCGCCCCACCGTAAAAAATGACCCTGTCACCACGACCCGCCGTGAGACTGCATCGTCCCGTACGGCAGCATCGCAGGCTTGCTCCAATGCTGACTCCACGCTTGCGAAACTGTGGACCGGCACTCCGGCTGGAATCGCCGTTTCGAGCCGGGAACAATTCGCGGCTCGGGGCAGATCGGGCATGGCAGCGAGGTACCAGTGCGCGGCCACCGGAACCAGCTCGGCCAGACATTCCTCGATATTCTTATCCGCCATCATGGCGATGACGAGATGCAGCGGTTCCTGCGGATAAACCTGTTGCAGACGGCTGACCAGAAACTTCATCGCCGCCGGATTGTGGGCAACATCGAGCGTGACCGGCGTCGTGCCGCACATCACCTGCTCGAATCGACCCGGCAACCCCAGGTTTCGCAGTCGCGCTACCAGCGCCTCGGCGTGATCCTGATCGCGCCAAAGTTGCAACAGTTCGAATACTTGCAGGGCCGCGGCCACGCTGGCAGGTGGTAGGTCCACCCGGCCACTCAAATGACGGCGATGGGTCCGGAAGCCGGTGGCGTCAAAACCGAACCGGTCACCCAGCGTAAACAGGTCACAGCCGAGACTGCGCACAACCTCCAGCAAACTCTGGGGCGGCGATGGATCCGAACAGACAACCGAGCGGCCCGGGCGGCAGATTCCGGCTTTCTCCCGACCGATGGTCTCCCGGTCCGACCCCAGCCATTCCTCGTGATCGCGATCGATCGACGTAATTACCGCGATATTCGCATCGATGATATTCGTGGCGTCCAGTCGCCCGCCCAATCCCACTTCCAGAATCCAGTAATCCAGGGACGAACGCGCGAACAGGTAAAGGGCCGCCAGAGTATTGAATTCAAAATATGTCAGGGAAATTTCCGCACGGGCGCGATCAATCGCGTCGAAGGCAGCGCACAGCTCATCATCGGTGACTTCATGCCCATCGATGCGGATGCGCTCGTTATATCGGATAAGGTGGGGGGACGAAAAGCAGCCGGTCCGGTGCCCGGTTTCTTGCAGCAGCGCGGTCAGCGTCGCCACACAGGAGCCTTTGCCGTTGGTGCCGGCGACGGTAATGACGGTCGCCGTCGGCCGGAGCAGCCCGAGGGTTTCGGCAACCTGGCGCACGCGCTCCAGACCCAGATCAATCGCGCACGGATGACAGCTCTCCTGCCATCGCAACCACTGGTCCAGATGGGTGAAACGCGGCGTGTCCAAGGGGTCAGGCCGGCAAAGGTTGCTGACCGAGCTTCGCCAGCAGCGCAGCGGTCTTGTCGCGCATGGCATTGCGGTGCACGATCATGTCGATGGCGCCGTGATCCAGCAGGAACTCCGCTCGCTGAAACCCTTTGGGCAATTTCTGGCGGATGGTCTGCTCAATAATGGCAGGGCCGGCGAACCCGGCGCGCGCACCCGGTTCGGCAATGTTGATATCTCCGAGCAGCGCCAGACTGGCGGAGACCCCGCCATAGACCGGGTCGGTCATAATCGACACATAGGGAACCCCGGCCTGTTTGAGGCGTTCGATAATGGCGCTGGTTTTTGCCATCTGCATCAAGGAAATCAGGGCTTCCTGCATGCGGGCACCACCGGTTGCCGAAAAGCAGATCAAGGGTATTCCTTCTTCCAGGGATACCTTTGCCGCCCGGGCAAACCGCTCGCCCACCACATACCCCATGGACCCACCGTGAAAGGCAAACTCGAACGCCACGGCCACAACCGGCATCCCTTTCAAGGTGCCGCGCATCGCCACAAGGGCATCTTTCTCCCCGGTGCTTTTCTGCGCGATGGTCAGGCGGTCTTTGTATTTTTTGATGTCTTTGAATTTGAGGCGATCGACGGGTACGACGTCGCTGGCGATTTCTTCGCGATCCTCTTCATCCAAAAAAATATCCAGTCTGCGCCTGGCGCCAATCCGCATGTGATGGTCGCACTTGGGGCAGACTTCCAGACTCTTTTCCAATTCCGGCCGATACAGGACAGCCTCACATTTGGTGCATTTCTTCCAAAGCCCCTCAGGCACCTTGCTGGCACCTTTGCGGTTTTCCGACCGCACCGCACTGGGAACGATTCTCTCTAACCAACTCATCGTAGAATGCCTCTTAGCGAAGATTGTTCAGCGCAGCGCGAATGCTCGATACCTTGTCGGTCAAGGCATCGACGACATCCGGCAAGGGTTTACCGGAGCCCATCAGCTCCACCAGGGCGCTGCCCACCACCACACCGTCCGCACAGCGGGCAACCGCAGCCGCCGATTCTGCATCCTTGATTCCGAACCCCACGAGGACCGGCAAAGTGCAGGTGCTGCGAATGAAATCCACCCGCTGGGCGACAGCTGCTACATCGAGGTGGCCGGCGCCGGTTACGCCTTTGAGCGATACGTAGTAAATAAAACCGCCGGCCATGGCTGCCACGCGACCGGTGCGTTCATCCGATGACGTGGGCGCCAGCAGGAAAATGGTTTCCAGCCCCTGCGCCCGAAACAGCTGAATTACGTCGGTGGCTTCTTCCGGCGGCAGATCGACAGTCAGCACACCATCCACGCCGGCCGCGGCCGCATTTTTCGCGAAGGCTTCGTACCCCATGCGTTCAACCGGATTGGCGTAACCCATCAGCACCACCGGCGTGGTCTGATCGGTTTCACGAAACTTTCGCACCAGTTCGATACATTGGCGCAGGCTGAAGCGGTTTGCCAGGGCCCGTTCATGCCCCAGCTGAATCACGGGCCCCTCGGCCATGGGATCTGAAAACGGTACGCCGATTTCCAGAATGTCAGCACCCGCTGCAACGATGGCCTGCATGGCCGCCAGGGTCACCTCTGGATTCGGGTCGCCACCGACGATGTAGGTGGCCAGGGCTTTGCCGCCCCGGCTTTTTATTTTGTCGAGACAGTCAACAATTCGATTCATGTCAGACCTCAATGCCATCCATTTTTGCCACCGTCAGAATGTCCTTGTCGCCGCGGCCGGACAGATTGACAACAATTACCGCGTCCTTGTCCAGCTGGCGCGCCAGCTTTTCAGCGTAGGCGACCGCGTGGCTGGACTCGAGCGCAGGCATGATGCCTTCTACTCGGGTAAGCATCCGGAACGCGGCCATGGCTTCGTCATCGTTGATCGCAACATACTGAACCCGCCCGATATCTTTCAACCAGGAATGCTCGGGACCCACACCGGGATAATCGAGACCTGCGGAGACTGAATGGGTCTCGATGATCTGACCGTCCTCATCTTCCATCAGGTAAGTGCGGTTGCCGTGCAGCACACCGGGTGTCCCCACACTCAAAGATGCGGCGTGCCTGCCGGTTTCAACGCCCAAACCGCCAGCTTCGACACCGTACATGGCCACCGAACCGTCATTCAAAAACGGATGGAACAGGCCGATGGCGTTGGAGCCGCCACCGACACAGGCGACGAGGGCGTCCGGCAGTTTCCCGGCTTGCGCCAGGCATTGCGCGCGCGCTTCGCGTCCTATGACGCACTGAAAATCCCGGACCAGTTGCGGATATGGGTGGGGGCCGGCAGCCGTCCCGATAATGTAAAACGTGTTATCCACATTGGTGACCCAGTCACGCATGGCTTCGTTCATTGCGTCTTTGAGGGTTTTCGATCCGGACTCAACTGCCACGACCTTTGCGCCCAGCAGCTTCATCCGGTAGACGTTCAGCGCCTGGCGTTTGATGTCTTCCGAACCCATGTAGACGACACACTCCAGCCCGAGTCGCGCCGCCACCGTCGCGGTGGCAACACCGTGCTGCCCGGCGCCGGTTTCGGCAATGACCCGGGTCTTGCCGGAATACTTGGCCAGCAGAGCCTGTCCGATGGTGTTGTTAACTTTGTGGGCGCCGGTATGGTTCAGGTCTTCGCGCTTCAGAAACAGCTGCGCACCACCGACTTTCCGGGTCCAGTGCTCAGCAAAATAAAGCGGCGACGGTCGCCCCACATAATGGGAAAGATCCTTGTCGATCTCGGCCTGAAACGCCGGGTCGTCCTTCAGACGGAAATACATGGATTGCAAGTCGTCGAGGGCATGTATCAAGGTTTCTGAAACAAAACGCCCGCCAAACTGACCGAAATGGCCGGAGGCGTCCGGCATATTGGCGAAGTTAATATCTGACGTCACAGATTACTCTCTCTTAGTAGGATGCTTGATTCGGCTGGCGTTCAGCTGGATAGCGACGCCGCAGCAACAGCGCGAATGAAATCGGTCACTTTTTGAGGATCTTTGATGCCCGGTGCGCCTTCCACACCGCCGCTGACATCCACTGCCCAGGGGGCGCTGATGGCGATGGCCTGCGCAACGTTGTCCGGGCCAAGTCCTCCGGCAAGCACGACTGGCCGTGAAGTCTTCTTTGGAACCCGCGTCCAGTCAAAGGTTTCACCGGTGCCGCCCGGTGTTCCCGGCCGATAGGCGTCCAGCAATATGCCGATGGCATCGGGGTACCGGGTCATCTCGACGACGGGATCGAGATCTGATCTCATACGCAGGGCTTTGATGTAAGGGCGACCGAAGCGGGCGCAGAACGCTGCCTCTTCATCGCCATGGAATTGCAATGCACCGAGGGGCACTTCAGCCAGCACCCGCTCGACAAAAGACACAGCCGGGTTGACGAACAGGCCAGTCACAGTGACAAAAGGACCGGCTGCCAGGGCCATCGCCCGCGCTTTTCCCAGATCGGCCAGATTACGCGGGCTGGGTTCATAAAAAACGAGGCCAATGGCATCTGCCCCGGCCGCTGCCGCCTGAACGGCCGCTTCAACGGACGTCATTCCGCAGACTTTAACTCTGACCCGTGGCTTCATGAATTCGTTGGGACCCGGTATATGAAAAGCGTGCAATGTTAGCAGATTATCGGACTGGCGTGCTTGGCTCATACTGAATCCGCGCCACAGCAGCCAGCTCGCAGGCCGTGGAAAAACGTTATCGAGGCAGCCAGTGCAAGACAAAAACCGGCAAGAAAGGAGTTTACTCCGCGCAAATGAGCATTTTTAGCCTGTTTTTGCCTTGCCTGACCTTCGCTCCACGACTTTTAATACAGACCCTGGTCGAGGCATCCCGCCAAAAACGCTGGACAGGCAGCGACACCGGGCAACTCGAATTCCGGCGGGTAACCCACACCGGCCAGGTAAAGCCCCGCGGCCGGCGCGGTGGCGGCCGCCTGGGTGCGATCCCGCCCCGCCAGGACTTCCGCTGCCCATTGTGCAGGTCGGGCGCCGCGCCCGACTTCAAAAAGCACGCCCATGATGTTGCGAACCATGTGATGCAAAAACGCGTTCGCCCGGACTTCGGTCACCAGAAACCCGCCCCGGCGTTCTATCCTGAGTTGTTCGAGTCGTCGTACCGGATTTTTCGCCTGACACTGACTTGCCCTGAATGCGGAAAAATCGTGCTCTCCCAGCAGACTGGCTGCTGCGACCGACATTTGCTCCACATCCAGATCATCCCGGCGCCAGGTTACCAGTCCATCCAGCAATGCCGAGGGCACTTTGGATGTAAGCGTCACGTAGCGATAACTCCGGTTAACAGCGCAGAAGCGGGCATGGAAATCGCCCGAAACCGACTGACTCCAGAGAATCCGGATGGAGCGCGGCAAATAAAGGTTCACCCCTTGCACCCAGGCTTTGTCCGGTCGCACGGCCGCTGTATCAAAATGAATAACCTGATGGCCGGCATGTACGCCGGCATCGGTACGGCCAGCGCACACCAGCGTTACTTCAGTGTTGGCAACTTTTGAAAGCGCGGCTTCCAGACACGTCTGAATCGTGTTGGCAGTGGATGCCTGTTTCTGGAATCCCTGGAAGCGGCCCCCATGGTATTCCACGATTGCTGCGCGCCGTTCGACCCCGGGGGGCAATTCCATACCCGGTTTAAGCTCGCAATTCGGAGTGTATTCAATGCCCGTCTTTTTCATGCTCAAAGAAATAAAAAACCCCGCGTTGGCGGGGCTCCACTAAAAGGTTCAAAATGCGCGTCAAGCGAATGAGGTGTCAGCCGATTTTGGTCATCAGGGTTTCTGCTTCTTTCTTCTGGTCGCTGTCGCCTTCTTCCAGAATTTCGTCAAGAATATCCTTGGCGCCGTCGGCATCGCCCATATCGATATAGGCTCTGGCCAGATCAAGCTTGGTTGCTGTCTCATCGCTGTCGGAGAGAAAGCCAAGGTTGGTATCGTCATCTTCGTCAGGGTCGAATTCCGGAAGCTGGAAATCATCGACGTCAGATCTCGATACGAGCGTTTCCTCGCGGGTTTCCAGCGGCGACACTTCGTCGGCGTCCTCGGCGAGATAGGCACCGTCAAGATCCATTTCATCTTCTGCCAGGATGTCATCATCGAGCTCGAGCTCAGCAAAGTCTTCCGCCGAGGTGCTGAGCGGTTCCATCGCGTTGTCGCTGGCTGAATCATCCAGATCGGAGAAATCGCCGTCGAAACTGCCCGCCAGGTCGTCCAGGTCGCTATCCAGTTCTTCCAGGTTGAAATCATCCGGCAGCTCTGCGTCCAGCTCCCCACGCTCCGCCTCTGTATCAGCTACGGTGAAATCAGTTTCCTCGTCGGTGAAATCCGTTTCTTCGAGACCAAGTGAGAAAGGCGTAGCGGAATCCGCATTGAACGCTTGCTCATCATCCAGAATCAATCCTTCAGAACCGCTTTCAGCGCTGACCTTGTCCGCCAGAGTTCCTCGATCTTCACGCACCGGTTCATCGAAATCTTCACCCAGATCAAAATCGACAGAATCCGGATTGAGATCGGTGTCGGAATCCAGAGAATCGAGATCTTCCCTCCCGGCGGTGACGGTCAGGTCTTCGTCGTCCAGATCAAGATCAAACGTCGTATCGTCTTCCGCCACCTCGTCTGCGCCGACGGTTGTGAGGCCGGCTTCTTCCTGTGACCGCTGGAAGCCCATGACCGTCTTGTCGTCGTCTTCGTCCTCATCGAGGTCCAGTTCCAGAATTTCGGTGTAATCCTCATTCTCAGAGGTTTCCGGCAAGTCCAGATCGAAAGAATCTTCAAAAGCTGTTTCGTCGTCCGACTTCAGTGCATCTTCGTCGTCTGCGAGCGCGTGGGCCGCGGCCACACCGCCGGCAATCACAGCCCCGCCAGCAATCGCCTTCCTGAATTCGGACGTGTCGTGACTGCCTTCATCGAACGGACCGATTCCGACGATGGATTCCCGCAGTGACTCCGCCCTTTCAAGCGCCTCGCGACTGCCAACGACCTGCAAGCGGGCGTATTCCTGATCGAACTTTTCACCGTCCTGCTGCGCGGTATAGACCTCCAGCAATTTCAGTCGCACCGAGTTGTTCTCGGGTTCCCGGTACAGGGCCTTTTTCAGCTTCTCTTCGGCCTGCTCGAATTGTCCGTAGGCGAGGTGGATATCACATTCAGCCACGACGTCTTCAGTTTCGGCTTCAAGGCCGGGTTCGACATCCTGTTCAAAAAATTCGTCATCACTCGTATCACTGTCTTGCTGAGCCTTGAAGGGTGCAATTACGGTCTTGTCATCTTCCCGCACATCCGCGTCTTCGGCGTCGTCCAGATTCCGGCGGGTGAAATCGGTTGGCAGCTCTTCCAAATCCTCGTCATCAAATCCGGAGTTTTGGTGACGCATGTAGAAAAACGCTCCAACCGCGACGGCGATGGCGGCCAGTCCCAACACAATGTAAAGGAGGTTGTCCATCAGCGTGTCCATCAGAGAGGGTCCTGATGGCGCCGTTGCAACGGGCGGCTTGGGCGTCGACGCTGTCTCTTGTTTTGCCGGTGGCTGCGCCGATTCGCTGGTTACTGTCGCCTGCTCCGGTTCGCTTGCCATCTCACCGGCTGGCGCGGCGGTATCCGTCTGCTGCGCGGTTCCGGTGTCGTTCAGGCTGCCTTCATTCATTTGCCGTGCAGCCAGTTCCAGTTCACGCAATTCTTCATTGCTGACGGCCAGTAACTTTTCGATGGTGTCGATCTGGTCGTCCATCGCGGTGCGACGGGACCGAAGCTCAGAGCGCTCCCGCCGTGCGGCGTCGAATTGTTCCTGGGCCACAGCCAGCTCGGTTTCAAGGGCTGAGGTTGTCGCCTCTTCCGAGGCTCCCAAGCCCTGCGGCGTCTCGCTTTCTGCCGTTGGAGGCGCCACCAGCTTGACTCGACCTTCCGGCTCAGATTCCTCGGGCGGGGTCACCGGCTCGGTCTTGCTACCCTGAAGTTGTGCCCGGCCAGTGGCGGGCGCGCGTTGTTCGGTCCAGGCGCGATTCTGTTCGGCAACCATGCGCACGGCGTCACCACCGGTCAACGACTGGATGTCTTCCTTGGCCGGTATGCGCAGAACTGCGCCCCGACGCAACAAGTTAATGTTTTCGTTAATGAACGCGTCGGGATTCGCCCGCTGGATCGCGAGCATGGTTTGCTGGATCGTGACAGATGAGTCAGGGCGAGAACGGGACGCAATGCCCCAGAGATTCTCATTCGGCGCGACCGGCCCATATTCCTCACCACCCGATCCGCCCGGCATAGTCGGCTCCCGGGGTTCGGGGCTGGCGACATCCGAGACAGGTGCAACCGCCTCCTGCGCTGGCGAAGTCGGCCGCGATACCGGCTGGGCCTCGGTCCGGGCCTGCGGCGCACTGCGGACGGGGGCCGCATCCTGCTCGCCAGAGAAAACCGGGAGATCTATGAGAAGGGTATATTCACGCAGGAGCCGACCGCTGGGCCATTGCGCCTGCACAATGAAATCCAGGAAGGGTTCGCGAACAGGTTTCAGCGACCGCACTTTTACCACGGCCCCATCGGCAGTATTCAAATCGACTGAAAAGGCCAGGTCGGCCAGATAATGAGGGCGATCAATTCCCAGACGATCAAATTCTTCTTGAGAGGCCAACCCGACGATAATTTCTTTCTCGGTGAGATCACGTACCTGAAGCAATTTGATTTCAGCATCCAGAGGCTGATTGAGGGCGGAGTTCAATTTGATTTCTCCAAGCCCGAGCGCCGAGGCATATGCAGCGGACAAAGCTGTCAACGCGCTGACCAAATACGCTTGAATACGGAGCCCCATAGATAGTTCCTTGATTATTCGGTTAATCTCACGGCCGCGACAGAGACCGAAAGGCATCACACACGCCTGCTCCTTCAGCTGGCGTACGTAAACGCGGTTTGACATTTCGATCTAAGTATTCATGACAAGTAGGCTTTTTTCAACTTAGCGCTCTTTCTTTATAGCCGACTGCAACGACAATGCTGAAATTTCTCAGATTTATCGACCGCACAAACGCCGCGAAAGTTGAATGTCTGACAGGTCTTCAGCGGATATCCGGCAAAGGGATTCCGCTGAAGAGTACACTGACTTACGCGCTTTGGAGGATGTTAAGCATGCGCCGCAAAGGTTCTGCCGCGCCCCACAACAACTGATCGCCCACGGTAAAGGCCGACAGATATTGCGGGCCGAAACTCATCTTCCGCAATCTTCCCACCGGAATATTTAACGTGCCGGTTACCCGTGTTGGCGTCAACTCATGCATGCTGGCTTCGCGTTCATTGGGAACTACGGATACCCATTCATTGGCACCTGCGATAATCCTTTCTATTTCCGGCAGCGCCACATCCCGGGTCAGTTTGATCGTCAATGCCTGACTGTGACAGCGCATGGCACCGATGCGCACGCAGATTCCATCGACGGCGACGGGGGTCTGCAATCCCAGAATCCTGTTGGCTTCTGCCTGACCTTTCCATTCCTCGCGACTCTGACCGTTGTCCAGCTGGCGGTCAATATAAGGCAGCAAGCTGCCGGCAAGCGGCGCTCCGAACTGCTCGACGGGCAGATCCTCGCGCATGGTCTTGATGACCTGGCGATCGATATCCAGAATTGCGCTGGACGGGTTGGCCAGTTTGTCCGCGCAGGCCGCATGGATGGTACCCATCTGCTGGATCAGCTCACGCATATTCTGCGCGCCGGCGCCGCTGGCGGCCTGATAGGTCATGGCGCTGACCCACTCCACCAGCCCTTCGCGGAACAATCCCCCCAGTGCCATAAGCATGAGGCTGACGGTACAGTTACCGCCGATAAAATCCTTCACTCCGGACTTCAGTCCGTCCCGGATTACCTGGTCGTTGACCGGATCCAGAACGATCAGCGCATCGGGATCCATTCGCAACGTCGATGCAGCATCGATCCAGTATCCCTGCCACCCTCCGCTGCGCAGCCGGGCGTGCACTTCTTTGGTGTAGTCGCCGCCCTGACACGAGATTACGGCATCGAGCGCGGACAAGGCAGATAGGTCATAGGCATCCTGCAGTGGAGGTGTTGCCTTTCCTACGTCCGGGGCGCGTCCACCGGCATTGGATGTGGAAAAGAATACCGGATCAATGTTCGCGAAATCATTCTCCTCGCGCATGCGCTCCATCAGAACTGAGCCCACCATGCCCCGCCAGCCGACAAATCCTACCTTCATATCTTCACCTCTGTTTCTCATCTTAATCTTCCAGCGCCGCCATGACTGCTTCGCCCATCGCCGACGTACCCACCTTGTGCATGCCATCGGACCAGATATCCGCCGTACGAAGACCCTGATCCAGCACCCGCCCTACTGCCCGCTCAATGGCATCCGCAGCGTCGGCGTGATCCAGTGAGTACCGCAGCAGCATCGCTGCCGACAGAATTGTGGCCAGCGGATTCGCAATCCCCTGCCCCGCAATATCCGGCGCAGAACCATGGACCGGTTCGTACAGGCCCCGACGATCCTGATTGATCGAAGCAGACGGGAGCATGCCGATTGAACCGGTCAGCATCGCCGCGCAGTCGGAGAGGATATCACCGAACATGTTGCCGGTCACAATCACATCGAACTGTTTGGGCGCCCGTACCAGTTGCATGGCCGCATTGTCTACATACATGTGAGACAGCTCAACATCGGGGTAGTCTTTCGCAACCCGTTGCATCACTTCGCGCCAGAGAACAGTCGCTTCAAGCACATTGGCCTTGTCCACTGAACACACCCGACGTTGCCGCTTGCGTGCCATTTCAAATGCGGTACGCCCGATTCTCTCTATCTCGTGTTCTGCATAGACATAAGTGTTGAACCCCTGTCGCTCGCCATTGGCCAGAACCCGGATACCCCGGGGTTGCCCAAAATAGATACCACCGGTCAGTTCCCGCACGATGAGGATGTCCAGGCCCGCTACCACTTCCGCTTTCAGGGTCGATGCTTCCGCCAGTTGCGGATACAGGATCGCCGGCCGCAAATTGGCGTAAAGCCCCAATTCATAACGGATTTTCAGAAGACCTTTTTCCGGCCGCACGGCGGCATCGAGCGCATCCCATTTGGGACCACCCACCGAGCCCATCAGGATAGCATCGGCATCGCGGGCCCTGGCCAGGGTGCTGTCATCCAGGGGAACGCCATAACGGTCGATAGCGCTGCCACCGATCATGTCCTCTTCGTAGGACAACCCCAGGCCGTAGAGGGCGTCGACTTTGCCGAGAACCTTCAACGCTTCCCGGGTGATTTCGGGCCCAATACCGTCGCCCGGCAGGACCAATATTCGTTTTGTCATTTATAAATTCCGGAAGATGAATGGATTGATGCAGCTCGCGTGCGGGTCGCGGGACCAATCCCCGCGCCAGAGAACCATTGATCAGCCCGGCCTGCGCCTGTCGGAGCAAAAACCGTTCCGCACAACCGCCGCAGACCCGTGATTTCAGACTTGCTGATCAAATATCCAGGGCGTCACTGCGTGCCGCGCCGCTTCATACTGTTTGATGGAGTCGGCATCCTGCAGGGTCAAACCGATATCGTCAAAACCATTGAGCAGGCAATGCTTGCGAAAACCATCAACTCCGAACAAATGCTGATCACCATTCGGTCGCGTCACGGTCTGGCTCTGCAGGTTCACCACCAGTTGATAGCCTTCCTGCCGGTACATCTCGTCAAACAGGATGTCCACGACCTCGGTCGGAAGCACGACGGGCAACATACCGTTCTTGAAGCAGTTGTTATAGAAGATATCGGCAAAACTGGGCGCGATTACGCACCGGAAGCCATATTCTTCCAGCGCCCAGGGCGCGTGTTCGCGACTGGATCCGCATCCGAAGTTGGTGCGGGCCAGCAAAATACTGGCACCCGCATAGCGCGCGTGATTCAAAGGAAAGTCCGGGTTCAGGGGACGCCCCTCGTTGGGCTTGCCGGGTTCACCCTTGTCGAGATAGCGCAACTCGTCAAAGAGGTTGGGGCCAAATCCCGTGCGCGCAATGGATTTGAGGAACTGTTTGGGAATGATCAGATCGGTGTCCACATTGGCGCGATCCATCGGGGCCGCCACGCCCCGCAATTCAGTAAATGGTTTCATCGACTTGCTCTCACTTCAATTCGTTGGGTGCAACAAAGTGACCGGCAATGGCCGCGCCGGCAGCCATTGCCGGACTGACCAGATGCGTACGGCCGCCATACCCCTGCCTGCCCTCGAAATTGCGGTTGGAGGTTGAGGCGCAGCGTTCGCCGGGTTCGAGCCGGTCCGCGTTCATCGCCAGACACATCGAGCAGCCGGGTTCACGCCATTCAAAACCGGCTGCGATGAAGATCTCGTGCAAACCTTCCGCTTCGGCCTGAGCCTTGACCGCGCCCGATCCCGGCACCACCATCGCCAGGGAAACCGAGTCGGCCTTTTTTCGGCCCCGTACCACGGCCGCCGCGTCGCGGATATCCTCGATTCTCGAGTTGGTGCACGAACCGATAAAGACTTTGTCGATATGGATATCCCGCACCGCCTGGTTGGCTTGCAGCCCCATATATTCGAGGGCTCGTTCGATACCCTGTCGCTGCACCGGATCCGCCGCCTGGGCCGGATCCGGTATCCGTCCGCCGACGGGCAGTACCATCTCCGGCGAGGTCCCCCAGGTCACCTGGGGTTCGATGCTGCTGCCATTCAGCACCACGACCCGGTCGAATACTGCATCGGCATCACTGACAAAGCCGCGCCACAAAGCCTCCGCCTGCTGCCACTGAGCACCCTGGGGTGCGAATGGCCTTCCCTTGACGTAGTCCAGCGTTATGTCATCGACCGCGACCATGCCCGCTCGCGCGCCGGCTTCGATCGCCATGTTGCACATGGTCAGGCGACCTTCCATGGACATCGTACGAACCACTTCGCCGCCAAACTCCAGCGCGTAACCCGTGCCGCCCGCCGTGCCTATCTCGCCGATGACGGCCAGCACGACATCTTTGGCAGTCACGCCGCTGCGCAGGGTGCCGTCGATCCGGACCAGCATGTTCTTCATCTTTTTGGCCACCAGGCACTGAGTCGCCAGGACGTGTTCAACCTCGCTGGTGCCAATCCCGAACGCGAGCGCACCGAGTGCACCATTGGTCGATGTATGGGAGTCGCCGCAGACTATCGTCATGCCGGGAAGACAGGCGCCGGTTTCCGGGCCGACCACATGCACAATACCCTGGCGGACGTCATTGATTTTGAATTCGGTGATTCCCCACTCGTCACAGTTGTCATCCAGGGTCTTCACCTGGATCCGGGAAATCGGGTCGGCGATTCCGGCAACGCCCGACGCCCGTTCCCGTGTCGTGGTGGGGACGTTGTGATCGGGCGTTGCCAGGACGCTGTTGGTCCGCCACAATTTGCGCCCCGCGAGGCGCAGGCCTTCGAACGCCTGGGGAGAAGTCACTTCGTGAACAATGTGCCGATCGATGTAGATCAGTGACGACCCGTCATCGCGGTTCTTGACCACGTGGGCTTCCCATAATTTGTCGTATAACGTCTTGCCGGGCATGGCGGACCTCCTGCGTAAGTTCTTGCGACAGTTTAGGATCTGCGCCAGAATAACTCTAATTCATTAATTTAATACAACACATTCCACTCTGGAATACATATGGACATCGACGGCTTGAAGGCCTTTCTATTTGTGGCCCGGTGCGGCTCCTTCTCGGGGGCAGCCGCTCAACTGCATCTTACTCAGCCTGCCATCAGCAAACGGATTGCAGCACTCGAAACGGAACTGGATACGCCGCTATTTGACCGCATCAACCGCCGCGTGCATCTGACCACCGCCGGCCAATCCCTGCTGCCCCGGGCCGAATCCATCCTCGCGGAGATCACAGCCGCCAAAAATGCCATCAATGACCTGTCCGGCGACGTCCGCGGCGAACTGCGGATTGCAACCAGTCACCATATAGGCCTGCACAAGCTGCCACCGATCCTGCGGCGCTTTTCCCAGCGCTATGGCAATGTCAATCTGCAGATTGAGTTCCTCGACTCCGAGGTCGCCCATACCCGGGTCCTCGAAGGTCACTGCGAACTGGCAGTTGTCACCCTCGCACCGACGCCCGCAGATAACCTGCTGACCGAACCACTGTGGCAGGATCCGCTGGTCTTCGTCACCCATCACCAGGTGCCGGCGCCCACCCCCACCGACTTGCGCCAGTTGAGTCAGGCGGCGGCGATTCTGCCCGATCTGGCAACCTTCACCGGACGAATCGTTAAAAGCCTGTTCGATCAGCATGGCCTGAGCATTTCTCTGAACATGAGTACCAATTATCTGGAAACTATCAAAATGATGGTGTCCGTCGGTCTCGGCTGGAGCGTGTTGCCCAGATCCATGCTGGATGAACATCTCAGCGAGATACCGATACCGGCGGTGACTCTGAACCGCACCCTCGGCCTGGTGCTCCACAGCCGCCGCCACCGAAGTCGTGCCGCCGAGGCACTGGCCGGCTTGCTGCGCGAAGCCTCCGCGGAGCAAATGGCGAACCTGTGATCAGATCTACGCGTAAGTTCATTAGTGAAAAGCCAGACCAATCCGCTACTCCGCCGGGGGGCTTGAGCTATGATGTCAAAACTTTTCCCGGAAACTTGAACAAACAACCCTCTGAGCAAACAACCATGAACAAGATTCTATTGGCTGGCGTGATCTCGGCAGCATTTACCTCTACCGCCTACGCGGACACCATTCTGGGTGTTGCCGGCGGAATCGGGCGTTGGCAATCCGAATTGAGCGGCTACGTTGGCGACCGGGGTTCACCGATTACGTCAATGGAAAACCTCGGTTTCAAGAAGGAGCCGAGCAACTATTATTGGGCCAGTCTCGAGCACCCTATTCCCCTTCTTCCCAATATCCGCCTTGAATATGCGGCCATCGAAGCGGACGCCACAAGCAACAATACTCAGGAATTTCAGCTTGGCGGGGTTAACGTCACCGTCAACATTGCGCTACAGACGCAACTGGAGCTGTCCTATTATGACGCCACCCTGTATTACGAATTGCTGGATAACTGGCTCAAACTGGATTGGGGCCTGACCATCCGCAAATTCGACGGCTCGGTTTACGTGGAAAGCGAATTCGGCCGTGCCATCGGCACCCTTGATGACACGATCCCTATGGGCTATCTGAGCACCGGTCTGCAAATCCCCGGAACCAATCTGTCCCTCGATGGCCGTTTGCAGGCAGTCAGCTACGACGGCGAAAAAATGGTGGACTACACGATATCAGCCGGATATTACCTGGATGTCATGCCGATGGTAGATCTGGGCGTCAATGTCGGCTTTCGCTCTCTGGGCATCGACGCAAAGGAATTCGGCACGCTGTACGCGGACATCAAAGCTGAAGGCCCGTTCGCCGAAATTTATGTTCACTTCTAGGCGATGGTTTTCGACAATTTGCCAGACGGGCTGAGAGGGTAATTGCGAAAGGGGCAACAAGGACGTGCTGAGACTAAGGCTTCGCTTCCGGTTGCGGCTTGGCGCCGGCGCTGCGCTCACCGGCGTCTTCGCCCTTTCCTGCCGATGGCAACAGCGCATTGGCCGCCTGACGATTTGTGGATAAGGCCTGTTCAGCGTCCTTTCCTTTCACCCAATAAAAGGTGGCCTTGTGCCACCGCGCCGACGCCTGTTCGCGGTAGAAATTGACGTATTTCGGATCGTTCTGGCCCAGCTCTTCTTCCTCCGCCAGTTTCTCTGCGATTGTGGCCGCTTTTTGCCAGGCGTGGGCGGCATCCTTGTCTTCTCCGGAATGGGCCCACAGATAGGCGACCTGCTCGTACAGGGCGGCGGCGCTGCGACTGAGCTGGCCGCGCAGATGCTTTCTGATCTCCGCATCCCGTGCACCACCGCCAGCGGAGCCAGTCTCCCCCCCTGCATCCCGCTGGGCCAGAATTCTGTCCGCCAGCCCCGCTGAGCTTCCCGCATAGCCTTTGAAATATTTGCGCGCGTCGGTGGACTTGTTCAGGCGGGCGATGCTTTCCTGCACCGACAGTTGCAGCTGAAAGAGTTTTTCGACGTTACGGTCCAGAATTTTGCTGATTTTCAGGGCTTCGACGAGGGAATTGTCCTCCACGCGCCCCTTCAGATTGGCGAGATCTTCGGCGAGAGACCAGTACTGTGTGGTGATCAGCTTGTCTACAACATCGGCCGGTTGCAACGCAGCGGCCGGTTCAGCGGCCCCGGATCGGGGTTTGATGGACAAGGGAGTGGGAAAGGCATCCGGGCCCTGCATCCGGCAATAGTTCTGCGGAACGCCCTGATTTTTTACACATTCGGCAACGATTACCTGCTCGCTTTTGAAGCACAGTTCCCGCCAGCTCTCACCGGTTATGACATCACAATCGCAATCGATCGCTGGACAGCTTTTTGTGTCGGCGCTTGCCTGACCGGCCAGCACCTGCAGCAGCATGCTGAGTACAACCAGCGTTCTACCCATATGTTCTACTCGACGAATGACTAACTTTATTCTCGGTCAAACCCCTGCCGTTGCGTCAGACTGTTAATGGGTCCTTTACGGTCCCATCGCCCGCGAGGCCCTAATCAGGGCGGTACCAAAAGTAAATTGGCGTATATTTCTACGCCAAGCGGCCCAATTGATGCCACATGCCCTATTCGATGTCAAGTGAGCACCGACGATTGTGGGCTCTGTTCAGATGCTCAGTGAGTGTTGCTTCGCAACCCGGATACCAACAGCCGCCACCAAAGTGGCAATCAACGCCAGCCCACAGGAGAAATCGAATGCGCTGCGCATGGACGTTGACCAGAGTATCCCGCAGACATAAACCCCCAGCGCGCCTCCCGCTCCGAAACACACTGCGCTGTAAAGCGCCTGGCCAAAGCCTCGCCGATGTCCCGGAAACAGACGGCGGATCAACTCGATCGCCACTGCATGTGCCAAGGCAAACGTCAGGGCGTGGAGCGCCTGCGCAAACACCAGTAATCCGACCGTCTCGGGGAACCACCCGATCAGCCACCATCGCAGGGCGGCAGCCATGATACTGGCGAGCAGACAGGTCCACAGGGACAGGCGCGTCAACAGCCACGGCATCCTGAGAAACAACAGGATTTCCGCCACCACACCCAGTGCCCACAACACCCCGATAAAACCGGTCGAGTAGCCGTAACGGGACAGATACAGACTGTAAAACCCGTAATAGACGCCGTGACTGGCGTGAAGCAGAAATGCCGAGACCAGAAATACTGCCAGCAGGCGGCTCCGCCCCGGGGTAC
>CAZJKJ010000002.1:90227-102893 GCA_964546435.1 uncultured Cellvibrionaceae bacterium
ATGACTTCAAACTGCGGAAGGATGGCGTTCCAGAAAAACGTAAACAGCGCAGTAAACAGCAACACTGGCCAGTACTCGGCCGCACCCAGCAACCCGATTACCCCCAGTACAGCGCCCGCCGCCCCCAGGCGCATGACCAGCACATAGCGTCCGAGGCGATCGGCCCACCAGCCCCACAGATTCGGCGCGATGATCTTGGTGAGCATGGGCAGCGCCAGCACCACGCCCATCTGCTGCGCGGTGAATCCCAGGTGGTCCAGGTACAAGCCCCACCAGGGAGAGATGATCCCGACAACGGCGAAATAGATCAGGTACAGCGCGGACAGACGCCAGTAAAGGACGCCTGCCACAGATCAGTTACGGGGGCTGGCCGGGATCACAGGCGTCGCCAGGGCCACGTCGCTGTTCTGTCCGCGGTGCCGCAGCGCATGATCCAGCAACACCAGCGCTACCATGGCTTCGGCAATCGGGGTCGCACGGATACCGACACACGGATCATGGCGGCCGGTGGTGATCACTTCGACCGGATTCCCCTGGACATCCACGCTGCGGCCGGGAATGCGGATGCTGGAGGTCGGCTTGAGGGCGATATGCGCCACCAGATCCTGCCCGCTGGAGATACCCCCCAGCACGCCCCCGGCGTTATTGGACAGAAACCCCTCCGGGGTGATTTCGTCGCGATGCTCGGATCCCTTCTGCGCCACGGATGCAAACCCGGCACCGATCTCTACGCCTTTCACGGCGTTGATGCTCATCAACGCATGGGCGAGATCGGCGTCGAGTCGGTCAAATACCGGTTCGCCCAGCCCCGGCACCATATTGCGGGCCACGACCGTGATTTTCGCACCCACCGAATCGCCTTCCTTCTGCAGGGCTTTCATGTAGTCCTCCATGATCGACACTTTGGAGGCATCGGGACAATAGAACGGATTGCGGCCGATTTCGTTCCAGTCCACCGAATCGATGGCGATCGGCCCCAGCTGGGACAGATAACCGGTGATCTCGATGCCCCACAGCACCGCCAGCGCCTTTCTCGCCACCGCCCCGGCCGCCACCCGCATGGCCGTTTCCCGAGCCGATGACCGGCCGCCACCGCGATGGTCGCGAATGCCGTACTTCTGCAGATAGGTGTAGTCGGCGTGGGCGGGTCGGAACTGGTCTTTGATTTTCGAGTAATCCCTGGAGCGTTGATCCGTATTCTCGATCACCATGCCGATGGGCGTGCCGGTGGTTTTGCCTTCAAAGACACCGGAGAGTATCCGCACCTGATCGTCTTCACGCCGTTGGGTCGTAAAGCGCGACTGGCCGGGTTTGCGCCGATCGAGATCGCGCTGCACCCACTCTTCGTCCAGTTCGATCCCCGGCGGACAACCGTCGACGATGCAGCCAAGCGCCAACCCGTGGCTTTCGCCAAAGGTGGTCACCGAAAAGAGTTTTCCAAAAGTATTACCGGCCATGTCTGTCGGTCACCTTGTCTGTCTGCCACGTTGTAACAGGCCGCACTGACCTGTCGCTGATCTGATTGCACGAATCACGCACTGCGCAGGGCGCTACGATGCTCGTGCAGTTGCTCGGCGGTCAACACAAAAACGCCATCCCCGCCCTGCTGCAAATCGATCCAGGTAAACGGGATAGTCGGGAAAGCCGCCTGGAGCGCTTCGGCACTGTTACCGACTTCAACCACCAGGACGCCACCCGGATTCAGATGATCCGCTGCTTCACGCAGCAGACGGCGGGTGAAATCCAGACCATCCGCACCGGATTCCAGCGCCAGGCGCGGCTCCCAGTGAAATTCTTCCGGCAGGGACGCCATGTCCTGCACATCCACATATGGAGGATTGGACACGATCAGGTCGTAGCGTTCCGGCAAAGTTTCAAAAAGATCCGAGTGCACCGTTCGCACCCGCTCGTCGAGTTCGTGGCGGGTAATGTTGGTCCGGGCCACAGCCAGGGCGTCTTCGGATAGGTCACTCAAATCCACCACCGCCTCGGGGAAGGCATAGGCACAGGCGATACCTATGCAGCCACTGCCGGTGCACAGATCCAGGATTGAATCCGGCGCCTGCAGGAGCCAGGGCGCGAATTCCGCCTGAATCAGTTCGGCAATGGGGGACCGGGGTATCAGCACCCGGCGATCCACGGCGAATCTGAGGCCGGCAAACCAGGCCTCGCCCGTCAGGTAAGGCAGCGGCATGCGCTCGCTGATACGCCGCTCGCACGCACGCAACAGGTCTGCTCGCTCCGTCCGTGTTAACCGGGCCGGGAGCACTTGCTCCAGGCGCTGCCATGGCAGGGCGAGCGTCGCGGCGACCAGCTGAATGGCTTCATCCCAGGCATTGTCGGTACCGTGGCCAAAATGCAGACCGGCGCGCTCGAACCGGCTGGATGCCCAGCGGATCCAGTCCAGCACCGTTTTCAGATCCTTGCAGACCGACTCATCAGATCCCATGAATTGCCCTCGCCAAATGCCCGGCATTCTAGAGTGCATCCGCCCCGGGTTCAATTCACTGCAACAATTCCATGCCGCCGGGGTGCCAAAAACAAACACGGCCGGACCCTGACGTGACCGCAAAAAACTTTCGCTTTATCTGGACATTCGAATCGCTTAGGGTAACGGCCTTTTCTGTCCGGACTTGCGGGAAATTGTCGTTATGAAAGAACACTTCGAAAAAATCATCGAGGGGATAGGTGAAGACCTGAACCGTCCGGGACTGGTTGATACTCCGGCACGGGCCGCCGCAGCCTTTGAATTTCTCACCAGCGGGTATCGCCAGACGCTGGATGAAGTCGTCAACGGTGCGCTTTTCCCGTGCGAAGCCAACGATATGATCATCGTCAAGGATATCGAGCTGTACTCCATGTGCGAACACCACATGCTGCCTTTTATCGGTCGCGCCCACGTCGGTTACATCCCCCGGGACAAGGTGCTGGGGCTTTCCAAAATCGCCCGTATCGTCAACATGTACGCCCGCCGCCTGCAGATTCAGGAGCAGCTGACTCATGAGATAGCCACCGCGGTTGCCGACATTACCGACGCGGCCGGCGTCGCTGTCATCATCGAAGCGAAGCATTTGTGCATGATGATGCGGGGTGTCGAGAAACAGAATTCCCTGATGAAGACGTCGGCCATGCTCGGTGCGTTTCGCAACAATGCAGCGACCCGAACGGAGTTCCTGTCACTGATTTCCAAATCCTGACATTCAGTTGCCGGTACCGGCAGTCAGTTGCCGGTGATCAGCTCTACCCGGGGTTGCTTCGGCAGACCCACAGGCGCCAGACTGCCCACACCGTGGGCAGTGATCGCGTCGGTCGCAACACCCGCCTCACGCAGGGACTGCAAAACAAACGTCGCATACAGCCGGGACTTTGCCTGCTCGGCGTCAAGTTTCCCGCCTTCATAGGAGTGACCGACCAGCCTCATGGGCTTGCCTTTGTTGTTGGCGAAGTATGCCCGCAGGACGGCGATGCTGCGCTCTGAAATCTGGGGAGCGCCGGCGGCGTCGAGGGTAAAGTCGGGGACCCGGTAGTGACCACTGCGCGCCAATGACTGTTCCACCACTTCTGGCTGCAGCGCCGCAGCCATGTCCGGGCCGGCTGTAATCTGATCCCACTGCAGGTAAACCCGCTTGTTGCCACGCTGCACCAGATATAGCACCACATAGCCGCTGCTTGCCCCGTTGCGCGTCTCCCAGACCGAATAGTTCTGGAAAGAATCCATGCCGAACAGCTGCTTTACGTTGAAGAACTCATTGGCCCAGCCGCTGCTGCTGCCACAATCCAGCCCGTCACAATTGAACAGCAGCCGATGCGCTGTAGAGGCTTTGTAGAAGCCCAGCAGCTGGCGCTCTGCCTGCTTGAACCCCAGTGCCGGTTTCAGTTCGTACGTCGCCCGCTTTATCGACCCCGTCACCAGTTGCAGCTTTTCCGCCCGCCACTGGCCGTTGACCTTTTTGATGGAGCTGGTGACGAGCCGGTATTCGCCGGTGGCCGCTCCGGTTTCGTAGACCAACCGGGCACCGTCGAGCATTTCCGGGGGGGCGACCTGGGCCTGAACACCGGACCATGACAGTGCCAGCAGTACGCCAAGAAATAACGAGCTCAAGGCCCGCGCAGAACAGTTTTTCACGATTGGGGATTTCCATTGGAATGCAGCTGCAGGTTTATGATTTCCGCGACCGCCCGATACTGCTCACTCATATGGAGATGATGGGAGCCGGGCAATTCGATCCGCTGAACAAATGCGAGGGCTTCGATCCGGCGCATGCTGGCTGGATCCTGCACCAGAAGACCGCTGCTGGCCTGTACAAGACACGTCCGCGCCTGGATACGCCGGATAAAGGCATCGACCTGCGCCTGTGAATAGCGGATTTCGACGGGGGCCATGTGACCGTAGTCATAGTGCCAGAAATAACCCCGCTCATCCTGCTGCACACCGTACCGCGCCAGCACTTGGGCATCCACCTGATTGACGGGAACCAACCCTCGGGCTCTGGCGGTGACCGTCTCTTCGAAGGAGCGGTAATAGTGCCGTGGGCGCTGTCGCACCCCGTGCAGGGAACTGATCGCCTCCTGCAGAATTTCGGGTGCCGCTTCGGCGGCCTCCATTTTGGGAAAGAACCCTTCGATCAGATTGACGTGCCGTATTTTTTCCGGAAATGTTCCCGCCGCCAGCAGGGCGGTGGCCGCGCCCCGGGAGTGCCCGATCAGGCTGAACTCGGACCAGCTCAGTTGCCGCGCCACCTCGAACAGGTCGGCAACATCCTGCCAGAGGCTGTAGGCGCCAAAATGGGGTCGGGCGTCGCTGAGCCCCTGCCCGGCCGCATCAATACAGACCAGATCAAGCGTCGGCAACAGGGGAGCCAGAAAATCGAAGGAAGCACAATTATCCAGCCAGCCGTGGAGCGCCAGCACCGGCATGCCACCAGGCTTGCCCCAGCGTTTACCGGTCACCCGCAATTGCCCGCAGCGGAACTCGACCGCCTTACCGCCGTTCAGGGGTGATGAATCCAACGCAATACTCCAAGTCCTTTAGCGACGACAGTGCCGGTATCGATGGCAGCAATACTGCCGGTACTCAACCGGTATTGACCCGGTTCGAGGCCGCACAGCTCGTCCAGCAGGGTGCCGAGCAAGGGTTGATGGGAGACCAGCAGCACCCGCTTGACGAGCTCATGCTGCCGGTAAAGTCTTTCGATGATTTCGTGAGGATTGCCGCCGGGTGTCAGGAACGGGCAGGTCGTGGCCACGACTCCGGCAAGTTCCGGAAGGTGCCGCTGCACCTCGTCCCAGGTTTGCTGGGCTCGCAGATAGGGACTGACCCACACCGTGTCGACCGCGCCAATTGCTGCGGCACAGGGGTTCAGCACTCGGCGTATCTCTTCGCGCCCGGCGGGTGTCAGGGGCCTTTGGCTATCTTTCGCCGCTTTGGGCTCTGCGCGACCGTGCCGCAAAATGATCACTTCCATCAGCGTTCCTCCACTAGAGACACTCCGGCAGCGTGGCTGGAATCAGCACGACGCCGGAGCTCCTGCGGTCATTATTTTTATGGACTAAGTTCGCCGGCCGCGACCCTTTCTGGAGGACTCCGGTTGTTCACCGTCGCTCGCCGGTGGGATGATTCCTCCCCCATCGCCAGGCGCTTCGTCCCGGACAATGTCGTCATTCTCGGTGAAGCCGGTCTGACCGAACCGCGCATCGGGTTCGAGCGTTTCGTCCAGATCGTCGGCATCTCTGGAAGCGTCGCCGCTGGCGCGAATGTCATCGTCCACGTTCACAATCCCGCCATCAGTCCCCGACGGAGTTGCGCCGGGCGCGGGCGGAACGATTGGGGCGCTGTCGATCACCGGGTCGGTCTCGGGTGCGTAGTCGTCGACTGGTACGCTGCCTTCGGTTTTGTAGCTGTCTGTTTTGTAGCTTTCTGATTTGTAGCTGTCTGATTCGTAGCTTTCTGCTTCATTGCTTTCGGACGGGTAGCTTTCGGACTGGTAGCTGTCGGACTGGTAGCTGTCGGACTTGTCGCTGCCCGGTTCATAGCGGTCCGGTTCATTGTCGAGGGATTCGCCGGGGACTTCAGGCTCGCGCACTGCAACCGTGTGCGTTTCCACTTCCACCGGGGCGGAGGGCCAGTCGGCAAAGGGAAACGGTTTGTAATCACTGTTGTAGGTCAGGAATAGCAGCATCTGATTGATATGCATGGTCAACTCGTGACCGAACACCCGCAGTTTCGCGTTTTCGGCGCCACTCAACAGGGCAAAGGCGAACTGCACAATAACAATCACGACCATCAGGAAGGAGGCGATGTAAAGGAAAAATGCGAACAGGATCATGTATAAAAAACGCACCCAGTGCTTGCTGGATGTCAAATTGCTGCGCAGTTGCTCGTCCATAATTTCCCCACTAAGTTTGTTGGCTGTATTCGACATCGGATGCCATGGCACCGCTCATTAACCCGGTAATTGCCTGTTCAATATCCTTGCCCTCGAACATTATTCCGTACAGTGCGGACGCCAGGGGCATATAGACTTTCAGCGCGTCAGCCTTCGGCTTGACGATTTTCAACGTGTTCACGCCTTCCGCCACCTGACCGATCTCCTGCAGCGCCTGTTCCAGAGGCACACCCTTCCCCATCGCGTAACCGACCCGGTAGTTGCGACTGAGATCCGAACTGCAGGTAAGAAACAGGTCTCCGACCCCGGCCAGCCCGAGGAAGGTTACCGGATCCGCTCCCAGTGCATTCGCAAAGCGGCTCATCTCGGCCAGGCTACGGGTCAGCAGCATTGCCTGGGTGTTGTAACCACAGCCACGTGCGATTGCCAGGCCGGTAATGATGGCATAAATGTTCTTCAGTGCACCAGCAAGCTCGACGCCGTAGCGGTCCCGGTTCATGTACACCCGGAAAGTGCGGGAGGAAAAGAGCGTGGGGATCGTCTGCAGGATTTCTTCATCCGTACTGGCGATGACGCTGCCGGTGTACTGGTTCTGGATGATCTCCTTCGCAAAGTTGGGTCCACTTAAAACGCCGATCTTCACGCCGGTCAGCTCCTGTTCCAGGATCTGGCTCATCAACGTAAAGTTCGGCGCTTCGACCCCTTTGGTCGCACTCACCATCATGGTGCCGGGATGCACCAGCGGTGCGATGGCGCGCACCACGTCCCGAAAGGAACCGCTCGGTACGGCCAGCACGATGATGCGGCTGCGCCCTACGCTTTCGGCCAGATCGCTGGTAACGTTCAGCCCCGGATGCAGCTGGTAACCCGGAAGGTACTGGCGGTTTTCCCGCTTCTGTTGCGTTTCTTCAGCGCGCCCGTGATCCCGCAACCACAGGTAGGTTTTGTGACCATTGGTGGCGATGATATTGGCCAGCGCCGTCCCGAAACTCCCGCCGCCGAGCACGGCAACCGTCTGACCTTGATCGTCTTTGCTTTTCATTGCCGTTTCTTCCAGTCTCGACTTTTTTGGTATGGACCACAGTTCTGCCCCTGCGGTAGATAATGCGCACGTCCAAAAGACATTACCCGCCGGAAAGCGGGTAATGTGAGGACGGGTCCAGGGTTTGTTCCCAGGATGGCTTTACCGGAACAGATCCAGCAGCAACCGGTTCAGCCTCTGAACATAGGCGGCGGGGTCCGTCAGGTGGCCGCCTTCTGCCAGACTGGCCTGATCAAAAAGTATACGAGCAAGATCGGCAAAGCGGTCTTCGTCCGATTCATGATCGATCTTGATCACCAGCGGGTGCTGCGGATTGATTTCGATAACGGGTTTGGACTCGGGGACTTTCTGCCCGGCGGATTCCAGCAGCCGGCGCATCTGGGCACCCATGTCGTGTTCGCCCACTACCAGACACGCGGGAGAATCAGTGAGCCGGTGCGTCACCCGCACATCCTCGACGGATTCGCTCAGCGCGTCTTTCATGCGCTTGACCAGGCTTTGCGCCTGCTCTTCAACTTTCTTGTGTTCTTCTTTCTCTTCTTCGGTCTCAACCTGGCCAAGATCCAGCGACCCTTTGCCCACATCCTGCAAGGGCTTTTCCTGATACTCCATCAGATGACCCATCAACCAGTCATCCACGCGATCACTCAGCACCAGCACCTCGATTCCCTTCTTGCGGAACACTTCAAGGTGAGGGCTGTTTTTGGCGGTATTGAAGTTTTCGGCCACCACATAATAGATTTTGTCCTGGCCTTCCTTCATGCGCTCAATATATTGATCCAGCGACTGGTTCTGCTCGGCAGAATCCGTGTGGGTCGTGGAAAAACGCAACAACTTGGCGATTTTTTCCCGGTTCGCATAATCTTCCGCCGGCCCTTCTTTGAGCACCTGCCCGAATTCAGACCAGAATGTCGCGTACTTTTCCGGCTCGTTGGCAGCCAGCTTGGTCAACATGTCCAGCGCCCGCTTGGTGAGTGCGGATTTCATGCTGTCGACATTGGGATCTTTCTGCAGAATTTCCCGGGATACGTTCAGGGACAGATCATTGGAGTCCACCACGCCCTTGATAAAGCGCAGATACATGGGCAGGAACTGATCGGCCTCGTCCATGATAAACGTGCGTTGCACATACAGCTTCAAGCCGCGGGTACCTTCGCGGTTATACATGTCGAAGGGCGCGCGCGTCGGCAGATACAACAACGAGGTGTAATCGAGCTTGCCTTCCACCCGGTTGTGACTCCAGGTCAACGGATCACTGAAGTCATGGCTGATGTGCTTGTAAAATTCGGTGTACTCGTCGTCGGTAATATCACTGCGCGAGCGGGTCCACAGGGCCGTAGCCTTGTTGATGGTTTCGTCTTCCGGTTCTTGGTTTTCCTGGCTGTCCTTGTCTTCACCGAAATGCTCTTTCTGCATGACGATCGGCAGAGAAATATGATCGGAATACTTTTTGATGATCGAGCGGAGTCGCCAGCCGTCCGCAAAATCTTCTTCACCTTTTTTCAGGTGCAGCACCACGCGTGTGCCCCGCGCCGGCATGTCTACCGATTCAATGGTGTAATCCGCCTCGCCCGCGCTTGCCCAGTGCACCGCTTCTGCGGCCGGCAGTCCGGCCCGGCGGGAAAATACGTCCACTTTGTCGGCCACAATAAACGCAGAATAAAAGCCCACGCCGAACTGACCGATCAACTGGGAATCCTTCTTGCGATCACCGGAGAGTTTTTCCAGAAACTGGGCCGTGCCGGATTTGGCGATGGTGCCGAGATTGTCGATGGCTTCGGCCCGACTCATGCCGATGCCGTTATCTTCGATGGTGATGGTTCTCGCGTCCTTGTCGAAACTGATGCGGATCCTCAGATCCGGGTCATTCTCATAAAGCTCGGGATTTTCCAGCGCTTCAAAACGCAACTTGTCCGCCGCGTCCGAGGCATTGGAGACCAGCTCCCGCAGAAAGATTTCCTTGTTCGAGTACAAGGAATGAATCATCAGATGCAAAAGCTGCTTGGCTTCGGTCTCAAAACCGCGCGTTTCGGGTTCGGCGCTAACTGTCATTTTTATCTCCTGTTGGAATCAATTCGTCACCAATCACGCGGAGGCCGCGGACGTGGCTACCGTCTGCCCGGCAAGTCGAAAGGTGCCTGCCGGCTCTGTGAGCAACCGCTTAAGGAACAGGCAAAATGGGGGTTGTGCGCCGTAATTCAAGCGCCGGATGCAGACGATTGCATTCGGGATATTCCGGGAAGACAGGCGTGATGCCGGGCTCTGGTGGTGCTGGGCCACAAAGCGCCGGGCATCGCTCAGGTTGAAAATGTGCTTGGGCGGTGATGCCGGTCAATCACGCCGGCACGCGCCCCGACTATCGGGGACAATCAGGGGCAATGGTAAACGCCGTAGGTCTGGGCCCCTTTTTCTATCAGTGAATCGGCAACGATCACATTGCCGCCCATGACCGCGGCTTCCCGCTTGGCCAGCGTCTGCAGTTCCTCTTCCACCTTCTTCCCTGAGCGCGGCACCAGCACGACACTGGACAGGGTCTTGACGTTGGCCGAACCCTTTTTCTTGCACTGGGTGACTTCGGCGGCTTTACGCACCTGGACCTGCGCCGAGAGCGTGTCTGGCTTGACCCAGGTGCAGGCCGGTAAGGCCAGGAATACCGCCAGGCAGAATGCCGGTTTTTTCATTGCGTGTTCCCCGTTTGCTTGGTGCCGGTTCTGGTGCGGACTGGACAGTTACCCGCCCGTATCCGTTCAGAGGTTGCCTTGTCCGGGCACCGGCGTGTCATCTTTGTTGTGTAATCCGCCGGCATCCTCAAGAAACTGGTCCAGTGAGACCGGTTGCCGATACTGCCACTTCGGACTGACGAGGGCGCGGTTATAATTCGGAATCGGATCGAAATCAACTTTTTTTGCGCTTTCCACCAGCAGCGGAATTACCAGGGCCACGGCGGGGATCGACGTGGCCACGGCCATTCGGGCCACCATCCCCAGGTGGGTCGAATAAATCAAGGCGAAATACAGGACCAGAAACAGTATCACCGCCGGGAACAGCGCCGACAGCCAGGCGGACATCGACCACATGTTAAGGTTGAAGACCAAGAACGGCAGCAGGGATTCGGCAACACTGAAAAGCACCAGGCCGAACAGGGCAATATTCAGTTGCAGGGCAAACTTGCCATCGTGCCGGGAACTCCGCCCGATCCCGGCCCAGACCCCCGCAAACAACACCGCCCCCAACACCAGATAGAGCGCCTGCAAGCCGTGCTCGGGCAAGCTGTCGGCGCGTGGATCGTTAAGGAACCCGTCCCACACCAGCAGCCCCATCAGGACCAGCGTCAGAAACAGGCTTAGCCACCAGTGTGACAGCGAGTGCCCGATCTCCTCCCAGCGTGACATCGGCTCGGCGGGCGCGACCTGGTGGTCGCTGGCATAGATTCGCAGCAACGTCCGCCCCAGAGCGAAGGTCTGCCCCGAATAGAATGGGCTGCGGCGGATACGATTCTTTTTGCGCAAGGCCCCGGCCAATGGGCCGTTATGCAAAAGCCAGACTCCATTGCGGGAATTCTGGTCGAGACACCGGAATGCGCCGGTTTCCGGATTCATCTCGATGCGGGCGTGGTAACGGTCGACGTGCGGGTCGCTGAGAATGATGTCGCAATCGAAACCGCGACCGAGCGTGATCTCGGGCTTGTCGTGAACTTCCGTCTGCAGGACCTGGCCACTGCGGTTGATTCTTTCAACGATTATTGCCATCGCAGCACTCCGACAAAGCGTTCCAGGAATGCCTGGGCGGCACGCGTGGTGACACCCGACAACGTAAAGTGATCCATGGCGGCGCGGTTCTGTTTGTCCACGGATACGCCAATAAAAAACACGTCATACAAACCCGGCAACTGTTTGTATTCCCGCACGCAGTAACTCGCCCGACGCGTCATGCCCCCTGCACCACTGTCGGGCGGCGTTTCGATCAGGCGGTTGACGCAATCGTAATTTTCCATATGGTGCTTGTCCCCCTGATTGCCGGGTCGGGCTGATCCGGTGTTCTCCGCCAGCAGACGATAAAACGCCGAACCCGGCCACTGCTTGCCCTCCAGATAATAGAATTCGTATTCCAGAAATCCGGTGGTTACGGAATCGCTGACGAAGATTGAATCGGCGTTGTTGCAGCCCCGACCAATCTCCAGCAGGTTGCGCTCTTCGTCTTCTTCGCTGTTGCCCCAGCATTCAAACCATTCCACGGTTTTGCCGAGAATGACGGCGTTACCCATGGGTTCGGTGGGCCAGGGTGACGCCATGACTTCGTCAATCATGGCGTTGGTGGTGGTGGCGATCTGGTTGGCCATGTTCGCCCGCAGATCCGTGGCATCGACCGCCGGCAACCGCTCCATCAGGGCGGCGAGATTGGCAGCGGGGACCAGGAAACCGATCTGATTGCCGGCTGTGGCCACATTGATGCCCACCACCTCGGACAGGCGATTGACGGTCGGGCCGCCACTCATCCCGGAATTGATTGCGCCGGTGAAGTGCAGGCGTTCAAGAAACTTGTGATCGACCGGGCCGTTATAGTTGCCCTGTACCACGATCATCCCCAGGTCGTGGGGATTGCCCAGGGAATATAACGTTTCCCCTTTGCGCGGATGACTGAACGCCAACACAAACGCCCGCCCGCTGAGGGCGCCGCTGACGGGTTTGAGAACCGCCAGATCACTCACAATATCGACCGCCACGACCTCCAGGATCACCGTTGTGTCCCCCTGGTCCAGCTCGATGCGATAGTTATCCGGTTCCAGAACCTTGTTGGATACCACGTGATAATTGGTGGCTACCAGACCGCCTTCGAGCAGAAAACCCGTGCCGAGCGCCGAGCGGCTGCCGGATTTTTTTTCCATGATGCGGATTTGAAACAGGGAGGGTTCGAGTTCGGAAAAAATCGTATCGGCACCACGTTCGACCTCAGTCTGCTGGGCAGACGTGAGGGCTGGGGCAAGAAGCAGGATCACAAGCGCCGCGAAGAGCGGCCAGGTCAAGACGCGAAAACGGGAAATCAGCATCAGGGGCAACCACTTAAAGACATTAACGCATGATAGCCCACCCCTGCCGAAATGACAGTAACAGCGGCATCCCACCCCCGTCATCCTGCGCGATCCACCCACGTCGGCCTGCGCGCCCCACCCACGTCGGCCTGCACGCCCCACCCACGTCGGCCTGCACGCCCCACCCACGTCGGCCTGCACGCCCCACC
>CAZJKJ010000002.1:102993-128178 GCA_964546435.1 uncultured Cellvibrionaceae bacterium
ACCCACGTCGGCCTGCACGCCCCACCCACGTCGGCCTGCACGCCCCACCCACGTCAGCCTGCGCACCCCACCCACGTCAGCCTGCGCGCCCCACCCGCTGTCATCCTGCGCGCCCCACCCGCTGTCATCCTGCGCGAAGTCGCAGGATCCATCGCCGCGGAACTACCCAGACACCCACTGTGCGTACTGGCAGCCAATGCTGGCTGGAGAGCCGACCCTGCGGATGCTGGTGGTCTTCTCTGATGCGTGAGAACGACCGTGGATCCTGCGACTTCGCGCAGGATGACATGGTGTTGCGTGACGGATGACGTGGTGTTGCGTGACGGATGACTTGGGTGTCCGCGTAATTTCTGCTGACGTGGGTGTCCGCGTAATTCCTGTGGGTGTCCGAGCAATTCGCTTCGGATTATTCTCCCCGGTAATTCGCTACCTGTTAGTCTTTTTTGGCCGTAAACGGCAAGCGGTCTATGAGTCCTTCGAGGAAGCCGCCCTGGCTGTTCAGGCTGTTGAGAATGCGCTCCATGGCGACGAATTGTCGCATCAACCGCTCCTGGAAAATGGACATTTTCCGGTCCAGTTGCTCTTCTTTGATGTCCAGGTCGGTGAGCTGCCGGTTGAGTTCTGTTTCGCGGGAGTCGATCAGCCCGTTGGATTGCAGGAACTGCTTGATCTGCTCTTCGAATTCGCCGGCGAATCCCCGGGAGAATTCCACGGTTGACGTGGTGGCATTGTCGCCAATCACCAGCGACAGCCCTTCCGCCGGCTCGCCCAGTTTCGGCAGCAGGACGTTCCCCAGTCCGAAGGCTTCAACACCGTCGACGGTGCCCTTCACATCAACCCCGGCGGTGCCGGTTCCCACGTCCAGACCCAGGGCCGACCCGAACATTTCACTGGCACTGACAATATCCACACCGGAGGCGGCGCCATAGCGTTTTGATGTGATATCGAAGCGGTTGTTGTCTTCGTCATAAGTGACTGCAACGGATGCACCCTGAGCCGCAAACTTGGCATCGCCATTGATGGCGATCTGCAGGGCGTCGGCCATGGCCGCGCCGCTGCTGAAGTCGGTGTCCGCCGCCAGGGTAATGACATCGGAGGTGACGCCGTTGAGTTTCACACTGAAGCTGTAATCATCTGCACCGGTATTGAATGACGACCAGTCCGCAGTGGCCGTAGCACCGGTAAAAAAGCCGCGGGCCGGTGGCGTGGTGATATTGACCTCGTAAGAGCCGGCACGGGTCTGCTTGCCAAAACTGTTGACGGTGACATCCGACGTCGACGAATTGGTGTGGGGTGCGAACAGTTTCTGCACGTCCGCAAAATTTTCGGTCATGGCTTTGTTGAACGTTTCTTCATGGATGCTGAGCGTACCGTTGAGCTCCGTGCGAATGCCCGCATTGGCCAGCGCAGTGAAATTGGAATCCGCCAGCCCCGGAATGGCCGAACTGATAACACTGCGAAACCGGGACAGTACCGATTTGGCCAGGGGATCGTTGCGCAGTGATCCCCATTCTTTTTCTTCTTTGTTGTAGCCCGTCAGCGGCTGGGTATCTTTGAGAAACGTGTTATAGGCGTCGACGAACGCACGGATGTTGCTTTCGGCAAACGCTTTGTCATCGGTAATCGTGATGGTGGTGACTTTGCCTTCTTCCGCCTTGAGCAGATCCAGCGACAGGCCTTCAACAAGGTCCGTCACGGTGTTGCTCGGGCGGGTCACGGCCAGGCCGTTAATGGTGATGAGCGCGTCGAGCCCCTTCTGGGTTTCCACGGCGGTAAAGTCTGGTACATCGGCATTAAAGGCGAATCTCGACAAACCACTGGCATCCGTATCGGTCGGTGTGTCGCCGTCTTCAGCGACGGAAATCTGCAATTCACTTTTCCCACCGGAAGGTGCCGTGACGACCAGACGCTGGGCGCTGCCGTCATTGATGATGCTTGCCTGCACGCCCTTACCGGCCTTGTTGATCGCATCTCGCAAACCCACCAGCGAATTGTTCGAATTATCGATGGTGATGGAAAAGGGTTCCGCATCGGCATCGGGGTTGAACGAGGGCGGCACGCCGTCCGCTCTGTCCCATTGACCAAAATTGAACGTCAGCGTGCCGGTGCCTACCGCGTCCTTGTCACTGGCAAAACCGCCAAACGTCATGGATTGCGCCTGTGCCAAACGGTTGACCGTGAATGCATAACTGCCAGGCTGCACCGTGGTTTCGAGTTTGGTCGGCAGAATGTTGTCGCGATCGGAAAAGGCGGCAGATTTGCTGAACAATCCTTCTTTGCCGGTCAGTGCAGAAATCGAGGTACGCAGGGTATCGATTGCACTGGTCATGGTGCCGAAGCCGGAGATCTGCGCTTCGGCTTTTTCCCGGCGGGAATCAATGCGTTGTTGGGGGCCCAGGCGCTCCAGATCGGTCAGTTGCTTCACGAGACTGGCGGAATCGATACCGGATCCCGCGCCCAGCGCATTGGCGATGTTGTTGTCGATCATACTGCTACCTGTGCGGGCCGAAACGGCCTGTTGTGCCTGTCCGTTAAGTATAGGACACGCCTGTGACTGTATCCGGCCGATTGCGGGCCCGGCCTCGCCCACCCGCTCTGCCTTTGCTGGATCGGGACAGGGCGCTCATGGAACGCGGCGCCGCCTTGCCGCCGCACCGCTATTCAGGTCAACCCGATGCGTCCAGCAATTGCACCCGCCCTTCCCGGGCCAGGGTTCGGGCCAGCTCCAGCATTGTCTGGTCAGGAATCTGGCGGATGACTTCACCGGACTTGCTGTCGATCACCTTGACCACCATTTCGTCCAGCTCTTCATCCACCGAAAATTCCAGATCCCTGGCAATGGACTGCACGTAATCATTCAAGGTAGTCACGGCCTGCTGCAGCGCTTCCCGGTCGGATTTGCCGGATTTTTGCTCCCGCTCACCCTGCTGCTGTTCAACGGTTTGCGTCGCAGCGATTTTCTCAACCGGTTCGAGGTTGCTGACCGGCGCCTTCACTATGGCCACCACGCGACCCGGACCCGGCGTCGATGAGGGCACGTTATTTACATCACTCATGGGTTTAACCCCTCAACCAAGAAAGGGGCAACCTTCCGGTATGCCCCCACACTCGATTCTAATTGACGACTTGCATCGTCATTTTTATTACTGCAGCAAAGACAGAACCTGCTGCGGTCTGGCATTCGCCTGGGCCAGCATGGCCTGTGACGCCTGCTGCAAGACCTGGGCACGACTCAGCGCGGCAGATTCCTGGGCAAAGTCCGCATCCAGAATCCGTGATCGAGCGGCTGAAGAGTTCTCAGACACGTTTGACAGGTTGCTCATGGTGAAGTCCAGCCGGTTAGCAATCGCACCCATATCCGCACGGGTACTGTTGATCTGCTCAAGCGCCCGGTCGAGCGTACCCAGTGCCTTCTGAGCGCCGTCCATGGTGCCAATGTCCAGGTCGGCTACGGAGTTGCCGACTGAAGACGTGCTATTGGCCGAGATCAAACCAGTTGCAGTTGTAGCGGCCGTCGTGGCTTCGATCTTTATTTCCTTGCCGCTGACTGAATCCAGTTTAATTGTGCCAGCAGTTGAGTCGGCGACACTTGCCACTACACCTGTTTCTGATGATTTCTCATTTATTGCTTTTACCATCGCTTCAGCTTGCGTGCCTAGAGCGGTATCGCCTGTCGCTGCACCGATGTCCACGCCATTTATCTTGAGATCACCTTCAGTAAGAGCGCTTGAAACAGTACCTGCGCCGCTCGTAACGTCTCCGCCTGTACGCGCCTGCACACCTATCGCGGTAATTTGAGCAGCGCTTGCACCGGTAGTGCCTCCATAGGCAATATCGACACTTTTTACTGAGCTGTCCGTGATTTCGAAGGTCAGTCGGGCATTACCAGTTGCACCTCCAGTAAAGCCAGCTGCAGTTGCTGCGTTGCCAGCGGTTACCGCAATGGTGGCGCCGCTGCCACTGCTCAACGTCATGTTGCCGTCGTCATCCAGCGAAGCTTTAACCAGCCCGGCGCCTTGACTATTAATCTTGGATACCAGTTCGTCCATGCTCCCAGTGTCTTTGACCTGGATCCGGTTGGAAGAACCGTCCGCGCCCGTTATGTTCAGCTCGAATACGTCCGCTCCTCGAACGATACCAGTCGCTGTACCCGAACCCGTCATTTCAGTAATTGCACCGACTTCTACACCGGAGACGTTTTTATTAATTTCGTCGAGCTTGTCTTGCAGGCTGCCAGTTGCCAGGTTACCTACCGCCTGACCGTTTATAGTCATAGTGTTGACCGTGCCGTCGATCGCCGTCAGAGCTGCTGTCATGCCTGTGGACTGCGCACCAACCACATCTGCACCAGCACCACCACCAAGACCATCGGCACTCAATTTACCTATGGTAAATCCAATGGTCTGTCCGGCGTCGGCACCAACTTGCAGTTTCATTTCACCGCGTGAACCGTCCAGAATTTTCTGGCCGTTAAAGGTGGTGCTTTCGGCAATCCGGGTGATTTCTTCTTTCAGCTGCTGAACTTCCGCATCCAGAGTGGCTCGGTCGACATCAGAGTAAAGACCGTTCGAAGACTGGACGGCCAGTTCGCGCATGCGCTGCAGGATGTTGGTGGTTTCGTCAATGGCACCTTCGGCGGTCTGGATCATGGACATACCGTCGTTGGCGTTACGAATAGCCTGGTCCAGACCGCGGATCTGTGAAGTCTGACGGTTGGAGATGGCCAGACCGGCCGCGTCATCGGCAGCAGAGTTGATGCGCTTACCGGAAGCCAGACGCTCGCTGGCGCGATCAAGCTCAGCACCAGAATTCACCAACTGACGCTGGGCGTTGAGGGAAGAAATATTACTGTTTACTACTAAAGGCATACATGCCTCCTATAAATGTTTAATTCATTGCCAGCCGTCGGTGACTAGCTTTCAACTTGACCCGGACTAACCGGCAATCTATGCCGTTGTGCCTTACTCTGTGTTTCGACCACTGCGGCAAGAACTTTAGGGGCGGTTATAAGGAAAACCGGGGGCTGCGGGAATTCTGGTGAGCGTCGACGTTAGTGATTGTTTTTTCTGGAGTATTTTTACTGGACTGCCGCGTAAACCCCTTGGCAGGCAGCCTTAGCCGGGTGCAGATCGCCGGATTTTCCGGGAATTATTTAGACCGGTTTTGGCGGCTGACGGGAAAGCTATAACCAGAACGCATAACGGTGGGAATCCGGGGTGTTGTGGGTGGATGTCTGAGGGCGTGCGGGCGACCGTGGATCCTGCGACTTCGCGCAGGATGACAGAAGGCGGTGTGATGACAGAAGGCGGTGTGATGACAGAAGGCGGGGTGGTGACAGAGGACGGGGGATGACAGAGGACGGGGTGATGACAGAGGGCGGGTGTTGTGGGTGGATGTCTTAGTGTGTGCGGGCGGGTGCGGGCGGCCGGGCGTGGATCCTGCGGCTGCGTGCAGGATTACAGGGGCTGGAACTGAAGTGAATGACGTGAAGCGGTGGAAGCGTCGGATTGCGCGGCTGCGCCGCCAATCCGACGGGTTCCGGTAAAACTTAACTTTGCAGTAACTGCAGAACTTGTTGCGGTTTCGCGTTGGCCTGGGCCAGCATGGCCTGGGAGGCCTGTTGCAGCACCTGGGCCCGGGACAGCTCAGCACTTTCCGCCGCAAAATCCGCGTCCATGATGCGCGACCGTGATGCCGAGGTGTTTTCCACCACGTTCATCAGGTTGCTCATGGTAAATTCCAGGCGGTTGGCCACCGCACCCATTTGTGCGCGGGTTTCGTTGATGGTTTCCAGGGCGACATCCACCACTTTCAGGGCAAGGCTTGCACCTTCGGCGGTACTGATCGAGATATCGGCTATGGAATTGCCCACACTCTTGGCGCTGTTGGTTTCCAGCAGTCCGGTAAGCGCCAGCATATTAGTGGGTGCGCCTTTTCCGTACTCGACCGACACTTCGATTCCGCTGACTGAATCCAGTTTGAGCGTGTCACCGGTCAAAGTTGCCACTACGCCATGCTCCGCCGACTTGGCGTTGATAGCGTCCCGTAACGCTGTCGCCTGCCCATTGGCGGTGCCGCCATCGGGCACTGTTTCCAGCGACACACCATTAATCAGCAGCGCACCTTCCATAATCTGACCGAAAGCGGCCACAGGAATGCCGGTGATATCACCCGCTTCCGTGCGGGCGTTAACGCCAAGCTCCACTGCGTTGTCGGCCACTGCGCTATCGTATTCAATGGTGATGCCTTTATCGTCCTTGGAGGTAAAGCTCAGTGTGGCCTGATAGGCACCCGCAGCATCATATGTCGGTGAGGCATCAATACCGGTGCTGGCAGCTGTGGTGCCTGTATACTCCACCGCAATGGCCGCGCCTTCCGCGTTAGACATGATCAACTGGCCATTTTCGCCCAGTTCACCTTTAATTAGCCCGCCGGTTACACTGGTAATGCGCGCCGCCAGTTCCTCCATGCTGCCGGTATCGCTAATCTGATAAATATTCTGCGAGCCATCCGGCTGGAACAACGTCAGCTCCATAATTGCGCCGTCGCGCAACATGCCTGTACCGGGTCCGGTTGCGAGTACTTCTGTAAACGCCCGTGTTTCCACGCCGGATACATTCTTCTCGAACAGTTCCAGCAGCTCCTTCATGTTGGTGGCACCGGCCAGATCACCGACGTTCTGCTTGTTGATGAACATCGAGTTGGTTGCAGTACCGTCAATGTCCGTAACACCGCCGGGCGGCACCGTCATCGACATGCCCACAATGTCACCACCAGCAGTACCGCCGAGGGTTTTAATATCCATCGCCGGAATATTCATGACGATGGTCTGCTCGGACTGAGAACCCACTTGCAGCTTGACATCGCCCATGCTGCCATCCAGCAGCGGCTGTCCGTTAAAGGTGGTGCTCGTGGCGATACGGTCGAGTTCCTGTTTGAGCTGCTGGACTTCCGCATCCAGCGTGGACCGATCGCTGTCGGAATAAATTCCGTTGGCGGACTGGATCGCCAGCTCGCGCATGCGCTGCAAAATGTTGGTGGTTTCATCCAGAGCACCTTCAGCGGTCTGGATCATGGAGACGCCGTCGTTGCCGTTTCGCACCGCCTGGTTCAGGCCGCGAATCTGCGAGGTCATCCGGTTGGAAATCGCCAGTCCGGCCGCATCATCTGCAGCGGAATTGATTCGCAAACCGGATGAGAGTCGCTCCATGGCCTGGGAAAGGTCGTTTCCAGATGTCACGAGTTGACGCTGTGCATTGAGTGAAGAAATATTGGTATTAATAACCAGTGGCATAACCGGTCTCCGTACGAGGACAAAAGTTCGTTAAATTTACCCGTCCCGTAAAGGACTGGAAGATGTCGGGCACTGCGTTCTGGCGTGAACTCGTCGGTGCTTTAACTGAGTCAGTGCCGGCGGCAAGGTTTTGACACACATTGCTCTTACTCAGTGTTATTGCAGCACTCATGCCAATTCATTAAACAACCAACAATCAATAACTTGTAACGCATTTTTTAGTAAGGAGGGAAACCGCTGCCGGCACACCGGCGATTTTCTGCCGCTGCTGAAGTCGATTTTTAGTCAGGCTGCACTCCCCCGTCATCCTGCGCGAAGTCGCAGGATCCATAACCCGCTCCCAGGCACGGGCTTCCATTCCGTTCAGTCAGGCGAACGGGAAAACTTTTGTTGAAAAGGCATTTCGAACACAACTTGAAAAAGCAGGCAGTATGACGGGCGCGTTGCCGGCTTGCGCCGGCGGATGGGGGTAATCGTTACAGTTTGTTGATGAGGCTCAGTCGGCTGGCGCGGATAAATGCCTGCTGGGCCGCTTCGAGTATCAGTGACTGCTGGGCCATGCGGATGGAGGCTTCGGCCACATCGAGATCGCGCAATTGCGACAGCGCTTCCTTGCCGACAAATTCTGTATCCAGATGAATTTCCCGCGTGGTGTCCAGGGTATTGCGACGCGCGCCCACTTCGGTGACGACATTGGAGACGTTTTCCTGAATCTTCCCCAGATTCACGAGGGTCGATGCCACCATTTCACCCATGCGGGTTTTGCCTTCCGGCGTGTTGTCGAAATTTTTCAGCGCATCCCGCAGACGGGAAACCGTTGTCAGCAGACCTTGATTCTCAGACGACTCCACCATGAATTTGTCACCGACTTTGGGTTCGCCCACAATCCGGACTGAAATTCCCTTCATTTCGATTTCGTCACCATTCTTGAACGGCTGGTTCGCCACCACGACGCGCCCGGTGGATCGCTCCACAGCGGTGAAATTCTTTGACGGCGGCACCACGTCGGAATCCGGGTTGAAGGTAATGATCAGATCTTCCGGATAAAAATCGTTATACGCCTCCTGGTCAACCACCTGGCCGACGGTAATCTGCGCTGGCGGATTGCTGAGGTTGGCGCTGCTGGCGCTGGTGGTAAAGGTCTTATCCGCGCTGGGAATATCCACAAACAGTGCTTTGCCGGAATCTGAAGCGGCCACACTGGTGCTCGCGGAAATCTTGATGCGCAACTGGCCCTCATCCCCGTGATATTGAAAGCCCTGGGTATCGGAACCGGAAAACGGAGGCTGCGAACTTTTGTGACCGCCAAAAATATAATCGCCGTTGGCATTTCTTGAATTCATCAGGCTCATGAGTTCATCGAGCTTGCCACCGACTTCGCTGGCGATGGCCCGGTATTCGGAGGGTCCCAGGGTGCCGGTATTACCGGCGGAAACGGCCAGCTCCTGCAGCCTCATGATGGACGAGTTAATGCCGCCGAGCAGAGTTTCTTCCAGCGCCAGATTACTTTCTGCGATGTCGATGTTTTTGTTGTACTGACCAATGACATTGAGTTGATCGGTCAGTTGCAGAATCTTGGTCGCGGCCACCGGATCATCGGCCGGTGACAACACCCGTCTGCCGGACGAAATCTGCTCCTGAGTTTTATTCAGCGCCTGGTTCGCATCGGCCATGCCTTTGCGGGCAATGTCGAACATTTGTGAGGATGAAACTCGCATAAATTACTCTTCCAAAGTCATTCGTCAAAAATTAATAATCGTCAGAATGAATTGATCAAACGTTCAAAAATATCGCGGGCCACCGAAATCACCTGAGCGTTGGCCGAGAACAGTTGTTCGAAACGGATCAGGTCGGCGGCTTCCTCATCGAGGTTTACGCCGGAAATGGACTCGCGCAAACTCTCCGACTGATTCATCACATGCTGCGCCGCTTCCCGGTTCAGTTTTGCCGAGTGGGCGGCGGTGCCGACTTTTTCCACCAGCGATCCATAGGACTGGCTGAATGACGCGCTACCGCCCGCCAGGGTTTTCGCGTCCTGCAGCGCGGCGAGGTTCAGCGCGTTGCGGTTGTCCATGGCGGCATTGCTGTTGAAGCTCAGGGTAAACCGGTCGCCCGCCGCCGGTGTGCCGCTAATGGATGCCTGGATGCCCCACATCGCCGGCACGGCAAACTCCGCTGCGGCGGTATTGCCAAACAGCATACTGCCGGCAGCCGGTGTCGCCAGGCTCATGCCCGCCGCCAGGGTGATATCGAGCTGCCCGCCCACGGCGATGCTGGAGGTCGCACCGGCGCCGGCGCCGGTCAGTGCAGCGGCCGGATTTTCGGAGTCGCTGACGCCGAGGGTATCGCCTGGCGCACCCGTCAGACCGAAGCGCAGATCATCCCCCTCGCTGGCGTGAACCCGCAGCTCCGGGGCACCGGTGGCGGGGTTGGTGCCGGCCGATGCGTAGATGCCCGCTGCCTTGAGGGCGGGATTGGCATTGATGCGCGCGCTCAAATAGTCATTGAACGCATCGGGATCTGTATCAGGATCCGGCACATCGCCCGCCAGCACATTGGCGCCGGAAACCGGATCGATCTCATAGGGCAGCAGTGGCTCGCCATTGAGTTCGATCTGCAGCGGGCTGGCCAGCGTCAGGTCCGGGTCCGAGAGTGTCGCCGAGGTAAAAGCGTTGGCGGTCACGCCGGGAATACTGCCCAACTGGCTGGCAATCTGCCGGGCCGACGCATTCTGGTCCGTGGACAGATGCGTGACCGCCGACTGCCCCGGCACGCTGGACGGACGGGAAATCGACAGCATCTCCGCCGGATACCCGTTAGTGGCCAGAGCCGGATCAGTCGTCGCGACGCGGCCGGCCGGCAGGCCGATCATCTGGCCAGCGGTGGTGATTTGTGTCTGCCCTGCCCCGCCACTGAACAGCGGATTGTCACTGCCAGGAACAAACCGCTGATCACGAATCGGCGGATCCAGATGCACCGGATTGGCGGGGTCGGAATTATCGAGAACGTCGTACGTGGTCGGCGTGCGGAATACCACCACCAGAGGTGGCTCCATGTCTCCGTCCGGCGTAAACGGCGGCACGGGATTGCCCTGGGCATCGAGAACCGCGGTCACTTCACCCGCACTGATTCTGCCCGAACCGGTATTGCCGGAATGAGCCTGAGTGGACAGCGGGCTGGCAAAGGCCAGCTCGGCGCCATCGGCTATCACGGCGTGCATGGCTTCAGCAGCGCCGCGCGCCGGTTGCAGGGTGAACTTTTCACCAGCCGGAAAAGAGCCTCGCTGAAACTGCAATTCCATGCCATCGAAACTGACCGATAACGGCAGGCGCCCGGTCAGGGTGCCGCTGGCAACTTCGGTGTTGTCGCTGGCACGGGTAATCCGGTACAAACCGCCCTCGTGCATGCTGACCGAGTAGTCCCCGCCGGTGAGCTGCGCCGCGTCGCGGATAAACAGCGCCATGCCGCTATCACTGCCGCCGCGATTGGTGGCAGCGCCGATAACGCGCTTGCCGGCCAACTGAGGGTCGTTGATGTCATTGAAAAACAGGCCACCAAACTGGCTATCCAGATCCAGCCCCTGGGCGTGGGCCTTGTTGAAACTGTCGGCAATGCCGAGAGCCATGCGGCCGACGTGGTTGTAGGCATCCTGCATGATCTGATCGCTGAATCGCAGCAGCCCGCCAATCTCGCCACCCGTAAGGGAATCGGTAATCACCTCGGACCGGTTGCCAGTATTGACGAGAATGTCCATTCGCGTCGGATCGGAACTCCGGGGTTTTAACTCCAGCGCGTTGGCATCCACGCCCAGCACCAGTGACTGACCGGTCCCGATGGCCACATTGATATGACCACCGCCCTGGTCGTAAACCTGAACGGGGACCAGCGCCGACAATTCCTTCAGAGCCAGGTCGCGCTTGTCCAGCAGATCATTCGGTTGCGACCGGGACGAACCCCAGACGTCGCCGATTTTACTGTTCAGCTGGGCGATGTTGGCGGCCAGGGCATTGATCTTCGCCGTGGCCCCTTTGAGTGCTGCCTGGGTGCCGGCGTCGATGGTCTGCATCCGGCTGTAGACGGTGTTGAAGCGGTCGCTGAGGTTGTCCGCCTCGCTGATGACCAACTGCCGGGCCGCCAGGGAAGTGGGATCGTCCGCGCCATTCTGCACGGCATTGAAAAAGTTGTTCAAACCACTGGTAAGGCCGGTGCTTTCATCGGACAGCAGATTGTCCAGCTGGGTTACCTGGGTATAGAAACTGTCCATATCGTGGAACAGGGTCGTATCGGTGCGCAGCTGGGTGGTGATGAACTGGTTGACTGTGCGCTCGATGTTGCTGATGTTGGCGCCATTGCCGACCCAGCTGCCCTGATAGAAAGACGCGGGATTGGTGACGGCATCCGTGCGCTGACGGCTGTAGCCCTCGGTATCGGCGTTGGCAATATTGTGCCCGACCGTGCGCAGCCCGGTCTGGCTGATTTTCAGCCCGGAGACGCTAATTCCTAACAGATCACTGGCCATACTTTAACCTCGGACACCGCCCGCTTAATCACAGTCCAGAATCGCCGGAGCGATCCATCAATTTGTTCAATGAGTCGAACACCGCCAGCACCTTTTTGGCATAGGCCGGGTCAGTTGCGTAGCCGGCCTGCTGCAATTGCCGGATAAATTCCTTGCCGTCCGCCACCGCATCCAGAGCACCGCGATAACGCGGGTTGTCCCGGATGAAATCCGCAAAATCCTCGGCACTCCGGGAGACAGAGTCATAGCGGCGAAAGGCGGCCTGCTCCATCACCGGACGGCCTTCCCGATATTCCCGGGTACTCACTTCCACCTTCTCGCCCTGCCAGCGGCTGTCCGCCTTGATGTTGAACAGGTTGTTACTGCTGTTGCCCGCCGCATCCTTCACCACAAATTTCCCCCAGCCGGTTTCCAGAGCGGCCTGCGCCACCATGATCAGCGGGTTGATGCCAATACTGGCCGCCGCTTTTTTGACGACCGGCAGCACCGAATCCATAAACGCCCTGGGCGAATCCGCCATGTTCGGGCCGTCCACCGCATCACGGCGTTCAATATCGTCAGATTTCGGTGACGGTTGCGGTGAAGTTTGCGGTGTAGCAATTCGCGGGCCGGGTGGTGCCAGGGTTGTGGCATCTCCCGGCGGCGTATCGCTGCGCCGGTCGCTGTAACGGTCTTTCATCTGCGCATACAACGCATCCGCAATGCCGATACCCTTACCATGTGACATGGTCAGAGCCAGCTGCTGGTCGTACATATCGCGATACATGCCCCCTTCTTCGCCGCCGGACATATTGCTGTCCTCAAAGACTTCATTGGCCTGCCGCATGCTCTTGAGCATGATGTTGATAAAAATCGATTCGAACTGCTGGGCGACCTTGCGAAGCGCTTCATCCGGGTTCTTTTCAGTCTTGATGGACTGCAGAGCACTCAGGTCGTTGAAGTTCGGTACGGCGCCCGTGGAAGCGATTTTATTCATGATTGTCAGATCACCATGATTTCGGCGCGCAACGCACCAGCCTGCTGCAGCGCTTCAAGAATCGCCATCAAATCGCCAGGCGCAGCGCCCACTTCGTTGACGGCGCGAACAATGTCTTCCAGCGTCGGCTCCGGGCTGAACTGGAACATTTTGTTGCCTTCTTCCTCGATCGCCAGCTCGCTGTTGGGCGCCGCGATGGTACGGCCGCCACCCAGGGCATTGGGCTGGCTGATGGAAACGCTTTCATTCACAGTCACCGTGAGGGAGCCATGAGTGATGGCCACCGGCGATATCCGCACATGCTGGCCCACCACAATGGTCCCGGTGCGGGAGTTGATCACTACCTTGGCCGCCACTGCGCCGGGCTGGACTTCCAGGTTCTCCAGCAGCGACAGAAAATCGACCCGTTGCGACGGATTCTGGGGCGCCTGCACGGAAACCGAGACCGCATCCATCGGCATGGCGACGCCGGGGCCGAGCATGTCATTGATGCTCTGCGCCATGCGTTTGGCGGTGGTGAAATCTGCGGTATGGAGGTTGAAAATGATTCGGCCGTTATGGCCAAAGTTGGTCTCCACCGTGCGCTCGACAAAGGCACCGTTGGGGATTCGGCCCACACTGGGAACGTTCACGGTAATTTTTGAACCGTCTTTGCCCTGCGCACCGAATCCACCCACCACCAGGTTGCCCTGGGCGACGGCGTAGACTTCGCCGTTCACGCCTTTAAGTGGCGTCATCAACAGGGTTCCGCCCCGCAGGCTTTTCGCGTTGGCAATGGACGACACGGTAATGTCGATGGACTGCCCCGGCTTGGCAAACGCCGGCAGTTCCGCGTGCACGGCCACCGCCGCCACGTTCTTCAGCTGAAAGCGAGCACCTTCCGGAATGGTAATGCCGAACTGCTTGAGCATTGCTGAAAAGGACTGGGTTGTGAACGGCGCCTGGTTGGTCTGGTCACCGCTGCCGTCCAGTCCGACCACGAGGCCATAGCCGATCAGCTGGTTTCCGCGCACGCCATCCACGGATGCCAGATCCTTGATCCGCTCCCCGTAGACCGGCGCGGTCGCCACCAGCATCACGGCGCAAAGCACCGTGCCGGCTGCGCGAACCGCGTTGATAACTGCATTGCCAATAACAAAAATGTGCATGTATGTATTCTCAGAAAGGCCAGTAGCTACCGTTGAAGAAACGTCCCAGCCAGCCCATGGACTGTGACTGAGCCAGGTCGCCGGTACCGGAGTAACTGATGCGGGCATTGGCGACTTTGGTGGACAGCACGGTGTTGTCCGGCGTGACGTCATCGGGCCGGACCAGACCGCTGATGCGGATATATTCGTCCCCATGATTGAGCGTCATCCACTTTTCGCCGCGGATAACCAGCGTTCCGTTGGGCCAGACATCGACCACGCTGACCGAAATGTTGCCGCGCAGATTATTGCGTTGGGCGGCATCGGCTTCTCCGGAAAACTCCCGCTGGGCGCCCAGATTGGCACCGAGCGTCAAGCCACCGGCGGTGATTCCGCGACCGAGAAAGCTGGCCTCCGGAACCGTCACGTCCGAATCCTTGGAAATGCCGATGTTGGAGGATTTCTGGGAAACCGTCGCCTCGTCCAGCATGATGGTAATGATGTCGCCCACGCGGGTGGCCTTGCGGTCCGAGAACAGATCCATGGAGCCGGAGTTCTGGAACAGCGAACCGTTGGAGCCCGCCAGAGGCTGTGGCGCCGGCGCCATCACCGGGGCGAAATGCGGATCGTCCGGCGCCGTGCGCGATTGACTCGCACAGGCGCCCAGCAGCACAACCGAGGCGCCGAATAGCAGCGATTGGATACAGCGAAAAATTGTCATTACCGGGGTACTCAGTCGATTACAGGTTTTGGGTTGCAAACTGCAGCATCTGGTCCGCCGTGGAGACAACTTTGGAGTTCATCTCGTAGGCGCGCTGAGTGGAGATCATGTTCACCATTTCTTCCACCACGTCGACGTTGGATGACTCCAGCATGCCCTGCAGCAGCTGGCCCATACCATCCTGACCGGGAACGCCTTCAACCGGGTTGCCACTGGCGCCGGTCTCGCGGAACAGGTTGCCGCCGATGGCTTCAAGACCCGCCGGATTCACAAAATCCACCAACTGGACATTGCCAAGCACCTGGGGCTGGGCATCGCCCGCCACGCTCGCCGATACCGTCCCGTCGGTGCCGATGGTCACGCTCTGGGCATCCTGGGGAATATTGATGCCGGGCTGAATCAGCAGACCATTGGCCGTTACCAGCTCACCTTCCGCCGACAGATGCAACTGGCCGTTGCGGGTGTATCCCATGGTCCCGTCCGGCTGCAGCACTTGCAGAAAGCCGCGCCCGTCAATGGCAACATCCAGCGACTGTTCCGTCACCTGCATGTTGCCGGCGGTAAACTGCTTCTGCGTGCCCACAACCCGCACACCGGTTCCCAGTTGCAGGCCGGATGGCAAAGTCGTTTCTTCGGTCGACTGGGCGCCGGGCTGCCGGTTGACCTGATACATAAGGTCTTCGAACACCGCCCGATCGCGTTTGAAGCCGACGGTCGAGGCGTTAGCCAGGTTGTTGGAAACCGTCGTCAGTTGAGTGTCCTGAGCCGACAATCCGGTTTTAGCGACATAAAGTGCTGCGTGCATGGCATTTCCTCAATTAAGTATTCATTTGCAACAGGCGGGCGGAACCTTCGGACATTTCCTCCGCCTGTTTCATAATTTTGATTTGCATTTCGTACTGGCGAGACAGTGACAGGATGCTGGTCAGTTCACTGACGGCGTTGACGTTGCTGCTTTCGAGAAATCCCGACACCAGACGTACACCGGCATCCGGCTCCAGCGGTTCCGGCAGATTCTTGATTTCCAGCAGACCGTCATCGGCCTTGGTGACCCTTTGCAGATCCGGATTGACCAGCTTGATGCGATCGATCACCACCGGCGCTTCGGGGCCCTGCCCCAGCGGGATAATGGTGATGCTGCCATCCAGGCCCACTTCGATTTTTTCGGCCGCCGGTATGGCCACCGGTCCATCATTGCCCATCACCGGCAAACCATTGCCGCTGCGCAGCACCCCCAGCGGATCGATATGCAGAGAGCCCGCCCGGGTGTAACGTTCTTCCCCGGCAGCATTCTGGACGGCGATAAACCCTTCGCCTTCGATGGCCACATCCAGATCCCGTCCGGTCTGCTGCAAGGCGCCGTAATTGAAGTCTGTGGCCGGCCGCTCGGTCAGCGCGTAGGCACGCGTAGGCAAGCCGTCGCCGTAATAGACGGGCATACTGCGCGCTGCCGTGAAATCCGCCCTGAAGCCGGTGGTGTTGACGTTCGCCAGATTGTTGGCGTGACTGGTCTGGGCCAACATGTTGTGCTTGGCCCCGGTCATCGCAATGTAGAGTGCTTTATCCATAAATCGCCTGTAGAGAGAGTCAAATTTCCAACTCGGAAAATGCATCTACAGCAGGAGTAGCAAAAGAAGTGCCATGCAGTCGAAAGGCAGGAACAGCGCCAGAGTGCGCTGGATTTTCAGGGAAACTGCGTGCGCCGCGATCGTTAATGTGTGCCGCGTTCCATAAAAAAATCCGGCCGCGCGAAGGGTCTGTCTGCCCTGCGCGGCCGGATTGATCAAAACCGGTGATTAACGGATGTTGATGATGGTCTGGGTGACCTGATCCGCCGTCTCAATGGTTTTGGCGTTCGCCTGGAAGTTGCGCTGGGCAACGATCAGGTTAACCAGCTCTTCCGACAGATCGACGTTGGATTCCTCCAGCGCTCCCGCCTGAATGGCTCCCAATGCCCCGCTACCGGGCGCACCGATGTTGGGTGGGCCGGATTCATAATTCTCCGCCCACATACTGTCGCCCACCGGTTGCAGTCCCTGGGTATTTTTAAAATCCGCCAGGGCAATCTGCCCGAGGGATTTCGATTCGCCGTTGGTGAAGCGTGCGAAAATCACGCCGCTTTCATCGATATTCAGACCGGACAGACGCCCCGCCGCGTAGCCATTCGGGGAGTTATCGTTAACCGAGAAAATACTGCCGAACTGGGTTGTGCCATCAAAATCAATCAGGAAATTCGAATTGACCGGAACAACCGGAATATTGGTCGTTCCGCCGGCCAGCACGTTCTGGGGCCCGAGCGCACCATTAGGCTTGCCGTCGGCGTCCAGGGGAATCCAGTTGGAAATCAATACGTCGCCCGTATAGGTGCGATCCAGCGATCCATCTTCATTGAATCGCAAATTGAAGCCCGCCCGGGTCGGCACGGTATTGTCTGGTGGTGGCAAGGTGGTGTCCGGGTCGCCCACATCCCGGCCGTCGACCTGGACATACATGATCCAGGAATTCGGCGCGGTCGTCGGGTCGTTGATGTCGTATTCCTGACGCACGAAATATTGGGTCATCACGTGCGCATTGCCCAGACTGTCGTAAATCTTGAGGGATGTCGCGTTGTTGTAAGTCGTCTTGTCAGTCGGATCAAAGGCGTTGAGGGTAATGTCCGTAAACGCCGAGCCTGTCAGCGGGCCGAACAAACCGATCGACGGCGGGTTGGCATTCTGCGCGGTATAGCCTTCGTCCAGCACAATCTCGATGGTGCCGCCGACGACGATACTGTTGCCGCTGGCAGTCGAGGCCGAGGCGATGTTCAGAGCGTTGTTGGTATCCACTTCCAGCACCTCCGATGGCGCTCCGGGATTGCCCAGCACTTCCAGACTGTCGCCATCGTCGATGCTGTCTATGGACACTTTGATGTCGTCACCCACCGACGAATGCAGCATCAGGTCACCGGTTGCCAGATCCAGCTCGGCAGTAATGCCGGGGAGAATGGTGTTGCTGAAGCTGTTGATCTGGGTCCCGAGACTCTGCAGGGTAGGCGCCTGCAGACTGACACCGTTGATCTTGATTTCAAGGTTGCCGTTCGTGTTGTTGTAATTGCCGGCGACAAACCGCAGCGAGGTTTGCGCCGTTGCAGAAACGCCGGTCAAGGCGTTCAGTTCCGAGGCCACCCGCGCAGCTGAAGCGCCGGCTGCCGAGGTATACCGCACCTCAGTGCCGTCGGCACCCACGATATCGATGGATTGTGCCGGGTAGTTGTTGTTTACCGCAGCGACGCCGGGAACTGACACGCTGGTTGCGGGCCCAGTCGGCAACTGCAGATCAGCCACCGCAGCATTCCCGTTCAAGATGCGAATCCGGGACGCTTCACCCGTCTGCAGCGTATTGAATTCCAGCCGGTAGTTACCGCCGCCGTCATCCACTGCAGTGGCCATGACATCGATCGCGGTCTGGGGAGGCTCCGGAGAAAACAGCTGTGCGTTGATGGCGCCCGCCAGGGTGCGCAAATCGTTGAACGTTGTGATATTGGCCGGGACGCCGGCCGCGGTGTTCAGGTTGACACGTACAACACCATTATTGCCCGTAGCCTCGGTTAACTCCACGTCAAACGTGGCCGTTGTGGTGCTGAAGTCGGTAGCCATGGGCAAAGTAAAACTGGGGGCGCTGAGGTTGGTTGTCGTGTTCTGAGACAGACCGGCCCGGGTCACCCCGATTGCGTTGCCTTCCGTCGTAAACTGGCGCCCGGTGGTTTGCAGGACCGGCGCCGTCGCATCCAGGTTCAACATGGAATCCACGCGCGTCGTACCGCGCGGTGCGAGGTTCGACGTATGAATTCGGACATCGCCCTGCAGACCGCTGATATTGCCCAGATCATCCGCAGAGAATCCTTGCAGCCTGGCTCCATTATTGTTGACGACATAGCCGTTATCATCCATGCCGAAAGTACCGGCACGGGTATAAAATTGCTCGCCGTTCTGCCGCACCACAAACATGCCGTTGCCACTGATGGCCAGATCCAGTTCGTTCTCGGTGAAGGCCACACTGCCCTGGGTAAATTGTTGGGCGACATCCTGCAGCCGCACGCCACTGCCCATCGAATTACTGCCCGCCCCCAGAACGGAGGTCGCATACAAATCGCCGAATTCACCGCGTGAAGATTTAAAGCCTTTGGTGGACGCATTCGCAATGTTGTTTCCAGTAATCGACAGATCGCTGGACGCGGCCCGAATTCCACTGAGTGCTGTATCGAACGGCATAGATTTCTCCTGTGAGTACTACTCAAAAAAATTAATTAAATTCAGTAAAAATTGAAAATTCATTCATTGAACTGTCTGACGTCCGACAACTTGACCGGGCCGACGCCGGCCAGATTCAACATCAGCTGACCTTCGGCACCGAGCGTCACACTATTGACGTTGGCGCTGAGGCTGGTTTCCAGCTGAGAGGGTTTGCCCTCGATGTTGCCGGTGACTACAAAACGATAAACGCCTGGGGGAAGACCGCCCTCATGGCTGCTGCTCCAGTCCATCAACTTTCCATTGCTTTCCAGCAGATGACCGTCCCAGCGCAGATTGAGCTCACCCTCAGGCTGGGTTCCCAGACTGATTTCCTCGACCAGTGCACCGGAGGAATCAAAAATATCCAGTGACAGTTCACCCACACTGGAGGGAACGTCTATAACCGCATTCACATAACTGCCTTCGTTCAACCGCGTGACCTCAGTGGGTACGGTCACGGTGCGCCCGACGAGGCTGGACGCCTGCAGTGCCTGATTGCCGATAAAGCTGGACGTAAAGGAATCGAAATTGTTGTTCAATTTATCCAGGCTTTCGACTGAACTGAACTGGGCCAGCTGCGCGATAAACTCGGAGTTTTCCTGGGGGCTTAGCGGGTCCTGGTTTTCCAGCTGGGTAATCATCAGCTTCAGGAACGCCTTTTGACCCAGCTCGTCGTTTTTTTCAGGTTCCTTCTTGTATTTCTGGGTTACCGACAGATCGTTGTAGATACTGCTTCCCGTAATGGCGTCAGACATTGTTCTGGTTCCGGATAAGTTGGAAAAAATTATTGACCGAGAGTCAGCACACGCTGAACCATCTGCTTCGCGGAGTTCATGACTTCAACGTTGGCCTGAAACGAGCGCGTGGCAGAAATCATGTTGGTCATCTCTTCTACCACGTTGACGTTGGGGTAGAACACATAGCCTTCCTCATCCGCCAACGGGTTGTTCGGTTCGTAGCGGCGCTGGGACGGCGCATCGCTTTCGACGATGCCCTGCACATTCACGCCCACCGACGCCTCATTGCCCATACCGGTACCGGCCTGGGGGCTGCCGAGCATATTCTGGTAAGTCGCCGCAAATACCGGATGGCGACCTTTGTATACCGCCTCGGAACTTGACGAGGCTGCCTCGGCATTGGCGATGTTGCTGGCAGTGGTATTCAGACGGACCGACTGGGCGCCCATGCCGGAACCGGCGATGTTAAAAATGTTGGTTAAGCTCATGATCAATCCCCTTTGATGACGTTCATCATGCCTTTGAGACGGCTGTTCAACAGTGTGAAGGCCACTTGAAATTCGAGACTGTTCTGCATGAACTCACCATGCTCGGCGTGTTCATCTACCGTATTGCCATCGATAGACGGCTGGGTCGGGACCCGGTACTGCAAATTCATACCTCCGGTCGCCTGCCCCTGACTGTTCAGGTGACCGCTGTGATTCGCACGCAGGCCGCCGGTATTATCCAGTTGCGTCTTCAGCGCCTGGTGAAAGTCAAAATCCCGTGCTTTGAAATTGGGCGTGTCGGCATTGGCGAGGTTGGCGGAAAGCACTTCGGCCCGTTGCGACCGCAGTTTTAACGCCGCCTCATAGGTGCCGAACGCTTTCTGAAAATTAATGGACACAGTAATTCTCCGTGGGAATTCCGGCACTCGGGCCGGTTTCTGTCTGTACTGCAACCACAATGCCAAAGTCACTCTTGCAGCTTGAAAGCCACAGAGACCGGGGATTCAATGGCAATTTCCACGAGAATGTGCGGTTATTGGCGGATATTCTTCGCCTGCGCAAAATGCGTGGCGGGAGAGAGCGGCAACCGATTGCCGCTGCGGCGGTTTACCGGCGCCGGGTATCAGCGCGCCCGGTATACGACTCCGGGAGTGATGTGAATCATTTCAAACAGGTCCGAAGCCCCGGCAATACTTTCCGAGGCACCGAGAAACAATAGACCGCCCGGCTCCATCTGATCGTGGAGCTTGCGAAGAATCTCCCGCTTAAGCGGTGCGGAAAAATAGATAAGCACATTGCGGCAGAAGATGATGTGAAAGCGTCCCAGGGTCAGATAGGATCCCTGGAGATTCAGAGGGCGAAAACGCACCCGTTTCCGGATCTGTTCGGTCAGTGCCCACAGGTCATCGTTGGCGGGTGCAAAAAACTGCTGCAGCCGCGTTTGCGAAAGTCCGCGACTGACGGACATACGGTCGTAAAAACCTGACTGCGCCGCTTCAAGTACCGACACTGACAGATCTGTCGCCAGAATTTCGGCATCCAGGGGTTGCCCGGTGCGGCGTGTGAATTCTTCCAGAATGATACTCAGTGAATACGGCTCCTGCCCCGACGAGCACGCCGCCGACCAGATGCGCAGACGCGGTACCACCTGCCGCTGGACATAGTCCGGCAAGAAACGGCGCGCAAGGAATTCGAACGGATAAACATCCCGGAACCAGAAGGTTTCGTTGGTTGTCATGGCGTCGATGACGTGCTGGCGTAACTGTCGGTCGCCGCCGTCGGTAATCCGCGCTATCAGCTCCGAAAAGGAAGTGATCCGGTGCTGCATCATTACCCGGCGTATACGGGTGGTTACCAGATACTGCTTGTTGTCACCCAGATCGATACCGCAGGCAGAACGCAGGAAGCGGCCGAATGCCAGATATTCTTCCGTTGACAGACACCCTGGGATGTTCACTGTCGTGATCATGCTGTCGGCCGTCCTGTTGGTAGTGCGGAGGGACTTGTTCTCGTCGATATTATGATCGGTCGCTCTGTGGTTGATATCCGGTTAACCGCGTTTCCCCTCCCGGAGACCGGTGCATTGCCCCGGCCCGACCCATCAAGGATCGCGGGCGCAATTACCGCAGCTTCCGGTCTATAGCGACGTCGGCAATACGCTTGTTGACACGCCGGGCCAGTTCGTCCGGGTGGAATTTGGCAATGAAATCGTTCGCCCCTACTTTCTTGACCATGGCTTCATTGAACACGCCGCTCAACGATGTATGCAGGATGACATAAAGATCCTTCAAGGCCGGATTGATTCTTACTTCGGCCGTGAACGTGTAGCCATCCATTTCCGGCATCTCGATATCGGAGATCACCAGCAGCAATTCATCGTAGGGATTTTTGCCGTCCCGGATCATGGCTTGCAGGTAATCCAGCGCTTCCTGACCGTTTTTGAGGGACGTCGTGGTGAGATTGATGGACGTGAGTACCTTCTCGATCTGTTTGCGCGCAATAGCCGAATCATCTGCGACCAGAACATGGCGTTTGGGCACCGTCTCCTGCTGCGCTTCCTGAATAATGGTGTCACTGACCTCTTCCACGTGAGGCGTTACTTCTGCAAGGACTTTCTCCACGTCAATAATTTCCACCAGCCGACCATCCACTTCCGTGACCGCCGTCAGGTAACTGTTGCTGCCGGTGCCGCTCGGCGGCGGGTGAATCGCGCCCCAGTTCATATTGACGATGCGCTCAACACCGCTCACGAGAAAGCCCTGGGTTGACCGGTTGTATTCGGTGATTATTACGAAACAGTCTTTGACGTTCTCCTGAGGCCGCGAACCAGTCGCCTGACGCAGATCCATGATCGGAATCGTGCCTCCCCGGATATGCGCAACTCCCCGGACAACCGGGTTGCGATTGGGAATGGCATGCAAGGTTGGACACTGCAGTACTTCCTTGACTTTAAATACATTAATTCCGTAAAGCTGCCGGCCACCGAGGCTGAACAGTAACAGTTCCAAACGGTTCTGACCCACCAGTTGCGTTCTCTGGTTTACTGAATCCAGCACGCTGGCCATGCCTCTTTCCTCTCAAGGTAACAATTGCGTGGTTGCATAATTCCGGGAGTCATAATGCGACGCTGTTTTACGATCGGCCCGCAGTTTGCTATACATGTATATGAAGGCTGACACATGACAAACTTTTGACGTCTTGACCATCTCACTATTCCCCAAACTAAAATAAGCATAGGACAAGAATGATGGGACACTCCAAATTTTTCGCCGCTTTACTCCTGCTGCAATTTTGTCTCCCTGCGTGGTCGGAGGAGTCCCAATCGGCGCGCTCGCTGCAACGACTCGTTCATGAATTTGTACACCAGGAATTCATGGAAACCCTGCCATCCGACCATAAAGATGAAGATCTTCAAGTCACTGTTTCCAACCTGGATGCCCGCATCAATCTACCCCGCTGTGATGGTTTCATTCGCCAGTCCATAACGTCTCCCCAGCCCTACGGCACTAATTTGACGGTCAAGGCCATGTGTGATGGCACGCAACGCTGGTCCGTGTTTGTGCCGGTGAAAGTGGAAGTGTATTCCTCAGCCGTTGTCGCCGTTACCTCCCTGGCGCGCGGACAGCTTATCCAGGAGGGCGATGTCCGCCTGGCCCGCGTCAATACGTCCGCGCAGGGTTACGGTCATCTGGTATCACTGCAAGCTGCTGAAGGGATGGCCCTGAAGCGTCCCCTGCGGGCCGGAGAGGTGGTAAGAGCGTCACACCTGCTTGCCCCCAATGTCGTCAAACGGGGGGACAATGTGGTCCTAGAGGCCAGAAGTTCCGGCATTTCTGTGGTTGCCTCGGGGACTGCGCTGGCCACCGGCCAGGTGGGCGATCAGATCAAGGTTCGCAATATTCAGTCAAACCGGGTAGTCGATGCCAAGGTGATTGCGCCCGGAAAAGTCCAGGTGACGTTTTGAGCTCCCTGGGGGACGCATCGAAATTCGCTGGAGACTTTAGAAATCTCTAAAGCTTTTCTTCCGGCTGCCGATAAGGGTTACATAGAGATTCATTTGGCATCAGCCCAAAACACGTGAGCAGGACTTGATTTTATGGTGATTGACCCGAGCAACATGAACAAAGGCGGCGTTCAGGGCACCGGCACGAGTTCTTCTCGCGTGAGACCGGAACCGACAGCGCGCCAGGAGAATACAACAGCGGCATCTCCCAAAGCGGGAGCGGCGCCACAGGACAGTGTATCCCTGAGCCAGCAGGCCCATGCCATGAATAACGTGGAGGCACAGGCCATGCAATCGAAGGATGTTGATGAAGCAAAAGTGGCAGCAATCCGGCAGGCACTTGCCGAAGGCAGCTATGTGGTCGACAGCCAGTCGGTGGCCAATAAAATGCTCGAGCAGGACAGTCTTTTCTAATGCATGCCGGGTCGCGATGACATCGTGACCCGCAGCCGGAGACCCCAATGAATACTCCCCCTGCCCTTACGCGCGACAACTTGCTAGAACACATTGAAAGCGACATCCACACCTGTCAGGAATTGCTGCAGTTGCTGGGTGTCGAACGACAGGCTCTGGAGGAGCGCAATCTCACGCTGCTGGAAGATGTCATCGATCGCAAAACCAAAGCGTTAGAGCAACTCGAACACCAGGCCAATCTGCGCGCCCAGTGGGTTGCGACAGCGCCCGCGAAAGGAAAAATTTCCCTCGAAGACCGCTGGCTCATCATGATCCGGAGTCTGGCACCTCCCGCAGAAAATCGCTGGATCGAACTCAAGGAACTGCTGTCTGAATGTCACGCGGGCAACACCGTCAACGGTAAAGTGCTCGCACGCAAACAGGCGACCTACTCCCAACTTCTGAAAATTGTCCGCGGTCAGAGCGAAACCGGTGCTCTCTACAGCGCCAAAGGCGCCGCCCGCCGCGGCCAGTCCGGTACGCCGCTGGGTGAAGCCTGACCCGGCGGTGTTTTGTTCTGAATCCAGTGTTCTTGCCTTGATCGTATATCTCTGCACATGTCCCGCGAGTTCATAAGCCGGTGCCTGCCAGGCACCGCTCATGCGGATTCCCGGGTTCTTTTATTGCGCAGGTGGTGATTTATGATGGAAGAACGCGAAGATGAACTGGCCGGCACCGGCTTCGAAGATGAGAAATCCGTCGACATGGATGAACTTTCGTTCGACGAAGACGATGATGAGCAGGTTGCCCGGGCGGGTGATACCCGACCGGATGAGGCACTGTTCGGCGCGCGACGGGCTCGCTCTGCCGGCCTGACGGGCGGCGCCAATCCTGACCATGACCCCACTAATGACGATTTGACTCCCGAAAACCTGATACCGGACGACGGTGCGAGATCGCCACGTGAAGCCGGCGCTTCCAATGCCAATGATTCGGCCTTGCGGCCAGTGCGTGGAGACGAAGCCGGTTTGGGAAAAGGGTTGGACGAAGCAGAGCTGGGTCGGAGCAACCCGCTTGATGGTAAACCGTGGGACGGACCTGCGCCTTAGATCACACCAGGCAGCAGATCGCACCAGACAGCAGATCGCACCAGACAG
>CAZJKJ010000003.1:0-106022 GCA_964546435.1 uncultured Cellvibrionaceae bacterium
TTGAAAGACCCCGGGTACACACACCCGGGGTTTTTTGCGTCTGCCCCCTCCGTTGCAATCCCGATCCTCGTAACCGCCTCCAGCCCGTAAACCCGAAAGACTGCCCGCGGTAAATCCGAAAGTCTCTGATCTAATCTTTGGCAAAAGCAATGATGTGGTCGGCTTCCACATTAATGCCTATTTCGCTTTCGACATCGAAATTATGATGGCTGGTCAAAGCTGCTTCTATTACTGAACCGGTAGGCAGACGCAAAGTGTAAAGAGTGGAAGTGCCTGCAAATACTTTAGATATTATGCGGCCGCGATATGGACTTTCGGAAGCTTCCACAATGTCATCCGGTCGAAGTAGTACGTCGAGAGGGGTATTCTCTGGCCAATCCAGCTTTCGCTGACTTTTAAGTAATCCCAATTCTGTTTCTATGCAATTGTGCTGACGCAGAAATCCAGGAACAAATGCACCTTGACCAACAAAATTTGCTACATAACGTGTTTTCGGCTCATGGTACAAATTGAATGGAAGATCCCATTGTTCAAGCATTCCTTTATGGAGCACGCCGATTTTATCAGCGAATGCGAACGCTTCTTCCTGATCGTGCGTCACCATGATAGCGCTGATGTTGCGCAGTTTAAGAATTTCGCGAACTTCGAGGGCTAAACTTCTACGAAGCTCGGTGTCGAGACTTGAAAGAGGCTCATCAAGCAATAAAAGTTTCGGTCGGGGTGCTAACGCCCGAGCCAGTGCAACACGCTGTTGCTGACCGCCTGATAGTTCGTGTGGATAGCGCTGATCGAAGTCTTCAAGTTTAACCAGTTTCAATAACTCGTCGCATATTGATTCGCGTTCCCTTTTTGAAAGCTTGTGCAAACCAAACGTAATGTTTTCACATACAGATAAATGCGGGAAGAGCGCGTAGTCCTGGAAAACCATTCCTACGTGACGTTTTTCCGGTGCTAGATGTATTCGGTCACCGCAGAGTAATGATCCATCCAGACGAATCTCACCGGACTGGATACGTTGGAATCCTGCAATCGCTCGCAGCACGGTGGTTTTACCGCAACCGCTAGCTCCTAAAAGACATCCGATTTCTCCGGCAAGGAGATCAAAAGTCAAATTTTCGACGACTGCCACCGCGTGACCCGCATCATAGCGGCAGATAATATCCTTGATGCTTAGTAAGGGGTTCAATTAACGCAACAACTCCTCAGCAAGAAATAACATAAGTGCTTTTTGTGCATGCAATCGGTTTTCAGCTTCATCCCAAACGACGGAGTACTTGCTGTCTTCGAGAAGTTCCGCACTGACCTCTTCACCACGGTGCGCCGGTAAACAATGCATGAATATTGCGCCTGGATTAGCCAAACCCATTAGTGCGTGGTTTACCTGATAACCCGTGAAACGCGAAAGCCGGTGAGATTGTTCGTTCTCTTGTCCCATGCTTGCCCACACGTCTGTGACAACACAGTCCGCTCCCTTTACAGCTTCTTCGGGGTTACGCATCAATTCAACGCACGATTTGTTCAAGGCATGAATTTTCTCATTGGGTTCGAAACCTTCCGGGCAGGCGATTTTCAATTGAAAACCGCATAACCTCGCGGCGTTCATATAGGAATGGCACATGTTGTTGCCATCACCGATCCAGGCAAAAACCTTATTTCTGGGGCTCCCGCGGTGCTCGACAAATGTCTGAATGTCCGCCAAAAGCTGACACGGATGAAAATCATCCGTCAATGCGTTAATCACCGGAACAGTAGAATATTGAGCGAAACGTTCGATTTTCTCATGTTCAAATGTCCGGATCATAATCATATCCACCATCCGTGACATCACGCGGGCAGAGTCTTCTATAGGTTCGCCGCGACCGAGTTGGGTATCCTTGGGGGAGAGAAATAATCCTACGCCGCCCAGTTGCGCGATCCCGGCTTCGAAAGACACCCTGGTTCGGGTGGATGACTTTTCGAATATCATGCCTAACACTTTGTTCTTGAGAGGCTCAAACACTTCTCCGCCGCGCCATGATGCTTTCAAGGCGATGGCGCGGTTCACAACGTGATTAAGCTCGTCGGATGTCAGGTCGTTCAGGGTCAGAAAGTGTCGCAATGCCATTTTTGTGCCCTCAAATCAGAACGCTTTGATTAATGACACTACCGTGTCGACAATCGTGTGGGCTTCATCATCATTGATGATTAACGGCGGTAGCAAACGGATATTTCGGCCTGCGGTTACGTTGATCAGTAAGTTTTGCTGTTTGGCGCGTTCGACGATTTCACCGCAATCCTTGTCCAGTTCAATACCGATCATCAATCCTTTGCCTCGAACTTCCTTGACGATGGCAACTTCGGCCAAGGCAAGCTTGAATTGTTCGACCATTCTTCTTCCGAGTTCTGCTGCGCGTTCCATATAGCCCTCGGACGCCAGGGCGTCAATAACCGCCAGTGCAGCACTGCATGCCAAAGGATTTCCACCAAATGTCGATCCGTGGTTGCCAGGCTGTAAAACAGAGGCTGCCTGCCCGCGAGCAAGACAGGCTCCGATGGGCACGCCATTGCCTAAACCTTTCGCGGTCGTAACCACGTCGGGGAGAATGCTGTCGTGCTGGAACGCGAAATAACGCCCCGTTCTGCCATTACCGGTTTGAATTTCATCAAGAATTAGCAGCCAGCCCTTGAGGTCACAAAGCTTTCTAAGGCGTGCAAGATAATCGGGTGCCGGTACGTGAACACCGCCTTCGCCTTGAACCGGCTCGACCATGATGGCCACAATATCGTCAGATGCAGCCCGTTCTATTGATTCAATATCATTGAACGGAACGTGCAGAAATCCATCAACCAGCGGTTCGAATCCCTTTTTGACCTTGGTATTGCCGGTCGCTGAAAGCGTGGCGAGGGTGCGCCCGTGAAAGCTGCTTTCAGTCGTCACGATGCGCGGGGTTTTTATTCCCTTTTCCTGGCCAAATTTCCGCGCGATCTTGATCGCGGCTTCGTTGGCTTCCGCACCGGAATTGCAAAAGAAAGCGGATTCCATGCCTGAGATTTTGGTGAGAACTTTCGCCAGTGCCTGTTGGGGTTCGGTGTGATACAGGTTCGATGCGTGGATCAGGGTTTGTGCCTGGTTACAGATTGCCCTGGTCACACTTGGAAAGTTATAACCCAATCCGCATACGGCGATCCCGCTGAGCGCGTCCAGATACCGTCGTCCACCTGCATCCCATAAATAAGGCCCATCACCTTTGACCAGAGTTGTGCTTCGATCGCCGTAGGTATTCATAAGTGCCATATCCGAAATCCGCTGACTTTTGCTGAGACTCAAATAAAAAAGGCAGCTAGGGCTGCCTGGGTGAAGTTCATTCTATAAACAAAGTCTGGCAATGTAAATTGCCGAATGGGTGCGGGAGTAGTGACGGTGAGTGCTCCCGATTTGAATCAATGGCGCCAGGTGTTTTGCCAGGCGTTCATGACCCGTTCGGAATACCAGTACTTGCCATAACTACCGTTGTAACGGGCCAGGGCTTCTGCCCAACGCCCTTCTTCCTTGTCCAGATAAAACTTGAGAATGGTACAGCCATACCGGAGATTGGTTTCGAGATCGATCAGATTGTCGTTCTCGCGTCCAATCTCCTTTTTCCAGAAGGGCATCACCTGCATCATGCCCTGAGCACCCACAGACGATATCGCATAGGGATCGAAGAGGCTTTCCACATGTATCACTGCCAGCACCATATCCGCAGGAAGATTGACCCGTTTGGCCTCCCGGTGCACCAGACGAAGTATGCGCAGCCGTTCCTTCGGCTCCTTCACAAAGCGTGCAAGGGGTCTCGATTTTCCCACCAGCCAGACTTCGGCGTCAAACCGGTCTTCGAAGCTGTCCTCCTCGATCACTGATGCTTTGAGATAATTTCTCAGCGTGTCATCAATAACAAACTCCTGCGAAAGAGCTGTCGATATATAACTGAATGATAGGGAAAACCCCAAATACAAGATGAATCTACAAAATTTCTTCACGGTTAGTCTTCATTAGCCAATGCGATCCTGCAAGAAGTCTAGCAAACCTGAAATCGGTATGTTCTGCGGTTCTGCCTCTCGTCTTCCCTGATACTCAATGTAGCCTGCGTCCAGCCCCCTATCACCGACAACCAGGCGATGGGGTATACCGATAAGTTCAATATCTGCCAGCATAACCCCCAGTCGCGCCTTGGCCTCGTCCATAAACAGGACTTCAATACCGGCTTCGCCAAGGGTCTGATGCAGAAGTTCACACTGCGCTCTGACTTTTTCAGACTTGTGCATATTGATCGGTACTATCGCGACATGAAAGGGCGCCAGCGTATTCGGCCAGATTATTCCTCGTTGATCATGATTCTGCTCGATGGCAGCGGCGACGATCCGTGATACGCCAATACCATAACAGCCCATGATCAGTGTCTGCTCTTTGCCTTGTTCGTTGAGCACTTTGGCTTTCATTGCACTCGAGTATTTATCACCCAGCTGAAAAATGTGACCGACCTCAATGCCGCGTCGTATATCGACTTTCCCGCTACCCACCGCGCAGTCATCACCGCGCTGGATATTGCGTATATCGACCACGCGGGTCGGGTTGGCATCTCGGCCCCAGTTGGCCCCGGTGAAGTGGAACCCGTCCTGATTGGCGCCGCAGACGAAATTGCAGACTTCCGCTGCCGAACGATCGACAATCACCGGGATATTCAGACCTACCGGACCGAGAGAGCCGGGACTTGCTCCCAACTGACGTTGAATGGCGTCGTCACTTGCAAAGGTCAAAGGCGAGGCCACTTCCGCCAGTTTGGACGCTTTGACTTCGTTGAGTTCGTGATCGCCTCGTAGAACCAGAGCCACTAATTGCCCGCTCTGTTGATCTGACGACCCTAATACAAACAAAGTCTTGAGAACACGGCTATCGGGTACCGAGAGGTCGCGTGCAACTTCGACAACGGTTTTAGCGTTGGGCGTTGATACTTTGGTCAACGAACCAGCCGGCTCTGCAGGAAAGGCAATCGCCAGCGCTTCGGCCATTTCAATGTTGGCAGCGTAAGTTCCCTCTTCACTGAATACGATATCGTCCTCTCCGCTGTCCGCCAGCACATGAAATTCATGGGAGCCGGTGCCGCCGATAGAGCCCGTGTCCGCCAGTACAGCGCGGTATTCCAGGCCAATGCGATCGAAAATTCTGCAATAGGTTTGATACATGACATCGTATGTTTTTTGAAGACATTCCTGGTCAAGATGGAACGAGTAGGAATCCTTCATGATGAATTCACGGGCTCGCATGACCCCGAAACGCGGACGCACCTCGTCGCGGAATTTGGTCTGGATCTGATAACAGTTCAGCGGCAACTGCTTATAGCTGCTGATCTCGTTGCGAATAATGTCCGTGATGATTTCTTCGTGAGTAGGACCGAGACAGAACGAATTCTCATGTCGGTCGGAGAACCTCGTCAATTCGGGACCGAATTGGTCCCAGCGTCCAGACTCTCGCCACAGCTCGGCGGGCTGGACAACTGGCATCAGTACTTCCAGAGCGCCGGATCTGTCCATCTCCTCTCTGACAATCTCTTCTACTTTGCGCAGAATCCTGAGGCCCAGGGGCAACCATGAGTACAGGCCAGAAGCTGATTTGCGTATCATGCCGGCCCGGAGCATCAGCTGGTGGCTGACAACAACGGCATCGGCGGGGGTTTCCTTTTGAGTCGAGAGTAGGAATTGGCTGGCTCGCATAGGGTTCTCTAAGTAAGTGGGACGAATGCTTTTGACCACTACAGCAATTGCAGAAGTGTCAATCAGTTCAGCGCGGGGGTTCGCATCGATGTGGTTTGGCGAAGTGTGGCACTGGCGTGGTTTGAGTTGGGCGACAAAAGTTCATATTCTAGAGGGTATTCGATTCAGTGTCTTGTACACGGAGGAGTGATAATGTTTGATCTGCATCCACAGCTTGCCGGGGATACAGTGATTGTCGGCACGTTCCGGTTAAGCCTGCTTTTACTCAACAGGGACGCGAATTATCCCTGGTGTATTCTGGTTCCCATGAGGGCGGATGTAATGGAGATCCATCAACTCGACCGAGGCGACCAGTCACAGCTGCTCACCGAATCGATCCGTCTGGCGGAAGTCATGGACGATTTGTACGCGCCTGACAAGCTTAATATCGCGTCGCTAGGCAATGTCGTACCACAGCTGCATATTCACCACATTGCCCGATTCACCCATGATGCATGCTGGCCCAAACCGGTTTGGGGCCAGATTCCAGCCGTTGTGTACACGCAGGATGCGCTCGACGAGCGGCTCGAACAACTAAGATATTCGTTGCAGGGGAATGGATTTACGGCGCATTCATAAGATGGCGGTCCAAGGCATGAAGCGCTGGTGATGCTTCCAGTTGACAATCATCTCACGGATTGTATCAGCACTGTGTCGCCCGCCCGGGGCGTCGCGGCAACGCAAAAAGAAGGAGAAGAGAGCGGTTAACTCTCTTCAGAGTCCCTGTTTTTCAGTTACTCAACCATTTCTTTCAGTTTCTTGAGTGGTCTCACCTTGACCTGGGTGCTGGCCGGCTTGGCTGCAAACGTCGTTTCTTCACCAGTGAAAGGGTTGATTCCTTTGCGCGCCTTGCGGGCGGGTTTCTTGACCGTGACAATCTTCATCAGGCCGGGAAGCACAAACTCACCGCAACCGCGTTTGGAGATGTGCGATTCAATCAGAGTGCCGAGTTCATCCATGATGGTGCTGACCTGCTTGCGGCTCAATTCAGAGCGTTCAGCCAGGTGGTTAAGTATTTCACTTTTTGAGTATTTCTCTTTTACGCCCGCCGCTTTCTTGGCAGGTTTGGCGGTGGCTTTTTTTGCGGGTGCCGCGGAGGCGACTTTGGTCTTCTTTGCAGCGGCTTTGGTTACGGCCATGGTTTAAAACCTCTTTGTGCAATTGGTTGGGTGCAGTGCAATGTTGCTGTGAGCAGTATGGCTTTTGGTCGTATCTATTATCAGCAGCGGCGTCAGCGAACACTCATCGCACCCGGTCGGCGGACCGGTCGCGTCTTGCTGAGTGCTTTCGTTAACGTGATGTTTCAGCCGCTTCGCCCAGGGGAAAGCGGACCTACGGAGTTCACCGTATGTTCACAGATTCGTCCCAGTAAAAGAATAGACTTCTTTATGCCTTTTGTAGCTTAAAAATCGACCTTTTGGCGCAATGCCAAGAGAAAAAGCTGCGTATATATAGTGTATTCGCGCAACTGCGGCAACTGTTTAGTAAAAATATTAAGTGCGACAAGTATGCGATCCCCTGCCTACAAGGTTCCATTCCGAATGGTCCCGCCACGTACTCCTGCGGGATGTGAGGGTCTGGCGGGGCCTGACATTGGCCTGGGCCGACGATCAAAAAGAGACGCCCTCCTGATTTGTCGACAATGAGCCGTGTGAGAACGGGGATGTCGTTCGATCCGAACTTGTTTTTCCGCGCCCGAAGCCTCATGTATAATCCCGCTGCCCTGAAGCCGGGCCCGGTCGACGCCTGTGCGTCGTCTGCGCAATGCCGCGTGTTGGCGGTAATGCCTGGGCCGCTCAGCGGGGTCGGTAAGTTATCGAGTGGTCCGGATATGACGTTAGTGGAGATTTAAGCCGATGCCTATTTATGAGTATAAATGTCAGGCTTGTGAGCACGAATTTGAGCGTTTGCAGAAGATGAGCGACCCGGCTCTGGTCGATTGCCCCGAGTGTCGGCAGGCGAAACTGGTCAAGAAGATTTCAGCGGCGGGCTTTCGTTTGGCCGGCGGCGGGTGGTACGAGACGGATTTCAAGAAAGGTGGCAAGCAGAAGAACCTCGCCGGAGAAAAGGATGGGGGAGGCAAGGGTGGTGAGACCAAAACAGAATCCTCTGGCAAGAATGAGACTGGCAAGGCTGACAAGCCACCTGCAAAGGCCGCCACCGCTCAAGACTAACTAATTACAGGAATTGTTATGCGCAGCGTGTATTGCGGTGCAGTGCGCACCGAAGATATCGACAAAGAAGTGACCTTGTGCGGCTGGGTGGATAGACGCCGTGACCATGGCGGCGTGATTTTTATCGATCTGCGGGATCGCGACGGCATCGTCCAGGTGGTTTTTGACCCGGATAGCAAGGACTTTGAACTTGCCGATAAATTGCGCGGCGAATACGTGATCAAGGTGGTTGGTAAGGTTCGGGCACGCAGTGCTGCCACGGCCAATCCGAATATGGCAACGGGTGCCATCGAAGTTTATGGCCTGGGTCTGGAGATACTGAACAGCGCCGAAACGCCGCCGTTTCCGCTGGACGCACATGCGCGGGTCGGTGAGGATGTGCGGCTGAAGTATCGCTATCTCGATCTGCGCCGGCAGGATATGCAGCGTAACCTGCAATTCAGATCCAAAGTGACCAGCGCCATCCGCAATTATCTGGATCGCAACGGGTTTCTTGATATTGAAACGCCAATTCTGACACGGGCGACCCCCGAGGGCGCGCGCGATTATCTGGTTCCATCCCGCACTCATGAGGGGCATTTTTTCGCGTTGCCTCAATCGCCTCAGCTGTTCAAGCAACTGTTGATGATCGCGGGGCTGGACCGCTACTACCAAATCGCCAAGTGCTTCCGGGATGAAGACCTGCGAGCAGACCGGCAGCCGGAATTTACCCAGATCGACATCGAAACATCCTTTTTGGGTGAAGAGCAGATCATGGCGATTACCCAGGAGATGATCAGCGAGCTGTTCCAGTCGATGCTGGGCGTGGAACTCGGCGAATTCCCCCGCATGTCTTTCAGTGAAGCCATGGAACGCTTTGGCTCCGACAAGCCGGACCTGCGCATCCCGCTGGAGCTGGTCGAAGTGAAGGATCTAATGCTGGATGTAGATTTCAAGGTATTCTCAGGTCCGGCAAAGGATCCGGCAGGGCGGGTAGCCGCGCTCAAGGTGCCTGGCGGCGGAGAATCGCTGAGTCGAAAGCAGATCGACGATTACACCCGGTTCGTCAGTATTTATGGCGCAAAAGGCCTGGCCTATATCAAGATCAACAATGTTGATGACATTGAAGAGGGGCTGCAGTCACCGATTGTAAAATTCCTGCCGGTGAACACGCGCCGCGAAATTCTGGCGCGGGTAGGCGGTCAGAATGGCGATATCATTTTCTTCGGGGCGGACAAGGGCAAGGTCGTGTCGGAAGCGCTGGGTGCTTTGCGATGCAAGATCGGCGCTGATCTCAACCTGTATACAAAGCAATGGGCGCCGCTCTGGGTGATCGATTTCCCCATGTTCGAAGAAACCGACGGTGGTGGACTGGGCGCCTTGCATCATCCATTCACATCGCCGTCCTGTACTCTGGAAGAACTGAAGCAGAACCCCTCGAAGGCGTTGTCCCGTGCCTACGATATGGTGTTGAATGGTACCGAGCTGGGCGGCGGATCTGTCCGTATTCATGATCAGGAAATGCAACAGGCGGTTTTTCAGATACTCGGTATCGGGCCGCAGGAGCAACGCGACAAATTTGGATTCCTGCTGGACGCGTTGCGTCATGGCGCGCCACCCCATGGTGGCCTGGCCTTCGGACTGGATCGGTTGATTATGCTGATGACCGGTTCGGATTCAATCAGGGATGTCATTGCTTTTCCGAAGACGCAAACGGCGGCCTGTGTCATGACCGAAGCGCCAAGCACGGTCGATCCCGGTCAGCTGCGGGATTTGCATATCCAGATCAGCCGAAAGGAAAAAAAGCAGAGCTCAGAAAAACAGGGCTCAGAGTAGTCCAGTATCCGCCGTGCATTCCTGCACGGCGGCGTTCAGGCAGGACGCCTTTTCTCGGGATCCTCTCCGAAATTTCAGTCCATGTGTCTATAAAGCGTGTAAAGCCAGGGCCTGCCGATAGGCCCATTTCACCTCTTCACTGAAACAACAAAATACGATCTCATCGAAGATATCCCGGTTTGCAATGTAGTCCATGACCGTATCTACCGCAATGCGGCTGGCATGGTCGACGGGAAATCCGTAAACCCCGCAACTGATTGCCGGGAACGCGACTCGGGGAACTTTCAACCGGTAGGCTTCATTGAGGCAGGAGGTGTAGCATTGCCGCAACGTTTCGGGTTCGCCAGAATATCCGTCCTTCCAGACAGGGCCGACCGTGTGAATGATCCATTTGGCGGGCAGCGCAAAACCCGGGGTCGACTTCGCAGCTCCAGGTTGGCAGCCCTCGAGCTTCGCGCAGGCCGATTTCAGTTGAGGGCCGGCGGCACGATGAATGGCACCATCAACACCGCCGCCGCCAAGCAAACTGCTGTTTGCTGCGTTGACTACTGCGTCGACGGCAAGCCCGGTGATGTCTGCCTGCAGAGCGGAGACCTGAGTCATGATATCTTTCCGGCTGCGCAGTCCGGTGCTGGCGCAGCGATAGGTGGACGACGAGTTCGTAACATGAGGAATTGTGTCCGTGAGTCAGCGAGCGACTTGTCAGGTGGTATAGTTCAGGCCGAACACATTCCTCACAAGGATGGGATGGATACGGCAAAGCCCTGCGGCCCGGATTATGGGCTGAGTCACATCATCCCCGAGCCAAGGCCGATATGATGCATTTTCCTCTTACGAATCAGCAAAATACTTAACGATGCAACAAACAGCACGAGTTTATCTGGAAGCATTCTTTCTCGCATTGTCGGGCCTGCTGGTAGCGCTTGCGCTTGGCTGGCTGCTGCTTTCGGCGGTCAATTTTTCCTATCCGGTATGGCATGATCATGCTTCGATAGCTTGGGCCATTGAAGAGTACGGCGGTCAGAATCGCTATAAAAAGGGGTTTGATGAGACCACGCGGGAGCAGCGCATTGAACTGTTCGCCGGTATCGTTCGTGCGATCAACAAAGGTGGAGAGGGGTTGGCGGAGCTTGAATACAAGGTTCCCGGGTATCCATCGCAAACGTTGCTGCGTCCCCCCGAAGTGGTGCATTTGCAGGACGTCGCCAATTTGATCACCCAGGGCCGGTACGTGGCTGTCATTGCATTGCTGCTTTGGGTGGGTATCTGGTTTTATCTGTTTCGGCGGAGTAAGCCGGCGCCGTCACTGGGTTTGCAGATGGTGACGATCAGCGGTTTCGTCGGCATTGTTACACTGGTAGTCGTGCTGATTGGCGCCAAGGCCGTATTTTACAAACTGCACGAATGGATATTTCCCGACGATCACGAGTGGTTTTTTTATTATCAGGACTCCTTGATGTCCACCATGATGTACGCCCCTAATCTGTTCGCCTGGATTGCTATTGAGTGGCTTCTGCTGTCGATGATTTTACTGGCACTGCTTCAACTCGGCATGGGCAAGCTGATTTCACATTTGCAAAAGTAGTCGGTCTTCACTCGCGGATGGTCCGGGAGGGGGGTACGGAGAGCCGAGCGCCCCCCGTACGTTCCATACTTTGCAAATCGGGAATCAACACCCGCAGAACATGCCTTTCAGCGTAAAGAATGCGATTGCGGCAAGCAGTGCAGATGCAGGGACCGTGATGATCCAGGCCGCCGCAATACGGTACAAGTGCTTCCGCTTGACCAGTTCCTGCTTGTAGATTTTCTTGATTCGTTTCTTTTCGGATTTTGGTACGCCGGCGGCGACGGGGTTGGTTTCCCATTTCTTCAGCATGCGGCGCATGTCTTCAACCGATGATTTGGTGAATTTTGCCAGAAACCGCTCCAGGGCGGCGCGCTCTTCGCCTTCATGCCGGTTCAGCAACCCGTGTAACCGACTCGCATAGCGGGTTTTGAGATACTCACGCAGAAAGCCGACGCCAAAAACGCCTCCCAATGCAATATGGGTCGAACTGACAGGCAAACCCAGCTGCGACGCAATAATCACCGTGACGGCAGCGGACATAGCGATACAGTAAGCACGAGTCTTGTCCAGTTCGGTAATTTCCCCGCCGACTGTTCTAATGAGTTTCGGCCCAAATAACGCCAGGCCAACAGCGAGACCGAGAGCACCAATCAGCATGATCCACAGCGGGATGGCGGCTTTGGAAGAAATGGCATCCTGCGACAGTGCGCCGTTGATTGCGGCGAGTGGGCCAATTGCGTTGGCGACGTCATTTGCCCCGTGAGCAAAGCTTAAAAGACCGGCGGCAAACACTAATGGAATGGTAAACAGCCCGTTTACGCTATCCGTGTTATTGCTCTTTGAGGAATAGCTGCGGGTACACGTACGGGATACAAAGTAAACACCGGCCGCCGTTGTGAGAGCGATGCCCTGTGCGACCAGCATGGAAGGCTGCCAAATTTTTGCCATTCCCTTGAGTAGCAGGTAAGACACAAAGGCCCAGGCCATGAGGGCTACAAGCCAGGGAACGTAGACTCGCGCGGCCGCATCCACATCGTCACGATAGAGAATGGCTTTCTTGATAAACATGAGCAATACGGCTGCGATAAACCCGCCCATGAGGGGCGATATCACCCAGCTTGCCGCAATGGCGCCCAGGTTTGACCAATTGGCGATTCCCATGCCCCCCGCAGCGAGGCCTGCACCCAGCACGCCGCCAACGATGGAATGAGTGGTCGAGACAGGGGCCCCCATCCAGGTGGCAAAATTCAACCAGATCGCGCCGGCCAGCAGGGCGGCGGTCATCAACCAGATAAAGGTAGCGGTGTCGCTCACAAGATCCGGGTCAATGATGCCTGATTTGATGGTAGTCACTACATGTCCGCCGGCAATCAGTGCTCCGGCAGTTTCGAAGACAGCCGCAAGGACAATTGCCCAGCCGAGTGTTATGGCGTTGGATCCCACGGCGGGACCGACATTGTTGGCCACATCGTTGGCGCCGATGTTCATGGCCATGTACGCCCCGGCCAGGGCCGCAAACACGAGGATGGGATTGGTAACCCCAAGCGCGAGATTGTGCGTGTACCAAAAAACAGCCACTAAAAAGATGAGTGGGGCAACTATCTGTAACCAGCGCGGCGCATCCGCCTCTGGAGTTTTGGCAGAGTGTCGTGACATTTTGTAATCCAGTGGACGTGGTTTGGAAGGCCGGCATTGTCACAAATACGCAACTAAAGTACATGCGATTCTTGAACCCCGTGAACAATTTCGGGAGTAGTTCTCATTAAATTCCACGCAAGATTAGGGCGCCGCAAAGAGGGGGTTTCGACGAGGCTGGTCATTTTTTGGACGATTGACAGCGCCAGAAGGCGGCACCCCCTTCAAACTCAGCGTTCCTTGCTCTAATATGCCCGCACTGCGTTACTTCATTTAGCGAGCACCAACGAACGCCATTAGGGGGCATACGTGAGAAAAGGGATCATCCTCGCCGGCGGCAGCGGTACCCGCCTGTATCCACTGACTCAGGTGGTGAGCAAGCAGTTGATGCCAGTTTACGACAAGCCGATGATTTACTACCCCTTGTGCACATTGATGCAGGCGGGGATTCGGGAAGTCCTGGTTATCACAACACCGCAAGAGCAGTCCAGGTTTCAGGAATTGCTGGGTGATGGTACAAACTTTGGCATCAGTATCGAGTATGCCGTCCAACCTTCGCCGGACGGGCTGGCGCAGGCATTCATCATCGGCGAATCTTTCCTTGATGGCAGCTCGGTTGCACTGGTTCTGGGGGACAATCTGTTCTACGGCCATGACCTGGTGCACGCGCTCACGTCGGCCGCACACGGTGCCGGCGGGACCATCTTCGGATATCACGTGTCCAACCCCCGTGCCTATGGCGTGGTTGAATTCGACCAGAACGGCAAAGTTATCTCGATCGAGGAAAAGCCGGCGCAGCCCAAGTCCAGCTACGCGGTCCCCGGCATCTACTTTTTTGACGAGAAAGTTGTGCAGTATGCGAAAGAGGTGACGCCTTCGGCCCGCGGCGAACTGGAGATTATCGATGTTATCAATCGTTATCTCAGCGAGGGAACCCTGCAGGTAGAACTGATGGGGCGCGGCACTGCATGGCTGGATACAGGAACTCACGATGATCTGCTGGCAGCTGCCCATTTCATCGCGACGATCGACAAGCGCCAGGGGCTCAAGGTGAACTGCCCCGAAGAGGTGGCGTTCCGTAATAAATGGATCAATGAAGCTGAACTGCGCAGAATCGCGGAACCATTGCGCAAGAGCGGCTATGGCGAATATCTTCTGAAACTACTGGATGACCGGGTATTCTGATGAAATACATTCCGACAAAAATTCCAGATGTGCAAATCCTCGAACCCCAGATATTTGGAGATGAGCGGGGTTTCTTTATGGAAACCTTCCGGGCTGATGAGTTTATTGCTCAAACCGGTGCAAAACCGTTCGTTCAGGATAACCACAGTAAGTCGGCGCACGGAATCCTGCGCGGATTGCATTATCAGACGCAACACACCCAGGGAAAACTGGTGCGGGTAGTCAGCGGCGCAGTATTTGACGTCGCGGTGGACATGCGGGAAAAGTCCCCCACATTTGGTCAATGGGTCGGGGTGGAACTGTCAGCCGAGAACAAGCGTCAGCTCTGGGTTCCCGAAGGCTTCGCTCACGGCTTTTATGTTATGAGCAACTCTGCCGAATTTTTCTACAAATGCACTGACTACTACCATCCGGGATCGGAGGTATCGCTCAGGTGGAACGATCCTGCACTCGATATAGACTGGCCCATATTGGCGAGCTCTCCGCCGAAGCTGTCGGCAAAGGATGAAAAAGGCGTTTTGTTCAAGGACGCTCCCAAATTCAGTTAGCAGGATTTCAGCGGGTATGAAAATTCTTATCGCCGGCAAGAACGGACAGGTTGCCTGGGAATTGGAGCGTTCGGCACCGGAAGGGTGCAACCTCGTTGTTCTGGGCCGAAGTGATCTCGATATAGCGGATCGCGTTGCCGTTGAAACGCGGCTTGCACAAGAGCGACCGGATGTCGTGATCAATGCGGCCGCTTATACGGCAGTGGATAAAGCGGAATCCGAACCCGATGAGGCTTCCGCGGTGAATGAATCCGGAGCGGCCAACCTGGCGCGCGCCTGTGCCGAACTGGATGCACGGCTTGTCCATGTTTCGACGGACTTCGTATTCAGCGGCGATCAATCCACACCTTACACCCCCGCAGATCCGACGGGCCCGACGGGCGTCTATGGCGCGTCCAAGCTCGCGGGCGAAATGGCGGTGCAGTCGGTTCTGCCCGAGCGCAGCTTGATCATCCGCACCGCCTGGGTTTACTCGGTACATGGCAACAATTTCGTCAAGACCATGTTGCGTCTGATGAACGAGAAGCCCCAGCTGAATGTCGTGTATGACCAGGTGGGCACGCCGACCTGGGCTCGCACGCTCGCCCGGGCGCTGTGGGCTGCAGTCGACCGGCCCGAACTGCGAGGAATTCTTCACTGGACGGATGCCGGCGTGGCCTCCTGGTATGATTTTGCGGTTTCCATTCAGTCCATCGCTCTGGAAAAAGGATTGCTTGAGAAAAAGATACCCATACGCCCGATTCCGTCGTCCGGATATCCCACCGCGGCCCGGCGGCCTCAATATTCCGTATTGGACAAGTCTCAGGCAGAGCAGGCACTGGGCATGCAGACGGAACACTGGCAACAGCAACTCGGCTTCATGCTCGACGATTTAAATTCTCATTTATAGATAAAAAGGCTGGGTTCGCATGAGCGATCGACTCTTGGTAACCGGAGGTGCTGGTTTCATCGGTGCCAATTTCGTCCATTACTGGCTGCAAAAACATCCAGGTGATCAGGTAATTGTTCTCGATGCCCTGACCTACGCCGGCAATCTTGAGAATCTGGCGCCGCTGGTAGACAACCCCGGCTACACGTTTGTTCACGGTGATATCTGCGATACCGGTCTCGTCGAAAAGCTGCTGCGACAACACGATATCAATGTACTGGTTCATTTTGCTGCCGAATCCCACGTGGATCGCTCCATTACAGGCCCGGATGCGTTTATCCAGACCAATATCATGGGAACTTACAGCCTGTTGAAAGCGGCGAAACAGGTCTGGCTGGACAATGGTCTGGTACCGCACCGGTTTCACCACGTATCGACCGACGAAGTCTATGGAACCCTGTCACCTGACGCGCCGGCATTTACGGAAGAAACGGCCTATGCGCCAAATTCACCGTATTCCGCCAGCAAGGCCGCATCCGATCATCTGGTGCGCGCCTACCATCACACCTACGGGTTGCAGGTAACGACAAGCAACTGTTCCAACAACTATGGTCCATATCATTTTCCCGAAAAATTGATCCCGCTGGTGATTACCAACCTTCTGCACAATCGGCCGCTGCCGGTTTACGGCGATGGCAGACAGATTCGCGACTGGCTTTATGTGGAAGACCATGCGCGCGGCATTGAGCTGGTGCTTGAGCGAGGTGCCGTCGGCGAAAACTACAATATTGGCGGACACAATGAATGGGCCAATATTGATATTGTCAAGCTGATTGGCCGGTTGCTGGAAAACGAATTTTCCGATACCAAGGAATGGGCGACCAGGTATCCGGAAGCAAAAGCGGTTATGGAAGGGCGCTCGGAAACGCTCATCTCCTTTGTAAAAGATCGCCCCGGACACGATCGGCGCTACGCAATCGACGCGTCCAGATCGACGCGGGAGTTGGGCTACCAGCCAGTGGAATCCTTCGAAACGGGAATCGTGAAAACCATCCGCTGGTATCTGCAGAATGATTCCTGGTGGCGCAACGTCATGGACGGGTCATACCGTGACTGGATCGATACGCAATATAGCAGCAGAACCTGAGACGCCGAATAGAAGAACACTCAAGGATGGGTCGATGTCGGGATAGGGGTTGCCCTTGATGGTCGTTTGTCGTGCCGTGCTTGATTGTGCGTTGCGAGCGTCGGCGACACCGATCCGGTAGAGTTTCACGGCAACGCCTGCATATCAAATGAAACATACAGGGAGGTATGTTCAGTGAAAGTAGTCCTGTTTTCTCCAATGAGCGGTCGGGTTCGCCTGGACAGGAAATCCGTAAAGAATGCCATAGTTACACGATGCGCCAAATTTCAGGGCAGGGCTTACGTTCAGCGAACGATGTCCAATAGCGGTGGCGAATTTTGTTTTGCTCCCATCGTGAAATTTGGTCTGTTCAATCACCGCAAGGTCCGTGTCATCCAGGAAGTTACCATTGAATACCAGCGGGACATCTATCTCGCATGGTGCACCGTAAAAGCCAACGCTTATTGTGGTGGGGAAATATCGGCAAACCGGCGACCGGTGTCCGAGCCGATTCGGGTTGAATGCAATCTTGCGGATCCCGCTTCCCAGAACAGCTTTTTCAATATCCAGGGACGAAAAAAACTTGTTTTTGGCATCGCCAGAATTGAGCACGACCAGTGACCGTATGACTTCAATTAGCAGGCATGAACCCGGTTCTTGCCAGTTCATGTTCCAGCAACCTGTTTATGGAAAAGGTATTCAAGATGACGCAGACCATAGTAATTACCGGGGCTAACCGGGGTATCGGGCTGGCATTGGCCAAGGCATACAAGAAGCGGGGCGCGCGGGTTTATGCGCTTTGTCGCCAGGCATCAGCCGAATCGGAGCAGCCGGGTCTGGAGCTGGTGACCGGGATCGACGTCGGAGATCCTGACGTAGCAGCCAGGCTGAAGACTGCATTGCAGGGTGTCAAAATCGATATCCTGATCAACAACGCGGGCATCTTGAGATCGGGAAACCTTGGGCAACTTGATTACCGAACCATTGAAGAACAATTTGCCGTCAATGCCATGGCACCATTGAGAGTTACCGAAGCGTTGCTCGACAACCTGAACCACGGTGCCAAGGTTGCGCTGGTTACCAGCCGCATGGGATCAATAGCGGATAATTCGTCGGGTGGTGCTTACGGCTACCGCATGTCGAAAGCCGCGCTGAACGCAGCGGGTGTTTCCCTGGCACATGATCTGAGACCGCACGGTGTCGCGGTGGCAATCCTGCATCCTGGATATGTACAGACCGATATGGTCAACAACAAGGGAGATATTTCGGCGGATGAAGCGGCCAACCGTCTGGTGGAACGCATCGACAATCTTGATCTCAAAAATTCCGGTACATTCTGGCACTCCAACGGCCAGGTTTTGCCTTGGTAGCCGGAAAGGGCGGCTCCTCGTGGGGGATGCATAAGGGCGGTGCGTGCGGAACGATATCAGGTATCATGCGGTCCTTTCTGCTCGGTACATGACATATCTATGATTCAGTTGCGCAAAGTTTCACTGCAACGCGGTGCGAAATCACTTCTTGAGAACGCCGAACTGACGGTCTATCCGGGTCAGCGGTGGGGAATCATAGGTCCAAACGGAAGTGGTAAATCGACGCTTTTTCAGGTTCTGCTGGGAACGCTCGGCGCGGATCAGGGAGAGGTAGCACGACCTGCCGGCTGGCAGATTGCGTATATGGCGCAAGAAACCGATTCCGGTGACAGTTTCGCGCTGCAGTATGTAATGGATGGTGATCAGGAGCTGCGGGACATCCGCACCCGGCTGGAGGAGGTCGGTGAAGACGGTGTGGAATCCGCCCGTTTGCATGCGCAGATGGAAGCGATCGATGGCTATACGGCGCAAACCCGAGCAGCGAAGTTGCTCAACGGGCTGGGCTTCCAGGCGAGTGATGAATTGCGGTCGGTACCGGAATTTTCCGGCGGCTGGCGGATCAGGCTTAATTTGGCGCGGGCCCTGATGTGCCGCTCGGACTGCATGTTGCTTGATGAACCGACCAACCACCTCGATCTCGATGCTACCCTCTGGCTGGAGCAGTACCTGCGCGGTTATGCCGGGACTTTGATCATAATTTCTCACGACAGAGACTTTCTTGATAACGTGGTGGACGGCATCATCAGTTTCGAGAACCGCCAGCTTATCCAGTATCGCGGCAATTATTCAGCCTTCGAGCGCCAGAAAGCGGAACGCCTGGCCCAGCAAAACATCGCCTTCGAGAAGCAGCAGGCCCGCATAGCGGAAATTGAAAATTTCGTACGCCGCTTCCGCGCCAAGGCGACAAAAGCAAAGCAGGCGCAAAGTCGTCTGAAAGAGCTGGGACGCATGGAACTCATTGCGCCGGCGCATATGGACTCCCCATTCGATTTCCGGTTTGCATCGCCACTCAAAATGTCGCCGCAACTGATCAGCCTGGATCAGGCTGACATTGGTTACGGCAAACACCTTTTGCTGGAACAGATACAGTTCACCCTGCATTCGAGCAACCGGATCGGTTTGTTGGGCGCGAACGGGGCGGGCAAGTCCACGCTTCTAAAGGCGTTGGCGGGTCGAGTGCCGCTTTGTTCGGGGCGGCGAATCGAAGGCATTCATCTGGACATCGGTTATTACGCCCAGCATCAACTGGAGGAGCTGGATCTGCAGGCCTCCTGCGCGTTACATCTCCAGCGACTGTCACCTGCGGCGCCGGAGCAGGAAGTCCGCAACTTCCTCGGCGGCTTTGATTTTCACGGAGATCGGGTATTTGAACCTATCCACCATTTTTCCGGTGGCGAAAAGGCGCGCCTCGCTTTGGCGATTCTTGCCTGGCAGAAACCCAATTTGCTGCTGATGGATGAACCGACCAACCATCTGGATCTGGAAATGCGTCATGCACTGACGGTGGCGCTTCAATCGTTTGACGGCCCGATCGTCATTGTCTCCCATGATCGCCACTTGTTGCGCAATACGGTTGACGAGTTTTTGCTGGTCGATCAGGGTAAGGTGCAGCCATTTGACGGTGATCTGGACGATTATCAGAAGTGGCTTTTGCAGAAGCAGAAACCGGGAACACCTGCGCTGCAGCAGGAGGAACGCAAGCCGGATAAAAAAGCCGAACGACAGGCCTCGGCGGCTCAGCGGGAGCGCCTGAAACCGTTTACTCAGGTGATCAACCGGCTCGAGAAGGAAATGGATGTCATCGGCGCCGAACTAAAAACCATCGAAATGCGTCTAAGCGACTCGGCACTGTATGAGTCGTCGGGTACCGAGTTGCAGAATCTGCTGAAGCAGCAGGGGGCTTTGCGATCGCGCCTGGAAGGTATTGAGTCGGAATGGCTTGAAAAAACAGAAGAAATTGAATTGCTGAAGTTGCAGTCACCGGGATAAATAACCATCGGGATAAGTAACCATCGGGATAAACAGCCGCGGGCGTTCGAGCAATTGCTCAGGTCCGGCGATGACGAGGAACCTGTATAAATGAATCAGCCAGCACGTTGGATCATGGCAGCAATGCTTCTTTGTTCCTGCAGCGCCCCGCTTTCGGCGTTGACTCTGGAGGGTGAATGGCAGCAGGGGGGCACCCTGATTGGTAAAGTAGCGCCGGGCAGCGAAGTTCAGGTTGACGGACGGGGGGTGAGATTATCGCCGGAAGGCCGCTTTATCTTCGGTCTGGGTCGCGATCAGAAAGGGCCGGTTGAGGTGACGGTCAGACAGCCCGATGGCAAAGTCACGGTGAAAAAATTTCCTGTGGCGGAGCGTCAATATGTTGTCCAGAAAATTGAAGGCGTACAGCAAAAGCATGTGTCGCCTCCTGAACAGGTTCTGGAGCGTATTGCGCGCGAAGCCGCTCAGGTGAGAAAAGTGCGGGAACTTGATGCGCCTCGCACGGACTTCCTGGAGCCATTCATTTGGCCATTGGTGGGGCCGGTGACGGGTGTGTACGGCAGTCAGCGCGTGTACAATGGCGTGCCTAAGTCGCCCCATTACGGTCTGGATATCGCCGCACCAGTCGGGACCAGGGTCGTTGCGCCGGCCGCGGGTGTGGTCACACTGGCCGAGCCGGATCTGTACTATTCCGGCGGCACCCTCGTTCTGGATCACGGCCACGGTTTTTCATCGACCTTCATTCACTTGCATAAAGTTCTGGCGGCCGTTGGAGACCAGGTGCGTCAGGGGCAGGCGATAGCGGAAGTCGGGGCAACCGGACGGGTGACCGGTCCGCATCTCGATTGGCGGATCAACTGGTTTGATGTCCGTATGGATCCCGCGTTGCTGATGAAAAGAACACCCATGCCGGATAAACCCGGAACGACAGAATGAGTGCTTCCCATGCTGGATAAAAAGTTATTAAGTATTTTGGTATGTCCTGTCACCAAAGCGCCGCTGGTTCACGACAAAGAGCACAGCGAGCTGGTCTGTGTTGCCAGCGGTCTGGCCTATCCCATCCGGGACGGGATACCGGTGATGCTGGAATCTGAAGCCCGGACGATTACCCTGGAGGAGAAAGAGCGTCTTTCCAGGTAAGAGGCACTCTGGTTTCATTTTTTGTTTGCCGGTCGAGCGCGCCGGCCAGCGTCGTCGAGTTTTGTGAAAGCGAGGAGATCGGGATGTCGGATTCCATATTTACCAGAATTATCAACGGAGAAATTCCGTCCGAGTTGTTGTATGAAGATGAGGTTTGTATCTGCATCCGGGATATTGCGCCTCATGCACCTACGCATGTTTTGATCATTCCCCGCAAACCGATTCCAAGAATTGCCGATGCCACCGCCGAGGATCAGGCTCTGCTGGGGCACATGATGGTCAAGGCTGGCGAAATTGCCCGCATGCTGGGGGTTGCGGACGCCTTCAGGCTGGTCATAAACAATGGTGCGGAAGCCGGGCAAACTGTATTTCATCTGCACATTCATCTGCTTGCGGGCAAGACCTACGCGGAGTCATCCCTGGGGATGTAGCGGCCGCAAGCGCGCGTGGCTGCGACCCGCGATTTGCGTGTCTATGACAATTGCCCGCAGCCCCTTATACTGGGCGCCATTTCACCATCTGCCCATGTCGTCGATACCGGCTTGCAGTGCGGACACTGCTTCAGGGTTCGTGTGAGGGGTGCCCTGATGTACACATCACTGTGGATGATCACGTGAATGACCACATGGCTGTGCAGAGCGTGCGAAGCCGACGATTTTAATTGGGAAGACATTTTATGAAGAGCGCCGAGATTCGCGACGCATTTCTGTCCTATTTCGAAAGCCAGGGGCATACGGTGGTGCCCAGTAGCTCACTGGTGCCTGGAAATGACCCGACGTTGCTGTTTACCAATGCTGGCATGGTCCAGTTCAAGGACGTTTTTCTGGGAGCGGACCGTCGACATTACAACCGGGCGACCAGCTCTCAGCGCTGCGTGCGTGCCGGCGGCAAGCACAACGACCTTGAAAACGTCGGTTACACCGCACGCCACCACACCTTTTTCGAAATGCTGGGCAATTTCAGCTTTGGCGATTACTTCAAGAGGGAAGCCATCCAGTATGCATGGCAATTCCTCACGGAGGTCCTGAAGCTGCCGGCGGAACGCCTGTGGATTACCGTGCACGTTTCGGACGATGAGGCCGCCAGCATCTGGCTCAACGAAGTGGGCGTCAGTGCCGAGCGTTTTTCACGACTGGACGAAGACAACTTCTGGCAGATGGGGGACACGGGTCCCTGCGGCCCCTGCTCGGAGATCTTCTATGACCACGGGGCAGACGTACCAGGCGGCCCGCCGGGGTCTCCGGACGATGGCCTCGATCGCTATATCGAGATCTGGAACCTGGTGTTCATGCAGTATGAACGCCAGGCCAACGGGGACCTGATTCCTCTGCCGAAACCCTCGGTAGACACCGGGATGGGGCTCGAGCGCATTGCAGCGGTCATGCAGTCGGTTCACAGCAATTACGAAATCGATTTGTTTCAGGCGCTGCTTAAGGCAGTGGCGACTCTCACCGGCGCCCCGAATCCCCAGGACAAATCCTTGCGGGTCATCGCGGATCACATTCGTTCATCCGCTTTTCTGATTGCCGATGGTGTCTTGCCTTCGAATGAAGGGCGAGGTTACGTTCTGCGCCGGATTATCCGGCGCGCCGTCCGGCACGGCCACAAGCTGGGTCAGGAAAAACCGTTTTTTCACCAGCTGGTGGCCGCTCTGGTCGATCAGATGGGAGACGCCTATCCGGAGCTGGTCAGCGAACAACGACAAATAGAGCAGGTTTTGCTGGTAGAAGAAGAGCAGTTTGCGAAAACACTGGATAACGGCATGGGGGTGCTCGAAGCCAGGCTGGCTGCATTGCACGATGGTCAGATTCCCGGAGAAGTTATTTTCCAACTCTATGACACCTATGGTTTTCCCGTTGATCTGACCAATGACATTGCCCGGGAGCGGGGGCTGTCCATGGACCTTGTCGGTTATCAGGCCATGATGGATCAGCAGCGCGAAAGGGCGCGGGCCAGTGGAACGTTCAAAAGCGGTTTCTCGGGCACCGTCGCCATTGATGGGGAAACCCGGTTTGAGGGATATGACCAATATTCATCGGAGTCGTCGATCGCAGCCATTCTCAAGGACGGGGTATCGGTCCGGTCTCTTGACGAAGGCGACGAAGGCATCCTGGTTTTGAAAAATACGCCGTTTTACGCTGAGTCGGGTGGTCAGATCGGGGACAGCGGCTATATCGAACACGACGGTGCGCGCTTTGAAGTCACGGATTGTCAAAAAAGCGGTGGCGTTCATCTGCATGTGGGAAAGGTGCTTCACGGACATTTCCAGCTGGATGAATCTGTGCGTGTGCAGGTGGATAACAGCCTGCGCAATGCCATTGCCCTCAACCATTCGGCGACACATTTGCTCCATGCATCGTTGCGAAGCGTCCTGGGAGCGCATGTGGCGCAAAAAGGGTCCCTGGTGGATTCCGAGCGTCTGCGGTTTGATTTTGCGCATTTTGAAGCGCTCAAACCTGAAGAGCTCGACGCCATAGAAGAGATGGTCAACGCTGAGATCCGCCGCAATACACCGGTTGAAATTGAGTTGCTCGATATTGAGACGGCGCGCAAGAAAGGTGCGGTCGCCTTGTTCGGTGAAAAATATGGCGACACCGTCAGGGTGCTGACTATGGGCAACGGATTTTCCATGGAGCTGTGTGGCGGAACGCACGTTTCCCGGACCGGCGACATCGGGCTGTTCAAGATAGTCTCGGAAGCGGGAATTGCATCGGGTATTCGACGGATTGAAGCGGTGACCGGTGGCAATGCATTTCGCTACCTCGACTCCGCCCGCGTTGTTTTGCAAAAAGTTGCCCATCTCGTCAAAGCGTCACCGGACGGTGTCCTCGAAAAAGTGGGAGCACTGGCTAACAGTCAGAAGCAGCTTGAGCGCGAAGTCGCAGCGTTGAAAGCGCGCCTGGCGGCCACATCAATTGATGACTGGATTGCAGACGCCGTGCAGGTAGACGGGATCAATCTGATCGCCCGGGCGATGGATACCGGTGACGTGAAAATCCTGCGTGATATGGTCGATCGCTTGAAGAACCGACTCGGCAACGCTGTGATTTTGCTGGCGGGGCGTGAAAATGGCACGGTCAAGCTGGTGGCTGGCGTAAGTCAGGAGGCGACCGGTCGGGTCAAGGCGGGTGATCTGGTCCGCCACGTGGCAGATCAGCTGGGAGGCAAGGGTGGTGGGCGGCCTGACATGGCCCAGGGCGGTGGAAATGATAGCGATCAACTGGAAGAAATATTGAAAAATGTGGTGGTCTGGATCAGTGCGGGGCGCGTTTGAATTAACGACCCTTCGCTTTTTTTTGCGAAGAGCAGTTAACAACCGTTCAGAATTGTTGTTTAATTGCCGCCTTTTGAGCGAGTGTCTGTGGTCTTTCGTATCAAGACCGCACATTGTTAGACAAGAAACCTTGGCGTCGGGGATAACAGCGTAAATGAGCCTGATTGTGCAGAAGTACGGCGGCACGTCCGTTGGCACGGTAGAACGTATAAAGGCGGTGGCGGAAAAGGTGGTTGACTTCCGTCGGCGAGGTCACGATATCGTGGTCGTGGTTTCCGCGATGAGTGGGGAAACCAACCGTCTGATTGCGCTCGCCAATGATATACAGTCATCCCCCGATCCGCGGGAGATGGATGTTCTGGTTTCAACGGGCGAACAGGTAACCATCGCCCTGTTGTGCATGGCGCTGAAGCAATGCGGCCAGGCGGCGCGATCGTACACGGGTACCCAGGTCAAGATTCTTACGGACGACGCCCACACGAAAGCGCGAATCCAGAATATCGACGTAGAGGGAATGCGTAATGATCTGAAGGAAGGTCGGGTTGTGGTTGTTGCCGGATTTCAGGGCGTGGACGCTGCCGGCAATATCACGACACTGGGGCGGGGTGGCTCGGACACTACCGGTGTCGCCCTGGCGGCCGCGTTGAAAGCCGATGAGTGCCAGATTTACACCGACGTGGATGGTGTGTATACCACCGATCCGCGAGTGGTAGAAAATGCCCGACGTCTGGATCGGGTGACATTCGAAGAAATGCTGGAAATGGCGAGCCTGGGTTCCAAAGTCCTGCAGATCCGGGCAGTTGAGTTTGCGGGCAAATATAACGTGCCTTTGCGGGTATTGTCTTCGTTTAAAGACGGCCCTGGGACTTTGATAACCATCGATGAGGAAATCTCCAATATGGAACAACCAGTAGTCTCTGGTATTGCTTTCAATCGCGATGAGGCAAAACTGTCGATCCGTGGCGTACCGGATCAGCCGGGCGTGGCATCCGGAATTCTGGCACCTATCAGTGAAGCCAATATCGAAGTGGATGTGATAGTGCAGAACGTGGCGGCCGATAAGACAAATGATCTGACGTTTACCGTTAATCGCAGCGACATGGAGAAGGCCAGGGCCATTCTGAGCAAGGTTGCGGAAGAAATGGGTGCACGAGAAGTTGTTGCAGACAACAAGGTGGTCAAGATCTCGGTGGTAGGCGTAGGCATGCGATCGCATGCTGGCGTGGCGGCCACCATGTTTAAAACCCTGGCAGCCGACAGTATCAATATTCAGATGATCACGACTTCGGAAATCAAGGTTTCAGTGATTATCGATGAAAAATATCTGGAGCTGGCAGTGCGTTCGTTGCATTCAGCTTTCGGACTGGACAGCGATCCGGTCCAGGTATGATTTTACGCACCTAATGGGGAAAGTCTGCCTGTTCGGTCGTGCAAACCAAGCCCTCGACCCACCGCGACGAAAGCTCTGGAGCTCTCGCACAAACCAAGAAAAATCGCGTGGGTTGAACGATGGCTTCTGGCGGAGATCTGTCCGCCCTTCTCACAGGATGAAATAAGGAGAGTAAATCGATGTTAATTTTGACACGCCGCATAGGCGAAACACTGATGGTCGGCGACGAAGTCACCGTTACCGTTTTGGGTGTGAAGGGTAATCAGGTCCGAATCGGTGTGAATGCGCCCAAGGAGATCGCTGTTCACCGGGAAGAAATTTATCAGCGAATCCAGCGGGAAAAGCAGCAAACCAAGGATGATGTCGGTAACAGTTAAACATCTCCAGGGTATTACTGAAATCGCATGAACAGCGTCGTGGCCGGCAGCGTCGACCATGCTCTTTTGTTCGATCGCAGCAGGTGCTGGAGCGCAAGGAATGCGCTTGCGCTGCTCCTGCAAATCACCTTACGAGTCAGTTCCTGCCGAAAACCGAAGGGTGACGACGGAAGCTGAATAATGGAAGTTCCGGTTGATGAAACGGATACTGGCATCCAGCATAAATATCCACAAGTCGTGATTGCGGATGAATATCCTGTAGAAGCATTTGACTTTTTACGCGGTGTTGCTATTATGCCGCACCTTAGCGCGGCACAGAATAAACAATGTCGCTCGCGCTTTGCCAAGCCCAGCTTGGCGTATCTGCGCCGCGGAGAGATGGCCGAGTGGTCGAAGGCGCTCCCCTGCTAAGGGAGTATACCTATAACCGGGTATCGAGGGTTCGAATCCCTCTCTCTCCGCCATATTCCAGATAAGTCATTTTTTTTGTCCCCTCTGCTCCCGTAAACCTGCAACTTTCCCAGCCGTGGTTGAACGGCTTGCGCGAAAATCTAAGCGAATGTCCAGCTGAAGCGGGCGTCTTCCCCCCTGGTCTGGTTTCCGTGTGTGACCTGCCACGGGAAAAAGTATCCTGCGGCTCTAAAGATTCCCGTTTCCTGGTCGATACTCAAGGCAAGTCATTAAATTTTCGGTTGGAGAAGTCTGTGAACACCAAAGCTGCGCTCAAGTCCTACACCGGGGTTCACTATCGGGCGAACGTCGAGTCTGCATCTCCGCACCGGTTGGTCGACATGCTGTATGAAGGCGCCATCGACCGGATCGTTCAGGCAAAGGGCGCAATGGAGTTCGGGAATATCGAACTTAAGGGCAGCAAAATCAATAGCGCAATCAGCATCATCGGCGGATTGCGGGAGAGCCTGGATCTTGAAACCGGTGGAGATCTTGCCCGGAATCTGGATAACCTTTATGTGTATGTTCTGTCGCTGTTGACTAAGGCACATATCAAAAACGAAGCCGCCAAGCTGGAAGAGGCTCATACGTTGCTGTGTCAAATGAGAGCGACCTGGAAGCAGATCGGCGAATAAGGGTCTTGCAATCCTTTCGTGGAGTAAACCTTTCATCGAGTAATTGCTTCTTGTAACCACCGTCGCCTGGCAGCAGGCGGAGAAACAGCTCGGCGTGGCATAATGCGTGCATGAAAATCTTCAAATTCCCTTGAAGCGTGATCTTGCTTCGATTCTGGAGGTTTCATGAGCGTGGTATATCCGGGCCTTGCACCGTCCACTATGGGCAATCAAAACCTGTCGCCCCACGCCTTGGGCTCCGCGCTTATGGACAGCGCCCTCGAACGTGCCGAGCAGGCGATCAAAGCGCTTGAGCGGGACGATCGCAGCGAAGCAATTCATTTTTCGCGAGTATTGACGGCGCTGATCAGCAGCCTTCAAAACACCCTTGACCCTCCGCTGGAAGGTGACGTCAGCGACAACCTTAACGCACTCTATGATTACATGATCATTCGGTTGAGTGGTGCTGGTGAGGCGGGTAATGAGAGTGCTTTTGCTGAGGTTCACGCGTTGCTGGGACAGATCAAGCAGGGGTGGGAGAATTTTATATTTCCAGCGGACCACTAAATGGACAATTTGTTGTAAAAAGGTCAACGCCGACGTGTTGATCGACTGTTCCATCCCGTTCTTGTCAACATCACCTTCCTGTAACTATTAACTTCCTTTCAAACACTCTTAAGTGCTTTCAGGTTTTCCGCTTTCAAGAAAAATGTCGATCAGTTCTCACTGCGTGGGATCCAGTTAAAGTTTCGCTGCTGCGAGCCGTTATAGCTATTGGGCAATGAATTATCTGGAGAAACGGAAATGGCAGTAATCGCTACCACCCACTTGAACCTGGTCAGAGCACGTCGCCAGATGGAAACCGCATTCGTTGCCAACGACTGGGAGCGCGTCAAGGAATGGGATCAGCAGCTGACCGCACAGCTCAATAATGCGTTCGACGACCCGCAGCGGGACAACGACCTCCTGGTTAAAGAGCTGGAGCGAATTCTCGGTCTCTACGCGGACATGGTCGAAAGCTTGCCGCCGTCTGTGAACGAACCCTGGGTATCATCGGAATCCAGCCAGAATCCGTGACGATTATGGGCAGATAATTTCCGCCTGCGTCACACAAGTCGCCATCCATGTTGTCTGGAGGACTTGGTCCTCCCACTCCGCCAGAAATTTGACCATCTTCCAAGCATTGACTATTACTAAGATCAAGGACTGCAGCGGTTTGGGTGCAAACCGCCAGTTCCAAACTTAATCTTTGTGCCAAGGTGGCAGGAGGCTTGGCTTTTACAGCATCCCGCTAACCTGATAAAAGGGTGTGCGGCCAGATGCTAGGTGATAAGTCGATTCTCTTGATTGAAGATGACGCGTCGGTCAAGCATGATCTGGACGTGATCATGACGTTCATCAGTGAAAAGCTTCACTCGTTGACCTACAGTCAGTGGCTGCAACTGGACCCGCCGCTTTCATCACAATCCTGCGGGGTCGTCTTGCTTGGAAGCTTTGGCCAGATCGTCGATCTGGACGAAGAGCTGGCTAGAATACAGGCCCGTCTTGGTGTCATTCCTGTCATGACCGTGGGAAGCCAGTATGCAGAATTGGAAGTCGATACTGAAAAGCCTCTGCGACAAAGAGTGATCGCCCATCTTGACCTCCCACTGCGATACGGCAGCCTGATTGACGCACTGCACCGCGCACAGCGGTATGCTGAAGCCCTGGAACTTTCGGAAAAATCCCAGAAAAAACGACCGGTACATCTGTTTCGCAGCCTCGTGGGAACCAGCCGCCAGATCCAGAGCGTCCGCAGCATGATGAGTCAGGTTGCGGATCAGGATGTGACGGTCATGATTTTGGGCGAGTCCGGTACTGGCAAGGAAGTGGTTGCACGCAATCTGCATTATCACTCGCCCCGTAGAGACAAGCCGTTCGTCCCGGTGAACTGTGGCGCCATTCCGGCGGAACTGCTGGAAAGCGAACTCTTCGGACATGAGAAAGGGGCGTTTACCGGGGCGATCAGTTCCCGCGCCGGGCGCTTCGAGCTGGCTGAAAGCGGTACCCTTTTTCTCGATGAGATCGGGGACATGCCCCTGCACATGCAGGTGAAGATTTTGCGGGTATTGCAGGAAAAATCTTTCGAGCGAGTGGGTGGCAATCGCTCCTATGAAACCAACGTCCGGATTATCGCAGCCACTCACAGAAATCTGGAGGAAATGATTGAGCGCGGTGAATTCAGGGAGGATCTATTTTACCGGTTAAACGTTTTCCCCATCGAAATGCCGTCGTTGCAGCAGCGGGTAGAGGATATTCCACTTCTCATCAATGAGCTCGTGTTCCGCCTGGAAAGTGAAAAGCGTGGCTCCATCCGGTTCAATTCGGCGGCGATACTTTCATTGTGCCGACATCCATGGCCTGGCAACGTGCGCGAGCTGGCCAATCTGGTTGAACGAATGGCGATCATGCATCCGTACGGAGTGATCGGTTTGCAGGATTTGCCGCAAAAATATCGCCATTTAGAGATGGAAGACGAGATGCTGCCGCAAATGTCCGAATCGGGTGGTGTGCCCAGCATGGTCAGCCTCTCGGACAAGGTGCTGCTGCCGGATTCGGGGATAGATTTGAAGGAATATATCAGCGGGCTTGAGCAAAGCCTGATTCAGCAGGCTCTCGATGACAGCGGCGGCGTCGTGGCTCGCGCGGCGGAGCGGCTTGCGATGCGGCGAACGACGCTTGTCGAGAAAATGCGCAAGTACGGTATGCAGCGTTAATCTCCGTGTTTGTGGCTGGCACGTGATCCCTGAATTTACAAATCGCCATAATGCTCATATGGTGTGCTGACCAGCTGCCATTCAACTCCGCCACCGGACTCCAAATGAAACTATTATCGCTTTACGAAACGCGCGTTATCGGGTGTCTGATCGAAAAATCCCTGACGACGCCGGATCAGTATCCGCTGACGCTCAATGCGCTGACGAGTGCCTGCAACCAGAAGAGCAACAGAGATCCCGTGCTCGATTTAACCGAAGCACAGGTTGAGCAGGTGGTGGAGGAATTGATTGAGGCGGGATTGGTGACCCGCGTTTCTGGTTGGGGAAGTCGTGTTCCAAAGTATCAACACCGCTTTTGCAACACCGAGTTCAGTGAATTGCGGCTGACCCCCCAGGAAGTTGCCGTTTTGTGTGTTCTTTTTGTGCGCGGTCCGCAGACCAGCAGTGAATTGCGCACCCGCACTCAACGGCTCTGCTCCTTCAGTGATGTACTTGATGTTGAAAAAACCCTCCACAGAATGATGAATCGCAGCGAGGGCGCGCTACTGGAAAAGCTGGGCCGCTTTCCCGGCCAGCGTGAGGCGCGGTATGCACATCTGCTCGGTGAGCGCGAAACCGCCACGCAGACTCGTTCAGTCGCAGAGTCTGCGCCTGTCGACACTCCCCCTGAAAAGCCTTCCACCGGTGATGCGGATCGCCTGCATTTGCTGGAACTTAAAGTGGAGCAACTGGAGCAAAGCCTCAGTGAATTGCATCAGCTGGTTAACGAGCTGCTCTGAGGTGCCTGTTGGTCAAAATGCACTTATCTATTTCGAGTTAAGTGTGTGATGTTTGTCACAAAGACGAAGGAGTTTCGAAGCCGCTCTCGCGCAATTGTGATGGTCTCGTCAGCCTGATTCATCCAGCGGTTTAGTATAAGCGCGTCGATTCAGGCCTTTGCAAGCTGACGGCGCCCAGGCTCGAGTCAAGATTCCCTCCGGTTCAGCTGCCGCCCGCTATCTCAGGTCCTTCACAATAAAAATAACCCATATTCGGGAACCATTAATCGGGAGTAATCTATGGCGAACATTTCAGTGGACTCGCTTGGTCGCGTGAGCGCACGCAGCGCTCTGGCAGTGGCGCTGGCTACGGCGCTGGTCGCATGCGGAAGTGGCAGCAGTTCATCTTCCAGTTCCAGCAGTTCATCGAGTGCCAGTTCCACCTCCAGCAGCAGCTCATCATCTTCGGCGTCCTCCAGCAGTTCCAGTACATCGGGGTCGGGCTCAGCCTGTTCCGGTGTTCTCTTCTGTGATGATTTCGAAGATGGCAGCGCCGGCAGCGATCCGCAGGCGCCCTGGACTGTGGCGGGTAGCGTCAGTCTGAGCCGCGAACAGGCGTTCAGCGGCGACCAGTCGGTCAAGGTCACGGGTGCCGGGGGCGGTTACAGCCGCAACTTCCTGACCATGAGTCTGGATAATTTCGCGGGCGCGCAGGAACAGATGTACGGACGCATGATGGTACGTCTGAGCAGTCAGAATGCCAACGCGGGCGATTTCACCTTTGTGCAGGCTGAAGGACCGGCGACAGCAGAATCCGGAGCGCCGGCCAATACCAACGTAATGTACCGGGCCCGTGTTGATGCGCGCCATGATCACGTTTTCGCCAACTACGATACCTGGGTCGATGCCAACGATGACGGCGCAACCGAGTGGAAAACCGATTGCTATGACCATCCACCGTTCCCGGCCTCATCCGAATACGTTTTGCCGAAGGATCAGTGGGCCTGTGTTGAATGGCATTTTGATGCGCAAGCCGATGAACTGTCCTACTGGATCAATGGTAACGAACTCTCCGAAATTGCGGTTCAGGGGACCGGCGAAGGGTGTCTCTACAATGACCAGAACGGTGTCTGGAGTGCGCCGGAGTATTTTGCCCGTTTGAATCTGGGAATCGAACAGTACGACTCGAATTCCCGGACGCGCACCATGTATATCGATGATGTCCAGGTGAGCGACCGCTCCATTGGCTGCGATGGCTTCGAGACGGGTTCTTCTTCATCCTCGTCAAGTTCGTCGTCGAGCTCTTCAAGCTCTTCAAGCTCATCGAGCAGTGCCGCCAGTTCTTCTTCGGGCAGCTCGGGATCTGCGGGCATCATTGTGCAGGATGGCTTCGAGGGGCAGCAGAGCGGTGCCAAACCCAGCGGCTGGGATTACTTCTTGAGCTGGCAGTTCAACCCTCAGAATCAGACTGGCGCCTCCGTCGCTATCGACACATCCAAGAGCAAGAACGGTTCTTCCTCGGTGAAATTTTCCGGGGGTAACGACCCGGCGCAGATCGTTTACGAACTGCCTGCGGGACTTGACCGGGTGTACCTGACTGCCTGGGTCAACATGTCCAAGAAGCTCGGTAATGAACAGGGTGATAACCATGAACACATTATGGGGATCAAACGTACACCGAACGCCGATGACGAAGTCCGCTTTGGACAGATCAAAGGGCACTTGGGTACCAATCATATTCCCAGTGATGACATTTCGCCCACCCAGGATAAATGGTGGAGTGGTCCGGAAATCACTGCCAACGCCTGGCACTGTGTGGAACTGGAGCTTCGGGCGGATCTGAGTTACAACACTCTGAACGCCTGGGTAGACGGCGCCCTGATTCATACCATCGATGAAGCGAGCGATTGGAATAACGGGATGAGTAATGCCCAGTGGATGGCGGACAAATTCAAATATGCAATGTTTGGCTTCCATAGTTTCAGCGGCAATTCTGCCACTGTCTGGATGGATGATGTCACCATTTCCACCAGTCGTTCCGGTTGCCCTTGATAGAGGGTTTCTGAATCCGGGAAAAGGCAGCTCAGGCTGCCTTTTTTATTTTCCGGACCGGCCACGAGTAAAGATGGTCTTTCTTTGATCTTTATTTGATCTTATTTGAACATCACAAGGCTTTGCCTTGCCTCCTTGTATTCAACGAATTTACAAATTCATCACCGCCGCAATTTTTTGTAAACATTGTTTTTGCGCATTTACTGATCAATAGAGCAGTCCGTTTGCAAATTGCAGTCGTTATCCTCGCGTTTGTCCTCTTTTAACGTCTGGACATTAACTGTTTATTCAGCTTGATGCGGTAGTATTGCCGCACATCCAGAATGCGGTTGTTCATCCGAAAATTATTGTTAACTGTTTCAACGCGCGCGGCCGGCATTTTCAAGTGTCAATGACTGATGTCACCGAAAGCGCAAGTTGATCCCGGACGAATATCTTCTGTGAAACGTTCAGTGAGGAGCTACCGCGCTCCCTTAAATCAAAAAGGACAGGTTCAGAAAAGATGAATAAATTGACGCGAAGTATTGCCGGATTGGCCGCTGGTATTCTGATCAGCCAGTCGGCGTTGGCCACTCATTTCCGGGGAGGGCAAATCGCCTGGTTGCCGGCGGATCTGGACGGCGATGGACAATCCAATGACATTACCGTAACCGTCACGTCATATTGGCGCAGTGATTTTGTTGAAGACATCGAGCTTTCCATCAAACCGGTGCTCACGATCACACCCGTCGCCGACGATACCCGGTTTGTGGGTGGCGCACAGACTGCCGCTGATTCAGATTACGCCATTCGGACGCAAACCTACGAAGTTCGGGATTTGAGTTTGCTCAGACCGTATACGCTGGTGTTCGATGGTGGAGACCGTATTTCCACTTTGTTTAACAATGCCGATGCGAAGTGGGCTTTGCAGTCCACCGCCTATCTGGCCGGTGGTAACGTGCCTCCCGAAATCAATTTCCCGATCTATGCACAAGTGCCCCAGGAAGATGCAGACGGCAACGTTCTGGAAAGCTGGACGCTGGATGCGTCGGTTCCGGATGCGAATGGCCATACGGTCAGATACCGTCTGGCCAATATTTCGGAGCTGGGCGGCCGGCCGACCTTTACCAACCCAACTGGATTGTCCGTCGATGAAAGTACCGGGCTGGTTACCTGGCAGGGTTCCGGTTCGCTTGAACCAGGCTTGTATAGTGGTGGCATTGTCGCTGAGGATTTTGACGCTCAGGACCGAAGAATTTCCCGCACCCATCGCGATTTCGTACTCAGTCTGGGTACTCCTGCATCACCTGGGCCCGAGCTGCCCCCGGATGACGGACATCATCACGGAAGCGGTCCCGATGAAACGCCTGCTGGCGATCGTGATACCGATGGCGACGGCGTTCGGGATGGCATTGACCGGGACTCCGACAACGACGGCCTGCCAGACGTATTGGAAGCGCCAGGGATTGTAATTCCCGGCGGAGAGAATGATGAAGATGGCGACGGGATCGATGACTCGGTCGACGTTGACATCACTGGCGGTGACGATCTCGACGGCAACGGCATCGATGACACACTGGAGGCGGACACTGACGGAGATGGCGTCCCGGATCGACTGGATCTGGACAGCGACAATGACGGCATTCCGGATGTGATAGAGCTGTTTGATCCGGCCCAGCCTGATGCGGACTTCGATGGCTTTCCCGACAACTTTCAGGACGACAATGGTGACGGGTTGCACGACGGAATTCCCGACAACGTCGTACCGGTCGATACCGATGGAGATGGGATTCCCGATTATCTGGACCTGGATAGCGATAACGACGGCATATCCGATCTGATTGAGGGCGGCGCGGACCCGGCACTTGACGCCAATGATGACGGCATGATTGACGACCTGATTGATGTGGATAAAGACGGCATTGCCGATGGAGTCGACGGACATATTCACGATTTTGCGCCGGGCATTCCCGCCTCATTGCCTGATAGTGATGCCGATGGAATCTATGATTTTCGTGATCCGGTATCGAACGGTCAGGAGCCAGGCGAACCCACCGGCGGTGAAGGTGAAGGTGAAGGTGAAGGTGAAGGCAAGGGAGATGGAAGCGGTGACAATGGTGGAACGGACGGCAACGGAACCGGCAACAACGGCGGGACCGGGGGCGATGGATCCGACGGCAATGGCGATGGCAATGGAGGCAATGAAACCCCCGGTTCGGAATCACCAGGAAATGAATCTCCTGAGGTTCCCCAGGAAGAACCTCAGGCACCTGCCGAACCTGACGCTGGCGCTGAAACCCCACGCTTGCGAACGGCGGTAAAAGGTGGCGGTGCCCTGGATACATGGGCACTGTTGTTGATGGGTGGTCTGTTCGCCGCGGCGCGTGGTACTGCGGCTACCCGGCGCCGGTTACCGCGTATGAAACGGCTGGCGGTTGCCGTACCGGTGGTGCTGGCCCACGGGGTGGCGGGGCAGGCATTTGCGCAGGATGTTGCCGGCTGTAGTGCTGACAAAGGCAACAGCAATTGCTGGTATGTCGGGGGTGGGATTGGCGTCAGTCAGCTGGATCCGGAAGGCAGCAGCAATGGCTGGGCAACCGATGACGATCAGGATGCCGGTTTCGAACTGCACATCGGCCAGCACTTCCGGCCCCACTGGTTCTGGGAGCTCAGCTACGCTGTACCGGGCGAAGCCAGTCTGAAACATCCGGACGCCGCGATAATGGCGGCGGCGCCAAACGCAGCCATCGAATACAAGATTCCGTCCCTCACTGTAGGTTACTACCTTTGGGAAAACTCCCACGGCTGGAATCTTTACGGGAAGGCGGGTGTATCTGCCATTGATACAAAGAGTAACTTTGGCGGAGTAGAAGTCGATGAAGAGTCGTCGGCGCAGCTTGTACTCGGTGCCGGGGTGCAGTACCACTTTAACAATACTCCCTGGTTTGCCCGGCTGGAATTTAACCATTTTGACCGTGATGCCCGATTTGTTGCGCTGAAACTGTCTCGGGCTTTTGGCTATAAACCCGCAGCACGGACCGCCAAGGCGGACGATATTGCGGTCATACCTGCTGATAATGCCTCGACCCTCCGCGAAGCTGCGGGTGCCTGTCCGGATACGCCGCCTACACTGGTCGTCTCTGAAAAGGAATGTGCGGTTCTGAATGATGTGATCCACGGCGTGCACTTTGCGACCGACAGCATCGAACTGAGTCTGGATGCAGCGAACCACCTTCTGGACGCAGCGGCGTTGCTCAAGGCGAATTCGGACCGTCGCGTTGAAGTGCAGGCCCATACGGACGATATGGGCGAAGACGAATACAACCTGTGGCTTTCAGAACAGAGAGCCGAAGCGGTCAAGGACTTTTTGATCGAGCAGGGTGTTAACGAAGAGCAGATCGAAGCGAAGGGTTACGGTGAGGCCGATCCGGTGGCGCCGAACGATAACGCGAAAGGCCGGGCCCGCAATCGCCGGGTTGAATTCCGCCTTCTTGACTGATCTGACCTCGGGGTGGTCGGGGGCGTTGATCTGACCACCTTCAAAGCCGCGACGAGATGCATTTTAACGCGCAAATCCGTCGCGGCCCCTTTCAACCCCCCAGTTTTGGGGCTGCAATTCGCTGCTCGTTATCCGTGTCGAAAAATACGGTGTACTCGCGGTGCGGTTGCGCACCTTTGGCTCAGATGATACGTGAATACCGCGACTGCTCTTTTGCAGTCTGGTGATCGATATATGCGTCAAATGCCATGCAGATGCGCCACAGCGTTAAATCGATTGACCGCCTTTTGCACTTCTGCATTAAAGTCCTGCACTCCAAGACTCAAGCTTCTGGTTGCCGCGTTCCAGGGCGGCTGCCCATTCCGTCAAGCTAAAATCTGGACTCAGTTGAGGCGCTGTGGGGTTGAAATCTCTGACGATTCCAGGAGTTTACCCCCGAAGGGAATCCCGCCGTTGATCCATGTCAATTTATTGTTACGGGGGGTAAGATGGCGAGTCGGCAATGAACCTGAAAAACTGACAATAAAAAAGAGAGCGACGCGATGAGCAATGATTTGGGCCTGGCCATGAAAATGGGAATGCGACGGCTGGTTTCAGGAGTTTCTATTCTCACCACGCAGTCGGGCAGCGGGTCTGATTTCGCCATGACAGTTTCTTCGGTAACTTCTGTATCCGACGCGCCACCCTCGTTGCTGGTGTGTATCCACCAGTCCACACGAATTGCGCCGATAGTCACAGTCGGCGCCCTGTTTGCCATCAATGTTCTCAAACAGGAGCACAGTCCCGTTTCTACCGTATGTTCCACGGGCGATCAGGGTGAACATCGTTTCGAGTTCGGTCAGTGGGTCCGCCAGCCGGGCGCAGCGCCCCATCTGGCGGATGCAGAGGCGGTGTTCAAGTGCCAGGTCGATGCGCTTTACCCTTACGGCACTCACAATATTGTTATCGGCAAGATACAGGAGGTTCTGCTCTCCACCGGAGAGCCGGAACCTCTTGCCTATCTGAATGGTCACTACGTTCGTGTGACCATCTGAGGCAGCGGCGCGATTAAAGCGTCTGAATATCCAGACCGAGATCGCTGAGCAGTTCACTTTTGCCATGATCGGCAACGACCGCGATATTGCTGTTCTCCGCTGTGAGATAAGTGGCCGCTACCCGCTGGAGATCATCCGCAGTGGTCCCGAGAAGGCGCTCCCGGAACGCCTGCCTCAAGGCCAGAGTACGGCCATTGAGCTCTGCGTGGAACAGGCGTTTAGCCTTGCCCGCAGGTGAGTCGGGCTTGTCGATGGCGCTGATCGCCCCGAGAATTGCTTCTTCAATGGTTTGCCATGGTAGAGCGGTATTCAATACCCATTCGATGGATTTGCGGAAATCTGCAAGCGTGTCTTCCAGCCGGGGATCCCTGTAGCTGTAAAAGCGGAATGCCGCTGAGTTGTTGTCCTGAGAAGCACCACCGCCGTAGGCGCCGCCCTGTTCCCGGACGGCCCGGTGCAAATAACCGTTCCGCAGCACATTACCCAGCACTACAAGGGGGGCGGCATCCGCATGAACCATCGGAACTGTCGGGAATACTTGGGCACAGTAGTTTACCTGACTGTTGGTGAGCCAGGCCTCACGTACCTGACGCTGATGCATGGGTAGCTGCCAGGCGTCGGTCGGCGGGCGGTCGGTCGTGGTATCGAGCAGCTTCTGGAAAGTTTCCCGCAATCCGGGTTGTTGATCGGGTTCGCCAATCAGCAAGAAGCGACGGGGCGCAGTGCTGATGATTTCATGGAGCGCTTCCAGCTCGCTGCAAAACGTCTGCAGCCGGGTTTTGTCGTTCAGGGAATCGTCCAGTGCTTTCAGGCGCCGGATGCCCTCCAGACCGCCGAGTTCATGACCGAGCCTGGCTGCCGCACAAATACCTGACGTGGCCGCCGCCATGGCCAGCGCATGACCGTTGTGGGTGACACTTTGCTCACGCGCGGCCCGGGTTTGTGCGATCAGTTCGCGAATCCGGGCATGTTCGTCATAGCGGGCTGTTTCGAAGGTCGCGGCCATCAATTCGCACAGCCCTTCATGATTACGGGTGAGCGCTTTGCCGGACAGGGTCAAAAAGTTGTGGGTCTGATGGACATCGTCCACGTGGCTGCGCAGGCTGCTGAATGCATTCAGGCCTCCGGTCACCCGGGCCTGCCAACGCTGCACGGCGAGGTAGTCCAGCTCGCCCAGTCCAACCTCGGTCATGCAGTTGGTCAAATGGCCAATCCGCTGCAGTTGGGAATCGGTCAGGGGCGGCAGATCCAACACGATCTGCTGGTAAACAAGTCCGTTGGAGCCCACGTCGTAGGCAGTCAGCGACTGACGGGAGCGGGGCAACTGCAGGCGTACCGGTTCCAGATGACTTTCCTGGACCGGAACGTCGTCCAGTGTAACCTTGGGGAGAATGGTTTCGTCATCCTGCTGGGCTTGCCGGCGTATCAGCGCCTTGCTTTGTTCAACGATGCGAATCTTGTCATCGTCACTGAGGCGGCTCTGACGGTCAGCCAGTTGCTCGATTTCCGCCTGGTCTCGTCGTTTCGCCAGCTGTCTATCGGGCACGAGCGTCAGGCGAACCCGATGATGGTTATCCAGCAATAAGCGATGGATCTGGTTGCGGATGTAGTCAGGATCCCTGATGGCTTCTCTGAGCTGGCTCAGTGCCGAGTCAACATCCAGCATGACCACCGGATCGCCCCGATGGGTAGCGGCAGTCAGTCCGTTGAGAATGATCTGCAGGCCGTAAGGGTAGGAGTCGCCACCGATCTCTCGCTGATGCAGTTCCAGCTGGTGCAGTGCCGCTTCGATGTCTTCTGCCGGTATGCCGTCGATCGCGATCTTCTCCAGCGTCGACAGGATGAGTTGTTCCACCTTGTCCACGTCAGCCGCATTGCAGCCCTCCAGACCGCATATAAAAGTCTGTTCTTTCTGGGAGTCGTCCAACCCACACATGGGTGAGGGCGCGTTGCCCAGATCCGTCGACTCCAGGGCATGCATCAGAGGGCAGGCACTGTTGTCCAGCAGAACACTGGCCAGTAGTTGAGCGCCCAGCGCCTCGGTCAGATCCGTGCTTTTACCAAGCAGCCAGCCGAGGATGACGTGGGTTTTGCGTTCTTCTGATTCAGATTCGGCCAGTGGGTAGGCTTCTTCCACCCGGATCGGAGAAAAAAAGCGGGTTTCATCGGGGACGGAAATGAATTTGTCGAGCTTTTTGAAGTGGCGCAGCGCCTGGGCTTCGAATTTTTCGTGATGTTCGCGAGCAGGAATATCCCCGTAGGTCATGAAGATGGCGTTGCTCGGATGGTAGTGGCTTTTGTAGAAATCCTTGAGCTGGGCGTATGTCAGATCCGTGATGCAGGCCGGCTCGCCGCCACTGTTGTGGTGATAGGTGGTATTCGGGTGGAGATACTTATTGAGCGTATGCCACAACATGGAGGTCACCGAACTCATGGCCCCCTTCATTTCATTGAAAACCACACCTTTGTACATGAGCGTTGACTGTGGATTTTCCATTTCACTAAATTCCAGCCGATGCCCTTCCTGGGCGAAATCCAGAGGATCCAGTCGGGCGAAAAAAACCGCGTCCAGGTAAACGTCGAGCAGATTATTAAAATCCTTGCGGTTAATGCTGGCGAATGGGTAGGCGGTCCAGTCCGAGCTGGTAAATGCGTTCATGAACGTGTTGAGCGAGCGCCGGGTCATCATGAAAAAGGGATCACGTACGGGATAACGCTCACTGCCGCAGAGCGCGGTGTGTTCGAGAATATGGGCCACACCGGTGGAATCCTTCGGCACGGTGCGGACGGCTACCAGGAAGACATTCTCGGGGTTGGCGGCATCCAGATGTATGTGAGAAGCGCCAGTGGCTGTGTGTTCGAACTCTTCAACGGTCAGATTCAGTGACGGAATAGACTGACGACGAAGTAAGGAAAATGCTGGGTGGACCGAATGCATGCTAGCCTCTGCTTTGGTCGATGAATTGACTGGATACGCATTGTGCCGCTGTCGTGCGCAATAATTCAATGCAAGATCAAGCCCTGGGGGTGGTGTCAAGGAGGTATTACCCGGTCATCACCTGATTTATTCACCGGCGACCGTTGGTCGTCTCGTTATTATGGGTCGGTTGAGACATTGCAGGAGACATTGTCTGTCGAAAAATCACTCGCTACCATGGCGGACACTCGCATGGGGAACGTTGTTATGGATTCCAGCAAAGCTGACAAAACGGAAACTCGCGCTCCAGCCGGGGCCGGTCGTGACACAAGCCAGCAGAAAACGTTGACCTGGTACTCAGAGGGAACTGACCTGGACGCGGGCAATGCCGGGCCATCTGCGCAAAAAGTGGCCACCTTCGAGCATTTGAATGAAACCCGTTCGGACTTTCCGGACGGACGGGACAGGGACGTGACCACCGTGTCGGGACTGTTGCATACCGGCGACCAGGACGCGGGCGAGGGTGGGCTTGAGGGGCACAGATTGGTCAAAGACCGGTTTGTCGTGATGGACATCCTCGGCGTCGGTGGGATGGGACAGGTTTTTCTGGTCAAGGACTTGCTCCGTGTCGAAATGGAGGACAGCTCCCCGTTTATCGCGATCAAGGTCCTTAATCAGGAATGCCGGAATCTGCCTGGCGCACTTCAGGCGCTTCAAAGAGAAGCGAAGAAAGCGCAGTCATTATCCCACCCAAACATCGTGACGGTATTTGACTTCGATCGGGATGGTGACACGGCATTCATCACGATGGAGTACATTGAGGGACAGTCCCTGCGGGAGCATCTGGGTAAAGTTCGCACCATGCCGCCCGCGGAAGCCATGTATGTGGTAGAACGAGTCGCCCGCGGGCTGGCTTATGCCCATCAACAGGGATTTGTGCACGCAGACATCAAACCCGCTAACATTTTTCTGGCCAGGGACGGGTCGGTAAAAATTCTCGATTTCGGTATTGCCAAAGCCTTCACGGATGCACATTGGGAATTACCGACGGTCGCCGACGACCTGACCGAAGGCGCGCTCACCCCCGCCTATGCAAGCGCTCAGATGCTCGATAGAGAAGGGGCGTTGCCCTCGGACGATGTGTATTCCATGGCGTGCACGGCCTACGAGATGGTGGCCGGTCATCATCCGTTTCCCGGTCCGGATGGCAGGGCAACGCCCGCCAACCTCGCCCGGACACAGCATCGACGAGTAATGACTCTACCGCAGCTGTCCCGCCGGCATATGAAGGCATTGCGCCGCGGCCTGGCATTTGACCGTGAGCAACGATTTGCTGATGCGGGCGAATTCATCGATGCCATAAAACCCCGCAACCTCAAGAAAGATGCACGTCTGCTGGTATCGGCGGCGCTGGTAACCAGTATTTTGGTAGCGGTGGTCGGCAAGGGCCTCGAAAATATGGTTCCCGCAACCAGCGCCTTCAAATCGGAGCTGGCGGCCGTGCGTGAATTGATCGACGATGCTGATCAACTAATGGTCGCGGGCGATTTGGATATGGCGCATCGGTTTTACGCCCAGGCCTGGGAACTGGGCAATGATTTAACACGTGATGACGTCAAGGAGCGAAAAAAGGCACATCTGATTCTCGCCGACCGGTTACAGAACATCAGTGATGTACTGATCCGGCGTTCGCGGCAGAAGGAACTGGATGAATATCAGCTGCGGGAAATATATGTCGCCCTGGATTTTCTGCAAAAGGATGAAATTCCCGGAGACGAAGTAAAAATAAATCGTACCTTGCAAGACATTGACCGCAGACTGTCACGGCTGCAGGGCACCCAGGCGTTTTAAACAGGCGGAAGGCCGGATTGAAGCAAATGACGAAGAAAAATTGTCTCGATGGTTTTGCGGGAGGGCGGTCGTGGGCTGTTCGGACCGGATTACTGGTGTGCGGATGGCTTTTGGCCGGATGCAGTCAAACGCCCCGTCTGAGTGCCGGCGCGCCGGAAATCCGGGACGCCAGTGACCTTTACGTTGTCGACTGCCTGTTGCCCGGACAGGTTCGTCAACTGGGCGCGACACAATATATGTCCGCCCGCCGACCGGTTCGCACCACGGCTCAGGACTGTCGTATACGCGGCGGCGAATATGTGGCTTACGACCGGGCTGACTATCGGACAGCGCTCAACGTGTGGTTACCGCAAGCGGAGCTGGGCGATGCGGAAGCACAGAATTATGTAGGCGAAATATTCGAAAAAGGACTCGGGCAGGCCCCGGATTATAAATCGGCGCTTCACTGGTACAAAAAGGCAGCGGCCCAGGGCAACCAGCGGGCGCAGATCAATCTGGGTTACCTCCATGAAAAGGGGCTCGGAGTGAACCCGGATATTGCCACCGCACTGAACTGGTATCGCAAAGCCTCGGGTCTTGACCAGGATGAGCTGGTATTGGGCAGCGAAGCGCGACAGACGCTTGAGGAAAGCCGGGAACAGTTGCGCAAGGAGCTCGCGAGCCGCGAAGTCCAGACAGCTTATCTGCAGGAGCAGATCGCTGGTTTGCGGGCGGAGGCTGCGGAGGTTCAAACGCCGGCATCCGCGCCGGTAGCGGCTTCGGCGCTCAACGACGCCCAGCAAAAAATCGATGCACTTACTGCGCTTTATCAATCTGCCAAGACAGAAGGCGAACAGCTCTCGCAACAATTGCAGCAGATGGAAGTCGCGTATCGCAGCTACAGCGAGCAGAGCTTTCTGGCGCCCGCGGACTTCTCAGAGCCGGGTGAGCGGGTACTTGAAAACATCAATTTCGGACGTTACTTCGCGTTGATTATCGGCAATCAGGATTATGTTTTTCTCGACGATTTGCGCTCCCCCCTCAGAGATGCGCACAAGCTGAAGTCAGTGCTCGAATCCCGCTATGGTTTCAATGTTTTACTGGTACCGAACGGGACCGAAAAAAGCATATTGAATACCATTAACGATTTTTATGATCAGATCGGTGAAGACGATAATCTGCTGATTTATTACGCCGGACACGGAGACATCTCCCGCAGCGAGTTAAGCCGGACCGAACGTGGTTACTGGCTGCCGGTAGACGCGGGACGGGATAACATCAGCAACTGGATCAATAATGCGGTCATCAGCGACCATCTGGATCGAATCAGGGCGCGTTCGGTTCTGGTCATCTCCGACTCCTGCTTTGCGGGGCATCTCGGGTCCGACAAAAGCCCGTTCCTGTTTGGAATCAGCGGTGAGAATGAAAGCGAAGCGGTGATTAGGGCGGGACTGGATCGACGGGCGCGTGTGGTGATATCGTCCGGCGGATTGCGCCCGGTGATGGACGGCTCCAGCACCCGCCATTCCGTGTTCGCCAGCGCGTTGCTCGAAGCCCTGGAAACCAATAACAAAGCATTACGGGATAGCCGGCTGTTTGCCCAGCTGTCCGTCAATGTTCGCAAACGCAGTGGGTTCAATCAGGAATCACAGATTCCGGAGATGAAACCCGTCCGCGAAGCCGGTCATGAAGGCGGGGCATTTTACTTCGTACCCTCGGAGGTTCGCTGAGCCGCCGGCATGGCATTGGTGGAGGCCGCACGGTGCTGAATTTCCCCAATGACGGCCGGCCATACCCTGTTCCAGCAGCAATGATGATCAAAGTTGTCATATATCCTGTATATCGCGCGCGGGTCCAGGCGGGAAGCCAGTTCCACGATTTCAGCGGGTACCTGACGGTCATTGGCGCCGGCCAGGTGCATGCGCGCGACGCCATCGGTCAGAGGTGGCAGTTCAACCGGATTGAGTGAACCTGCGAGCGGACGGAATCCTCTCGTTTGAGTCCATAATCGGTGATCCAGGTTGGCGGCGATGCTGACAATGCCGCGGACATCGTTGCGGTCTCCCGCCAGCAGCATTGCCAGCGTGCCCCCTCCGCTATGTCCGAACAAAAAGAGATCAGTGCTTTCCGTGAGTGCGACCAGTTCGTCAAGCGCCCGATTCAAACGACTGACAATCTCGGCGGAATAACGCCGATCCGTCCAAAGCGAAGGCTCACAGGCCGCCGGCATGGTGCTTGATCCATAACAGGGTCGATTGATATACGCGCTGGGGTTGGGATCTTGTTGCATGAGAGACAGTGCTGTGCGAGTGGTGGACGTTGGATTCTTGCTGGGTTCGAATCCTCGCCAGGGCAAACCGTCGCCCTCGATATACACATGCAGAACCGTGTTTGAAAGGTCGCTTGGCATCCGGGTGTACGCGATCAGGGGTATGTCCGAATACCGGTCAAGAGTCAGAGCGGCACATCCTTTACAAATTTTTTCGGCTGCGCGCTCCTGCGAAATCGTGCAGCCCCATAGCTGTAGCAGTGAAATACAGAAAACGGCGCCGCGCAGGAACGGATTCAAACGGGAAGTCTCCTGCTTGCTGAAAGCAGGCCGGGTGACCCGGCAGGCTATTTATGACAGGCGTTCCTCGAAATCTTCATAGCCGAATTCCTTGATCATTTTCAGCTTGCCTGTGGTGCTGTTGTAAACGGCAATCGCCGGGAGCGGGATGCCGTTGAAAGTCGTATTCTTGACCATCGTATAAATCGCCATGTCTTCAAACATCAGACGATCGCCAATCTGGAGTGTTTCCGGAAAGCTGTAATCGCCGATCACATCGCCGGTGAGACAACTGGGCCCCCCGAGCCGGTAAGTATGCGGTAACTCGCCGGGTTGGCCCGCTCCGGTAATGCGCGGGCGGTACGGCATTTCCAGTACATCAGGCATATGACAGGTAGCCGAAGTATCCAGAATTGCCAGATCCATATTGTTATGCAGCACGTCCAGTACTTGCGCTACCAGAACGCCGCCATTTAGAGCGATGGCTTCGCCGGGCTCCAGATAGACCTGTACCTGATATTTCGCCTGGAAAGCGCGGACTTTTTCAATCAATTGATCGACTTGATAATCCGGTCGCGTGATGTGGTGCCCGCCACCGAAGTTTATCCATTTCATTTGGGGAAGGTAATCTGCAAATTTTTCTTCTATGACCGCGAGGGTCCGCTCGAGAGGGCCATAATCCTGTTCGCAGAGCGTATGGAAATGCAGCCCCGACAAGCCCTCTAGATCCTGCCCTAGAAACTGGCTGATGGTGGAGCCCATTCGCGAGCACGGTGCACAGGGATCATAGATGGGGGTGGCCCCTTCGGAGTGTTCTGGATTAATGCGGATGCCGAACTCCAGTTCGGGACGCAGTGCCTGCGCCGCTTGCGCAATCTCTTTGTAGCGACGCCATTGACCGAAGGAATTGAAAACGACGTGGTTCGATAATTCAAGGATTGTCGCTATGTCCTCGTCCCGATAAGCAGCGGCATAGGTGTGCACCTCACCGCCAAACTTTTCCCGTCCGAGGCGGGCTTCATATAAGCCGCTCGCGCATGTGCCTTTGAGATACCGCATGACCAGCGGGGCAAGGGCATGCATCGAAAATGCCTTCAGGGCAAGCAGGACTTTGGCCCCGCTTTCCCGTTGCACGCGTTCAAGTATCTTGAGGTTATTCTCAATGGCGGCTTCATCCACAACGTAGCATGGGCTGGGAACGCTAAACAGATCGAAGTCGGCTAGTGTATGCGGCATTGAATAACCTCAAGCGAAGGTAAGTTAAGTGGATAATCCAGTGTCCGTCAGGTCGACGATCTGCCAGGGAAGTCCATATTTGTTGAGATCTTCCATAAAGGGATCGGGATCAAATTGCTCCATGTTCCAGACGCCACTTTTCATCCATTTCCCCTCAATCATCATCTTTGCACCAATCATCGCGGGAACTCCCGTGGTGTAAGAGATCGCCTGAGATTGGACTTCGCGGTAGCAGGCTTCGTGATCGCAAATATTATAGATGTAAACGATTTTTTCTTTGCCATCCTTGATCCCTTTGGCAACGCATCCAATGCAGGTTCTTCCTTTGGTGAGGGGACCGAGGCTGGACGGGTCGGGCAGTACCGATTTCAGGAACTGCAACGGAATAACTTCGGTCCCGTTGTACATTACCGGATCAATTCGCGTCATGCCGACGTTTTCCAATACCTTGAGGTGCGTAAGATAGTTTTGTGAAAACGTCATCCAGAAGCGCGCACGCTTTATCTCGGGGAAATGCCTGGCAAGGGATTCCAGTTCCTCGTGATACATCAGATATATGTCCTTCGGACCAATGCCTTCCGGAAAATCGAAGGAGTCTTTGACGGATAACGGATCAGTTTCGACCCACTGCCCGTTATGCCAGTAGCGACCTTTGGCGGTAACTTCGCGGATATTGATTTCCGGATTGAAGTTGGTGGCAAATGGCTGCCCGTGGTCGCCCGCGTTGCAGTCAATGATGTCAAGTTCATGAATTTCGTCGAGATAATGCTTTTTGATATAAGCGGTATACACATTGGTGACGCCGGGGTCGAAACCGCTCCCCAAGAGCGCCATCAATCCGGCCTTCTGAAATTTCTCCTGATAGGCCCATTGCCATTTGTATTCAAACTTGGCTTCATGCGGTGGTTCGTAGTTGGCAGTGTCCAGATAGTGCACACCGGCTTTCAGGCACGCATCCATAATGGACAGATCTTGATAAGGCAGCGCCACATTGATGACCAGTGAGGGCTTTTCTTTGATAAGCAGTTGGGCGAGTTCGTCGACATTATCCGCATCAATCTGGGCCGTGCGAATTGGACGGGTTAACTGTTCGGCAATGGCTTTGCATTTCGATTCGGTGCGGCTCGCCAGCACAATCTCGCTGAAAACCTCTGGAAGTTGCGCGCATTTGTGCGTAACAACGCCACCGACACCGCCAGCACCAATGATTAATACCTTGCTCATGACTCGGGTCTCCAGGTCAATCAAATGGGGTGACTCCGGTGGCAACGCAATGCCCCACCGGAGACGAGAGATGGATTACAGGGTGGTCAGCTATTTTTCATAGTAGGTATAGCCGCGCATGCTGGCCGAGAACGCATTCATTATGTTTTGACGCTCTGCAGCAGTAATGCGACCTTCCTTTACCGCCTGTTCTGCCGTACGCCGGAATTTGTCCTGCATGGCTTGCGGGTTGTACTCAACATAACTGAGCACATCAGCGATGCTGTCACCTTCAATTTCATGAATGAACTCGCAGTGCCCGTCTTCTGCAATACGCACGCTGACAACATTGGTATCGCCGAACAGGTTATGGAGGTCACCGAGCGTTTCCTGATAGGCGCCGACCAGGAATGTACCAATGTAATATTCGTCGTTATTGAGCGGATGCAGTGGCAGCGTGCGGCGGGTGTTATGCATATCCGCAAAACGATCTATCTTGCCGTCACAGTCGCAGGTTATGTCGGCGATGATCGCCCGTCGTACCGGATTCTCTTCGAGACGATGAATCGGCATTATCGGGAAAATCTGATCGATTGCCCAGATGTCCGGAAGGGATTGAAATACACTGAAATTGCAGTAATAGATGTCGGACAGCTGCTCCTTGAGCTTTGTAAGTTCTTTCAGGTCGCGGGGTGCATCTTCGGCCAGCGCCAGAATGTGATGCATAACCTTGAGGAAAAGATTTTCCGCAAGTGAACGCGAACGCAGATTGACCTGCCCACGCTTGAACAGCTCTCTTATTTCGTCGCGGTAAAACAGGGCGTCGTTATAGCACTCCTGCAAATTGCGTACGTTGGCGGTATTGATCAGATCGCTGAGATTGCGGATCATCTGATGCTCATTGTCGCCGATGCGATCCGGCAGAACACCCGGTTCGAAAGTGGCGACATCCAGTACATTGAATATCAATACCGATGAATAGGCGACAGTCGCACGCCCCGACTCGGTAATAATCGTCGGGTGTATAATGCCGTGGGGATCAAGGGTGGTCATTACCACATCCACAATATCCGCACAGTACTCATCCAGCGTATAGTTTTTTGAGTGGACATAATTGGTTTTCGACCCGTCGTAGTCTACGGCCAGACCGCCTCCGAGATCGAGAAAGCCCATCTGCGCGCCTTCCCGCACAAGATCGAGGTAAACCTGGCAGGCCTCCAGCACGCCGGAGCGGATGTCCCGGATGTTGGGTATTTGAGAGCCGAGGTGATAATGCAGCAATTGCAGGCAGTCGAGCATGTTTTCGGCCTTCAATGCATCCACCATGCTGATGACCTGCGCGATTGACAGGCCAAAGATGCTGCGATCACCGCTGGTTGCGTTCCAGTGGCCGCCCACCATGGACGCGAGCTTGACGCGGATTCCAATCAACGGGCGGATATTCAGGGCGCGGCTTCTTTCGAGGATTATCGGCAGTTCGGTAGGTGTTTCGATAACGAAGAAGACGTTGTAACCCATCTTGCAGGCCTGCAGTCCCAGATCGATAAACTCTCCGTCCTTGTAGCCATTGCAGACGATACAGGCTTCCCGGGATTCGAGGTTTGCCAGCGCAATGATCAGTTCCGGCTTGGACCCAGCTTCAAGACCGTGGCCAAATTTGGCGCCGACCTGGGCGATTTCTTCAATCACATGGCTCTGCTGGTTAACTTTTACCGGAAAAACGCCGCGGTATTGGCCGCGATAGCCGCTGGCGCGAATCGCGTTGTTGAAGGCATTGTTCAAACGGTTGATCTGTTGCGCGAGGAGATTTTCAAACCTCACCAGCACGGGCATGTCCATGCCGCGATCTTTGATGTTCTGAACAATCTCAAAGAGCGATGCCTGAAGAGGTCCGTCAGGCGTATCTACGGATACACAGACTTCCCCTTTGGCGGATACGGTAAAATAATCGGCGCCCCAGTCGTTGATTCCGTAGAGTTCAGCGGAATGGGAAACGGTCCAGGCGTGTCGGGCAATATTGGTCAAGGTGGCGGGCCCTCGTCGAATCGGGGAGTGATGTGAGATAGCTTCGGAATCAGCCGTGGAAAACAGACCATACCGGTGGGAATCCCACTCGGTCAGTCAGGCAGCGAAGCTGCTCCATTCGCGCGTGCTTACAGCCGGTCAGCGACAGTAAAAAAGCGCGAACTATGGCAGATTAGCGTCCGGTTTTCCAGAGGTTGTTGGCCGGTTCCGAACCAGTATGCGTCGAGACATCCGGAAGTGGTCGGCAATAGATCAAGGTGGCCCTTTGGCACCGAACTTTCAGCGGGAGAGGTGACTACAGGTGAAGCGCCCGGTCGGGCGCTTCGTTCGGTGACCAGTACAGGTCAATGGGAGGTTGGATCTGGTGTGGCTCTATGGTTGCGCTTGCGTGACGATGTCTCCTTGATCTTTCGTTCAACGACATCGAAAGCGTCGCGCAGTGCCACGTAGGCGTCGGTATCGTCTCGACTGACTACCACCGGGGTGCCCTTATGCAAAAGTTCGACAGAAGCTCGGAACATCTTGCCCTTCTGTTTGTGATTATGAGGGCTGTCGAGTACCACGCGGGTGTGGGTAATCGAATCGGAATAACGAGTCAGCTTCTCAAGCTTCTTGTAAATTTTTGCAGATAAGGTGGGGGAGTGTTGAATGTCCCGGAAGACGATATCAGTGCTATACATCATAGGCAGCCTCCATTTAAAGCTGGATAACCGTTGGGAGGAAAAACTGGTAGGCCTACGCTTATATAATGACACCGGGAAATAAGATTGCAAGGGCCTTGCAACAAATTCTCTGGTCGACGGACCCGATTCCGTGAAGAAGCGGCGAAGGTGCCGCATTTTGTCAGTCAACCGTGAACAGCTTGGCGCGGACAGTGGTGCGATATTGGCTCGGGGTCGTTCCGTAATGCTTTTTGAACAGGCTCGTGAAGTGGGCCAAATCCTGGTACCCCGATCGATATGCCGCTTCCGCAATTGAAATGTTCGTCGTCTGCAGGAGTTCTCCGGCTGCCCGTAAGCGGATCTGCTGGAGATACTGTAGAGGTGTCTGGTTGGTGGCAATTTTGAAGCGGCGATTGAACGTGCGCAAACTCATCCCGGTCCTTCTGGCAATATCCTGCACGGTTTCAGCCTGATGGTAATTGGCGCGCATCCAGGATTGGGCACCGGCGATCGCTTCATCAGGATGAGGATTCATTTGCTGGTCGCTGTGGAGCGACATCGAAAATGCATGCCTCACCTCGTGAAAAAAGTGGCGTTCCACAATATTGGCAGTAACGGGACTAAAGATTTTCTGAATGAAGAAAACGGTCAGGTCGGCCAGCGCATTGACGCTCCCCGTGCAGAAGAGTCGGTCGGAATGGGTGATGAAGTGTTGCCTTTTCAGGTTCACCAGGGGATACCGCTGCGCGAATTCATCGAAATAGAACCAGTGAGTCGTTGCAGGGCGGTGGTCGAGCAAGCCTGCTTCGGCCATGAAACAACATCCGGTGCCAACCCCCGCGATGGTCCCTCCGGCGGCGTGACGTTGTTGAAGCCAGGGAATCAGGGAGCGATGCCGGCGCAGCACGGCATCCGGGTCGCGCCACAAGGCGGGCAGATACGTAATCTCCGCGGTGTCCAAGTCGAAAATCGACACATCGGGGGTCAGGACCAGGCCGGACTGGGTGCGCACCGGTTGGCCATCCAGCGAGGCGAGCAGCAATTCAATGGGTCGATTACGCCCGCGTGTGGAGACCATGTCGATACTTTCTGCGGCTCTGAATTGTTCCATGGGGAGCGCCGCGCTCGTCGCGAGCATGGTGTCGCACAGAAAGAAAACCAGTCTTGTCATATGAGCGGCCAGAATGCAGTGGTTTGCTGGCCAGTATCACCTTACATCCGAGACTATTCAACAATACACTAGTTCATCTTGATGACTTAAATAAGGCAGCGGATTCAGGTGAGCACAGCAAAGAGACTCCCACTCATCGTGGGCTACGGTGGATTTAACGCAGCGGGTCGAAGTTCTGGTGACTTGGGTTACCGGCGGATGATCTATGAAAGTCTTTCAGGCACCCAGCAGCGCGCGGTCATCGCGGATCTGTGGAACATGATGAGCGGCGCGGGTTTGACAGACGATAAGGTGTCGCAGCCTGCACGGACCGCTGGCAATGACTGGGACGAAATTTCCAGTCGGGTGCTCAATGGCACGCTGGTGCGCAAGATAGAGTCCAGTCTCTTTGCAGTGGATCGGATAGCTACTGGCCGCCCGACTATCGCTCAAGCCACAGAAGCAGCTCCCTTGACGATCACCTTGTCGGCGCGCGACCTTCCCGATCCTTTGCCGTTCGGCTGGACATTGAGGGAGCTGATCTCAGGCAAAGCGACTGTCGAAATCTGGAAATCGCAGGAAATCACCATCCCGCTGATGCAGTCATTGGCCGTTCAGGCGGCGGGTCAGTTGCCGGCCGGGTTTGATCCAGGTGCTTACTATCGCTCGACTCACCATCCCCGGGGGCTTCAGTTGGCGATAATGGCGGCATCAGACGCCATGCATTCGACGGGCCTTCGCTGGAAAGATCTGATGGATTTGATCCGTCCGGACGAGGTTGGCGTCTATAGCAGTAGTGTAATGAGCCAGCTGGATCAGACCGGTTTCGGCGGCATGATGTCCGCACGGGCCAAAGGTCAACGCACGACGTCCAAGCAGCTTGCACTCGGGCTCAACACAATGCCGGCGGACTTTGTTAATGCCTACGTTCTGGGAAGTGTTGGTGCAACCGGAGGCATGACCGGGGCCTGCGCTACATTTTTGTACAATCTCCGGGCTGCGGTAGAAGACATTCAGGCCGGGCGACGGCGTGTCGTCCTCGTCGGTTCTGCCGAGGCGCCCATCCTTCCTGAAATCATTGATGGCTACGCGGCGATGAGCGCTCTGGCGACTGATGATGATTTGCGCAAACTCGATGGCCGTCAGGAGATAGATTACCGGCGCGCAAGTCGACCGTTTGGTTATAACTGTGGCTTCACGCTTGCGGAATCCGGTCAGTATGTCGTGTTGATGGACGACGAACTGGCTCTCGTAACGGGTGCATCGATATACGGCGCAGTGCCGGCGGTGTATGTCAACGCAGACGGGTTCAAAAAATCCATATCTGCCCCCGGACCAGGAAATTACATTACGATGGCCAAGGCCGTTGCTCTGGCCCGCAATCTGGTGGGAAGTGAGGTGGTGCAGCATGCCAGTTTTGTACAGGCGCACGGTTCCAGCACTCCCCAGAATCGGGTGACCGAGTCGCGCATATTCAATACCGTTGCGGAAGCGTTCGGGATAGATGGCTGGCCCATAGCCGCCGTGAAATCTTATCTCGGGCATTCCCTGGGGCCGGCAAGCGGCGATCAGCTTGTAGCGAGCCTGGGCGTGTTCAAGCACGGCATTCTGCCCGGCATCAAGACGATTGACGCAGTGGCGGATGATGTGAAAAGAGATCGTTTGCAAATGAGTGTCAAGGATCTCGAGATTGGTACGGATGCAGCACAGGTGGCATTCCTGAACTCAAAAGGTTTTGGCGGCAACAATGCAACCGCGCCCATTCTGTCTCCTTCGTTAGTGGCGACAGCTTTGCAGAAGCGTCATGGCGCCGCAGCGTGGAGGCAATACCTGACGCGGCAGGAAACAGTTACTGAAACGGCGAGACAGTATCAGGAGGATGCGTCGCAAGGTCGGCTGGCGGCAGAATACCGGTTCGGAGAAGAAATGATCGACGAGGATTCGCTTTCGATTACCAAAGAGGTCATTTCCGTTCCTGGTTTTTCCAATGATATTCCTCTGACCGGGAATGAAGGTTTCGAAGAATTTTTCGGGTGAATTTCTGTCTTCAGGTTGCAGCCTGGAGGCCCGTTGTGATTGCATCAATCGAAGCGTGAGGCCACCAGGCCGGATCAACCGTAAATAGTGGCGCGTTCAGGTGTTCAGAAGGATTGCGGGCCATGAGGTCAATGCATGCAAAACAATGAGGAGCCGGACCTGGTTCTACAGCAGGCAGCAGAGCCCTTTGCAGTAGGCCGCCGTCTGCAATCCGTCCGTAAAAGTCGTGGGCTGTCTCAGCGTGAGCTGGCACGCCGCGCTGATATGACCAATGGCAGTCTCTCGCTGATCGAGCAGGGCAAGGTAAGTCCATCACTTCAGTCACTTGAAAAAATTGTCCGAGCAATTCCCATGACATTGCTTGAGTTTTTCTATGAACAGGGAGGAGTGGAGGCGCCAGTCGTCAGGGAAGGTGATTGCAGGATTATTTCCGGGACAGGTTACGAGGTGCGAGTCAATACGTTTAACCGGGTCGGGGTGGGTGCGTCCTGCGTACTGGAGCAATCCGTGGATGCCGGTGTCGCCTGCGAGATGGATTGGTATGATGGCACCGGGCGGGTGCTGGGCATTGTCAGCGAAGGGATCTGCGATCTGGAACTTGGAGGGATGCGCTATAGTCTATCGGTCGGTGACCGTTTCCATTTCGGAGTTGAACAACGTCCTCGGTTTGTCAATGTCAGCTCGATGCGAGCCAGGGCAATTATGGTCGTTACGCCATTCGAGAGTTGACGGTGCAATAGAATTTTAACAACAGGACAGAAGTGCTGCCCCGATTTGCGGCAGACCCACTGAGTTTCAAGCGAGGGCGCGATGATCTTTAAAGGCAAGGCAATCAAACTTGTTGAATTGGATACGGGTGTACTGCAACTGGAATTTGACCTGCAGGATGAATCAGTAAACAAATTCAATACTGAAACATCCGGGGAGCTGGCGGAGGTTGTCGGAACCCTGGAAAGCCGCGCAGGCATCGAGGGTCTGCTGATTGTCAGTAACAAAGACTCGTTTATCGTGGGTGCAGACGTCATGGAGTTCGGTCCGATTTTCCAGTCGGGCAGAGGTGCCATTGCCCGGCATGTGGGCGCCACAGCGCAATTATTCAATAGAATTGAAGAACTGCCTTTCCCCACGGTCGTGGCAATCAATGGTTTTGCATTGGGGGGAGGGTTTGAAATATGCCTTGCATGTGACTTCAGGATCATGGCAACGACGGCCAGGGTAGGGCTTCCTGAGGTCAAGCTGGGGATCCTTCCAGGCTGGGGGGGGACCGTAAGATTGCCGCGAATTACCGGTGTCGATACAGCACTTGAATGGATGGCGACGGGGCAGGAGCAAGGTGCTCAGGCCGCGTTGAAGTCAGGAGCGGTAGATGGAATTGCCGACCCCGCCAACCTTCGTACTGCTGCCGAAATGATGCTCAGGCAGGCAATTTCAGGAAAGCTCGACTATCGGACGCGCCGGGAGCAGAAGCGCAGTGCGTTGCGACATAACAAAACGGAGTCGTTACTGACTTTCGAAAGCGCCAAGATGCTGGTAGCCGCCAAGGCCGGCAAGCATTATCCCGCCCCTGTCACCATTGTCGAAACCGTGCAGAAAGCCGCCCGGTTAACGAGAGACGCGGCTCAAAAAATCGAACTGGAAGCATTTGTCACTCTGACCCAGTTGAGTGCCACGAGAGCCTTGGTGGGTCTTTTCGTCAATGATCAGCTGATCACCAAGAAAGCCAAGCGGATGCAGGCAACGGTCAGCCAGCCCGTGGGGCGAGCTGCAGTCATCGGTGCGGGTGTCATGGGTGGCGGAATTGCCTATCAGTCGGCCTCCAAAGGAATACCGGTGGTCATGAAGGACATCGCGCAGGCAGGACTGGATGCGGGTATGTCCGAAGCCGGCAAACTGGTGGGCAAACAGGTTGAGCGGGGCAAGATAGCGCCTGCCGAGGCCGTGGCGGTACTTGCGCGCATAGCGCCCACACTCAATTATGAACAGGTGGCCTCTGCTGACCTGGTTGTAGAGGCAGTCGTCGAGCATCCACAGATTAAAATCAAGGTTCTGGGAGAAGTTGAGCAAAATTTGGCAGACGGTGCCGTGCTCTGCTCGAACACCTCGACGATCTCTATCAGCCTGTTGGCGCGAGGGCTGAAGAGACCTCAAAATTTTTGCGGGATGCACTTTTTCAATCCGGTACACAAGATGCCGCTTGTTGAAGTGATACGGGGTGAGCAGACGTCTGATGAGACGATAGCCAGAACCGTGGCTTACGCGTCCGCCCTGGGCAAAAAGGTGGTGGTGGTGAATGACTGCCCGGGATTTCTTGTCAACCGCGTACTTTTTCCTTATTTTTCAGCGTTCTCTTTGCTATTGCACGAAGGCGCAGATTTCCAGAAAATCGACCGTGTCATGGAGGGGTTTGGCTGGCCCATGGGGCCCGCGGAGTTGCTGGACGTGGTCGGGATGGATGTTGCCGTGCACGCCGACAAGGTCATGGCTGAAGGTTTCCCGGATCGGATGCAGCATACCTACAAGTCAGCCATGGAAGTCCTTTACGAAGCCAAGCGATTGGGTCAGAAGACCGGGCACGGCTTTTACGATTACGAATTGGATAAAAAAGGCCGGCCTGCAAAGACCGTATCGCCGGAGGCGCAGGAGTTGGTGAACGCTGCTACGGGCTCCAGGAAGTCATTCACTGACGACGATATTGTTGCCCGCATGATGATCCCCATGGCCATAGAAGTGGCCAGATGTCTTGAAGAGCGCATCGTGGAGACTCCGAGTGAGGCAGATATGGCTCTGATCTACGGATTGGGGTTTCCGCCATTTCGGGGCGGTGTGTGTCGATGGATTGACGACATGGGCGCAGCGGCGTTTGTAGCCATGGCTCGCTACTACGAATCGACGGGACCTTTATATACAGTGACGGAAAGTCTCCGGCGAATGGCGCTGGAAGGCAAAAGATTTTATCCCGTTTAACGGCATATCGGCGCCAATTCGGAAATTGCTACGCGCAAGAGGAGATTCATCGTGAATGTTAGAGACAGAGATGCCGTGATCGTTGATTACGCCCGAACTCCCATGGGCCGTTCCAAAAACGGTTGTTTTCGCCATCGTCGCGCCGACGATCTGAGTGCAGATCTGATCAATGGCATGCTTGCCCGCAACGCTTCAGTAAACCCCGAGGAGATTGATGATGTGATCTGGGGGTGCGTCATGCAGCGCGAGGAGCAGGGTTTTAACATCGCGAGGAATATTGTGTTGCGTGCCGGCTTGCCACACACGGTTCCCGCTCAGACGGTCAACCGGTTATGCGGTTCCTCCATGTCAGCCCTTCACACCGCTGCCGCTCAAATCCAGGCGGGGTGGGGTGATATTTATGTCGTTGGCGGGGTTGAACACATGGGTCACGTGGATATGAATCAGTCCATCGATCCCAACCCGCTGTTGGGCCTGTCCGTCGCCAAAGCGGCCGGGTCCATGGGGTTGACGGCTGAATACCTGGCGCTCTTGCATGGGATTGGCCGCCGTCAGATGGATGAATTCGGGGCTCGTTCACATCAGAGGGCGGCAGCGGCGCGCGAGCGTGGTCTTTTCAAAAGAGAAATTATTCCGATGGAGGGGCATGATGAGACTGGTGCATTGTGTCTGATTGAGCACGACGAGACGATCCGCCCGGAGACCACTGTAGATATTCTTGCGACACTGAAGCCTGTCTTCAATCCGAAAGGTGGCCTTATTACCGCCGGGACCTCATCCCAGGTAACCGACGGCGCCAGCGGTATGCTGGTCATGTCCGGAGAGCGTGCCAGGTCTCTTGGAATCACGCCGCTGGCCCGAATCGGATGCATGTCAGTTGCTGGCGTTGATCCTTCGATCATGGGCTACGGTCCGGTCCCGGCCGTACAGAAATTGTTGGTGAGGGCCGGACTGGCCATTGAAGACATTCAATGCGTCGAACTCAATGAAGCCTTTGCCGCGCAGGCGATTCCTGTCCTGAAAGACCTGCAGTTACTGGATGCCATGGACGCAAAAGTAAATCTTTATGGCGGCGCCATTGCGCTCGGCCATCCATTCGGATGTTCGGGAACACGCATTACGGGAACCTTATTGAGCGTCATGAATGAGCGTCAGGCCAGTCTCGGCATTGCGACCATGTGTATCGGGTTGGGCCAGGGGATTGCCACCCTCATCGAGCGGGTCGGCTGAAGCTGAACACAGGATGTCGTCAGCCATGATAGCGAACCCATCGTACGTATCCTTCTGGAAAGTCATCTGCGTCTGGGTAGCCTGGGCGGGGCTGTTGTTGCCGGCGACGAGCCAGGCGCGGGATCCCGCGACACCCGCCATGTGGCGAGTAGAAAGCTCAAAGAATGTCGTGTACGTGATGGGGTCGATGCACTTTGGCCGCGAGGACTTCTATCCGTTGCCTGCTACCGTTGAGCAAGCATTTTCAGATGCGAAGGTGTTGGCGGTGGAAGTGGATATTTCCCGCATTGATCAAAATGCGGCCATGCAGGGCGTCATGAGGCACGGACGCTTGCCGGTGGGCGAGGCTCTCAAATCGACGCTGTCACCAACCGTCTATGGCGATCTTGAAAACGCCTGCAAAGCTCGCGGTATACCGGTCGCCGCGTTTGAGCGCTTCCAGCCCTGGTTCGCTGCGCTGCAATTGATTGAATACAGTCTCAGATCAAGTCAGCTGGATGCGAAGAACGGAGTTGACCTCCATTTCATCAAGCGAGCCGGAGGCAAACGGCTTGATGAGCTCGAATCCTTCGAAGGCCAGCTGCAGATATTCAGTGGACTCGCACCCGAAACGCAGGAGATGTTTCTCGCCCAGACGCTGCGTGACCTCAAGAACCGAGACGAGCAGCTGGACAAGATGGCTGCGGCTTGGCGCCTGGGTGACCTGGACGCGATTTACGAGGAAATGGTTCTGCCCCTGCGCACCATCCCCGAAGGTCGCGCGCTGTATCAAACGCTGTTCAAGGATAGAAACCTCGATATGGCGAACAGCATAGAGCGCTACCTTGAAGGCGGTGATCCCGTCTTCGTGGTGGTAGGAGCCGCACACTTGCCCGGAGAAGATGGAATTGTAGCCATATTGCAGAAGCGTGGTCACAAAGTAGACCGCGTGTCACCTCCCGTGCCTTCCAAAGCTTGAAGACTCTCCTGGTCCGGATGCCTCAAAGCCCGTAATTCCGTATTGAACGGTCCCCTTAGCTATGTCAAAATGCGCCCCCTTGCCGGGCCGGCATGGCGCGCTCGCACTGCGAGTTGGTCATGGAAGCCCTGGAAACAGTCAGGTTGACTCGAGCAACGACCCGAATCGGGTCCGGTTTCGGTCGCTCTCGCCAAGCGACAACGGGTAGCGCGGTCGTGGCGGAATTGGTAGACGCGCTGGATTTAGGTTCCAGTGTCCTTGGCGTGAGAGTTCGAGTCTCTCCGACCGCACCACTAATTGGCCTTCTCCGCAGCGGATTCGCAGATGGAGAATTGTAAGCAACAGAGGAAATCATGCAGGTTTCAGTAGAAGCAACTTCGGCTTTAGAGCGTCGACTCACGGTTGGTGTACCCTCCGAAGACATTGATAAAGAAATCAACAAGCGTTTGCAGCAGGCTGCTAAAACTGTACAGATCAAAGGTTTCCGGAAAGGGAAAGTGCCCTTCAAGCTCGTTCGCCAAAGGTTTGGTGCCGGGGTTCAGCGAGAAGTTCTGGGTGATGCGATCAACAGAACATTTCAGGAGGCGGTGCGGGAAAAAGAGCTTCGATTGGCGGGACAGCCGAAAATAGAAGCGCGTGATCCTTCTCCTGAAGGTCTCTTTGAGTACGTTGCGACGTTCGAGGTGTATCCCGAAATATCCTTGAACAATATTGATGGCGTACAGGTTAAACGTTATGCAGCCGAAGTTACGGATAGTGACGTTGACGAGATGATCGAAACGCTGCGCAAGAACCAGGCACAGTTCCAGGTCAAGAATGGCGAAGCGAAGCAAGATGATCGCATTAACATTGACTTCGAAGGAACCAAAGACGGAGAAACCTTCGATGGCGGTAGCGCGCAAGGCTATAACCTGGTGATTGGGTCTAATTCGATGATTCCTGGTTTCGAAGACGGGTTGATCGGACTGAAGGCAGGTGATGAGAAAGTTCTCAAACTTACCTTTCCCGAGGACTACCAGGTGGATGCCCTGCAAGGTGCGGAAGCTGAGTTCAAAGTGAAAGTGAACACTGTCAGCGAAAAGGAACTCCCGGAATTGAACGATGAGTTCTTCCAGAATTTTGGAGTTGCCGAAGGTGGAGTGGATAAGTTCCGTGCCGACGTGCGCGAGAATATGGAGCGTGAGAAAGAAAACCTGATCCGGGCCAAATTGAAAACACAGGTTCTGGATGCTCTGCTGGAAAAAAATCCCATTGAGACACCCCGCGCACTTGTTGCGAACGAAGTACAGGTGCTCAGAGAGCAGGCAATGCAACAGTACGGGCAACTAAGCGCTCAGATTGACTTGAAATCCCTGTTGCCGGATAAGCTGTTCTGGGCTCGCGCCCAGAAGCGGACCGCGCTTGGCTTGCTGATAGCCGACATCGTCTCCGGGCAGCAAATGAAGATTGATCGCGACCGGCTGAAGTCTTTGATCGAAGGAATTGCGTCGACATACGAAGATCCTGAAAGTGTTGTAAATTACTATTACAGCAATCGGGATTTGCTATCGAGTGCAGAGGCAGCGGTGTTGGAAGATCAGGTTGTGGATTACCTGCTGGAAAGTGCAGTGGTAGAAGAGTCCGTCGTGACTTACCAAGAGCTGGTGCGAGCCGAAGAAAAGGCCCAAATGGCAGAAGCGGCGGGTAGCGAGGAAGCAAACCCGGAAACCGCTGATTCCTGATAATCCGTCTCAAATAAATATCAGGTCTGGCCCTGTCCCGAGCGGGGTCCAGACTTTTTTCATATCTGAATCTGCTGAAATATCAGAAGGTTCCCGGCTCAGAAATCCCCATCGCCACGAAAGCTCGCGGAACTCATTGATCGCGCTGGCATATCTCTTCCGCTAGAGTTAAGCTTTCCCACATGCAAGCAATAAAAGGCGGATGACCGCCTGACCATCATAGTGTTTTCTACTCCTCGAAATTAAGGAACAGCAATTATGTTCGATTCATATCGCTCGAACTCGCCCGCCTCGGAGATTCACAATGCACTGGTTCCGATCGTCGTTGAGCAAACGGCGCGCGGTGAGCGGTCATACGATATTTATTCCAGGCTATTGAAGGAGAGGGTTATTTTCCTGGTGGGCCAGGTGGAAGATCACATGGCAAATTTGGTGGTGGCGCAACTGTTGTTCCTTGAGGCGGAGAACCCGGACAAGGATATTCATCTGTACATAAACTCACCAGGCGGTTCTGTAACGGCAGGGCTTTCAATATATGACACCATGCAGTTCATAAAGCCCGATGTGAGTACCATGTGTATTGGTCAGGCATGCAGCATGGGTGCATTCCTGCTGACAGCAGGGGCGAAGGGTAAACGGTACTGTCTGCCAAACGCTCGCACAATGATTCACCAGCCGTCGGGTGGTGCGCAGGGGCAGGCGACAGATATCCACATCCATGCTCAAGAGATCCTCAAGATTCGGGAAAGGCTCAACATATTGATGGCAGAACATACCGGAAAGAGCGTGGAGACCATCGCAAAAGACACCGAGCGTGACAACTTTATGAGTGCGGAAGAGTCTAGAAAATATGGTTTGATTGATAAGGTCCTCAAAGGGAGGCTGGAAGCGGAGAAAGCTTGATCGAGCCTTGGGTTAAGTCGGTGCCGGCTTAATAACTTTGGGATATAAGGTTCCATGCATTATGGCAACCGGGGCTATACGAAATTGGTCTAACAGGTTCTTGCCCTCGTAGAGTGATAGACACTATTGTTAGACCGGTTAGACACGCAAAAAGCAATGGCGGAGAGGTTTGATGACCGACCACAATAATGGCAGTGATGACAACGGCAAGTTGCTCTATTGCTCGTTCTGCGGCAAGAGCCAGCACGAAGTGCGTAAACTGATCGCAGGGCCTTCTGTGTTCATTTGCGATGAGTGCGTTGACCTGTGCAATGACATCATTCGCGAAGAAATTCAGGAAAGTGCCAGCGAAGGATCCAGTGAGCGGCTACCGACTCCAAAAGAAATTTCAGCAACGCTGGACGAGTATGTGATTGGTCAAAGCGATGCCAAAAAAGTATTGGCTGTTGCAGTCTACAATCATTACAAACGGCTTCGCTTTAGCGGCGGCAAAAAGAAGGGGAAGGACGACATCGAGCTCGGTAAGAGCAACATCCTTCTGGTCGGGCCGACCGGTAGTGGTAAAACTTTGCTGGCGGAAACCCTCGCCCGACTTCTGGACGTGCCTTTCACTATAGCGGACGCAACCACGCTGACCGAGGCGGGTTATGTCGGTGAAGATGTAGAAAACATCATTCAGAAACTTCTGCAGAAGTGTGATTATGATGTGGAGAAGGCTCAGCAGGGTATTGTCTATATCGATGAAATCGACAAGATTTCCCGAAAGTCCGATAACCCGTCGATTACCAGAGATGTGTCAGGAGAAGGCGTACAGCAGGCTCTTCTGAAATTGATTGAAGGGACTATTGCGTCTGTTCCTCCACAGGGCGGAAGAAAGCATCCGCAGCAGGAATTTCTGCAGGTCGATACGGCCAACATTCTTTTTGTTTGCGGCGGCGCCTTTGCGGGTCTCGATCGTATAATTCGCGACCGATCAGAGAAAGGTGGAATTGGCTTTAGTGCGGAAGTAAAAAGCAAAGACGGCAAGAATATCGGGCAAACTTTGAAAGATCTCGAGACCGAAGATCTGGTGAAGTACGGTCTCATTCCCGAGTTCGTCGGCCGACTTCCCGTTGTAGCGACACTGGAGGAACTGGACAAGCCTGCGTTGATCGCGATTTTGAAAGAGCCGAAGAATTCGTTGGTGAAGCAGTATCGTAAACTTCTGGAAATGGAAGGGGTGGAAATCGACTTTCGGGACGATGCGCTCGAAGCAGTTGCGACAAAGGCCATGGAACGGAAGACCGGGGCGCGAGGGCTCCGCTCCATAATGGAGTCGGTGTTACTCGATACGATGTACAGAATTCCTTCGGAAGAAGGTGTGGTAAAAGTGGTAATTGATGCATCCGTGATCCGAGGCGAGACAGCGCCTTTACTGGTGTACGAACAGCAGGAAACTCAACGCGCTGCGCCTGACGATTGATGCTCCTCTATAACTAAAGTGAAGCATACGAGAGTTTCTTTTTGTTGTAATTGTTGAATCTGGCCCAACATTACTGTCGAGTTGGTCCTGCAATGTAAGCGTGGGGTGCGAAGCTGAACTTCTTGGCACCCCTGTTTAATTTTCTAGTCTCCCGTTATTGAAGCCGGCCCTGCAGGGCTCGAAAATCAGATAAAGGCAACTCCAGACGATCGGTTAATTGAGCACGTTGGGTCTATGCCCACTTTGAGCCCGCGTTACGCGGTGTCGTGCGAAAAGCCGGTCATTCCTGAATATACCCCCAGGGTATTTTGATTGAGGGCTTTCAGTGGAAAGACAAACAGGTCGCAATATCTCTGTCCCGATGCTTCCATTGCGGGACGTTGTAGTTTATCCCCATATGGTGATCCCACTATTTGTGGGCAGAAATAAATCCATTGCCGCGTTAGAGCAGGCGATGGCAGCAGATAAGCAAGTGCTTCTCGTTGCGCAGAAGCATCCCTCCGTAGATGACCCTACTGCCGAAGACCTGTACAAGGTTGGCACCATTTCCCAGATTCTCCAGATTCTTAAACTGCCCGATGGAACCGTTAAAGTATTGGTGGAAGGAAAAGAGCGGGCGACATTCGAGAATCTCACCGAAGTAGACAATTATCTCCGTGTAGACGCTCACCCCGTCATACCCAAAATGCCGAACGAGCGCGAGTCCGACGCCCTGGTTCGCACTCTGCTGAACGGCTTCGATCAATACATCAATTTAAGTAAAAAGGTTCCTGCAGAAGTATTAACGTCGCTTACCGGTATCGATGATCCGGGAAGGCTTGCGGATACGGTTGCCGCCCACATGTCTCTGGAGCTTCCTCAGAAGCAGGAAATTCTCGAAATATATGATGTGGTCGAACGCATAGAGCATCTGGCCGGCGTCATGGAGGCCGAAGCGGATCTGTTTCAGGTTGAAAAACGGATTCGGGGTCGCGTTAAGAAGCAAATGGAAAAAAGTCAGCGCGAGTACTATCTCAACGAACAGATGAAGGCCATTCAGCGGGAGTTGGGTGATCTGGGCGACGAGCCGTCGGAGTTGGAAGAAATTGACAAGCGGATTGCTGCGGCCGGAATGCCCCAGGAGGCCGAGAAAAAAGCTCGTGCAGAGCTGAACAAGCTCAAGTCGATGTCTCCAATGTCAGCTGAAGCGTCGGTAGTGCGATCCTATATCGAGTGGATGGTGAATGTACCTTGGTCCAAGCGCAGCAAGGTTCGACATGACTTGCCAAAGGCAGAAGAAATTCTGGAAGCGGATCACTACGGTTTGCAGGAGGTAAAAGAACGGATCCTGGAATATCTTGCAGTGCAAAAACGGGTGAAGAAAATCAAAGGCCCGGTTTTGTGTCTCGTAGGCCCTCCGGGTGTCGGGAAGACCTCCCTGGGCGAATCGATCGCCCGTGCAACGAATCGAAAATTTGTCAGAATGGCGCTTGGAGGCGTCCGTGACGAAGCTGAGATACGCGGTCATCGAAGAACCTATATCGGATCCTTGCCGGGCAAGCTCATTCAGAAGATGTCGAAAGCGGGGGTTCGCAATCCTCTGTTTTTGCTCGACGAAATAGACAAGATGGGAATGGACCATCGAGGAGATCCGGCGTCGGCGCTGCTTGAGGTGCTTGATCCGGAGCAGAATGGTCACTTCAATGACCATTATCTGGAAGTAGACTACGATCTGTCCGATGTAATGTTTATTTGTACATCCAATACCATGAACATTCCCGGCCCTCTGCTGGATCGCATGGAAGTGATACGGATTCCTGGATACACCGAGGATGAAAAACTGAACATCGCGCAACGATACCTGATTCCGAAACAGATGAAAAACAATGGTCTGCAGCCTGAAGAGGTAGAAATTCAGGAAGCGACTATCAGGGATATCGTTCGGTTCTATACGCGGGAAGCGGGTGTACGTGGTCTGGATCGTGAGATTGCCAAAATTTGTCGGAAAGTGGTAACTCATCACGTCAAGGATAACCGCAGCGGACTGGATGTCATCAAACCCGAAAATCTCGAAGATTTTCTCGGTGTACGGAAAGCCGACTACGGGCGCGCAGAGGAGCACAATCAGGTGGGGCAGGTTACCGGTCTGGCCTGGACCCAGGTGGGCGGCGAACTGCTGACAATCGAATCTACCGTCGTAAAAGGCAAAGGTCGACGCATTACCACGGGATCGCTCGGCGAAGTCATGCAGGAGTCAATTCAGGCGGCCATGACAGTGGTACGATCGAGGTCGCAGATTCTGGGGATAAAGCCCGACTTTAACGAGCGTCACGATTTGCATATACACGTACCGGAAGGTGCGACTCCCAAGGATGGCCCCAGTGCCGGGATCGCAATGTGTACAGCACTGGTATCGGCTTTCTGCAGTATTCCCGTGCGTGCGGATGTGGCGATGACCGGAGAAATAACACTGCGCGGTGAAGTTCTAAAAATCGGGGGGTTGAAGGAAAAGCTTCTGGCAGCCCATCGTGGCGGAATAAAAACCGTGGTAATACCAAAAGAGAACGAGGCGGATTTGCGTGATATTCCGCAGAATATTAAAGGTGACCTGGAAATAAAACCCGTCAAATGGATCGATGAAGTGCTCACGATTGCGCTGCAATACATGCCCAAAGCATTTACGGATGAGGAGTATCGGGAGTTGGAGGCCAAGGCGTTTGATCGCCCGGCCGAAGAGAGCAGAGTCAGCACTCATTGAAATCACAATTCGGTCAAATTGTAATCAGGTCACCGCTCGGTGACCTGATTAGCGCTAACTCCACAACAAAGTGGATGGAAAAAAGCGGCCTCGCTTGACCGGTCGGAATCCGCTTGGTATAAATCGCAGTCCGTTAAAAAGTGTCTGCCTGGATGTCTTTTGCTGTGAGACAGCCGTTAAATTCCAGGTGGCCAGATAATCGAAATACAATTAAAAGCAAAAAACAATCACGTTTGAATTTGTAATAATAAGAGGGGTTAACAAAGTGAATAAATCCGAGCTGATCGATGCCATCGCCGCTTCTGCGGACATTTCCAAAGCAGCGGCCGGCCGTGCGCTGGATGCTGTTACCGATTCAATCGCTGCTGCCTTGCGCAATGACGACCAAGTGTCATTGGTGGGATTTGGAACGTTTCTTGTTAAAGAGCGTGCTGCACGCACTGGTCGTAATCCACAAACTGGTGCGCCCATCAATATACCCGCAGCCAAAATCCCTTCATTTAAAGCAGGCAAAGGCCTGAAAGACGCAGTTAATCCTTCCTGACCTGATTTTCTTGTTGAAGCTGAGTCTCATCCAAAACTGAAGGTGAGTATCGGTGCGTCTAAATTTGAAGATTTAAATTGAAAGGCGCGACATAAGCGCCTTTTTTCTGTTTGTTATGGTTTATGTGATCGTGTTGAGGTTCAGATAATGCTGCAGAATCTACGCGACAACTTGAAGGGAACAGTAGCGGTATTCGTTCTTCTGATTTTTGTCGTACCTTTGGTGCTGTTTGGTGTGGAGCAGCTTTTCGTCGGATCAGCCGGTCAGAAAGATGTCGCTGAAGTCAATGGTGAAGGGATTAGCTCTATCGATTATCGCCGGGAACTGGAGATGGAGAAGCAGCGCCTGGTGCAGCAGTTCGGCGTAGAGCCTGATTCACCCCAGCTGGAAGATCGCAATTTGCGGGGCCCGGTGATTCAGCGGATGGTCCAGCGTACCGTGTTGCAGCAGGCCGCGGAAGGCGGAGGGCTGGGTGTTTCAAAAGATGAGTTGTGGAAAGAAATTGCCGCGGTAGAAGCGTTTCAGGTAGACGGTAAATTTGATTACGACATCTTTAAACAACGAATTTCGGCAGTCTATACACCCGCTCAGTATCTTGATGCCCTTGCTGGAGACTACCTGATAGACCGGCTTAGAAGTGGTATCACGAGTAGTTCATTTGTGACGAATCAGGAACTGGCGTTGGTCGCGGCGATCACGCAGCAGCGACGCAGCTTTTTTACAATTCACATCCCCCCACTTAATGAATCTGTCGTTGTTGCCGACGAGCAGATCACGGAATTTTACGAAAAGAATCGTCAGCAATACACTGAATCGGAGTCGGTAGAGGTCAGTTATCTGGAACTGTCGTTAGAGGAGCTGGCCGACGAAATAAATCCGACGGATGATGATATTCGCTCAGCATACGAAGCCGAATTGAGGGAATTCAAGGCTGCGCCTCGTTACGAAATCGCGCATGTTCAGCTGGACTTCGATGCCGACGAGGCGAAAATTGCAGAAGTGGAAGGAAAAATCAAAGCGGGTGAGGATTTTGCGGAGCTGGCGCAACTATACTCAATAGATCTGGGATCCAAAGAATCCGGCGGAAACCTGGGTGAACTGGATCTGACAGCATTCCCTGATGAATTCAGAAAGGCGACGGAAGCTCTGGAAGTCGGCTCGGTTTCCGGGCCTGTGAAGAGTGCGTCCGGGATACACTTCATAAAGCTTCTCGGTATCACCAATCAGGTCGCTCCTGGATTCGATGAGCGTAAAGGTTCGATTGCGGTACAACTGAGCAGATCCATGGCACAGGACGTCTACGCGGAAAAGATTGCGGAGCTTGATGAGTTGACCTTTGGCAAAGTGGATCTGGCCAGTGTAGCGGAGCGACTTGGTTTGCGAGTGGGCAAATCAGAAGCGTTTACCCGAAATGCAGGTACTGGCGTGAGCGAGTCGGCCAAAGTGAGAGAAGCCGCATTTACCCCGGAGGTACTCCGTGAGGGATATAACAGCCGTGTAATTGAACTCGAAGATGATCGTGCCGTCGTGCTACATGTGGAGAAGCACACACCTGAACGTGTGAAACCCCTGGACATAGTACGTGAAGAAATCGAGCAACACCTGGAGGCTGAATTACGCAGTGAAATGATTGCTGCAAAGGCTGCTGATGTCGTAAACCGGTTGCGGGGTGGCGAGAAGCCAGAGGAGCTGGCCGAGTCTGAGGATTATGAGTACCGCTTTTTCGACGATTCTGAACGCAGTAATGCGGAACTGGACCGAGTAGTTCTGCAGAAGGTATTTTCATTGCCTCGGCCGACTGAAGAGCACCCTCTGATATTCGACCATGCGCAGATGAACAATGGCGGAGCGGCGGTGCTTGGTCTTTTGAAGGTGAGCGATGGTTCCTTCGACCAGTTGTCCGATGCACAGCTTGCATCGACGCGACAGCAACTGGAAAATCAGGTCGGACAGACGGAAATGAGCGCGTTCGAACGCAGCACCCTGGATCGGGCCAAAACACGAATGCCTGACTAACAGACCGTTGAGAAGCGTTGACGAGCCGTTAGTGCAAGGCTAAAGCAGGCAATAGAAGAGTGAAGTTTATGCGGTGTAAATGAGCCTTTTAAGCCTGGTTTTAACGCCGCAGTGGCAAGGCAGATATTTTAAACAGCCAGCCAGATCCATGGAGTCGAAGATCGTGACTCCTTGGTTCGCAGAACTAAAACCGGACGGCTTTTACTTCATGGGGACCGAGATAGTTATCCAAAGCGTTCTGATTATATACAGCGGAAGCGTCGGAAGTTGTCAATATGACATTTTTGCCTCGGGGTATCGAATCGGCTAGACCAAGATGATTCGCCCAGTGCAGAACCCGTCGCGCAATGGCTTCTCCTGAATCCACCCAATAGGAAACCCCGGGTGCTGACTGGGCGAGTTCGGATTTCAATAACGGAAAATGAGTACAAGCTAACACCACGGTATCGATTTTTTCAGCTGGAGCTTGCTTTAGTAAGCCGGTCAACTCTTCTGTAACGGCGTTCGCATCGGGTTTGATACCCCGCAACTTCGCTTCTGCAATATCTACCAGCACAGGACTTCCGTAGAGATAAACCGAACAGTTACTGGCGAACTCCTTTATAAGTGCACCGGTATAGCTCCGAGAAACCGTGCCACTGGTGGCAAGCACGCCGATTACGCCAGTTTGCGTGAGCATAGCGGCAGGTTTGATGGCTGGAACAACTCCCACAAACGGGATGGTGTAGCGGGAACGGAGAGTATCGAGTACGGCAGTGCTGGCAGTGTTACACGCGATTACTGCGATATCTATCGCGAACTGAGCTGTCACAACATCGATCACCTGGCAGACCCTAAGGAGCAACTCTGACTCGCTCTTCGATCCATAGGGAAAAAACTCCGTGTCCGCACAATAAATATATCTCGCGCCAGGTAGCTGCTTTCGAATTTCTCCGGCGACGCTTAATCCCCCAGCGCCAGAGTCGAGTATCAAGATGCTGGGCGTGTGCATGTGTTGACAAAATCTCTAAGTAATTCCCGAGTATAGCGGCATGAACAGGTCGGCATTTGAACACCTTTTCTCGATTATTCTGTCGGCGGGCCTTCCGTTGATTGTCATATGTCTGGTCGTGGCGGCGATTTTCCTGATAGTGTTCGTCGTGACTCGGCGGATACTCGCGCAGCGGTTGATTATAGCCGCCAATGAGTGGAAGCTGAAAGAACAGGAGCTACAACATCAGCTAGAGTTCATGAAACAGCAACTGTCACGGGGAGATCAGGTTTCAGAGGAGCTTCGGAAAAGGTTGGCTGAGAAAGACGATATTCTCAGAGACGTCGAGATGGCGGCGGTTTCTAATAAAATCCGGTTTGAAGAGCAGGAAAAATCTCTGCAGGCGGAACAGACGAAGTTGGAACAGATGCGTCATATTCTGACGCAAGAGTTTGAGCTGCTCGCCAACAGGTTGTTTGATCAAAAACAGGAGCATTTTGTCAGCACGGCCAAGATAAATCTCGAACAGGTAATCTCTCCGTTTTATCAACAGCTTAAGCATTTTTACGAACGAATCGACGATGCTCATAAAACAGATTCGGCGCAGCGAAATCAGCTTATTGGTCAGATAGATGAACTTCAAAAGAGATCGCATCAACTCAGTGCGGACGCCTTGAACCTGACCAACGTGTTGCGGGGCAACAATAAGGTAATGGGAACCTGGGGCGAAGTGATTCTGACTCGCATATTGGAGCAATCGGGTCTGAGGCAGGGACGGGAATACCAGCTCCAGTATGCTGGCAATAATGATGAGGGTCGGCGATTGCAACCGGATGTTTTGATCTGTCTGCCCGATGAACGCAATGTCGTAATCGATGCGAAGGTTTCGTTACTGGCTTATGAGCAGTTCGCCAGTCAGAACGATGCGGTGCTTCGGGCGCAGGCACTTAAAAACCACGAGGAATCCGTGAAAGCACATATACGCGGCTTATCGTCCAAGCGCTATGATAGTTTAAAAAGTATCAACTCTCTCGGTTTTGTATTTATGTTCATTCCGATAGAGTCGGCATATCAGGCGATACTTGAGCATAGGCCAGAGCTTCTTCAAAGCGCGTATGAAAAAAATGTTTTGGTGACGGGGCCTTCCAATCTGATGGTCAGCCTGAGGTTGATCGAATCACTTTGGAAAAAACATGATCAAGACAGGAATGTCAGCAAGATAGTCGACTGCGCAGGAAAGCTTTACGAACAGTTTGTTCGCTTTGCCGAATCGATGAATGAAATCGGCAGTGGTTTGACAAAAGCGCAGTCCGCATACGATACGTCTTTACGTCGCTTGAGCGAAGGTCGTGGAAACCTGGTGCGTAGGGCAGAAGAGCTTAAAGAGCTGGGTGCAAGCACGAATAAGTCAATGCCAGCAAACCTGCTCGATAGAAGTGAAGCTCTCAACCTGGTTACCAATGAGGACTAAAAATGCCCGTATGGCTTTTAGCAGCGATGTCCGCCGTGGTACTGGTTTTAGCAATCGTAGCCGGAATATATTGCTTCAAAGTATACAAAGTGCAACAGCGTCTTCGTGAACGGGATTTGCTGCGACAGCAGCAGACGGATTTGCAACGGGAATCGATCAATAAGAGCATTCAGATTCTCTGTCGGGCTCTCATTGCGAAGCAGGTTGAGTCGTCGGAAGCCAGTCTGAGAATCAGTGCGTTACTGGACAGCCTTGGAATACCAAGTGACGAACGCAAGGATTTCGCGGCAATCGATGCCATGGCGGCATCAATCCGGCACATACCAATTTTGACCGAGTGGAAAGCGCTGGATCGCAATGAACGGCGACAATACGAGAAATTGATCGCTCAAAAGCAGCTGGAGCTGGATGATTTCATTTACGACGCCGCAAGGAAAATGTTGAATCATAGCTTTTGAGATGATCAAGGCGCTGGCGGAGTGTTGCAAGCCTCTAAAATCACGCCAAGTTCCCGGTGCTGGGTATGCGGAAACTGATCAAAGAAGGCCATCCGAACGACTCGATAATCATCCCCAAGTGCCTCCAGATTTTTCTTGAGAGTCACGGGATTACACGAGATATAAACGATTCGAGGGAAGCGACGGAGGAACTCGACCGTCGCATCATCCAGTCCCGCACGGGGTGGATCAACAAACACGGTGGAAAACTTGAACTCAGTTAAATCCACATCCTTTAGTCGATGAAAGGGACGGACGCCGTTCATCGCCTGAGTCAGTTCCTCGCTGGAAAGACGTGCGAAAGTGATGTTGGAAACATTATTTAGAGCGCTGTTTTCAATGGCAGCGGCCAAACTGACTTTTGATATTTCGGTGGCAAATACCCGTCTGAATCTGGTTGACAGAGGTAAGGTAAAGTTTCCGTTGCCGCAATACAATTCCAGCAGATCCATTGATTCGGCTTTCAGTTGGGCATTCACCCAGCCGAGCATTTTTTCACAAATGCTGGCGTTGGGCTGAGAAAAGGTGCCCTCGATCTGCTTGTACTTGAAAAGCCGTCCTTCTATACAGAATTGTTCATGAATATAATCTTGAGTAACGACGCGCTTCTGCTTTCGGCTCCTGCCTATGACATGGACTCCAAGGTTTAGAGACATTTCTTTTGCGCGGGCGTGCCAGCTGTCATCGAGTTTACTCCGGTATATTAAAGTCACCAGGACTTCGCCAATCGTTGACGTGAGGAAGTCGATCTGGAAAAGCCTTTCCCGCAATAGCGGGTCTTCATTGACGAAGTTCTGCACTTTGGACATTGAATGCTGTAAAAGTGATGAGCCATTTCGGAACGAATCTATGATGTAAGGTCGTTTTTTTACGCCTGGTTCGAACATGGCATAGTGAATCTTGTCACCCTCGTGCCAGATGCGAAACTCTGCGCGCATTCGGAATCCCGTTTCCGGAGAGGCATAAACGTCGATTTCGTCGAGGTTGATGAAGGTTGCAAACTCATTTCTGGTCAGGGAGGCTTTTTCTGCGAGCTGCTGCGGGTAGGGCACCGAGGCGGCGGAATCAGTTGTATTCAAGATCGGATCTCTACTGGTAAACGGAGGGAAGACGGCATTATAGTGATTCGGTTCACGCAAACAAAAACGGGTATTCAAATATGTGGATTCAGAAACGCATTATTCTTCCGCGCCGTCCGCGAGGTTTTCATCTGATAACTCAAGCCATTGTTGAAGAGCTTCCAGAACTCGAAAAGGTGGAAGTCGGAGTGTTGCATGCTTTCATTCAGCACACATCTGCTGCGTTAACAATTAATGAAAATGCGGACCCTACGGTCCGACAGGATTTCGAGTCGGTACTATCGAAGCTGGTGCCGGAGAACGAATCGTTCTATCGGCACAACGACGAGGGTCCCGACGATTTACCTGCTCATATCAAAAGTAGTTTGCTCAGCTGCAGCGTTACTGTCCCGATTTCAAATGGTCGCCTCAACCTGGGGACGTGGCAAGGGATTTACTTGTGTGAATTCCGGAATCAACCTGGTCGTCGAACCCTTGTGATAACAATAAATGGAAAAGAGTGACGGGTTTGCTGTTCCGGTGCCCGAGATTGCTATAAACCGGTATCCGGATTTTGTAGGCAATTCAAAGACAATTTGGAGGTTTGGGCAGACCGGCTATTTTGGCGGCAAGTTTTGCAGGGCTGCCAGGGAAGAGGGACAGGAGGTAGATGCTTGAACTTTTCTCATTGCCCAAATGGAGCTTGATGTACCGGCATAGGGGACGCATAGCGGGCGACAAGTGGTAACTGTGATAGAACTCCCTGATCAGAGTTAAAATTTCCCAATGCGCGGATGTTAGCTCAATACCTTCTGCGTCAGCGATATTTGCGGCTGTCGCTGGTGTCCAGTGTTCAGGTCGAAGGAGGAAGCCTTCGAGATCCTTCTCTGGCGTGTCTTCAGTGTTGATAGAGCCGGTCATAGGTACGATTCATCGCCACGTATGAATGGCGCAATACTGTTCGGTGAGAGTTACCAACTGCGCATAATCCAAAGGTAAACAGCTCGGTATGGGCGTAACGCCCCGCTGCAGGAGATCCTCCCGAATATGGTAGGAGATGATCCCGTCCGGTACAAGACCACGGCATGCCGCCGCGTAAACGCCATCTGCCAGCAATACCAAGACATCTTCGGCGCTTATGATTTCAAGGCAGTTATCGAGGGCGGGAGACTGGAAGGGCGAACTGGTGACTATATGGAGTGTCATGACTAAAAACTGACGATGTGGGCGGCATTGGAAAGCAACCTGCTAACCTCTGGACTGGAAACCAGTATTTTGTTGTATTGCAATTTCTGCAACGGGATGGAGCGTCGGGAAACGGAAGGTTCATGAATATACACGTCATCAATTCCGTAAAGGCTTAACGCCTTGAGCTGTTTTTCAATGCTGTGGGTATACGTCGGTGATTGTCCGGTCGTCAGTTGAAAAACGCCATCATTCATGAATAATATTTTGATTGAGAGTTCGAAGACCGAAGAGGCCAGAGCGGCATCAATTCCGTCCTTGGCGGCCGAAGTACCATAAGGGGAAGATCGAAAAACAAATAGAATATACGGGTTTGATTCGTTCAAAAACTTACTACCCGGTCGCAAACGCTGAACATTTCTGCCGCCTGGCCGAGCCCCCCCAAAGTAAAGCCCTGCATCAGTACGCCACAGGATTTCCTGTATCGTCTGGCTTCCTGTTCGTCCAGAACACCTCGTTGCAATGCGGCAGCGATACAGACGACTGCATCCAGCCGGTGCTGTACGATGAATGCTTGCCATTCGGCAAGCAAATGACATTCATCTTGAAGGAATATGGAGTTTTCGTTGGCAATCGTCGCTCCGGGACCGTAGAAAAATAGACGTTCAATGGAGTGACCGGCACTGATCAAAGCGTGGGCAAAATGCAGCGCCGAATGTACGACCGGTCTGTGTTCCGAACCGGTCTGCACGAATAAACCATATCTCATGAAAGACCAAGCCTCTTGGAAAGACTTGGCTTTTCACGGTTTTGTAAAATCAAAGAATCAATCATCACCAAATATGGAAAGCAGATTCAGCAAGCTAATGAAAATATTATAAATGCTCACAAACAAGGAGGTTGTTGCCATGATGTAGTTAGTTTCTCCGCCGTGAATGATCCGGCTTGTTTGCCACAAAATAGCGAGCGATGAGAGCATGAGGAAAATACTGCTCACTGCCAGAGAAAGACCTTGAATATTCAGGAATATATTGGCGATTCCAGCGACAAATGCCACCATCAATCCGACCATGATGAAACCGGTCATGAAGCTGAAATCTTTACGACTTACCAGCGCATATCCGGACAGCCCAAAGAATATCAGGGCAGTGCCTCCCAGAGCCTGCATTACAATCTGTGACCCGGCTTCGGTTGCCAGGTAGTGATTGAGGACTGGACCGAGACCTGCGCCCAGTAAGCCAGTAAAGGCAAAGACTACCCAGATACCGGCGGCAGAATTGGCGAAACGGGGAAGTACGAACCAAACCAGACCGATGGCACCGAAGGACATGATCATAGATAAGCCACGACCCACATCGGCGGCCATGGAAAGCCCTGCGGCCAGCGCGCTGAACAGAAGGGTCATGGCGAGCAAAGCGTAAGTGTTTCTGAGAACCTTGCTGACCTCGGCGGAACTGATCGCAGTATTCTGGGTGGAACTATAAACATCTTGCATGATAAAACTCCAATGGATTCAGCCGTCTAAAGGTATTAACTGTATAAAAAGCATTAATTGAGTAAAAGTATCAGCGGTCTAACGCGCACCAATAATACAACGCAGTGCAGAACATGGGAATATGGGTTGCCGCGCAGTGTATTGCAATGCCCGACGATTCAAGTGCTCGTCATCCTCTGTCTGCTGCGATAGTAGCTTTCTGTCAGACACTATAGCAGCCCTGTCTCGGGAAATTTTGTCGTCCTTATGAGACATTGATGGCGACTGATAGTTCTTCGGTACACCAGGGCGGGGTTGGATGCTTTGGGGCTTGAAGCGAAATGGCTGGGCTATCTCGCTACTGCGGGATCGGAACTCCCGATCTTGCGATGGATATCATGAGGAACTTCAGTTAATGGCGGAGGGGGTGGGATTCGAACCCACGGACGGTCGCCCGTCGCTGGTTTTCAAGACCAGTGCTTTCGACCACTCAGCCACCCCTCCAGAACTTCTATTCCATCCCGCGTGTCGAGACACAGGTGATCGGATTGGAAGAGGCGCAGATTATACATAGGTTTTCGAACCGAGCAAGGGGGCTCGCTTATTCTGTTTTAAAAATTTTGATATAACTTGCGACCGCATGGAACCGCGATCCGCATGGTTGCCATAGCCAGAAGCAAGACAGCCTGGAACGATGAGATGAGGCGGGAAGGAAGATCAAAATTATGAGATTGTGTGGTGACGATGAGGGGATTTAAAAGGATGGCGCTTCCTTGCGCGCGTGGAGCATTCAATCGGTCGCTATTTGGCTTTCATCTCGATTTCGAACGACACATCATTACTGGCCAGGCGAGGATCGTTCGCCGGTCGCTGTAGTGGTCGTGGATGTCTTTCGATGTTAACCGGCAAAGAGGTATCCAGAGGTTGGGTTAATGAAACCTCACGATTAACGTTGCCCACCACAATATTGATGGGCCGGGGATTATCCCGCGGATCGTTGGTCGCACGCACTTTGGTCGCCCTGCGGGCTTCACGGAGTGGCGGGCTCGTCGGTCTGGCCTTTTCGACTTTGGCTGCCTTGGGCGCAGGAGCGACTTCGGCGTTAGCCGTCGCCACTTCAGGTGTTTTCGAAACCTCCTCTGGCTGGCTTTCCTGGATTTTTTCTGTCGGTTTCGGAGCGACCGGCACAGTTGCAGCGATTTCCTCTGAATTTGCCGATTCCGGTACCGGATCTTTTGTCAGCGACGGGGTCTGGTCGAGCGTATCAGCAGGAGCCGGTGTTTCTGCTGGCTCGATGTTCTCGTCCGCTGACGGGCGCTTGGGAGCGGCTGAGCCCCGCCGGTTGCGCTCTCTTCTGGGGTTAGTCGGCTTGGCAGCGCCAATCGTTTCGGGGGTTTGAGCAGCTTCCGACGGGGGTTGGGGCGCGTCAGGAGCGGCGGAAGAAACGCCTGTTGGCTCCAGTTCGCGCTGATCCGGAGCTGCTACATTGTCCGGCGCGGAAGTCTGTTCGGTCGCCGCGCTTTCAATGGCGACTTCCAGTCGAGGCCCGCGCTGTCTTTCGTTCGAGCGTGGTCTGCGACCAGATGGTCGTTTCGGTGGCTTATTGTCTTCCACCTTGGCGGTTTCGAGATCTGGGGGGCTATCGGGAGCCGCTTTTGCAAGACTACCGGTTCCAGCCGCGGGCGGCTTTTGGCGACCGGACGCTCCATTTTCGGCATCACTGCTCTTGCGTGGACGGCGATTGCGACTGCGATCAGATCGCCCTGTGGACTCTGCGGATCGATTGTTGCCCTGGGGTTTGTCGGTGCGCGAGGATTCTTTGGCGACGTTTGAATCTTCGCGAGGGGTAAGGTTATCAACAATGGTTTCCCGGTCTCGGCGATCGCGACGGTCCCGGTGTTGATTGTTCCGTGGGCGTTTGGTCTGTTTGTTATGAGTCGGTTGTACAACCGGTGTTTCTTTGGTTTCAATCTTCGCAGTTGCAAAAAAGTCGGCGATACCCTTTACGAGGTAGGCAAAAAAGCCGGTTTTGACTGTCGATTCGGGGGATCTGGCGGCAGGCGCAGGCGGAGTCGTGACCACGGCTGTCGATTTTACTGAGGGCCCGGCAAGTGGCGTTTGTACAGCGCGTTCTTCCAGAGCCTCTTCGTGTGCTTCCTCATTGGTATTAAAAGCGATCTTGTAACTCGCTTCCGCCTCTTCAACTTCGTCCTGCCGTAGCCTGTTGACCTGGAAGTGCGGCGTAACCATTTCTGCGTTGGGCAATATGACAACACGAACGTTGTGTCGTTTCTCTATCTGACTGATGGCTTCACGCTTTTCGTTTAACAGGAAAGTGGCGACGGTAACAGGCACTATGGCACGAACTTCTGAACTGCGATCTTTTTTTGCTTCTTCTTCAACAAGTCGTAAAATCGAGAGTGCCAGGGACTTTGTTCCGCGGATAGTTCCCTGGCCGGCACAGCGCGGACAAATTTTGGATGTAGTCTCTTCCAGTGATGGTCGCAGGCGCTGGCGAGACATCTCCAGGAGACCAAAACGGGAAATGCGACCGATTTGCACGCGAGCGCGATCCATTTCGAGCGCGTCCCGCATCCGGTTTTCCACATCCCTTTGATTCTTGACGGGCTGCATATCGATAAAATCGATAACTACTAGCCCCCCGATATCCCTGAGGCGCAGTTGTCGTGCAATTTCATCTGCGGCTTCAAGATTGGTGGCCAGAGCAGTTTCTTCGATATCAGCACCTTTGGTGGCTCGCGAGGAGTTGATATCGATGCTTACGAGCGCTTCGGTAATGTCGATAACGATCGACCCCCCGGAAGGCAGCTTGACCTCCCGGTCGAAAGCAGTTTCTATCTGGCCTTCGATCTGGAAGCGGTTGAACAATGGGACGGATTCGTCATAGAACTTGATTTTATTGCGGCTTCCGGGCATTACCCGTTCGACGTACTCCACGCACAGATCATAGGCTTCCCTGTTATCGACGATGATTTCGCCAATATCCTGCCTTAAGTAATCTCTGAGTGCCCGGATGATGACATTGCCTTCCTGCCACAGAAAGTGCGGGGCCGTTGCCTGGTCGGCGTCAGTTTTGACGGCATGCCACAACTGGACCAGGGTATTCATGTCCCATTGCAACTCCTCGGCGCTACGTCCGACTCCGGCGGTGCGGATAATGACGCCCATGCCCTGAGGTACATCCAGTTTGCTCAATGCATCCTTCAGTTCGGTCCGGTCGTCGCCATCAATGCGGCGGGAGATACCGCCAGCGCGCGGATTGTTTGGCATCAGAACCAGATACCGGCCGGCGAGACTGATAAAGGTGGTCAGCGCCGCCCCCTTGTTGCCACGTTCTTCCTTGTCGATCTGCACAACGACTTCCATACCTTCCTTGACCACGTCCTTGATGCGGACGCGGTTGCTGTCGCTCTCACGATCGCGACCTCGGAAATACTCTTTGGAAATTTCTTTGAGTGGAAGAAAGCCATGGCGTTCGGCGCCGTAGTCGACAAAGGCGGCTTCCAGGCTGGGTTCGACGCGGGTGATGCGTCCCTTGTAAATATTGGCCTTTTTCTGCTCTCGTTGCCGATTTTCTATATCAAGATCATACAACCACTGGCCGTCAACCAGTGCCACCCGGATCTCTTCTGGCTGGGTGGCGTTAATAAGCATTCTTTTCATTCATTGTTCTCTTGCGTTGCGCAAGCCGCAAGTGGGGCACAGAACATATCTCAAGAGGCAACAACGGCGATTTCGGTGAGTCAGTGGTTCATTAACCGAAAAGTGACACGCCCACCGGGGTGTCTTGGTAAATGCTGTCCGGCGCCGCGCCCATTAATGTCACGTTAGTGCCGGTTGTTGATCTTCTTGTGAGACTTGCTTCCAGTATTCCGATTAATGGCAGGATAATATCATCATCGTAGTGTCAGAAATTTCCGACGCATTACGCTAAGTAGGTGCCGACCGAGACCTCCAGGGCCTCCAGTTTACATACGGTACAATAGGTCACTCGGTTGCAGGAACTACCAAACGGAGCTCAGCAGGCATCCTGCTTGGATGTCTAGTGGCAATTTCGCCGTTCTACTGCTTACGCCTGCCTGCCCGAACAACGGTTGCCGCATCAGGATTCCGAGGCTGAAGAGGCGTCACCTTTTATTTAGCTGAGTAAACACTTTTACGTCGAGCAACGGGAATTTGCCGTGAAATTGTAATTCTGCTGTCGTTACGTCGATGAGTAAATCGCAATGCCAATTGTTGGTCTGAAAAGCCGTGCTCAAAATTTAGTTCAAAATAACCATGCCCACCAGGGACTTGCAAACCATTTCAGTCACGCTCGTTAAGACGAGCACCTTTAAAATTACCACGCGTCGGCAATTCAGATTACGCCCGCGTCCGCGGAGGGCAGAGCAACCCGCAGTTTCGCATTCCGCATTAATGCTCACTAGCTTCGGTTCGCGCCGGGCTTCTGCGCCCGCAACGCCGGAATATATCAGCTCGCTGTGTATTAAGCAATCAGCATAATTCGTGGGTCTGGGTGTCCTTCCTTGCTAGAATGCGCGCTACGCAGAACTACACCCCGATGGCCGTTATGACCGAGCAAGTCCAGTTTTTTCAGGTAACAGAGGATCAGGCCGAGCAGCGGCTCGACAATTTTCTTGGTACGAGGCTGCGTGGGGTCCCCAAATCGGCGTTATATCGGATCATTCGCCAGGGGCAGGTGCGCGTAAACAAAGGCCGGGCCAAACCGGATCGAAAGCTTAAGGCGGGCGATATGGTCAGGGTTCCTCCGATCCGTACGGCGGACCCCAGGGAGGTGCACAAACCCGGCGTTAGCCTGGTGGAGCGGCTGCGGGATGGCATCCTCTTTGATGAAGGCGGGCTCCTAATCGTCAATAAGCCATCCGGGCTGGCTGTGCACGGAGGTAGCGGAGTTAATCTGGGGCTGATAGAAGCACTCCGTCAATTACCGGAATATTCCGGCTTTTTGGAGCTTGTACATCGCCTGGATAAAGAGACTTCCGGGTGTATCATGATCGCACGCAAACGCAGTACGCTCCGGTGGCTCCAATCTCTGCTCAGGGAACGAAAGGGTATTATCAAGACCTACACCGCATTGGTGCAGGGGGAATGGCCGGCGACGTGCACCGAGATCGCCGCACCGCTCCAGCGTTACGAGCTGCCTGACGGCTCCCGAATGGTCAAGGTTCATCAGGCAGGTAAGGAGGCGTTTACGCGTTTCCGCGTGATCGAGCGTTTCGAGAGGGCAACACTCATTGAGGCGCAGCCGCAGACGGGTCGGACTCATCAGATCAGGGTTCATGCCGGTTATGCCGGATGCCCGTTGGTGGGGGATTTGAAGTATGGGGAAACGGCGCGTAACAGTGAGCTGATGAGCACTTACAATTTCAGGCGTTTATGCTTGCATGCCAGTCGCTTGCGGGTGACTCTTCAAGACGGTTCTGTTGTAGATGTGTCCGCCAGGCTGCCGCCGGATTTTTCAAAACCGCTGGAGCGGATGTCGTCGGAGAGCGGGAGAGCTTGTGCTGCTGATCTTTGACTGGGATGGCACCTTATGCGATTCCACCGGGAAAATTGTAGTTTGTGTGCAAAAAGCAGCTGCTGATGTTGGCTTGGCGGTCCGGCCGGAAGAAGCCATTCTCGACATCATCGGACTGGGGATGATGGAAGCCTTGCAGAAATTGTATCCGGGGGTAGCCCACGAACAGTTGCAATGCCTGAGGGAGTACTATAAACAATGGTTTATGGCGCTCGATCATGTTCCGTCACCGTTGTTTGCGGGAGTGGAGGAAACCTTGGTCAAGTTGAAGGATGAGGGCCATATACTCACCGTCGCAACGGGCAAAGGTCGAGAAGGTCTGGACCGGGTGCTCGCCGGTCTGAATTTGAGCACCTTTTTCCACGCCTCCAGATGCGCAGATGAAACGCGTTCGAAACCGGATCCGCAAATGGTATTGGAGCTTCTGAAAGAGTTTGACTGTTCCTGCGACGATGCTCTGGTAGTCGGCGATACCGAATACGACATGGAGATGGCGCGCCGGGCGGAGGTCGCCCGCATTGCCGTGAGCTACGGGGCGCATCATATAAGCCGACTGACAAGTTATCTCCCCCGCTTTTCCATCGATACGTTCCCGCAGATTCTTGAATTGCTTGATCGGTAGCTCAATAACAGGCGCAAAAGCGGTTGAAAAAGCTGGAGTTTTGCGGGGTCAAATCGAAAGGGTGTCGATCCCGGCCCGGGCGAGCATCAGATTCAGCGAAATCAACGGAAGTCCAATCAGTGCCGTGGGATCCAGGCTCTTGATGGACTGGAACAGGGCGATTCCCCGTCCTTCACACTTAAAGCTGCCCGCGCAGTCATACGGCTTTTCGAAGTTGAGGTAGTTTTCGATTTGCGCCGCAGTCAGATGACGGAACAGCACGTCAGTGGTGACAAGGTCGCATTGCACCGATTTTGGGCTCAGTACACACACTGCCGTATAAAATGTCACTGATCGACCGGCACATTGTTGAAGTTGCTGAATTGCGCATGCATGACTTCCCGGTTTGCCGAGGGGTTGGTCATCAAGCGATGCCAGTTGATCGGACGCCACAACTATGGCGTCCGGAAACCTTTCTGCTACCACCTGGGCTTTGCTGGTGGCAAGTCGCTGAACGGCCGACGCCACGCACTCGCCGGGGAAGCGGGTTTCATCTATATCAGGGCTGACGGCGAGGAAGCTGAGCCCCAGTTGCGTCAACAACTGTTGGCGATAGAGCGAGGACGAGGCAAGGATGATCTGAAAGGTCATGATATTGGCGTCTCCAGACACGCGTCCGTCCCTAAAGGGGCTTTTATCGGTTTTTTCTTTGACAGTGGTCGGCCAAGTCAATATTATTGCGCGCCTATGTCAGAGGGTACCCGTATCAAGCAGCTTCCAAGAACCGTAGAGCCACGTAAACTGGCACATCTGGGCGTTTTTCTGGAAGGCCGAGTGGGGAGCGACGACTTTAAACGATTGGCGGACGCGACTCTAGCAATAAAGGATGTTCAGGCGGAATTGCACTTCGGTCTGGACTATGAGCGCAGACCACAGGTGCGCGGCAGGATTTCCGGCAGTGTTGTGCGGCAATGCCAGCGCTGCCTGAACCCGCTGGATCTGGATATTGGCGGTGATTTTTTTGTCGGTATCGTTGGCAACGAAAAGCAGGCGAAGGCATTACCAGGCGACGTAGAGCCGTGGCTGGTAGAAGAAGACAGCGCAGATCTTTTTCATATGCTGGAAGACGAGATACTCTTGGGTATGCCTTATGTCTCGTATCACGAGCACGAATGTGTTGATCCGGCTTATTTCCGGTCAGAGCACAGTGCAGAAGAAACGCCTGTGCGAGCAAACCCTTTCCAGGTGCTGGAACAGTTGAGAAGCAAGAAATAGCGTTGTTCCAAAAGTTTTCGAAGAGAATGGCAAGGCGGACTATGTAGTCGGCCGATCATTGTCTTTATTCAACAGTTACAAAGATTTACGCGAAAAGGTATAAATTATGGCCGTCCAGAAAAATAAAAAATCACGTGCACGACGCGGCATGCGTCGATCACATGATGCATTGTCAACTCAGGCGTTATCCATAGATTCCACGTCCGGTGAGAAACATTTGCGTCATCATATGACGCCAGATGGCTTTTATCGCGGACGTAAAGTTATCGGTAACAGTGACGACGAATAAGAACTGATCGATATCTAGTTATTGCCAGCGCGAATTCGAATTGCAGTTGACGCAACCGGGGGAGATAGTGGTCCCCGGGTTGCGGTTACTGCGTCCGCTCATTTCATCAAAAACTTCCCTTCTGTCGATGTGATTCTGGTGGGGGTTGAGCCCGTACTGCGGAAATTGCTGTCAGCCAGCGATCGAGTGTCTTATGTGGACGCATCCGAGGCGGTGACCATGTCCGACCGCCCCGCGCACGCTCTACGCAACAAGCCGAATTCGTCCATGGCAAAAGCGATAAAGCTGGTCGCCGAGGGTCAGGCTCAGGCTTGTGTCAGCGCCGGAAATACCGGTGCTCTGATGGGGTTCGGGTTGAAGTACCTCGGGGCGTTGCCGGCCATAGACAGACCCGCCATCTGTAAGGCTGTGCCGACAGTGCGCGGATCTTGTTACCTTCTTGATCTCGGTGCCAACGTCTCTGTCTCTGCCCAACAGTTACTAGAATTTGGAATTATGGGGGCGGCGATGGCGCGAACTGCGGGCAACCCGGAACCGCGTATCGGGTTACTGAACGTGGGTCGCGAAATCGAGAAGGGCGACAGTTTGCGTCGTGAGGCATTCGAGTTGATGCGGCATTGCAGTTCATTGAATTTTATGGGATTTGTCGAGGGCGACGACATCTACGCCGGAAGCATGGATGTCATTGTCTGCGATGGATTCACCGGCAACGCGGTGTTGAAGGCCAGTGAAGGCGCGTTTCAGTTATTGTCATCACGGTTGTCGAATGCATTTAAAACAGACTGGAAGGCGCGGCTGGCGCACAAGCTCGCAGAACCCTACCTGCAGGGGTGGCGTGCCGCACATCATCCAAGCTCTCATAACGGGGCCGCTTTTCTCGGATTGAACGGGGTCGTGGTGAAAAGCCACGGATCGGCGTTGCCGGATGCTTTTGAATCCGCACTCCGGGTAGCGCATGATCAGGCGCTTAACGCGCTGCCGTCGATGATCGCGGCAGCCATGACCAATTCGTCCAAAGGAGGACATTCTTGTGACTGACGTGGCATTCATTTTCCCGGGGCAAGGTTCCCAGCAAGTGGGGATGTTGAAGGAGTTGGCGCAGAATCATTCCATTGTTCAGGAAGTTTTTGATGTCGCCAGTGACCAGTTGTCGTTTGACTTGTGGCAGTTGATTCAGGACGGCCCCCAGGACAAGCTCAACCTGACCGAATTTGCTCAGCCCGCCATATTAACGGCGAGCTATGCTATCTGGCGCGTAATAAATCAACAGTCAGAAGTTGATGGTGTGTGCATGACGGGTCATAGCCTGGGGGAGTGGTCTGCCATGGTGTGTGCCGGCAGTATCCCGTTTGAACAGGCGGTGCGCCTGGTTCAGTTGCGCGGCCAGTTCATGCAGGAAGCGGTTCCGGCCGGAGAAGGAACCATGGCGGCCATTATCGGTCTTGATGACGATCAAGTGAAAGCTGTCTGTGTGGAAGCTTCGCGTGGTGAGGTGGTGGAAGCAGTCAATTTTAATGCGCCAGGGCAAGTGGTGGTGGCGGGGCAGGTGAAAGCAGTCGAGCGCGCAATGGATCTTTGCAAGGCAGCCGGCGCCAAAATGGCAGTGCCACTGGCAGTGAGCGCGCCCTTTCACACGTCGCTTATGAAACCCGCTGCAGAAAGATTGGCTGCCCATCTGCGCGACGTTGAAGTTGAGTTACCTAAAATACCCGTAATCCAGAATGTTGATGCACAGATATCCGCTGACCCGGCGGCGATCCGCGCGCGACTGATCGAGCAAATTTATGCCCCCGTACAGTGGGTCGATTGTGTACGCAAAGCGGTGGCGGAAGGAGCGACGACGCTGGTCGAATGCGGGCCGGGCAAAGTGCTGGCCGGTCTGGCCAAACGTATTGACCGAGAGCTGAAAGTTTATTCAACGGACAAGCCGGAAAATCTGGCGGCGTTACTAGATCATCTTGTTAAAAAGCAAAATGTTTAATGACCGGCCGAGGGGGAGATATGAGTGATAAACGCGTGGCACTGGTGACCGGTGCCAGTCGGGGCATCGGAGCAGCAATCGCCGCCGGTCTGGGTGCGAGAGGATTTGTGGTGGTTGGCACGGCCACGACTGCTAGTGGTGCGGAAAAAATCAGCGAAAAGCTTGCACAACTGGGTGTCGAAGGCGGAGGAATGGTGCTGGATGTATGTCAGGCAGACGCCAGCGCCTCGCTTGTCAATGACATCGCCACCCGGTATGGGCCTGCTACCGTGCTGGTAAACAACGCCGGAATAACCAGCGACAACCTTCTGATGCGCATGTCAGAAGAAGAGTGGTTCAGCGTTATGAGAACAAATCTCGATGCCATCTACAGATTGAGTAAGGCCTGTCTGCGCGGGATGACCAAAGCCCGATGGGGCCGCATCATAAATATTACGTCCGTGGTGGGCAGCATGGGAAATGCGGGACAGAGCAACTACGCGGCCACCAAGGCCGGAGTGGAGGGCTTTTCCAGATCCCTGGCAAAAGAGATCGGGTCACGCAATATTACGGTGAACTGCATAGCGCCGGGCTTTATCGAAACTGATATGACTAAAAGTTTGGCAGATACACAAAGAAGCGCGCTTCTGAGCGGAATTGCGCTGGCGCGACTGGGTCAGCCGGAGGAGATTGCGGAGGTGGCAGGGTTTCTCTGCTCCAATGGTGCGGGCTATATCACTGGAGAGACCATCCATGTAAACGGTGGTCTCTACATGGCATAAACACGAAAAGGTCTTAAAAACAAGAGACTTGGTTCGTGTGAGCAAGTGAATTCGAGGTTTGGTCGTCGGGTGAATGCAGGGTTTCAAACTGTTTTGCCGATAGAACTCAGGGTGCGTCCGGCGAATGCGCCCATTTTCTGAAGCGAAAACTACGACCATGGATTACAATGGCGGAAATTCGCGGTAAAATGCGCGCTTTCTTGGAACTGTGACACGGTTACGGCTTTCAAAGTCGGCGGATGACGGCCAATGACAGTCAGACAATTTAATGCTGAAAATCAAAGAAGCTATTAGGAGCTACAAAATATTATGAGCAGCATCGAAGAAAGAGTTAAAAAAATTGTTGCCGAACAACTCGGCGTTAAAGAAGACGAAGTAAAGAACGAGGCGTCATTTGTTGAAGATCTGGGTGCTGACTCCCTGGATACCGTAGAGCTCGTTATGGCGTTGGAAGAGGAGTTCGAAACCGAAATTCCTGATGAAGAAGCCGAGAAAATCACGACTGTGCAACTGGCAATCGACTACATCAACGAAAATCTGGCATAGCCTCATCCGTCGTTAGCAGTTCCTGTTGAAGCCGTCACTATGTCGAATAGTACGGCTTTTATTTTATGCATCTTTCCTGTTGTGTCGGGGCCGCTCAGCCGCAGAGGGTCGAGAGACTGTGGTGCGTGACAGGGCGACTGAACAGACAAATGGCTGGATGATTAATCACACGGAATCCAAGTGCTTCAATTTGAGCGGTAATACTCCGCTCAAACGTTTCTCATAATCGATTGGGAGAATCACGTGCACCGCAAGAGAGTCGTAGTTACCGGCATGGGCATGGTCAGTCCCGTTGGTAACAGCGTAGAAGAAGCCTGGCGTTCCGTAGTCGCCGGAAAAAGCGGTGCTGCGCCAATTGAATCATTTGACGCATCAGCATTTGCTACCCGTTTTAGTGCTTCAGTAAAAGATCTTGACCTCACACCTTATATGCCGGAAAAGGAAGCTCGGAAGATTGATGCTTTCATCCAGTTCGGCATGGTTGCCGGGATTCAGGCATTTGAAGATTCCGGTCTCGTCGTGACGGAGCAAAATGCGCACCGGATTGCGTGTTATATAGGCTCTGGAATCGGTGGTCTCGGCTCCATCGAAACCACGGCGCTGACGATCAATGAACGGGGCCCGCGCCGGGTATCACCGTTTTTTGTGCCTGGCTCGATCATCAATATGATTGCCGGCAATCTGTCGATCCGATATGGATTCAAAGGTGCCAATATCGCCGTCACCACGGCCTGTACGACGTCCACTCATTGCATCGGGCTAGCCACGCGGGAAATCTTGTCCGGATATGCCGATGTGGTGTTCTGCGGGGGCGCGGAGATGGCGACGACCCCGGTGGGAATTGGCGGATTCGCCGCCGCTCGAGCGCTTTCCACCCGCAACGACGATCCCCAGAAGGCCAGTCGTCCCTGGGATGTGGATCGGGACGGATTCGTTCTCGGCGATGGTGCGGGGGTAATGGTGCTTGAGGAATACGAGCATGCGCGCGCCCGGGGCGCCCGGATTTATGCAGAGCTGATCGGATTCGGTGCGAGCGCCGACGCATTTCATATGACTTCTCCACCCGAACAGGGCGACGGGGCGGCGATGTCCATGATTGCCGCGCTGCGTGATGCAGGGATTTCTTCTGATGACGTGCAATATATCAATGCGCACGGTACCTCTACGCCGGTCGGCGATCTGGCGGAATGCCGCGCCGTCAAAACGGTATTTGGCAAGCATGTCGCGGATTTGGCGATCAGTTCAACGAAGTCAATGACCGGTCACTTGCTGGGTGCAGCAGGCGCGGTCGAAGCCATTTTTACGGTGCTGGCCATCCGCGATCAGGTTGCTCCGCCCACGATCAACCTCGACACACCCGATGCGGAATGTGATTTGAATTTCGTACCGCATCAAGCGCAAGCCCAGCCGATCGAGGTCGCCATGAGCAACTCGTTTGGTTTCGGTGGAACGAACGGGACGCTGGTTTTCAGGAAGCTGTGACGACCATGGGGACGGAGGCGGCCGTATGGCGCCGGCGATGCGAGGCAGATAACGAGGACATTGGGGGCGCATGACGCACTATCCCTGTCATCTGGTAAATGGAGAATGGACAGATGTCGTGGCAGTCACCGATCGCGGCTTTGCCTTCGGCGATGGTGTATTTGAAACGATGCTCTGGTGCGGCGGCGACCTGGTGTTATGGAGCCGGCATCTTGCAAGATTGCAGCGAGCCTGTCAGCAGCTCCTGATACCCTTGGAGGCCGTTGAACTGGACAGCTGGGTGGCGCTGGTCCATAAAAAATTGACGGAAATGCCGATTCAAGGTGCGCGAATGGTTGTAAAGCTGATCGTGACACGTGGATACGGTGGACGCGGCTATGTTCCTGCGAGTGGGCCAGCGCAACCAACGATAGTGTTCAGCATTCTGCCCTTCAACCCGAGCAGTAACGGTCATCGGGGCGTCACCCTGGAGTGGACGCAATCCTGTTTGAGCGAGAATCCTGAACTGGCCGGTCTCAAGCATCTGAACCGCCTTGATTATGTGCTGGCGGGTATGGCCTATGCGGACCGTCCGGATCACTGCCTTCCTCTTCTTCAAGATCAGCAATCCCGAATCATCGAAAGCCTGCACCACAATATTTTTCTACTCATCGATGGTGATCTTGTGACGCCACGCCTTGATCGCTGCGGAGTTGCCGGTGTCATGCGAGCGTTGATCCTGGATGAGATTGCACCTGCTATCGGCGTGACCACAGCAACGCGTGGCGTCACTCTCGCAGATGTCGATGCGGCAGCAGAGATATTTGTATGCAACAGCGTGCGGGGACTATGGCCAGTGGTAAAGCTCGGACATCACGGATGGCCAGTCGGCCCGATTACGCGTCAGATACAGACACAGCTGCAAGCGCGCTACGGAGCTGCCTATGCGTAAGCTGATTCGGGCATTGGTCATTTTGGCTTTTCTTGGTGTGGTTGCCGCCGGGGGGAGTGTGGCGTACATCTGGCACTGGATGCATTCGGACTTCCCGGTCGCACCGGATGCTCGTGTGATTGCCATTGAACGGGGCTCAGCCCTGCCGCGGGTGGCCCGGCAACTAGAAGATCGGCATCTGCTCAGATTCCCCTTGTTGTGGCGACTCTATGCGAGATTCCTGGCGCCCGAACCCGTCAAGGCTGGTGAGTATGAGCTGGACGAGTTTGAATCGCCGTATAGTTTGCTGGTTAAATTTCAATCGGGTAAGGTGATCACTTACGGAGTTACCCTCGTCGAAGGGCTAACTTTTGCCGATTTTGTGAAAGCGCTTGCAAAGGCGCCCAAATTAAAGTCGATGCTGCCTCCGGGCGATCTGGATGGGCAACTGCAATTGCTGGATTTGAACCTGTCGCATCCGGAGGGGTGGTTCTTCCCGGATACCTATCGTTATATCGCCGGAGAGACAGACGTCTCCATCCTCAGGCGCGCCCATGGGAAGATGCGTGCAACCCTGCAGCAGGAGTGGGAGGAGCGGCAGCCCGGCCTGCCTTATAAATCTCCCGAAGAGGCCCTCGTTATGGCATCCATTATCGAGAAAGAGACGGGTGTTCCCTATGAGCGCGGGACTATCGCAGGAGTGTTCGTAAGACGCCTGGAGCGCGGTATGCGACTGCAAACCGATCCGACCGTCATCTACGGGCTGGGATTGGAATACCGGGGCAATATCACGCGCCAGCATCTGCGCCAGTCAACCCCTTACAACACCTACGTCATCAAAGGCTTGCCGCCGACGCCCATCGCAATGCCCGGCCTGGCTGCCATTCGGGCGGCCATGCATCCGGAACCCGGTGACGTGCTTTATTTTGTCGCCAAAGGTGACGGATCTCATCAGTTCTCCGCAACTCTTGAGGAGCATAATGCGGCAGTGGCAACCTTTCAAAAGCGCAAACGCGCACCTGACTATCGTTCTGCTCCCGCTTCGGAAAGTCGGCCATGACTCAGGCCGGCGCACCCTTTCCCGGGCTCTTTATTACCCTCGAAGGTGTCGAAGGGGTAGGCAAGACCACCAATCTTGACTTCATTGTTTCCTGGTTGCGCGATCGAGGCGTCGACCCCGTCGTGACACGAGAGCCGGGAGGAACACCTCTGGCAGAAGAGCTTCGTGGATTCCTTTTGCAGCCCCGTACCGAAGCAATGGACTCGCTCACGGAGCTACTCGTAGTTTTCGCCGCCCGCGCACAGCATTTTCGCACGAAGATCATGCCCGCGTTACAACAGGGCAGGTGGGTAGTTTGTGATCGGTTTACCGATGCGACCTACGCATATCAAGGGGGCGGAAGAGGCGTGGATACGGCCCTGATTGCCACCCTGGAGCAGCTGGTTCAAGGCCCGCATCAGCCGGATAAGACCATTTTGCTCGATATGGAGGTGGCCGCAGGTCTTGAACGTGCACGTCAGCGATCCGCGGCGGACCGGTTCGAATCCGAAGATCTTCAATTTTTCCATGCAGTGCGCGATGCGTATCTGCGACGTGTAGGACAGGAACCGGACCGCTTTGCGGTTATCGATGCAGCGCAACCGCTCGATCAAGTGCAGCGGGATATCGCAGCAGTCTTGCGAGCATTACTCGCAGGGGCTGGCCGCCAGGTCTGACATCTTCGGACCTGTTCGGTGGCACCTCAGTCCAGCGCAAACGGCACGTGACTGCGAAAGCTCACTCGTTGCCGCGACACCGGATGCAAAAAATCCAGGGTGCTCGCATGGAGCTTCAAACGCGCATTGTCGGGTGCGCCGCCGTAAAAGCAGTCGCCTTCAATGGGATGGCCTATTGCCAGGCAATGCACGCGCAATTGATGTGAGCGGCCGGTGACCGGATACAACACCAGTGAAGTTGTCGTGCCGGTACGATAAACCACCTGATAGCGGGTCAGTGCCGGTTTGCCATGATTCCAGCTCACGTGTTGCCGGGGACGGTTAGGCCAGTCACACGCCAGTGGCAGGCTGACCTCGCCCCAGTCCACGGCTACCGAGCCGGTCACGACGGCATGATAGACCTTTTTCACCGTGCGAGATTCAAACTGTGCCGACAGGGACTTTTGTGCCGGATGATCCAGCGCGAAAACCATCAGTCCCGACGTAGCCATGTCCAGGCGGTGGACCAGCCGGATATTGGGGAATCGGATTCGCAACGTCTCCAGCAGGTTCGGTTGCGAGGACTTTCCCGGTACTGAGAGCAGGCCGGCCGGCTTGTTGACGACCAGGCAGTGCAAATCGGTATAAACAATTTCGATTTCTTCCATTTCAGCGCGGGTATTTGCCAGAGGGGATGAATCCGGCGGATTATACCCTCGCAACCGTTCTATGTTTACGGGAAAACCTATGTCGAAAAATGCGGGGTTTTTGGCCCAACCGCCGTTTCCATGGCTAGCGCAGGCCTGGGATCAACTGAGTGCTTCGGTAGATGAGTCGAGATTGCCTCACGCCGTGTTGATTACCGGACCAGGCGATGTGGGGGAAAACGAGCTCGCTATCGCAGCGGTTCAGTATCTCCTGTGTGCCCAACCGTCCGGTGCGAACTCCTGCAGATGCTGCAAATCCTGCGCATTACTGCAGACGGGTAATCATCCGGATTTCCACGAAGTTCGGCCGGAGGACACCGGCAAAGCCATCAAAATCGATCAGATTCGCAGCATTACGCAGATTGCAGCGGCAACCTCCCAGCAAGGAGGGCGGAAGGTGATATTGATTACTCCGGCGGAGAAGATGAATCGCAATGCTGCCAACGCACTTTTGAAAGTACTGGAGGAGCCCGGCGCAAACTGCTATTTCTTTCTGGTTACGTCCCTGCCGGCACGTATTCTGCCGACCATCAGGAGCCGCTGCCTGCACTTTCCCCTTGCGGTACCGGATCAACGGGTTGCAGGCGCGTGGCTCGCTCAACAAAACGTCGACAACCCTATGCATTTTCTGGAACAGGCCGGGGGGCGGCCGTTGCGGGTCGTGAAATGGCTGGAAGCGGGTCTGTTTGAGAAAAGGAAAGCCCTCCGCAGCGCGGTGGAGCGTCTGTTAAACGATGACAGCGGTGATATCGAGTTTGCGCGGTACATGTCCGGGTTCGATCCGGGTTGGGTTCTCGACGAGCTTCTGGATCTGCTGGCGATCAGTGCCAGACAGCGGGTCGATGGGGGTGCTGCGGGCAGCCGGTCAGGCGTGTTCGTCGCTTGCGATGAGGTTGCAGTGCATTCCTTGTATCAGGCGTTACTGCAAAGAAAGCTTCTTCTGCAGCGAGGTGCAAACCTAAATCAGGACATTTTCCTGGCGGATCTGGCTGTCGAGATCGTAGAGGCTGCCAGTTCGCCTGCGGCCTTTCTGTCCGGAACGACCGGCAGGTGAGTCTCCGGCGACGCCACCTTTTGAAGCCCGGGCAACCGTGTTTTTGAAAAATGCGCGGGTTGGAACCATACTGATCTGAGATTAAATCTGTTACGTCCGGGGTTGTGCAGGGGCTGCGGTAGCAGATAAGCGGGTAACTTTGAAACTGGAGCTATGATGATGCAGGGTCTTGGGGGGGCACGTAATGGAATCTTGTCTCTCACCATTCGGGACAAGGCGGTTCTCTACGCCGCTTATATGCCCTTCATACAAAATGGCGGGCTGTTCATCCCGACCAATAAAACTTACCATCTTGGCGACGAAGTATTCATGTTGCTGAATCTCATGGATGAACCGGAAAAGATACCGGTAGCCGGCAAGGTAGTCTGGATCACCCCAAAGGGTGCTCAGGGGAACCGGGCAGCAGGCATTGGAGTCCAGTTCAGTGGCGAAGATGACTCTGCGTCAAAGAAAATTGAAACCTATCTGGCTGGTTCTTTAGAGTCTGACCGGCCTACTCATACCATGTAGCGTGCCGGGGGTTCGTGGCTGCGAGCTTCCTCTCATCATAGAATCCTTCTCTTAATCGATGTAAGCTTGCCGGTTTTGAGGGTTTGTCGATGCTAGTTGATTCCCATTGCCACCTTGATCGTCTTAAGCTGGATCAGTGCGGCGGTTCCGTGGCGACCGCAATTGCGGCTGCCAGGGACGCGGGTGTCAGCCATTTCCTGTGTGTCTGCATCAGTGCGGCGAATAAGGACGCGGTTCTTGATATTGCGAACTCGGATCCCTCCATCTTCGCCTCGGTGGGGATTCACCCGTCTGATGTGACCGATACGATAATCGTTGAAGATGAGCTGGGTCTTTGGGCCGATCATCCGAAAGTGGTGGCGATTGGCGAAACCGGCCTGGATTATCACTACAGCAAAGACACCGCCGATGCTCAAGTGAGAAGCTTTGCGGCGCATCTGCGCGCCGGCGCCAGGCTGGATCTGCCGGTGATAGTGCATTCCCGGGCCGCACAAGAGGACACACTAGCGTGCATCAAAGAGCATGGCAGTTCGGCATCCGCCGGAGTTATGCACTGTTTTACCGAGTCCTGGGAGATGGCCAGGGCGGCCCTTGATCTGAACTACTACATATCCCTGTCGGGCATAGTTACTTTCAAAAACGCTGATGAACTGCGCGATGTTGCCCGTAAGGTTCCTCTGGACCGGTTATTGGTGGAGACTGATTCTCCCTACCTGGCCCCGGTACCACATCGGGGACGTTCGAACGAACCCAAATTTGTAATCGATGTAGCCAGATTCATTGCGGAATTGAGAGGCATCAGTTACGAGGAACTTGCAGAAAAAACCTTCGAAAATTTTTTCCGGCTGTTCCGCCGGGCCGTCCGGACAGGCGTATAACTGACGGTTCAGATAGGCGGAACCACCGCGATGAGTGCCGTGGCGATGCAGTAACCGAGGCCGGCGCCGGCCATGACATCACTGGGGAAGTGAACGCCGAGAATGACCCGCGCCATCCCGACCGATACGGCCCACGGATACAGAATCCAGGCTGCCCATGGGATTGCGAAAGAAAAGATGCAGGCCACGAAAAACGCGGCGGACGTATGGCCGGACGGAAAACTGAACTGATCGGTGGGCTCGATAACGCTGCAAAAACCCGGGATGGCGGCAGGAGGCCGGTTGCGTTTGAAAAAGCCCTTGAAAAGGAAATAACACACGCGTTCGATTGAAAACCCCAGCGCGAGCAGAGTGACCAGATGCCAGTGTTGTGCCGCCAGAAACCCCAGGCCTGCAATGACATAGAGGGGACCATCGGCGCTAAGTGAAGCCCTTCGAGCGATTAGTACGGCGAACTCACGGTTCTTGCGCTTCAGACACCATTCAAATGCCGCCACGTCGATGTTATGAATGGCTTGCAAAAGGCGCATGCTAAAATCCTCCGGACTCAATCGAACCTGTCGCAGGAGCATGAATATTTGACGATTCGGTTACATCAGGTTTGTCTGACATCGGTCCTTTGAAACGCTATCAGGGTGCTCGAGATCCGCACCGACGCGTTATTGTTGAGAAGTCGGAGTCGCAAGCCGTTACGGACCAGGAAGGCGCGTCTGCCCGCCTTCTGGCTTTTTATCATCCAACGACACAGGTTACAAGTTCCATGCACCATAAAATCCGGACAATGCTTGAATTGCAGGACACAATCAATCAACGGGTTCATCCGCAATGGCGAACTCAGGGGCATCAATGGTATCGGGCCATCTGGGTTGAGTGCGCTGAATTGATGGATCATTACGGCTGGAAATGGTGGAAGCAGCAGATCCCGGATCGGGATCAGGTCGTGCTGGAACTGGTGGACATCTGGCATTTCGGATTGAGTGACCTTCTCGAATCAGGTTCCGCCCCTGACAGCCTCGCGCAAGAGATTGCAGGCCACTTTCCTGCAGGCACTGCGGCCACTGATTTCCTCACGGAGGTCGAGACCTTCGCTACACAGACACTGTCCGAGCGCCGCTTCGACGCGGCTGCATTTGCCCGGCTGATGGAAAACGCGGGTTTGTCGCTGGATGAACTCTATGTGATTTATATCGGCAAGAACGTCCTTAATTTCTTCAGACAAGACCATGGATACAAGCAGGGCTCATATCGCAAAGTCTGGGGGGGCAGGGAAGACAACGAGCACCTTATGGATCTGTTGCGGGATCTTGATGCCAACAGCGTGCAGTTCAAGGACGAGATCTACGAGAAACTCAAGGACCGGTACGTCGCAGCCGTCTGATCCGCGGCGTCCGGATTTTGAAGCGGGATGACATTCTGGCCGTTTTATTTATAATGGCCGCCCGTAACAGTGGGAAAACCACGACTCCCGCTTTAATGCAGTTCCTATCCCAGTCAGCGGAGACCCCTAGTGAAAGCACCCGTACGAGTTGCCGTCACCGGCGCAGCAGGCCAAATCAGTTATTCTTTGTTGTTTCGTATTGCATCTGGAGAGATGCTCGGTAAAGATCAGCCAGTCATCTTGCAATTGCTGGAGATTTCGCCAGCCATGAATGCCCTGAAAGGGGTCGCCATGGAACTCGACGATTGTGCCTTCCCCTTGCTGCAGGGGATCGTCTGCACAGATGATGCGAATACAGCTTTCAAAGATGCTGATTATGCATTACTGGTCGGCGCGCGGCCGCGTGGACCGGGTATGGAACGAAAAGATTTGCTTGAAGCCAACGCCGCGATCTTTTCGGTGCAGGGCAAAGCCATCAATGATCACGCTTCCCGCAATGTGAAAGTGCTGGTGGTGGGCAATCCGGCTAACACCAACGCCCTCATCGCCCAGCGTAATGCGCCGGCAATCGATCCGCGCCAGTTTACGGCAATGACACGACTCGATCATAATCGCGCGGTTACACAGTTGAGCCAGAAGCTTGACGTGCCTTTATCAGCGATTAAAAAAATGACGATCTGGGGCAATCATTCGTCAACCCAGTACCCCGATCTTTTCCATGTCCAAGTCAATGGCGAGCTGGCAATCGACCGGGTTGAACGTGCCTGGTACGAGTCCGCATTTATCCCGACTGTGCAGCAGCGCGGTGCCGCAATCATTGCCGCTCGAGGTGCATCGAGCGCCGCATCTGCGGCTAATGCAGCCCTTTGTCATATGCGGGAGTGGGCTCTCGGAACCGCCGAAGGCGACTGGACGAGCATGGGCGTATATAGTGACGGGAGCTACGGAATTGAAGAGGGATTAATTTATTCTGTGCCCTGTGAGTGCAAGGATGGTGAATGGAAAGTCGTTCAGGGGCTGGAAATCAGCGATTTTTCTCGCCAGAAAATGCAGGCTACCGAGCAGGAACTGAAAGAAGAGCGTGATGCGGTCAAATCGCTGCTCCCATCCTGATCGATCCCGGTAACCACAAGAGCGCCCGCAGGCGCCTTCCCGAGAAGGGAGGCGGTTGCGGGCGCCGGCGGATTCTTTGATGACTCAATTGACGATTGGTGACCTCGCTCCAGTCTTTGCGCTGGAGAACCAGGACGGCAAGGTTATAGATCTGGCGGCCTTGCGTGGAAAAAAAGTAGTACTTTATTTCTATCCAAAAGCGCTGACTCCCGGCTGTACTGTCCAGGCCTGCGGGATCCGTGATATTCAAAGTGTGCTTGCAGAGCACAACGCAATTGCATTTGGACTCAGCCCGGACCCGACGGCAAAACTGAAAAAGTTTTCTGACAAGTACCGCTTGACGTTCGACCTGTTGTCCGATCCCGAACATAAAATAGCGGAAGCCTATGGCGTGTGGGCGTTGAAAAAGTTTATGGGGCGGGAATTCTGGGGAGTACTCCGACAAACTTTTATTGTTGATGAAGCCGGATCAATAATTCACATCGCTCATAAGGTGAATTCGCGAACACATCACGCGGATCTGATCGACTGGCTTTCTGCCGCGTCGCAATAGCGTTCGGTGACGCTCATTCTCTGACCATGTGGTCGATAAGTAACGTGCAATTCGCCGTTGCGGCGGGTTGACCGGCTATCCTTGTATCAAATACCTCCGGTTGCACCTGTTAGCACTTCAGTCGGTGTCCGGCCGATCGTGTCCGGCAAATGTGCTTTGCTCACTTCATGCAGAAACCCGATCCTCCCGATATCAAGCGGTGTGAAGGGAAAATATTCGTATCCAAAATAGACAGATCTGTCTATTATGTCGGCCCAAGTACTTTGGTACCGGAAAGAGCGAATCGGCGCATCTATCCGTATTATGAGCAGGGATTACCAAGTCCTGCACCATCATAACAATTCGCTATTTGCAGCAAATTGAATCCGAAGGGCTTGCATTCAGTATCCACTCCTTGCAGTGTTGAGTTAACATGCTAACCATTAGTGCGCGGAGTCGCGATTTTTATACACGCTGCCGTTAATCGCTGGACGATTGAGGCTTTTAGGGGAGAGGGCTGTCCCGCTGAACCAGTAACGTCTAACTCGGATATATAAGGTACACCGCTTTGAAGTCTATCGCTGATCACCAAGCCACCAAGCGTCACATCCCGGAAACCTACGCAACCGGATATACGGACGCCATCCCGGAAAGTAATGCCAAACATTTGTATAAAGCATTTGTTCAGACGGTAAGAAATCTGTCGGACAACTCCGGTCTTCAAGAATTTCTGACCGGCGGTTGTAAATTGCTTGAGCTTGACTACGCATTATTATTGAGACGCCTGTCACATCAGGTCGCCGAAGTCCATTGCGCTGTGGGTGTCAATGATTCATCGGACCGGTACTTTATTGGTCAACACATCACGATTGACAAGTCTCCTGCCGCCACAATCTTTGATACTAAAAAGCCATGCAGCTATCAAATCCAGGGAAAGGTAGGTGAATACGCTGAAGGGTTTACGTATAATGGCGTCGATATTAACGCGTATCTTGGGGCGCTGATTAATCCGGCTTCGACTGATCCGTTGGTGATGTGCCTGTTCTCCGGAGGGTGTCGGAATGCAGATTTTACAGCACAAGATATTGAAACAATTGAGTTATTGGCTGAAGGAGTGGCCTGTATGGTAGATCTTCAAAAATCCCAGGCTCAACGCAAGATGACCGATCAGGCCATGCTTGCGCTGGGCTCAGTAAAGACACTGGATGAGTACCTCCAGCAAGCACGCTTGCCGGAGGTATACGGCGTGCCTGCCCGTGTGGTCGAGGTCCTGCAAAGACGTGTGGGACATGCGCCGATGAGCATCGGTCATATCGCCGATGAACTTAATCTGTCCAAAAGGACTCTGCAGCGCCGCTTGCAGCAACAGGACATCAGTTTTGCGGATCTGCGAGATCAGGTACGCTTTCATCACTCTATCGATTACCTTATCAAGCAGCATCAGAGCATCGACAGTATCTCCGCCTCGCTGGATTTTTCCGACCGGACCAGCTTCACCAATGCCTTCAAACGTTGGACAGGCCTGTCACCGAGCGCTTTCCGCAAGCTTTTCCGGGATTACGTATAGTTCTTTCAGCCCGTGGCAGCTTCGCGCTCCCACGGGTTTTCATTTCTCCTGCACCAACAGCAAACCGCCGGAACATCAATCGGTTTAGCGCTCGCCTTCGCAATTGCTCCCCGACCGCAAAACGGGTACATTTAGCACGCTCAAACAAGTTGATTATATACATAGGCTGATTTATGTCTTTTTTTATACCCAGTGCAGTTGCCCAAACTCAGACTGCGCCACCTCCCGGCGGAGGCATTGCCCAATTCGCCATGCTTGGCGGACTTTTTGTTCTGATGTATTTCATCCTGATACGCCCCCAGCGAAAACGCCAGAAAGAGCATCAGCAGTTGGTTGACGGACTGGCCAAAGGTGATGAGGTGGTCATGGCCAGCGGAATGCTGGGCCGGATTACGGAAGTTGGCGAGGCCTACCTGACAGTAGATGTCGGGAACAGTATTGAGCTGAAATTCCAGAAAGTAGCGGTTCATGCCGTGCTGCCAAAAGGGACCATAAAGGCCGTGTAAAACGGCCATTTCGCCTTCATGTCGAAAGCGAGTCCAGTTACGGTAGATCAGCAGTTCCGAACAATCGACGAACCTGATTGAATCTTTATGCTGCCAGCCTCTCTTCCGCGCATACATCTGGCTCAATTGCCCACGCCGTTTTATCCCCTGGACCGGATTTCCGAGCACGTCGGTGGTCCGCGGATATGGGTAAAACGGGATGACCTTTCGGGGTTTGAGCTCTCCGGCAACAAAGTACGAAAGCTCGAATTTGCCGTTGCTGAGGCTCTGCAACACAAAGCCGATGTTCTGATTACGTGCGGCGGAATCCAGTCAAACCACTGCCGTGCCACCGCCCTCATCGCCGCTCGCCTGGGACTGCAATGTCATCTCGTGTTCCGGGGTACGGAACCGGATATCAAGGATGGCAACACCCTCCTTGCATCTTTAGCGGGTGCACAATGTTCTTATTATCCGGCGACAAGCTGGGGGCGACTGAAGGAGCACTTTCTTTTCTGGAAGGCGCATTACGCCGCGCAAGGATTATCGACTTACGAGATCCCGACGGGCGCCAGCAATGCGGTCGGGTTATGGGGGTATGTAAACGCCGCCTCTGAACTGGTGTCCGATCTGCAAATGCACGGTCTCGATGCTTGCCTTGTATGCTGCGCCACCGGTTCGGGTGGTACCCATGCGGGGCTCGCCCTGGGAATGGCAGAATTTGCTCCCGATGTTGCGGTAAAAGGCTATGCAGTGTGCGACAGTGCGGCTTACTTTCAGGAGAAGGGCGCTGAAGACCTGGACGCCTGGTGTGTTAAGTACGGCTTGTCTTTGCCGGGAAACAGTCTCGAACTGGATATTGATGACAGATATATCGGCAGGGGATATGGAATCGCTGATCCCGGCGTGTATGAGACCATTGGGTTGGTGGCGAGACTGGAAGGTCTGTTGCTGGATCCGGTTTACACCGGCAAAGCATTTTTCGGAATGCTGGACGGTATTCGATCGGGTCGCTTTGACCGGTTCAAGAATGTGGTTTTTATGCATACCGGAGGCGCATTCGGCCTGTTTCCTGAGCGCGACGCGTTAACTCTGGTTTAAGCGTTAATATAAATTTCACATCCCCGGTTTGACTGGCTGTGCAGGGTCAGATCCCGACCGATTAAATCTAGCGAGCCATCTGCGAGCAGGATCAAGGTGCGCATGACCAAAATGTTCGGTAACAAGCTCGTCATTGCGTTGTCCTCAAGGGCGTTGTTCGACCTCGACGAAAGTCACGAAGTTTTTAAATCCGAAGGGCTGGATGCCTATTCCCGCTACCAGGTTGAACTTGAAGATACACCGCTGGAACCTGGCGAAGCCTTCCCTCTGGTAAAGAAGCTGTTGCGGATTAATGATCTGCTCAAAGGTGATCCACGGGTCGAAGTAATCCTGCTCTCACGCAATAGCGCAGATACCGGGTTACGCGTATTCAACTCCATCAAACATTATGGACTGAACATCTCTCGGGCAGCCTTCTGTGGCGGTGAGAGTCCGTACCGGTACATCACAGCCTTCAACTGCCATTTGTTTCTTTCCACCGACGCCGATGATGTAAAGCGGGCACTGGAGGACGGCGTCGCGGCCGCGACTTTGCTGACTACCAAAAAGGACCACCAGGTGACGGACCAGCTTCGATTCGCGTTTGATGGCGACGCCGTGGTGTTCTCGGATGAAGCAGAGCAGGTCTTTAAGCTGCAGGGACTGGAAGCGTTTGCTCGAAGTGAGTCTGAATCTGCCTATACCCCTTTGACCGGTGGGCCTTTCAAGTCCTTCCTCGCGGCGCTGCACCTCCTGCAAAAGGAATTTTCCCGGGATGCCTGCCCCATTCGAACGGCACTGGTGACCGCCCGGTCCGCACCCGCCCACGAACGCGTGATTCGCACTTTGCGCGCCTGGGATATTCGTATTGACGAATCGTTGTTTCTTGGTGGTCTCGACAAAACTGCGTTTCTGAAAGCCTATGGCGCTGATGTATTTTTTGATGACCAGCCGCTCCATTGCGAACGAGCCAAGTCCTTGATCTCTACGGGACATGTCCCCCATGGAATTGCCAATCAGGCGGATCGGGATAAGCAGAGTTGACCCTCGCGTGACCCGGTCAAATCGGGCTGGTCGCTCGTCGGATAATCCGGCATTTTGAATGCGGCGGCCGCCACCGCTGCTAGTCTTGGAACATGATTCAACGATTCGCGAGTGGCGTGACGTTTATGGGCTCAGCAGTTTTGGCGCTTTGGCGCCAGGAGTTCCTGGCGGGAGCGGGCGATGATTAAAAAAATACTGTTCGCGACCGACCTAAGCGTTTTTACACCCTACAGCCTGCTGCATGTAGAAGCCCTGGCATCGCGGTTCGAGGCGGATATCCATATCGTTCATGTAGTCCCGCCGTTGGAGGAGCTGACGGTTGCAGTCGTAAGAAGTCATTGTTCTGAGCAGGTCAAGCAGGAGGTCCTGAACACGCCCCACATCAAGGGATTGCTTGAAACGCTTCGGGAGAACATTTTCGAGATCTTGATCCGCGAACCGTTCGACAATACCCGGCTGATCAATCGGGTAGCGGATATCAGTGTACTCGTCGGACAGCCGGCGACCGCCATTCTGAATGAAGCCGATCGTTGCCAATGTGACTTGATCATAATTGGAAGTCACAGTATCAATTCCATGGACGGGCGACTCTTGGGTTCGGTTGCCGCTCGAGTACTGCAACTGGCGAGAACGCCGGTGTACATGATTCCCATGATGAGTCCCGAGTCCATTTATGGCGAACCGGGTGACGTCCTCCCAGCTCCACGTCCTCAGCGCCGGAATTAGAGCCGGGTATTCAACTGACGACGAATTTGCACCCGATTCCGAACAGCAAACTACCCAAAATCGGTTGAAGTACGTGACCGGGGATTCGGGCCGCCCATTTCGAACCGATGTAGACAGCTGGCAAAGATCCGATCAGCAAACCTGTCAATAACTCAAAATCGATATTGTTGAGCAGAAAAAAATGTCCCAGGCCGCCAATAAGCGTCAAGGGAACCGCGTGCGCAATATCGGTGCCGACGACTTTGAGCGGAGGCAGTTTCGGAAAGAGTGTCATCAATAAAACGGCACAAAAGGCGCCGGCCCCTACCGATGACAGCGTCACCACGATGCCCATGAATACGCCTGCAAAAAGCGTTATGGCCTTCGAATGTCGCTGGATGAAAGACATAAATGCGGAATTGTCTGTAGCATCCGCAGGCACTGGACGGAACCAGCGAAAAAGTATAACGCCGGCGGTAACGATGAGCATGAAGCCCAGAGCCCGGGTCAGGAAATCTCCGTAATCGTCCCCACCGAACTGGTGAAGTGCATACGTTGTGACGAGGGAGGCGGGTATGCTGCCTGCTGCCAGCAGTGCAACGAGATTCCAACTGATGCTTTGTTGTCGTGCGTGGGAGATGGCTCCGCCGGATTTGGTGACCGCAGCGTAAAGAAGGTCTGTGCCGATAGCGACTTTTTCGGGGATTCCGGACAGGATCAGCAGTGGGGTCATCAAAGAACCACCGCCTACACCAGTGAGGCCGACCGCAAAGCCAACACCCGCACCTGCTGCAATGTAGAAGAGGATATCCATAGGCTTTTTGTAAGCAAACCTTCTGAGCAGTGCTAGATTTAAACGAGATGTTGGAAACTATAAAGATTTCCGTCTATTCTTCCTAAGAATATTTCTTTATATTTTTATAATCAAATAGCAGGTCTGCACCGGGCCTGATTATTTCGAATGTCTACTGCCGCCATCCGGAGGGCATATGAAACTGCAGCAGTTGAGATACATCTGGGAGGTTGCGCACCACGACCTCAATGTTTCTGCCACGGCCCAGAGCCTTTACACATCCCAGCCCGGTATCAGCAAGCAGATCCGATTGCTGGAAGACGAGCTGGGGGTGGAAATATTTTCCAGAAGCGGAAAGCATCTGACGCGCATCACCCCGGCGGGCGAAGCAATTCTGCGGACTGCGGGCGAAATCCTTCGAAAGGTCGAAAGCATCAAGCAGGTCGCCCAAGAGTTCAGCAATGAACGAAAAGGCAGCCTGTCTATTGCGACTACCCATACCCAGGCGCGATATGCCCTGCCACGGGTGATTGGTGATTTCATAAGAAAGTACCCGGATGTGTCTTTGCATATGCACCAGGGTACGCCAATGCAGATATCCGAGATGGCCGCTGACGGATCGGTCGACTTTGCGGTGGCCACCGAAGCACTGGAACTGTTCAGTGATCTGATCATGCTGCCCTGTTATCGCTGGAACCGGTGTGTGCTTGTTCCCAAAAATCACCCGCTTACGCAGATTTCCAAGCTATCCCTGGAAGATGTGGCGAAATACCCTATCGTAACTTACGTGTTTGGCTTCACCGGACGGTCAAAGCTCGATGAGGCGTTTCTCGAGTACGGCCTGGCTCCCAAGGTTGTTTTTACAGCCGCCGATGCAGATGTCATCAAAACTTATGTTCGGTTAGGGCTGGGTATCGGGGTCGTTGCAAAGATGGCCTATAAGGCAGGGGATGATTCTGATCTGGTAGCTTTGGATGCCAGTCACCTGTTCAAGGCCAGCATTACCAAAATCGGATTCCGGCGCGGAACGTTCATTCGGGGTTTCATGTACGAGTTCATCGAAAAATTTGCCCCCCATCTCACGCGGGATGTTGTCAATCAGGCCTTCAATTGCCACTCAAAAATTGAACTGGATGAACTGTTTTCCAGTGTGGAATTGCCGGTTTATTGAGTAGCGGGCAGCCACTACCGCCCGACCATTCGGTGGTAGTGGCTGGCTGAACCTGTACTGTTAACCCGTACCGCAGAGACACAAAGGTGATCAAACCTCGACAGGCCTGATGCGAGGGAGTGCCGGACTCAACCGACTCTGGACATGGATTCCTCGATGTTGCTCACGTGCAGGCCACATTCTTTCTTGGTAGCATCTTCCCACCACCAGCGTCCTTCCCGTTCATGCTGTCCAGGGGTGACGGTTCGTGTGCAGGGCTCACAGCCAATGGACACAAAACCACGCTCATGCAAAGGGTTGAACGGAACATCGTAAGCCCGGATGTAATCCCAGACTTGGGTCAAGCTCCAGTTTGCCAGCGGATTGAATTTTGTGAGGGTGTCGCCCGGGCGTGCGAAGGCCGAATCTTCCTGCACAACAGGTATGTGCCCGCGGGTGCCGGGGTTCTGATCTTTGCGCTGACCTGTTATCCATGCATCCAATGTCTGCAGTTTCTTTCTTAAAGGGTCGATTTTACGGATGCCACAGCATTCGTTATGCCCATCTTCGTAAAAGCTGAAAAGCCCTTTGGAGCGAACCAGGTTGCGGACCGCGTCGCCGTCTGGAGAAAGAACATCGATATTGATCCGGTAGCGCCGTCGTACCTCATCGATAAATCGATATGTCTCCGGATGCAGACGGCCGGTGTCGAGGCTGAATACCTGGAAGTCCTTGGTGAGCTGAGCCGCCATATGGATAAGTACGACATCTTCCGCGCCGCTAAAGGAGATGGCTATATTGTCAAACGATTCGAGCGCAAACTGAATGATTTGCTGGGGTGTCTTTCGCTGAAATAGTTGATCGGTCTGGATAATCTGACTGTCGCTCGTCATGTCGGCCTCTACTGCTATGCTTGAATGCCGGGTGGGTCGGCTATTGGAGAAGCATAGCAAAGCGTTATGCCGCAGAGAAATATTAGCCAGCTATAGGACTATAACCAAATCGTATAAGCGACGCCTGTCCTGCTCTTGGAGTGCATCCGGCGCCTCGACACGGGCTTGCTAAGCATCGCCTGACTCGCTAGATTAGCGAACTTTTTGCGGCTTTCGAGTGGCCGAAAACTTCGGAGGAATGTGTAGTGGAAATCGCGTGCCTTGATTTGGAAGGGGTGTTAATACCAGAAATCTGGATAAAGTTTGCGGAGAAGACCGGTATCGAAGCGCTGCGGGCCACCACCAGAGATGTCCCGGATTACGACGAACTCATGCGCATGCGTTTGGGTATATTGGCTAAACACAAGTTGGGACTTGCGGAAATACAGGAAGTCATTGCCACGCTCACCCCGCTGGACGGAGCCAAAGAGTTTCTGGACTGGTTGCGACAGCGGTTTCAAGTGGTCATTCTTTCAGACACCTACTACGAATTCGCCGGACCCCTGATGGCGCAATTGGGTTATCCGACGCTGTTGTGTCACAAACTCACCGTGGACGAGCAGGGCGCTGTAGTGGATTACAACCTGCGCCAGGCGAATCCCAAGCGGCAGGCAATCTGCGCATTGAAGACACTTTATTACCGCACCATTGCAGCCGGTGACTCCTTTAATGACACGACCATGCTGGCAGAAGCCGATGCAGGGATACTATTCCATGCCCCGCAAAACGTGATCGATCAGTTCCCCCAGTTTCCCGCCGTTCATACCTTCGAAGACTTGAAACTGGAGTTTATCAAGGCCAGCCATCGCTCCTTGACGGTTTGATTTGCAGGCTCAATGCTCTGGCCGACAGAGTTTCCTGCTGTCTCCAGCGCAGCTCCCTCAATGGCCGTCGTGACTAGCGACGGTCAGCGCCGAGCATAAAGCTCGAACTTTTTGCAGGGATTCTTCATATTCCTGTTCCGCAACCGAATCGGCGACGATCCCCCCTCCGCTCCAACTGACAATCTGATCGTCTTCCCCGTAAAACGTTCTGATTGCAATGTTGAAATCGCACCGACCGTTCGTTATGTAGCCGATGGAGCCGCAGTAAACGCCGCGGTTGTGAAGTTCCAGATTGTCGATAATTTCCATGGCTCGCCTTTTGGGTGCTCCGGTTATTGAACCGCCAGGAAAACATGAAAGGATAAATTCGCTGGCACTGATACCCGCCTGCAGGCGTCCTCGCACGGTGCTGACCAGGTGATGGACATTGGCCAGACTCTGAACCTCGAAAAGTTTTGGTGTCTCCACAGAGTGAGGTTCACACACCCGACTGAAATCATTGCGCAGCAGATCGACAATCATGACGTTTTCAGCGCGATTCTTTTCACTGTCTTGCAGCTGGATTCTATGGAGATCGTCGGACTCCGTATCGGCTCCCCGGGGGGCGGTGCCTTTGATCGGCTGCGTGATCGCCTCCCGGTCAATAACCCCGATAAAGCGTTCGGGAGATATCGACATGATGGCGGCACCGCCCGGTAACTGAAGATAGGCGGAAAACGGGCTGGGCACTGCGAGCCGAAGTGTCTCGAAGGCGGCCGCGTAGCTCCCACTGAAACGCGCACTGAATCTTTGCGTGTAATTGATCTGATAGCAGTCGCCACTCAGGATATGCTCCTGAATCTGCCCGAACGAGGCAAAATAACGGGATTCCGGCTCGTCATTGCGAAACTCACCGCACGTGTACCGCAGATCTGCGGGTTCGCCATTCAGTGCCTGATCCACCAGGCGACGGGTATCGGCTGTACAGCCAGACGTATAAATCAGATCGCAGCGATGTGACTGGCGATCCTGAATGATTGCCCAGTCGTACCAGCCAAACCAGCAGTCACCGCTGCTATAAGGCGCTCGCCTGGCCAGATCAAACCGTGCATGATTGAACTGATAGGCGAGGAATCCGATCCAGCCGCTGGTAAACGGGAAGGGGAGGGAACCGGTAACAGAAGCATCATCGCCCTGGGCCAATTTGTCATTGAGTACCGCGAGCAAAACGTCCGGATCGGTCTCGGTGCAAATCGCGCTGGGTAGGGCGGTCAGGATATCGTAGCGGGAATCTTCAGTTGTTGCGCCGCCGCTGTGCAGCCAGACACATCCGGGCAACTGGCAAATTCGCTTGAAGTAGTGATTTGCATCACCGTAGAAGGATAAGGGAACAATGACCAATTTGAACACCTGGGTGGAAATGGTGGGACAGAAAGCTTGCTGTAGCCGGTCGCGTGATCGTGCAATCTTACCGGGTGGGGGGGATTTGGAGAAGTGAGCCACTGCGATCGCCGGCAAGATCAGGTTTTAATCTGTCCATGGGCCAGGAATTGTACGGGAGATGCACTATGACATTTCAGCGTTTGGCAAGTCTGCATGATCTCTATGACGGATACCTTAAGCCGTTTCGTGTTGGAAACCGATCGATTTTGTTGATCCAGGACGGCGGAAATCATTATGTCATTGAAAATCGCTGCCCACATATGGATGCCCCGCTGTCGACGGGCAGTCTGAAAAGCGAGCATATTATTTGCAGATCGCATGGGATCGCATTCAGTCTGCATACCGGGCGGGCTCAGGGAGCGCTGTCGGGAATGCTTCCCTGCCTCACTTTTTATGATGTTGTTTACGAAGATTCATTCATCGGGATCGATCTGGAGTAATGGTCATTCGCCAGCGTTGACAGGCATCGGCTTTCCTGTAAAATGCGCGCCTCCCTATCGGGTGGTTAGCTCAGTTGGGAGAGCGACGGCCTTACAAGCCGTAGGTCACAGGTTCGATCCCTGTACCACCCACCAGTGCAAGTT
>CAZJKJ010000004.1:0-93458 GCA_964546435.1 uncultured Cellvibrionaceae bacterium
GAAGCACCCAACCATCTTTAAAAAATAAGGCCTCAAAAGCAGAGCCGACATAACAAAGTTATTAGACCGCAAGCTGCAGCATTTAAAAGCCGAACCCTGCAGCCTAAGTCTCCGAAACATTACATCCAGTTGTCTTCAACCGCAACCACTTCGAAGTTCGTCGATTGCTCGTTGGATTCGATGGCGGTCGACCGTGTACGAAGGGTAATTTTAGCGGAAGATTTGCCCAGGTTCTCGTCCCGCAGGATGACTCGGGGCGGTGCTGGATTTTCGGTATTCGTTGGCTCGCGTGCGCGAGAACGATGGATCTGGAAAGGCTCTTTTCGTACAAGGCCTAATTAATCCGTGTTAAGTCTTCAGCGTAAACGACATCTTTCCGATATGGGTGACGGTGAGGTCGACGCGCTAACCTGATTTTGCCGGAACTGGCCTGAAATTTTGAGGAAAAGCTTATATATGCGCTCTTGAAAGCCGATGCGTGCTCTGGCCCGACAACACGTCGTGAAAGATGTGAGGGTCTGTTAATAAGGTGCCTTATGAGGCGGCTGGAGATGTCGTCTCTTGCCCGACAGAGCTTTTGGAGCTACCTTTCGTCGGAAACGCACATCCGCCGACCGCTGCCTATATGCAGCATATTCGCGGGAGTTTAGTGAATACTATCTTGAAATGGTGCCCAAGGCCGGGGTCGAACCGGCACGACCGTGTTAGGGTCGGGGGATTTTAAGTCCCCTGTGTCTACCAATTTCACCACTCGGGCGAGGCCCTGTGCGGGCTAGAAATGCCAGTCTATCCTTGGCAGTTTTTTGAATGGAGGCGCGGGTCGGAATCGAACCGGCGTACGACGAGTTGCAGTCGTCTGCATGACCACTCTGCCACCGCGCCTTGAATCGTTAAAAACTTTTTTATTCCAAGATACCCTTGCGGTACCACATTGCATGATGGCCCCGATGATTGCCTGTGGCAACGGACCGCCAGCCTGGAAGGATTTCTACTGGTTTTTCTAACTCTGCCTCGTCTTCACGAGGGGGCGCATTGTATCCAATAAATCAGCACCCGCCTAGCCTCAAAGACGAATTTTCACGCGATCAATCAAGCAGATTCGCGTCGGCACGGACTGCCGCATCGGGAAAGGATGACAACCGCAGGCCCCAGGGTCTGTACGAAAAGTCGTCGAGCGAAGGTCAGGCAAGGCAAAAACAGGCGAAGAAGCGGAGTTTACGTGCTGTAAATGAGCATTCTGAGCCTGCTTTTAACGCAGCATCACCGAGCGCAGGCACTTTTCGTACAGAGCCTAGGGACCCGCGTGCTTGAAATTGGGCCATGCGGCGCGCAGGTAAACCATCATGGACCAGAGGGTCAATACCGCCGCCGCATACAGGGTGACGACCCCAAGGCGGGTAAGCCAGGTGAATTTTGCAGGGTCGAACAGAAGCAGTATCACAATGGCGATGATTTGCAGGGTGGTTTTGTATTTCCCCAGCGAGCTTACGGCGACCGTGCTGCGCGATCCCAGTTCGGCCATCCACTCCCGCAGGGCTGAAATCACGATTTCCCGGCAGATAATGACCGCGGCCGGCAGGGTGAACCAGATCGAGCTGTGCAATTCAATCAGCAGCGCCAGCGCCACCGCGACCATCAGCTTGTCGGCAACCGGATCCAGGAAAGCACCCAAAGGCGTCGTCATTCCGTACTTGCGGGCAATGTACCCGTCGAGCCAGTCCGTGATACCGGCCAGACCGAATACCGCCGCCGCCAGCGGGAAACGCCAGCCGTAGGGCAGATAAAAAACAACCACAAGAAGCGGAATCAGCAGGATTCTGCACAGCGTGAGCTGATTGGCTAGATTGAACATGGGTTACGCCTTCTCCAACATCGTCGCGGACCTTACTCGTTGTGCAGCACGCTGTAAACTTCTTGCGCCAGTTTCCTGCTGATACCCTGAACTTTGGCAATATCTTCAAGGCTGGCTCGACTCAGCTCCTGCAATCCACCGAAGTGGTTGATCAGTTGCCGGCGCCGCGTGGGGCCGACCCCGGCGATATCCTCCAGCGTTGAACGGGTGCGCTTTTTGTCCCGGGCCAGTTTGTGCCCGCTGATGGCGAACCGATGGGCCTCGTCACGAATCTGCTGCAGCAAATGCAGCACAGGATTGTCCGCCGCCAGCACGGTTTCCTGTCCGTCTTCGCAGATGAGGGTTTCGAACCCCGGTTTGCGGGTCGTGCCCTTGGCGATGCCCAGCAGAGCTACGGATTCAATCCCCAGCTCCGACTTCACCGCCTTCGCTTTGCTCAGCTGGCCCTTGCCGCCATCAACAATCAGCAATGAAGGCAGAGGGCGCCCCTCTGTCTGCAGCCGACTGTAGCGGCGCATGAGCGCCTGCTCCATCGCGGCATAGTCATCACCGGGATTGACATCTCGTATGTTGAATCGGCGATAGTCTGATTTCACCGGCCCGGTCTGGTCAAACACCACGCAGGACGCGACCGGATGTTCGCCACTGCTATGGCTGACATCAAAGCATTCGATGCGTTGCGGCATGTCATCCAGTGCGAGCAGCTGCTGCAACCCTTCAAAACGCTGCAGCACGTTCTGCTGAGTGCTCACCCGGGCTTTGAGATTCTGGCGGGCCGCCTCCACGGCCATGGCGATCCAGCGGGCCCGGTGCGTGCGGACTTTAGTGTGAATCATAAACCCCCTGCCCGCAACTTCACGCACTGCCGCAGCAATGGTATCGGCTTCTGCAACCGGGTGGCTGACCACCACTTCCGACGGTACGTCCAGGTTTTGCAGACCGATGTAAAACTGAGGCAAAAAATGCCCGAGGAGTTCGCTTTCCCCTTCGCCCAGCGGGTCTTTCGGGAAATAGCTCCGACTCCCAAGGATTCGCCCATTGCGGATGTAGAGGACATGAAAGCAAACCTGGCCCTCCGCCAGCGCGCAGGCGATGACGTCGATATTGCCCTGCCCGCTCTCCACGGCATTCTGGCCCTGAACATGACGCAACGCCGTCAGCTGATCCCGGCAGGCAGCGGCCAGTTCATAGTTCTGTGCCTCTGCGGCGTCGTTCATCGTCTGGATCAATTCCGTCGAAAGCTGGTCGCTGCGACCGTCCAGAAACATTGCTGTGTGGCGCACATCCTCGGCGTAGTCTTCCGTGGAGATCAGCCCGACGCAGGGCCCGGTACAGCGCCCGATCTGATACTGCAGGCAGGCGCGGGTCCGGTTGCGAAATACACTGTCCTCGCACTGTCGCACGCGGAATGTTTTCTGCAGAAACTGCAAACTGTCCCGCACGGCCCCCGCGCTCGGAAAAGGGCCGAAATAGTGCCCTTTGCGCAGCTTGCTGCCCCGGTGCAAGGACAGTCGCGGGAAGGGTTCTGCATCGGACAAGAATATGTAGGGATAGGATTTATCGTCCCGGAGCAGAATATTGTATGGAGGGCGCTGGGACTTGATCAGGTTCTGCTCGAGAATGAGCGCTTCGGCTTCCGAAGGGGTCACCGTCACTTCGACCGAATGGACCCGCTTGACCAGAGCCTGGGTTTTTGGCGCCAGGCCGCTTTTCTGGAAATAGCTGGTCAGCCGGTTTTTCAGATTCTTCGCTTTCCCGACATACAGCACTTTGCCCGTCAGGTCGAACATCTGATAGACGCCGGGCTGGCGGGTTACCTGTTTGAGGAAGGATCTTGAATCGAAAGCCGGATCGGGCGGCGGTGTGTTCGGTGAATCATCCGTCATGATGGGAAACCGTAGCGAATTTTCCTGCCGGGTGTCTGGCCTCGCGAGCAGAAAAATTCATCAATTTATTCGATCGACTCGACATCCAGGATTTTATGCTTGACGGCCAGTAACGTCAGCTCCACGTCGCTGTTGATGCTGAGCTTTTCAAAGATTCGATAGCGGTAGCTGTTGATGGTTTTGGGACTGACGGAAAAAGTGTCCGCCACAGTCTGCACTCTGGCGCCGTTGGCGATCAGGATGGCCGTCTGCAGCTCACGTTCCGACAGGCATTCAAAGGGTGATCTGGAAGATTTTGCGCCGCTGAAATTGCGCAGAGCCAACTGCTGGGCCACGTTATTGCTCATGTACAGGCTGCCTGCCATAACCGTTTTGATGGCGTCGATCATCTCTTCGAAATTCGCCCCTTTGGTGACATACCCGCAGGCACCCGCTTTCATCAATCGCTCCGGGTAAAGGTCATCGGAAAGTGAGGTCACCGCAATAATCTTGATTCTGGAATTGTATGCCAGGATTCGTCGGGTCGCCTCCAGGCCCCCGATTCCGGGCATCCGCACGTCCATGAGCAGCACGTCCGGTTTCAGTTCTTTCGCCAGCCGGATTGCATCCTCGCCGGATGCTGCTTCCCCCAGCACCGCAAACCCCGGAACGTCCGACAGCATACGTACGATTCCCATCCGTACTAATTCATGATCGTCTGCAACAATTATTTTTACCACGCACAAATACCTCAGGGCAGATACCGGCAAAACGTCGCGCTGCAACGATCCATCCGATAGCGCCTATTGATGGTTGATTTTCCGGAAATCAAGCCAGCAGGCTGATTGCTGAAGAATATCCTTCCTTACTGTGCTCAACGAGGAGCACGGTGGCGGATTCGATTAGACTGCCAAAGAGAGAATGGTACCCATTGCATGCTCATAATCCCTTATGCCCGCTTTCCCTGAAAGACATCCAGATGTCACCTGTCCATGCGACGCTCTCTGAATGCCTGTACTTCTCGCAAACCATCCGGACTGAAGGTCCAGATGCCTGCCTCCGCCCGGCGGTTGCCAGGTTGCCTTGGACGATGTCGCCCGGTGGGGTGGCGTACCCTGAGGCAGAACATACAGGATCGTATACTCCGCCTTCCAGGATTTTCGACCGGCGCACCCCGGTAACGCTCCGGGATTATAAACAGGTCGGCCCAGGATGTTAATCGCCACCGTGTTTTATGCGGCGAAATGTGAGGTTTATCCGCGCGCCAACCGGTTTGCTGGTCTTGGGTATGCAGTGAAGCCAGCGCTGCTGGGTCTGCCCGGCCATGACCAGTAAATCGCCGTGATCCACATCCAGCGCAACCATTGGCAGACGGGGTTGCGAGTGGGCTTTGGAGGGTTTCAACTGAAACTTTCGGGTTGCGCCCAGCGAAACCGAGGCGACTACCGGCTGTTTGCCCAGCTCCCGTTCGTTATCGCCATGCCAGCTGACGCTGTCATTGCCGTCCCGGTACAGATTGATCAGCACACTGTTGAATTCTGTGGAGCAGATTTGCGCCAACGCCTCGCGCAGCACCTGTAAAGGGGGCGTCCACGGCATGGGTTGGAAGGACTGGCGGGAGTAAGCGTAGAGTGCTTCGGAATCGCCGAACCAAGCCTGCAAACGGGGAATTTTCACCGATCGACCGCCCATCCTCAGTTCCGGTTGCGACCAGGGAACCGTATCCAGCAAATCCAGGTAAAGCGATTGCGCCTCTGCCGCCGGCAGCCAGCTTTTCCACAAGGCCAGATCCGCCTCTGGCAGATTCAGAGGCGCCAGCCCCGGCTCTTCAAACATACCGGTCTGTCTCACGTCCAGCCCAGCAGTTGCGGCTCCCGCTCCAGCAGTATGCCGAACCGGCTGGCGATATCTTCCCGGATATCGTCTGCCAGAGCGAGCACTGCACTGCCGGGGCGACGCCCGGGATTGGTGAGCACCAATGCCTGGCGGTCGTGCACCTGCACGCCATAGCGACTTGCGCCCTTCCACCCGGCCTGATCGATCAACCAGGCGGCCGCAAGCTTGCGCTGCCCGGCGACAGCCGTCGGAAAGGTGACCAGGTCCGGGTAACGAGCCTGCAGTGCCTGGCTCTGGTCCACCGGAATAACGGGATTCTTGAAAAAACTGCCGGCGTTAGGCACTTCCCGCGGATCTGGCAGGCGAGCGCGCCGGATCTGGCAGACAGCGTCGAATATATCCTGGGGCAGAACCACGAGCCTGGCACCAACGGCCTGTTGCAGGGCCGGATAATCCAGATTCACGCGAGGCTCGGTGCGCAATCTCAAGGTAACCGCAACAATCACGCACTGATCCCGCAGCCGCCTTTTGAAAACGCTGTCGCGATAACCGAACTCGCAGTCCGCCCGGGTCAGCACTTCCCGACGACCATTTACCCGGTGAACGACTTCGACCGCTTCAATAAATTCAGACAACTCCACTCCGTAGGCGCCGATATTCTGGACCGGCGCCGCGCCGACGGTGCCGGGAATGAGCGCCAGATTTTCCAGACCGTAGAGTTGCTGCTCAAGACTCCAGTGCACCAGAGCCGGCCAGTCTTCGCCGGCACCGACGTCTACAAGGGCAGTGCCGGCCACGCGCGCCCGGATTTGTCGACCCATAATGAGAGGTTGCAATACGAGACCCTCGATCCGCTCGGGCAACACCACGTTGCTGCCGCCCCCGAGTACCGTCAGAGGGCATTGCTGGCGATCGACCTCTTCCAGCACCTCGACGACGGCATCCCGACCGGTGGCCCTCACCAGTTGGCGGGCACTGCTGGGCACTGCCAGGGTGTTGGCCGACTGCAGATCAAATTCGTAAAAGCGATTCACGTTACCGGGCGCACATTGATCAGATGCTGGAGAAAATTGCTCGATGCCTGTTCCACCATATTGAGAACCATGACAAAACCCGCATCGCCACCGGTATAGGGGTCGGGCACTTCGCTGATACGGCTGTCTCCGTAAAAACGCATGAACAGCCCCAGATGCCCTTGGAAGTCCACCGGGCAAATCTGCTCCAGCTCGCGCAGATTCATCCGGTCCATGGCAAAGATGTAATCAAACCGGTGAAAATCGGCTACTTCCACCTGGCGGGCGCGCTGGCTACTCAGATCGTAGCCACGCTGGGCCGCAGCGCGCTGGCTGCGCGGATCCGGCGGCGCGCCAATATGCCAGGCAGACGTGCCCGCCGAATCCACTTCAATGACCTGGCTCAGACCTTTCTGCTCAATCATGGTCTGGAGGACGCCATGGGCGGTGGGCGACCGGCAGATATTGCCGAGACAGACCATCAACACTCGCGTTTTTCTCAAACTCTTTCTCCCATGATGGCGCGTACACGCTCAAGGTCAGCCGCAGTATCCACACCCCCAGGCACGGAGGTACAGGCCGGTGCCACGTGCATGCGGTGCCCTTTTGCAAGAATTCTCAGCTGTTCCAGTTTTTCCAGGGATTCCAGTAGCGCCACCGGCCACTGAACAAAATCGTGCAACAACGCAACCCTGTACGCATACAGACCGATGTGGCGGTTGGCGTGAATGGCTAGTGCAGGAATGATGCTCTGAATATCGGAAAGGTCCCGGCCACTGAACTGCTCCCGCACCCAGGGAATCGGCGCTCTGGAGAAATACAGCGCCTGTCCCGACTCATCAGCGACGACTTTGACCACGTTGGCATCAAATAATGTCGCAAGGTCACCGATCGGCTCGCACAGGGTTGCTGCGCTGGAGGCGGGATTGCCTACGAGGTTGGCGGCAACCTGATCAATGACTTCAGGTGGCAGCAGCGGTTCGTCGCCCTGAACATTGACCACCACCGCCTCCGGCGGATAACCCAGCAGTGTCGCTACCTCCTGCAAGCGATCAGTTCCGGACTCGTGATCCGCTCGGGTTATGCACACCTGCCCCCCAAAACGGCGCACCGCTGCCGCTATTCGGGTGTCATCTGTGGCGATGGTGACCGACGTTGCGGCGCTGCGGGCAGCGCTTTCATAGACATGCTGGATCATGGGTTTGCCGCAGATATCCAGGAGCGGTTTACCCGGCAGGCGCGTGGATGCGAATCTCGCTGGAATAACGACGTGGAAATTCATGGGTTCAATGGCTCACAGATTTAATGTCCCGGAGGAAATCCTGCACAAATGCATCCGGCAGCTGTGCCTGAATTTGCAAGGCCCACCAGTTCGGCTGGGCAAAAGCCTCGCATTTGGTGGCGTCCTTTTCAGTCATCAGCACGGTCCGCCCGGAGGTAAATTTGAAATCTTCTATTTGAAACGGGTGATGATCCGCGAAAGCACAGCAATCCGCCGTGATACCGAGCACGGCCAGAGAGGTGAAAAAACGCTCAGGGTTTCCGATTCCCGCCACGGCAACCGCGTCAGGAAATTCCGTCCCGAGAGGAACTGTCTCGCCATTTGCCAGATTGCGCCAGGCGATCGGTTTGATTTCCAGAGTCGCCGGAGCAATTCCCGGCAACGCCAGCGAGGACGCACCATTGAATAAAACCCAGTCGACCTGCTGCAGTCTTCGGGTCGATTCGCGCAACGGCCCTACAGGCAGTCGCCAACCGTTGCCCAGACCGCGACGCCCGTCGATAACGACGATCTCCCGGTCCCGTGCCAGTCGATAGTGCTGCAGGCCGTCATCGCTGAGCACGATATTGCAACCCGCCTGCCGCAACCGTGCCACCGCGGCGGACCGATCCCGACCCACGGCAACCGGACACCCGCCGTAACGGTGGATCAGCAAGGGTTCGTCTCCCACCTCGGCAGCGCTTGCCCCCCTCTGCACCAGCTGGACGTCCTGCGAGCTGCCACCATAACCGCGACTGACAACACCGGGGCTGAAACCGGCCTGCTGCAGTAGCTGCACCAGAGCGATCAGCGTCGGTGTTTTGCCGGTCCCGCCAACGCTGATATTACCAACGACGATAACCGGAACCCCCTGAGAGCGGGCCTGCCGGGACTGAATCCCGCGTCGCACCCGCGCCACCAGACTGAACACGGCTGCAAGAGGAGCAAGTAGCAGCAACCAGCCCGGCCGGCCGTACCAGCGGTCTTCAATGATTTTGCGAAAAGTTTCTGCCACCACAGTATGCGCCGCCCGCTTTCGGCTTCTGATCTACTGGTCTTCCGTGGGCGCCGTGGTGGTCATGTTGATATTGACATACCCCAGGCGGCCCGCCGCATCCATCGCCGTCACCACCGATTCGTAGGGCACTTTGGCATCCGCGGTAATTACAAACGGGAGGTCTTTATTGCCGCCTCCGGTTTGTTCAATCGCGGTCATCAAGGTCTGCAGGCGCGAGTTGACAAGGTTCTGGCCATTGACTGCAAAACCGCCTTGAGCATTCACTACCACTTCAATTTTCTCCGCGGTATCCGTGGAGGCCTTGCCTTCAGCTTCCGGCAGCTGCAGGCTGAGATGGGTCTGATCAGTCAGGGTAGCCGTCACCATGAAAAATATCAGGAGAAGGAAAACGACATCGATCAACGGCGTCAGGTTGATCGACTCTTCATGTTTGGTTTGCCGGCGAAATTGCACAATTATTTCTCCGTTGATTGCACTTCAACGCGGCGTTCGCTGTGCAGCGCGTCCACCAGTTTGACCGACTCCTGCTCCATGAATACCACGATTGAATCCACCTTGCGCAGGAAGTAGCGGTGGAAAATCATGGCCGGAATCGCCACGGTCAGACCTCCGGCCGTCGTAATCAGTGCCTGGGAAATTCCGCCCGCCAGCAAACCCGGATTGCCCGACCCGTGCAACATCAGCTGATTGAATACCGTGATCATACCGATCACGGTTCCCAGCAGACCCAGCAGCGGCGAGACGGTTGCGATGGTGCCCAGAATTGCCAGAAAACGTTCCATTTCATGAATGACCTGACTGGCCGCTTCCATGATGCTGTCTTTCATGACTTCCCGGCCATGGCGGGAATTGCTGAGGCCGGCGGCAAGAATTCGGCCAAGGGGCGAGGATCGGCGCAGCTCTTTAAGTCGCTCGCCGTCCATCTGGTTGCTCTGGATCTGGTTCCATACCTGCGCCAGCTGCTGGCGCGGCGCAATTTTTTGCGCATTGAGGGACCAGAAACGCTCGATGGTAATGGCAACAACTGCCACGGAACAAAGAATGATCGGCAGCATCAGCCAGCCGCCCGCAATCACGATATCTATCACCGGTCTCTCCTGCACTCTCATTATTTTGCGGCGTATCATACATGATTTTATTCAGGGGTCGCTCACTACCCACGGACGATTGCGCTGCGTTCTCGCCGTTTTTACCGTCGGTGCCTGCCCGGTTCCCCAATCAAATACAATTGCGCCCGAAGTCGCCGTACTAAGCATAGTCGTACCGGCGCGATCGTACCTCGCCGTCACATCCGGATGCGGGTGATTGTAGCGATTTTTGTAGCCGTTGCTGAACACAACAACTTCTGGCTGGAGACGTTTGACAAACAACACCCCCGACGATGTTTTGCTGCCGTGGTGCGGCGCAATCAGGACATCGACGGGCGCAGGCACCTGGGACAGCAACTGGTATTCGACGCTTTTATCGATATCACCCGTGAGCAGAATGCGCGCGCTCTGATCCCCACTGCGCCACTCCAGCAGGATGACGCAGGAGCTGTTGTTACCTTCATGGGACGAGTCTGCCGGCGGCCAGAGCACCTGAAAATCCAGGTTGCCCTCGCGCCAGTTGACGCCGGCGCGGCAGGGTATGGCCTCTGGCCGGTTGATTCCGACCGGTTCCCCCACCAGCAGTTCGTCCACTGGCAGCGCCCTGGCCAGACTTGCCAGCCCGCCACTGTGATCAAGGTCATTGTGACTGACCACCACGGACACCTGACGGGTTCCGATGCGTCGCAGAAACGGCACCAGAATCTGCTGCCCTGCATCAAAACTTTCCGAAAAGCGCGCCCCGGTGTCGTAAACCCAGATGCGCTCCGGAGTCTCCATAATCACACTCAAACCCTGCCCCACATCCAGCACGGTCAGGCGCAGCTCCGGCCGGCGCGACTGATAACCCAGCAGACACGCTGTGAGGGCCAGCATTGCGACCGTCCGTACCCGCAGCGCCGAGGGCAGCAGCATCAGCGCCACACTTATCGCGCCGATTGCCAGCATCCAGGGCGGCATTTCAAATGCTGGCCACCACAATACCGAGGGCAACTGCGCCAGATACTCCAGGCATTGCCACACCCAGGCGAACACCTGGTCCACCAACAGCAATATCCACTGCGCCAGCGGTCCTGGAAAAATACTGCACAGCAGCGCGAGCATCAGACCCGGAATTACCACCAGGGACACCAGCGGTACCGCCAGCAGATTGGCCAGAGGGCTGATCAGACTGGCCGGTTGCCCCAGAAGCAACAGTGGCAGGAGCAGGCCGACGGTCAGCACTGCCTGCGACTTGATGGTTCCCCGGAACCACCCCTGCTGCCGGCCAGCGAAAGTGAACAGCAGGATCGCAACCGCAAGGAACGAGAGGTAAAATCCCGGACTGACCCATGCCAGGGGTTCCATACAGACCACAACCACCAGACAGCTCGCCAGCAACGCCCTCGCCGGCAAGCGCAGGTCGACCAGCAACGCCAGATTGATGATCACACAGGCCACAAGCGCCCTGAGCGTCGGTATGGAAAATCCGGCCATGGCCGCGTAGATAATCGACAGCAATATAGACAGGAACGCCTTGGTCAAGGCCCCCGTCTGCGCTTGAGTCAACGGCCGGAGGGCGCCAGAAAGACGCCCCAGGATTCCCCCCAGCCACTGCCCCCAGAAGGCGATGAGGCCGATGTGCAAGCCGGACACAGTCATCAGGTGCACGGTTCCGGTGGCTTGCAGGGTCTGCCAGTCGCTGGCGCTCATGTCCGAGCCGTCCCCCAGCAAAAGTGCCGCAAAAAAGCGCTGATAGTTCAGCCCCGGCGCGGACGCCAGAAAATTGTCTTTCACGGATTGCCGCCAATAGGCGAGATTGCGCTCCAGCCCCCTGAATTCGAATTTGCCGCTGGCGTAGCCAGTCGCCACGACGGACTGGGACAGCAACCACGCCTGATAATCGAATCCGCCGGGATTGACCGAACCGCGGGGTGTGCGGAGCTTGACTTCGGCCGCCCAGATCTGGCCGCCGTGCAAAGGCTGTCTGGGGTGATACCAGGACAGACGAATGCGCTGCCCGGCGAGATCAGGGCAGTCTTTTGCCGGACACTCCACTGTCCGGACCCGGCCCAGAAAGTGGACGGAGGATGAACGATCCACGGGAATGGAATCGATCACCACCTCAACTCGCAGCGGGACGCGTTCAAAGCGTTCCGGCAACTGCTGTTCAACCCGCTGACTCACCGCGCCGCTACCAAACGCGGCACCCACCATGAACACACTCACGATTCGCAACCGCCGATCCCGGCGACGCCAAACCGCCAGCGCTACAGTGACACAGGCCACTCCTGTCCATACGGCGAAACTGGCGGTTTCGGGGAAGAATATGAAGTGGGCAGCGCCCAGACTGAAAAACAGAAATTCGATCACCAAGCAATCCTTGCGGTGGAACCGTATCATCTCGAGAAGTCGGCTTCTGACGGAGACACACACCTGCTACCGGCACGTCAATGCATGGAAGAGGTCCTGTCTTCAGTCAGCAAAATGAGAAAGAGTTTACACGGGAGGTGTGCTGATATTCCATAATTGCGCCTTTCCGCAAATTGAAGAACGTTTCACATGTCGCGAAAATTCCTGAAACGATGGGCGCCTGATGCGAGCAAGCTCCGCGAGAATGCCTATTTGCGCCTTCTCGGTACGGTTCTGAACGACCCCAATCTGTTTCACCTGAACCGGCATTCCGTGTCCGTCGCGTTTTTTGCGGGAATATTCATTTGCGTGCAACCGGTGCCCGGACAAGTGCTGTTCGGTGCTCTGGCTGCCATGTTGCTGCGCTGCAATCTGCCGTTGACAGTCGCCCTGACCTGGCTCGGCAATCCCATTACCCTGCCGTTTATCTGGTTCCTCGCCTATGAATGGGGCGCCTGGATACTGGGCCGCGAATCCCTGCATACCCATATCGAATTCAACTTGACCTGGCTGAAAACCAATCTGCCCGTGATGTGGCAACCCCTGGTCCTCGGCAGTCTGGCCATGGGTACGTTTTTCGGGTGTCTGAGCTACCTTGCGGTGCAATGGTTATGGCGCTGGAAAGCGGCCAAAAAGTGGAAATCCCGCGCCAGCGACCGCCGTCAGTCCAAAAACCGCCAGGCTGAACTCCTGCAACACAATCGCGAGGCCGAGAACAGTCAGCCGTCCGCCGATGACGAACAACACTGAGTCTGTCGCGGTTTTGATCCGCCTCGCGAATCAGTAAAGCGCTTATGGATTGAGTGCACCCAGCTTGCTCAACCCCTTGATGGGATAAATGTCAAAGCGCGTCGATTTGCCGATCAGTTGATGGCCTGGCGCGCGCCCCCCAAGAGGTTCCACCAAGCGCGGTCGCTTGACCACCACCCGGTATTCCGCCGCCTTCAGGGCGAGCTCCAGAAGGGTCACCGCATCCTCATCGTCGCCAATGAGATGGTGAAACGCCTGCATCTCCTTTTTGACGGCGGCGGATTTCCCCCGCTCGGGAAACATGGGATCGAGATAGATGATATCCGCGACAAAAACGTCAGATGGCGCGAGCAGCAGGTGGCTGTCGCCAGCCAGTAAAGTCAAATTATCGAGTATTTCCAGCAGGATTGTGTCGGCTTCGAGGGCGGCGACGTGGCGCGCCCTTCCCAATCCATCGCGGAGCAATGCATGAGCCACCGGTGACCGCTCCGCCATGGTGACCCTACAGCCCAGCGATGCGAGCACAAATGCATCGCCGCCGAGCCCTGCGGTGGCATCGAACACATGGGGAGCAACCCGCAACCCTTGCAAGCCGATGGCCTTGGCGATGGGCTGCCCCTTGCCGCCGCCAAACCGGCGGCGGTGCTCGGCCTTGCCGTGCGTGAAACTGACTTTGACAGGCAGCATTGTGCCCGCAGCGATACTTCTCAGGGATACGCCGTCCGCCGAAAAGCTCAGCTGATAAAGCGCCGAACCGCCGGGAGAATTGACGGCGCCGCCCAGCGCGGTGGCACAGGCCAGCGCCGCAGGCATCTCGTCAGGGCAATCGCAAATGACATCGACGACAGCGGGCTGCATAGGCGCTCTGGTGAAAACTGCGTGTAAAGAAGTAACCGAAGGAAGCAAGAGCGGATCACCGCTCTTGCACGTGCAGGATTTACTCGATGGGTTCGAGTTGCAGCTCAACCCGACGGTTGGATTCCCGTCCCGCATCCGTACTGTTCGAGGCAATCGGATACCGGTAGGAGTAGCCGACGGAATTGACCCGGCCAGACGCCACGCCGCTGGATACCAGGTAGTTTTTAACGCTCGCCGCACGATCTTCGCTCAGACGCTGATTGAGATCTGCGCCACCGGTATTATCGGTGTGACCGGAGACCTTGATGCGGGTCTTCTTAAACTCTTTGAGAACCAGGGTCACGGAGTCGAGAACGCTGTGAAAATCCGTTCGAATGTCACTTTTACCGGTTGCGAATGTGATATTGCCCGGCATGATCAACTGGATATTGTCACCGTCCCGAGCGACCTGAACGCCCGATCCCTGCAAGGTGTCGCGCAATTTGGCCGCCTGCCGGTCCATGTAATACCCGATGCCGCCACCGGCAGCCGCGCCGGCAGCCGCGCCTGTCAGAATGCCTTTTTCCCGATCGCTTTTACTTGAAGTGGCAGCGCCCAGAACGGCTCCGGCGATGGCTCCGCCCGTTGCACCCTTGGCGGTGTTGCTGGTTTTCTGTTGACCCGTATAAGGGTCGATGGAGGTACATGCTGTCAACAACGCAGCCACAACTACCAATGGGATCACTCGCATATTGTTTCTCCTGATCTGCTATTTTTTAAAAGGCGCTCTACTTTTAATGGAAAGGCATCGAATGGCGGAGGAAGGTTCTGCGCAATTCGATGCCGGCTGAATTCATCGGTTATGTCCACGCCTCATGAAATGGTAACGCCGCGTATAATGAGACTTCACACGCTGGAAATCCATAGGCGCAGCTTACCCACAGCAGCTGAACCTATCCTGAAATTACACTCTGGAGACACGACCATGTTGAGCAGCCGACAGATTCAGATCACGGTTCTTGCATTAATTTGTGCTGGATGTGAACGCTACGTGGTCAGCGTCAACGACAACGAAATCTACACTCCTCCGCCCGCTTTCATAGAAAACACGTTCAGTGATGCGTCACTCAAACGATGCGTTATCAAACACTTCAGTGATCTGAAAATATCCAGTGCGGAACAATTGACCCGGCTCAGCTGCCCCGACGCCGGCGTCCGGTCACTGGACGGCCTGCAGTCACTTTCCCGACTCCGGTCCCTCGACGTGGCCAGCAACGGTATCACCAGCCTCGAACCGCTCATGGCCATCCCCACGCTGAAAAACGTTAACCTGCTGAGCAATCCGTTGCTTGACTGCGCGGAAGTAAAACGCGTGGCGGAAACCGGCGTGATGGTGACTCATCCAGAGCACTGCATTCGTCGCTGAATGATGCAAGGCGTTCACTGACGCGGGATGTACACCACCAGAGTGAACTGTTTCGGCAGCGGCCCGTTATCGACTTACGAACATCATGCCCACCATATTGCGATGGCTGTGCATGACCTTCATGGGGACGGGTTCGGCGTTCACCGGGCCGACAATTTTCTTGAAGATAACATTGACGACCGTCCCGACCGGCGGAATCGGATGGTTATCGATCACAACCTGGGCACCACCATCGGATATGTCCATGGTGCGTCCGATAATGGTTCCGAAGGTCGGGTGAGTCATTTCCACCCGGATCGTACTGGAGGTTCGTTCGTGGCGGCGACGCTCGTGCACTGGTTTTATCTCCCCAATTGCAAGCTCATGTTACAAAGTTATAGCACTTTCCCGACATATTACCGTGCGACCTCCCCAGTCTCGTGTTCTTCCGACAGAAAGTTATCCACAGGCTGACGTCCATCAAGGTTGTTCACAATTTCTGTGGATAATTCTGTGGATTATTCAGGCCCTTTGCCACCAAAGCCGCGAATGATCTCACGCTCAGCGAATTGGGCAAACTTTAACCATGGCAATTAATGTTAATTTTCAACGAGTTACAAATGTCAACTCTTGACAATGAACCATATGACAGTTTTTTTGCTGAAAGAGCACTGCTTAAAACTGAATGTGGAAAACTATTAATTAACGCTGGACAAAACGGGAAAATCGGGAATTCCACGAGTTAATGATTGATTTTTGTACAGCCAAATCTGAATGTGCTCGGCAGGGTCAACAGATTGTGGGTTGTCTGTCGTCGTGAGCGGGGGATTTATGCAGGTCGACCCGGCTACAACTGTGTCGCCGGCAGAGCTGGTCCAGGCGACTTCCAGGCAATATGCATGACTGAACCGCCCGAAATCACCGAATCTCTGGCGCAATGGTTTCGGGGCGATTCCTGATCCGGCTGAGGTGACAAGTGCTGCAGTGCGTCGACAGACCGCGCTTCAAAAAGCGCGGGCTTTTGCGTCAGATGAGATTATCGCGAATTTCCATCAGTATTTTTTTGTGGTCGCGTATCGGCAGCCGTTTACCCCGAGCGTCTCGCAAGGTCACGCGGGCCATGTTCGGGGCGGTCTGCTCTACCCGCAATAGATACCCAAACTGGTCTTCCAGTGCATTGCCAAACCGGACGTCGGCTGTGTTTGCAAAGGTTGCCCGCACCTCCGGCTCATCAGCCAGATGCGCGGTGATCTCCTCCTGAGTGTGGGGCGCCGTTTCGATTTGGTGCACGGTGCGACCCCGCAACATCCGCATGAATCGCCCACGCCGCTTGTCTTCGTCCAGATACTGAAAATACAACAGCCCCTGGGCGGTCGATTCGCCCCAGAGCCGGAATTCATCTTCTTTCAATGCGTGGGTCAAGGTGGCCCAGGCGCGTGCGTTCTGCAATTGCAGTCTCAACACAGGCTCAGCCCCCTCCATCAGAAGCTTGGCCTTGACTTCGCCCCCCACCGACTGGCCGAGTAACGAGGCGGCATTATTTTCAATATCAGCCGCCAGACTGTTGGCAAGGTCTTCAAGCAGCGCTTTTGCGCGTTCGGAATTGACGGAGGCGTCCGTCCAGGAGCTGGTTTTCACGTCCGCCGCCGGCACCTGTTGCGCCGCAATATGCACTTCGGTGGTCTCGGGTCGCAGCCCCTGCTCTACCTCGATTCTGAAACGACTGCGAGTCGTGCTGTCCGACTTGAATTCCACCCAGCGGGTTTCGATCAGCCCGGATGTCGGGTTGCTGCGTTCGACCAGAATGCCGGCTTCAGACAGATAGCTTTGCGTGAGCGGCCAGATCTGACTGGCCGGCGCTTCCAGAAGTATCCACTGCTGCTCGCCAACACGCTGGATCCGGACTTTCGCGCCTTCGCCCTCGGCAATCATGGGCTCCGGCCGCGGTACCACAAAACCATCGGTCCTCAAGTCATAGAAAGAATCGGTTCTCGGCGCCACCGGCGGAACGGGATACAGTTCTTCCAGCGGTGCACTGCGAATGTCTTCAGGCAGCACCAGGGACTTGATGGAGCCGGCTTTCTGATAGTCCTCACTGCGGTCACGGTAGATGCAACCGCTGAGCAGCAAAATGGACACAGCTCCGATCAGTAAAATTTTTTGTTGCATAGATATCCTGCTCAATTGGAAATGGCACCAGTTTGACCGGTGCGGCACAGATTTGCCTGATCAGGTGGTCAGCGCGCCCACCATTCGCAAGGCGGCGCGAATCTGATCATGGTACTGGTCTGACAATGGCGTCATCGGCAGGCGGATGCCGCGATCAATCAGTCCCATTTCCATCAGTGCCCATTTAACGGGTATGGGGTTGGATTCGACAAAAAGCGCTTTGTGCAGAGGCTGCAATTGTTCATCTACCTGCGCGGCGCCCTGATAATTGCCGGTCAGCGCCAGATGGCACATTTGCGAGGTGAGCTTCGGAGCGACATTGGCAGTCACCGATATTTCACCGTGCCCCCCCAGCTCCATGAATTCCCGGGCGGTTGCGTCATCACCCGAAAGCAGAAGGAAATCGTCTTTCACCAGATTTTTCAGCTGCCGCAGGCGCTGCAGATCGCCCGTCGCCTCCTTGAGACCGATAATGTTGGGCTGCTCCGCCAGACGGGCCACCGTCTCGGGCAGCAGATCCACGGCCGTTCGGCCCGGCACGTTGTAGAGAATCTGGGGAATGTTGACCTCTTCGGCGATGCATTTGTGGAAGAGGTATAAGCCCTGTTGCGTCGGCTTGTTGTAGTACGGAGACACCAGCAGGCAAGCATCCACCCCGGCATCCTTGGCGCCCTGGGTCAGCTCCAGCGCTTCGCTGGTAGAGTTCGCACCGGTCCCGGCGATCACAGGAAGCCGACCGCGCACCTGTTGCACGACCCGGGTTATGACTTCAACATGTTCGTCCATGTCCAGCGTGGCGGATTCACCAGTAGTTCCTACCGCCACAATTCCATGAGTGCCCTGATCAATGTGCCACTCGACAAGTCGCGCCAGTGCATCCCAATCGAGCGCATTATCTGCGGTCATCGGCGTCACCAGCGCGACCATGCTACCTTGAAACATCGGCGTCTCCAGACGTGTCTTTACAGGATAAAAAGGGGGCTAATGGTACTGAGGGCTTCCGGAACAAACAAGCCAAGTTTCATTACGATTCCTGCTGCTTCCGATCATCACCCCGCCGGTACAAATCCGGTTCGTTCGCAGGCCGGGTCTTGAATCGCCGATGTACCCAGAGATAGTGGTCCGGTTGCTCCAGAATGCGCTCTTCGACAAACCGGCTGACGCGTTCGGCATCTTCGACTTCGCTCGGCCCGGGAAAGTTCTCCCAGGGCGGGAAGATACGCAGCAGATAGCCGCTGCCATCATTCTTGCGCATCTGTGTGAAAGGAATAACCACTGCTCTGCCGATCCGGGCCAGCTGGGATGTCGCAGTGATTGTTGCGGCGGGTACCCCGAAAAACGGCACAAAAACGCTGTGCTTCGGGCCGTAATCCTGATCCGGCGCGTACCAGATTGCATGACCGGCCCGCAGCGCCTTGATCATCGCCCGCACGTCGCTACGGGGGATAGCTTCGCCGTGGGACGTGTGCCGTTGTCTCCCCCAGTGCTGCACAAAATCGAACGCGGCGTTTTTGTGGGGCCGGTAGGTGCCATCGATGGTGAGACTGCGCCCCAGCAGCTTGGCGCCGATATCAATGTGCGTAAAATGAAACGCCATGAGGATCACGCCCTGGCCGGCGACCTGGGCCTGTTGCAGATATTCCAGCCCGTGAATCTCGCAGCTTCCATCCAGACGTCGGGTGGACCAGAACCAGGCCATGCCAGTTTCAAAGACGGCGATACCCAGCGCCTCGGCAAGCCCGCCCAGAAGCGCCTGGCGCTCCGCCACGGATTTGTCTGGAAAACAGAGCTCCAGGTTGCGCTGCGCGATCTGGCGTCGACTCCTGGCCAGCCTCATCATGACGCGCCCCAGCAGACGACCCAGTGCCAGCTGCCACCGGTAAGGCAGCTGGACGCTGCAATACCAGATGCCGATCCCCAACCAGGTTGGCCAGTACTTCGGGTGCAGCAGATGTTTGCCGAATGCGGGTCGGCTCATGTCCGTCTCCGTCCGGTAGAGGATCTTGCTGAAGCGCTGAGCTTAATCAAAGCTGGCAGGCGTCAGGGGATTGGTATCCGCCGCATAGTCGACCCCCTTCAGACCGAAACCAAACAAGCGGAGAAATTCCTGATGGTAGCCCCGGTAATCCGTCAGCTCAAAAAGGTTTTCTTCAGTGACCTGTGGCCACAAGACTTCCACTTTCTGTTGTATGACCGGATCGAGTTCGCGCTCATCCATCCGCAGGCGCTGGTGTTCATCCAGCCGGGGGGTCGGGCTGTACAGACCTTCGGTGAAAAGCCGGAATATCTGCTCGATGCAGCCTTCGTGCGTCCCCTGCTCTTTCATCACTTTATAAAGAAGGGAAATATACAGAGGCATGATGGGAATGGCGGAACTTGCCTGGGTTACCAGCGCCTTGAGTACGGCAACGTGGGCTTTGCCACCCACCGCCGTCAATGAATTTGTAATGGCTGCCGCCGCCCGGTCGAGGTCTTCCTTGGCTTTGCCGATGGTGGCCCGGCCATAGATTGGCCAGGTTATTTTCTCGCCGAGATAGGTGTAGGCCACGGTCTGGCAATCGTCGGCCAGCAGATCAGCCTGTCGCAACGCGCCCAGCCACAGTTCCCAATCCTCTCCGCCCATCACCTTCACCGTCGCGGCGATTTCCTCGCTGCTGGCCGGTTCCAGGGTAATTTCATTGATCTTGAGGGAGTCGGTATTGAGGTTTTTCGCCGTGTAGCTCCGGTCGATCGGCTTGAGTACAGATGACCAGGTGACGCCGGATACCGGATCGGTCCGGCGCGGCGAGGCGAGGCTGTACACCACCAGATCGATCTTGCCGAGATCCTGTTTGATCAGGTCCACCACCTGTTGCTTTATCTCATTGGAAAATGCATCACCGTTGATGCTCTTGGCGTACAGGCCGATGCGCTCCGCTTCCCCTTCAAAGGCGACAGCATTGTAAAAGCCGGCGGAGGCGGTTTTGCGATCGGTCGGTGGCTTTTCGAAAAACACACCCAAGGTTCGGGCACCACAGCCGAAGGCGGCAGTAATCCGGGACGCCAGGCCATAACCTGTGGAAGCACCAATCACCAGGACATTGCGCGGGCCGTTTGCAATCGGGCCCTGATTTTTAATGTATTCGATCTGCTCGCGCACATTGGCGGCGCAACCGGCGGGATGGGCGTTGGTACAGATGAAGCCACGGATTTTGGGTTCGATAATCATGGGTTTATAAGCCTTCTGCTTGAGGTCGGGCGATTATAACGGCAAGCTGTGCGGCTGACGATGTATCGCCATGACGCCGGACGTTATAATGCCGCCCGTCATTTTCTGTGAAGGCACCTTAACCGAATGTTCTCGCTCAGAGCAACCAGCCCTGCTGCCTGGCTTGCCGCCGTTTTGGCCAACCTCGACCGGTTTCTTGTGGACCACGCCGCGGCGGAAAAAAAGGCGTCCGGAATGGCGATTTCGATGCTGTCCCACTATCCCGACCGGCCGGTGCTGGTCACTGCCATGACCGATCTGGCCATTGAAGAGCTGATGCACTTCCGGGAGGTGGTCAAACTGCTGTATGTGCGGGGTTTGCAGCCCGGCGCTGATGACCGCGATCCCTATGTCAATCAGATGCGCGCCCTGCATCGCAAAGGCAGTGACGAATATTTGATGGACCGCCTTCTGGTAGCCGGTATCATCGAAGCGCGAGGGCATGAGCGCTTCGGCCTGCTGGCTGAGGCCCTGCCGCCAGGCGATTTACAACAGTTCTACTCGGATATCGCCCGCTCCGAAGCCCGTCACAAAGATCTTTTCATTGAGCTGGCTCATCAATACTTCCCGGAATCACTGGTCGCTGCCCGTCTGGAGGAGGTGCTGGTTGCCGAAGCCGACATCATGCTCAGCCTGCCCATCCGCTCCGCTTTGCACTGATGGCTACCGTTCCGGCGCGCCGCCAATCCAGGTCGTCCTTTCGCAAACCCGTACTTACGAAGTATCTGGCAACCTGGGCGGAACCCGAAGTGCGAGACGTTGCCGACCTCGGCAGTTGCCGCGCCCGCTACTGTCTGGTCGTTCCCTGCTTCGATGAAGGCACGGTATTTTTCGAAAGACTGATCAGGCAGTCGCTCTGGAGCCAGGATCTGCTTGTGGTGGTGGTCATCAATCAACCTGAAAATACCGCCGTTTGCGCACGCAACGAAAAACTGTTTGAGTATTTCCGGCAGTTCGATCAGCTCTTTTGCGGCGACCGCCTGAATCTGTATCAGCACGAACAATCCCGCTTCCTGATTGTCAATCGCTTCGAACCGGGGAGACAAATCCCTGCCAGCGAAGGCGTCGGTCTCGCCAGAAAAACCGGATTTGACATCGCGGTGCAACTCTACGCCGACGGTCACCTGGACACACCGTGGATTTACAGTTGCGATGCCGATGCACAGTTGCCGGACAATTATCTCGCCAGCAGGCAAGAAGAAACCGGCGCGATCGTTTTTGATTTTGCACACGACGTAACCGGGTCTGATCCGGAAGAATCTGTTGATCCAGAAATCCTGAAAGCCACGCAAATCTACGAAGCGGCTATTCTTTACTACCAGAGATGCCTGCAATGGGCCGGCTCAGCGTTTGCGTTTACCAGTCTCGGCAGTGCCCTGGCGGTGCACGCGCAAACCTATTGCCAGGTCCGGGGATTTCCACGACGCAGTGGTGGCGAGGATTTTTATCTGCTCAACAAGATTGCCAAGATTGCCCCGGTCAATTCGGATCCGACCATCATCATTCGACTCACGGCCCGTCTGTCTTCCCGGGTTCCGTTTGGTACCGGGCCGGCGGTGAGCCGGATTATGGAAATGGCCGATCCGGAGCGAGACTTCCGTTATTACCACCCGGCCGCCTTTCAGGCGCTCAAGCGGTTTCTGGAAATCGCCGCAAACACCTGGACCGACTCGGCAGCGAGCGTCACGCCCTGGCCGGATCTGCCACCGGAAATTGCGGTTGCTCTCACCCGGCTCGGGCTGGCGAAATTTGTCCAGCACTTACGCAAACAGGTGCGCACCGATGCGCAATACCGTCAGGCGTTTCGGCAATGGTTCGACGCCTTCAATACACTGAAATTCATCAAAGCGCTGCAGGCGAGCTATCCTGCTCTGCCTTTGAAAGAATGCCTGCAAAACGCCCCTTATAAAAATCAGGGCCACCCACCGACCTCCCTTCAGGATCTCCCATGTTGCCCGCCCTGCTGAATCCCATGTCTGTCTTCAAATCACTGGATGCGATCGATAAAGAGCCGCCGTCCTTCAAGGGCGACCGACTCACCGGGTCACGGGTGACACTGGTCGTTCTGTTCAGCGTGTGCGTGTCGCTGCACCTGCTCAACTATCTGAAAACCGAGGTCGCGTTTGTAGCCCTGCTGGAGTTTGCGGCGCGATTTCAAGGCTATCCGCAGAATTACTGGTTGCAGAGCTTGCACGATGCCCAGTGGTATGACCTTGCGCGGCTGGCCTGGTGGAGCTGGATGCACGTGGTCACTTTTATCCTGATACCCTGGTTTACCGTACGGGTATTTCTCAAGGTGCGGATGCGGGATCTCGGCTGGGGTTGGGGGGAAACCCACAAACACTGGTTCGGATATCTTTATCTGCTGCTGCCGATTCTCGTCTGCGTTGTGCTGGTCAGTTTTCGCAAGGATTTTGTCGACTACTATCCCTTCTACCGCGGCGCCGGCCGCAGTTACTTTGATCTGATCGCCTGGGAGGTGCTTTACCTGCTGCAGTTTGTGTGTGTGGAATTCTTCTTTCGCGGTTTCATGATCAACGTATTGCGCCCCTATTTCGGCTCGGCCGCCATCTGGATCATGGTGGTCCCCTACATGATGATCCATCTGTCCAAGCCGTGGCTAGAATCGACCGGCGCGATATTTTTCGGCCTGTTTCTGGGAATCTTGGCGTTCCGGTCACGTTCCATCTGGGGCGGATTTCTCGTGCATGCCGGCGTTGCGACCAGTATGGATATCGCCTCACTGACCCAGCAGGATTCTCTGCCGGACCAGTGGTGGCCAGATTTCTTCCAGGCTCTGTAGGAAAAGTGCCTGCACTCGGTGATGCTGCGTTAAAAAGCAGACCCAGACTGCTCATTTACAGCATGTAAACTCCGGTTCTTCGCCTGTTTTTGCCTTGCCTGACCTTCGCTCGACGACTTTTCGGACGGGCCCTGGCGAATGATAAAGCGGCAGCGGGCCGGCCGGGCTGTTACTGCCGTCGCAGCCGGTTGATGCCGTTGAGCGCCGCCACCCGATATGCCTCGGCCATTGTGGGGTAATTGAACGTCGTGTTGGTGAAATAAAAAATGCTGTTGGCGTCGTCCTTCTGGTTCATGATCGCCTGACCGATATGAACAATTTCCGAAGCTTCAGCGCCGAAGCAATGGATTCCCAGAATTTGATGGGTATCAAGATGGAACAGGATTTTCATCATGCCCACTTCGTCACCGCTGATCTGCGCACGGGCCAGATCCTTGAAAAATGCCCGGCCCACTTCATAAGGGATTTTTGCTGACGTAAGCTCCGTTTCGGTCTTGCCGATGGAGCTGATCTCGGGAATTGTATAAATCCCCGTGGGAGCATCGATAATCCGGCGCACGGGCTCTCCCGCAATCGCCGCGACGACTGCGCGCCCCTGGTCGTATGACGCACTGGCCAGGCTGGGCCAGCCAATGACATCCCCCGCCGCGTAAATATGCGGTTGCGCCGTGCGGTAATGATCGTCGACTTCGATCTGACCCCGATGATCCGCCTGTAACCCTGCTGCCTCGAGATTGAGTCGCTCCGTATTGCCCGAGCGGCCGTTGCACCAGAGCAACGCGTCCGCCTTGATGCGCTTGCCGGATGCCAGTTTCAAGACCACCTGATGATCATCCGCTTCCAACGCTTCAAACTCTTCCCCGTGACGAACCAGAACCCCACGGTCCCGCAAGTGGTAACTCAGCGCGTCGGATATTTCACCGTCAAGAAAACTTAACAGGTGATCGCGGGAATTGATCAGATCCACCTTCACACCCAGGCCGCTGAATATCGACGCGTATTCACAGCCGATGACGCCCGCTCCGTAAATAATCAGCGTACGGGGAGTGTGCGTCATTTCCAGGACGCTGTCGCTGTCATACACCCGGGGGTGGGCAAAATTCACGCCCGGTGGATGATAGGGGCGTGAACCGGTGGCGATCAGAATATTGTCGGCAGAAATCTTGTCGATAACCCCTTCATGGGTCAGCACTTCTACATCGTGCCTGCCGGCAAATCGCGCTTCGCCCGCGTGCAGATGGATGCGGTTTCGCATGAAATACGATTTATGTTTGGCGACTTTTTTGGGAATGACTTTTTTTGCGGCTTCGAGGATCCGCGGATAGGAAATAGGTGGCATGGAGGTCATTTGCAGCATTTCCGGCTGCTGGCGGTACGCAATGACCTGCTTGACCGCATGCCGAATGGATTTGGACGGAATCGTGCCTTTATGCGTCGAATTGCCGCCGAGCGTGGCCATGGCATCGACAACGCCGACATTCATTCCGTATTTGGAGGCCGCCATCGCGGCTGCTTCGCCGGCGGGGCCGGAGCCAATGACCAGTAATTGGTAGGTGTGATCTGCCATTTCGTTGCCTTGTTCCCGTTTTGATCGTTGCCTTGTTCCCGTTTTGAAAGTCAGCCCGGTCGCTGCCGGTTCTGCCAGATTGCGGCGCCAGCACGCCGCCGCGCCGGACGAACCTCGTTTCCTCGAGCCTGCGAAAGTTGATGCGCCGAAAAATCCCTCAGCCTTTCAGTTCGTAATAACCGTCGCTTTTTGCTGCGTCGTCATCCTCATCAGCTTCTTTATCGCACTTTTGCGGATTACCACCGCAGATATCGCAGGCCCTTCCCATGCCCAGCGCGCCGATTCCACCACATGAGCCCTTCAAAGGCTTGCCCTTGACCAGGACACCAATTGCCATCCCGGTCATGACCAGGAACAACAAACAGAATGCAAGAACCATCGTTAACATAACTTCACCTGTCTCAGTTACCGGTTAACCGCTCTGCCCGACCCATGGGCTCAGGGAGCGGTGTACTGTGCAAACTGGTCGGACTGCTTCGTTACAAAGCCATCGCCTTCGCGCACGATAAAATAAGCCGCAATGTTTGCGCGGTTTGCCAACGCCAGACCGGCCTCCGCACCGAGTACATTCAATGCGGTGGCCAGAGCGTCTGCCTCGGCACAGGTTTCAGCAAGCACGGTTACTGAAGCCAGGTTGTGAATAATGGGCCGACCGGTCCGGGGATCTATCGTATGGGAAAAGCGCTGACCATTCACTTCATAATAGTTACGATAATCTCCGGAAGTCGCCATGCCCTTGTCAGACAACACCACGGTCCGTGCCGCATGGCTGTCGTCGCTCAGCAGGTCGAAACTGGGCGCCTCAATCCCGATGCGCCAGGGCGTACCACGCTGGCTGATTCCCCGCAGGCTCAGCTCACCGCCGATCTCAACCAGCACATTCGGATACCCCTTGGACACCAGCGTGTTCGCAAGTTCGTCAGCGGCGTAGCCCTTGGCAATGGCAGACAGATCTACCCGCAGATCGCCAGGCTTGCGAACGCTGGATGTGACCGGATCGAGTTCCAGCTTGTGGTAGCCGATGCGCTCCAGGGTCTGCCGCAGCTTCTCTGCGTCGGGAATTTCATCGGGGCGCCTGGTTGGTCCGAATCCCCATAAATCCACCAGAGGGCCGACAGTGACATCGAACGACCCCGTAGACAACTCACTGATTTGCCGACTCAAATCAAGAATCGTGAACAGTTCCGGAGAAACCTTTTGCCAGTCCGGCAGTTCTGACTTGTTGAGCCGGGTCAACTCCGACGAGTCCAGGTAAGTGGACATGGAGTTGTTGATACGGGCAAACACGTCGTTGGCCCACTGTTCCAGCTGCGCCTCGGTCGGCAGCTCCCGTTTTATGGCAACGACCTTGACATTGTAGTAGGTGCCCATGGTTTCTCCCCGGGCGCTCACCACTTCCATCTGATTGCGCATACAGCCCGAGGCCACCAGCACAACGCATAAAAAAAGCGAGAGCAGCCCCGCCGCTCTCGCCCACACCACAATTAACTGCTTCTTATAACTCAAGACTCTGCCTCACCAGCCGGATCTTAACCACCGAAATCGTCAAGCATGATGTTGTCATCTTCCACACCCAGATCCTTCAGCATCTTGATCACGGCGGCGTTCATCATCGGCGGCCCGCACATGTAGTATTCACAGTCCTCCGGAGCCGGGTGGTCCTTCAGGTACTGGTCATAAAGTACGTTGTGGATAAACCCGGTCAATCCGTTCCAGTTGTCTTCCGGCTGAGGTTCGGACAAGGCGATATTCCAGGTGAAATTTTCATTTTCGCTGGCAAGCTTGTCGTACTCATCCTGATAAAACAGTTCGCGCAGTGACCGCGCACCGTACCAGAAAGAGATTTTCCTCGGAGTCCGTATCCGCCGGAGCTGATCAAAAATGTGCGAACGCATGGGCGCCATACCGGCACCGCCCCCAATGAACACCATTTCCGCATCGGTTTGTTTGGCAAAAAATTCACCAAATGGTCCGTACACCGTAACTTTGTCACCGGCCTTCAACGAGAACACCCAGGACGACATTTGTCCGGGAGGCAAACCCTGGGTTCGCGGCGGCGGCGTTGCAATCCGGATATTGAATTTGACGATGCCGCGCTCTTCGGGATAGTTGGCCATGGAATAGGCGCGGATAACGGGTTCAGTAATTTTCGATTCCATTTCGAAAAACTTGAAGCGTTCCCAATCACTACGATATTCCTCTTCGATATCAAAAGAGGAAAATTTTACGTGATGCGGTGGGGCTTCCAGCTGCACGTAGCCCCCCGCCCGGAAATTCACGTTTTCGCCTTCCGGCAGCTTCAACGTCAGCTCCTTGATGAAGGTCGCCACGTTGGGATTGGAAATCACCTCACAGACCCATTGTTTGACCCCGAAGACTTCTTCCGGAACCTCAATGTGCATATCCTGTTTGACGGGCACCTGGCAACTCAATCGCCAGCCTTCTTTTTCCTCGCGGTTGGTAAAGTGCGCCTTCTCGGTGGCCAACATCGAACCGCCACCGGACTCCACGATACATTTGCACTGTGCGCAGCTACCACCGCCCCCGCATGCCGACGCCAGAAAGAGGCCATTGTTCGAGAGTGTTTGCAGCAACTTGTCACCAGCGGGGGTAATGATTTCCTTCTCGCCATTTACGACAATTTTTACATCGCCACTGGAGACCAGCTTGGCCCGCGCACTCAAGATCACCGCCACCAATGCGAACACGATGACGGTGAACATTACTACACCTAAAACTATCTCTATATTCATGATTGGTTAATTCCCCGTGCCTAGATGTCGACGCCGCTGAACGACATGAACCCTAAAGCCATCAAACCGACAGTAATAAAGGTGATGCCCAGCCCGCGAAGACCCTCCGGAACGTCACTGTATTTAAGTTTTTCACGAATCCCCGCCAGTGCGATGATCGCCAGCGCCCAGCCAACTCCCGCTCCAGTGCCGAATACCAGGCTTTCTGAGAAGTTGTAATCGCGCTCCACCATGAACAAGGATGCGCCCATTATCGCGCAATTGACCGCAATTAATGGCAAGAAGACGCCGAGAGCGTTGTAAAGTGCGGGAAAAAACCGATCCAGAATCATCTCGAGAATCTGAACAATGGCGGCAATAACGCCAATATAAGTTATCAAGCCCAGAAAGCTCAGATCCACCTCTTCAAAACCCGCCCAGGCCATGGCGCCGTCTTTCAGCAAATAGCTATACAACAGGTTATTGATGGGCACGGTGATGGCCAATACCACCGTTACGGCCACCCCCAACCCGATTGCAGCGTCTACTTTTTTGGATATGGCGAGGAACGTACACATTCCCAAAAAGAATGCCAGCGCCATGTTCTCGATAAAAACCGAACGAATGAACAAGCTAATCATGGCTTCCATCACGCGATCTCCTTGGTGATCCTGGTGTTGGGGGATATCTTGTAATCCGGCAGCTCAACCTGATCTGACTTGACCGAGCGAAGCACCCATATAATCAGCCCGATCAGAAAAAACGCGCTGGGTGGTAGAAGCAACAATCCGTTGGGAATATACCAACCGCCGTTACTGATGGTCGGTATGATTTCAATACCCAGCAGATTTCCGGTACCGAACAGTTCCCGGATGATGCCCAGTACGATCAGCAAAGCGCTATAACCCAGGCCGTTACCAACGCCATCGAGAAAGCTGGATACCGGCGGGTTTTTCATCGCGAATGCCTCGGCGCGCCCCATCACAATACAGTTGGTGATAATCAATCCCACGAACACCGATAACTGCTTGCTGATGTCATACGCGACCGCCTTCAGGATCTCGTCAACCAGAATCACCAGCGACGCGATAATCGTCATCTGTACGATGATGCGGATGTTACTCGGCACATAATTACGCACCAACGATACGAAAAAGTTCGAAAAGCCCGTCACCAGAGTCAGTGCAAGACACATGACCAGAGTGACTTTAAGGCTGCTGGTTACCGCCAGGGCCGAACAGATTCCGAGAATTTGCAAGGCAATGGGGTTGTTATCAAGAATTGGCTTGAATAGCAGGTCTTTCGCTTTCATGGCTACGCGTCTCCCCGTTTGAGATTGGCGAGAAAAGACTTGTAGCCGTTTTCGCCAAACCAGAATTGCACAAGATTATGGACTCCGCGACTGGTCAACGTCGCCCCCGACAGACCATCGATTTTGTACTGGTAATTGCGATCGTTGCGGTCGGCGCTTCCCTTGATGACCTCAAGCGCGACATTACCTTCGTCGTCGTACAGTTTTTTCCCCTTCCAGAGTCCCTTCCAGTTCGGGTTATCCACTTCGCCCCCGAGACCGGGGGTTTCCTTGTGTTCGTAAAATCCCATGCCGACTACGGTATTGAAATCCGGACCTACCGCAACGAACCCGTACAACGTGCCCCAGAGGCCGTAACCGCGTACAGGCAGAATCAGCACGTCCTGACCCTCAGCATCCGTCGCAAAATAGACCTCGGCATATTTCTCCTGGCGGCCGATCTTGGCGAGATCCTGATCCGGCTCCAGCTGTACTGAAAGGGCGGTATCGCTCGCCGCGCGCCGCTGATCGTACTCATCCGGATTGACTTCGTCGGTAATTTCACCCGTAGTCAAATCAACGATGCGGGTTTCAACGCTCTTGAACGCCTCTTCAATCGACACACCTTCTTCCAGCATTCCCGCCGCCAACAGAATGTTGCGCTTGAAATCGCGTGCCTTGTTTTCCTGCTGGGCGGGTTTGAGCATCACCGCCGCTGTGGAAATAATGATGGAGCAGACCACACACAAAATGAACGCCACCTTGGCGACATAACCGATGGATTCTTTGTTATTAGACACGCGCCAACCTCCGCTTGATGTTGGATTGCACTACAAAATGATCAATCAATGGCGCGAACAGGTTGCCGAACAGAATAGCCAGCATGATCCCTTCCGGAAACGCCGGGTTGACTACCCGTATCATTATTGTCATTGCGCCCACAAGGATTCCAAACCACCATTTACCCGCATTGGTCATGGCGGCAGATACCGGATCCGTAACCATGAATATCATTCCGAATGCAAAGCCTCCGACCACCAGATGCCAGTAAAACGGCATGGCGTACATCGGGTTGTCACTGCCATCGGCGAGCATGTTAAACAGTAGAGCGGTCGCCGCCATCCCCAGAAAGGTTCCCAGTACGATGCGAAACGACGCGATTCCCATGACAATCATTACTGCGCCGCCCAGCAGGATTGCCAGAGTGGATGTCTCGCCGATGGAGCCCTGCATATTGCCGAGAAAGGCGTCCATCCAGGTCAATTGCCCCGTAAGCGCCTCCATTCCGTCATTGTAGGCAACGGACAAAGCGGTCGGGCCCGAGAACCCATCCACCGCCGTCCAGACCGCGTCCCCGGACATGTCTGCCGGATAGGCGAAGTACAGGAACGCCCGGCCGGTCAGCGCCGGGTTGAGGAAGTTCTTGCCGGTTCCGCCGAACACTTCTTTGCCGAGCACGACACCAAAACTGATGCCCAGCGCCGCTTGCCAAAGGGGTAGATCCGGCGGACAGATTAGGGCGAACAGGATGGAGGTGACGAAAAAACCTTCATTGACTTCATGGCCACGCTTTATCGCGAACAGGACTTCCCAGAAGCCCCCCACGACGAAAACAACCGCATAGATCGGAACAAAATAAGCGGCCCCGTATATGATGTTGTCCCAGATGCTACTGGCATCATGCCCCGCAAGCGCTGCGATAATCGCGCCCCTCCAGCCTTCAACGGCGGTCAGGCCCATATCGGCCATAATCAGGTTGGCCTGATAACCGACGTTATACATTCCGTAAAACATCGCCGGAAAGGTACATAACCAGACCGTGATCATGATCCGCTTCAGGTCAATCCCGTCACGAACATGAGCGGTCGTCTTGGTGACATCAGCCGGTTTGTAAAAAATCGTGTCGGCGGCCTCGTACAGGGCATACCACTTCTCAAAACGCCCACCTTTATGGAAATGGGGTTCAAGGTTGTCAAAAAATCTTCGCAATCCCATGGTTTACCCCTCAATCTCGATGCGTGTCAGGTTGTCTCGCAAAATCGGCCCGTACTCGTACTTTCCGGGGCAGACAAAGCTGCACAACGCCAGGTCTTCCTCATCCAGCTCCAGACAACCAAGCTTCTGGGCAGTCTCGGTATCCCCCACAATCAAAGAACGCAGCAATTGCGTGGGAAGGATATCCAGCGGCATGATCCTTTCATAAGTACCGACAGGCACCATGGCCCGCTCACTGCCGTTGGTCGACGTATTGAAATCGAAACGCTTGCGCATCAGGCTGGTTATGAAAATCGGCAGCACGGAAAAATTGTTGAATCCCGGCCGCACGAAATGCAGCAGCTGGCGCTCGCGACCTTCGGCCAGCACGGTCACCTGGGTGTGATAGCGCCCGAGGAAGCGGACGGCGGAACCGCCGCTGCGGCCGCCGAAGACCGACCCTGAAATCAACCGGTTTTCGCCGGTTTTCATCTGACCCGCCGTCAGTTCGTCAAGACTCGCACCCAGGCGGGTACGCACCAGACGGGGGTTCTGCACCTGGGGTCCGGCCAGGGAAATGACGCGGGAAGTGGACAGCCGACCCTCGGTAAAAAGACGCGCAACCGCGATGACATCCTGATAACCCATGGTCCAGACAACCCGGGTGGCGCTGACCGGATGGACAAAGTGGATGTGCGTGCCGACATTACCGGCCGGATGCACGCCGGCGAAGGCATGCAGGGAGATCTTCTCGGTGGGCTGAACGTCAAGTTTGACGCCCGGTGCGTGGCCTACATGGACTTTGCCTTCCGTAAGCCTGGCGATCAGGTTCAGACCCTGGGCGAAGGCTTCCGCCTGCTCGGCAATGACCAGGGCCGGGTCCGCCGCCAGCGGATTGGTGTCCATTGCTGAAACAAAAATTGCACTTGGCGCTGCCTCGACAGCAGGAACCTTGCTATAGGGACGGGTTCTGAACGCGGTCCACATGCCCGACCGGATCAGAATGTCGCGAACTTTCTCCGCGGACAACCCGGCCAGTGCGGTCGCGTCAAACCGTTCAAACTCTTCCGCCTCGTTACTGCCGGCATCAACGTCAATGACAATGGACTGGAAGACCCGTTGTGCGCCGCGGTTGATGGCCGCGACGGTCCCTGTTGCGGGAGAGGTGTAGATAACGCCGTGATTTTTTTTGTCGGAGAAAAGTGCCTGACCCAGCTTGACCCGGTCCCCCTCTTTGACAGCCATGGTTGGCTTCATGCCGTGATAATCGAACCCGACGAGTGCCACGGAGCGGACGGTCGGTCCATCCTCTATGACCTGCCGCGGCTGGCCGGTAATCGGCAGATCCAACCCTTTGCGGATTTTTATCATAATAACGTTGCCCAGTATGGTTGAGATAGAGAAGTGCTGTCGCTGCACGTCAGAGCGGCTGCACGTAAAACCTTTCGCCAAACAAACTACTAACTGTTCAGGGTCCAAACGGCGCATCGACGCCCGGTCACCAGGCCGCTTGTCTGTCGTGCCCGCAATGGCTCCCGCCTCTCGCCCACCGGCCGAAAATCGGCCCACTGCGCCACCAGGCACAGGTCATTTTCGGAATTGCTTTCCTTAAAAGCTGTATTTGCAGGCTTTAGGAACCCTGGCCCGAACATTGCCGGTCCGCCGGGTCCATGATCAGAATCGAGAGACTGTGGAGAGCTCTGCGCCAGGCATCGCGACCGTTGTGTACGGGACGCGCTCGAGGAATATGGCGACGGATAATCACATCGGAATTGTCCACTTCCGTGGCGTCCTGTTAGCGGACCAAAAAATCGCGCTAATTATAGAGACCGACACCAAGAAGTTCCATAGGCATCTGGAAATTGATTCAAAACCACCCCTGCCGCTTTTTTGATCGGATCTGGGCGGACCGCGTCGGGTTACCGAGACCTGGCGACTTCCAAAACAGCGGCGGCACCGTCCACGCACCGCGTCACCGGACTTGCGGATAAATTCGCCATATCGCTATCCTGCCGTTAGAATGGCACCCCCAAACTACACGCGAATTTCTCTCCGATAATGAAAGACCTGGACCTGGGCCAGCTCCAGACAAGTTCCGCCCTTTCCCCACCACTGCCCCGCCGACCTGGTGATCACATTCACTGGGGTCAGCTGGCCGGCAGTGCCATGGCGCTCGCCATTGCCAGCAGCGTGGACCGGCTGCAGTCGGTCGGCCTGGTCATAGCAACCGACTCCGCCGAGGCCGCCCGTCTGGAACAGGATATCCGGCTGTACCTGCTGGACCACCCTTCCCCGCCGGAAGTGCTGCATTTTCCCGACTGGGAGACACTCCCCTACGATACGTTTTCGCCCCACCAGGACATCGTGTCCGAGCGCATGCGGACCCTGTACCAGCTGGGCCGGCCCGGGCGCGCCATTATCGTGGTATCCGCCGCCACCCTGGTTCAGCGCATTGCCCCGCGAGCCTATATCGAGTCCCGCAGCTTCGTCGTCAGTCGCGGTGACCTGGTGGAGATTGAAAGCTTCCGCACCCGACTCACGGCGGCGGGCTATCAAAGTGTCGACACCGTATTCCAGCACGGTGAATTCGCCGTGCGGGGATCCCTTCTCGACATTTATCCAATGGGCAGTTCCGCCGCCTACCGAATAGAACTGTTCGACAACGAAGTCGAATCCGTCCGCACCTTTGATCCGGAAACCCAGCGGTCGGTGGAGCAGGTGCAGGCTATCGAACTGCTGCCGGCGCGGGAGTGCCCGCTGGATCGAGCCGCCATCTCGGTGTTCAAGAATCGCTGGCATGAATTCTTTGAAGTCGACGCCCGCCAGTGCCCGGTCTATCAAGACGTGGTATCCGGCCTCTCGCCGGCGGGAGTCGAGTATTTTCTGCCCCTGTTTTTTGAACAGAGCGCGTCCTTTTTCGACTATCTGCCGGCAAACACCGTCACTTTTGTCACCGCTCAGCTCGAAGCCGCGCTGGAAAAATTCTGGCGCGAGGCCTGCAACCGCTACGACAGCCGCAAAGGCGATATCCGGCGCCCGATTTTGAAACCGGAAGTCCTCTTTCTGCCGGTCAATGAAGTGTTCGCCGCCCTCAAACCCCTGGAGCGGGTAACCCTGTCTCCCGACAGCGCCGGCACCGGCGCGGGACGCTTCAATTTCCAGTGCTCAGTGCCCCCCGAGCTGTTCATCAACGCGAAACTGCAGACACCGCTGGTGACGTTGCAGGATTACCTCAAGCGCACCGGTTACCGGGTGCTGTTTTGCGCGGAATCCATGGGCCGCCGGGAAGCGCTGCTCGAGCAGCTGGCCAGCATCGCCATCAAGCCAGTAGCGGTGAGCGGCTTCCAGCAGTTCCGCAACAGCGACGACCGCTACGGAATTGCCATCGCCGCGTTTGAAAAGGGTGCGGTACTCGATGATGCGCGCTTGTCCGTGGTGGCCGAGCCACAACTGTTCGGCTTGCGCATCCAGGCCCGTCGTCGCCAGCGCACGACCCATGAAGATCAGGACAATCTGGTTAAAAACCTGACCGAACTCAAAGTGGGCGCACCGGTGGTCCATATTGAAAACGGAGTCGGGCGCTACCTGGGCCTGCAGACTCTGCAGGTGGATAAGGCGGATCACGAGTTTCTGGTTCTGCAATATGCCGGTGATGCAAAACTCTATGTGCCGGTCACGAACCTGCATTTTATAAGCCGCTACTCCGGCACCGATCCGGATCTGGCACCCCTGCATCGACTTGGCAGCGAACAATGGCAACGGGCCAAACGCAAGGCAGCAGAAGAGATCCGCGATGTCGCTGCGGAACTGCTGGATATCTATGCCCGTCGGGCAGCCCGCCTCGGCACGGCTTTCGATGATCCCAGAGAAGCCTACGAGCAGTTTTCCGCCGCCTTCCCGTTTGAGGAAACCCCCGATCAGCGACTCGCCATTGAAGCGGTCCGGGATGACTTGCTGAGCCCCCGTCCCATGGACCGACTGGTGTGTGGCGATGTGGGTTTCGGCAAAACCGAAGTCGCCATGCGGGCGGCGTTTATCGCCGTCCAGAACAGCCGCCAGGTGGTCGTGCTGGTGCCCACCACCTTGCTGGCGCAGCAGCATTTCGAAAACTTCAAGGACCGCTTTGCCGACTTTCCGGTCAACGTCGAGGTGATTTCCCGGTTTCGCAGCATCAAGGAAACCGCCAGTGTGCGACAGAAAGTTGAAAAGGGCGCGGTGGACATCCTTATCGGCACTCACAAGCTTTTGCAGGGGGAGTTCAAATATCCGAATCTCGGCCTGCTGATCATCGACGAAGAACACCGCTTCGGCGTGCGCCAGAAAGAAGCGCTCAAAGCTCTACGGGCGGAGGTCGATATCCTCACGCTGACGGCGACCCCCATTCCGCGCACCCTCAACATGGCGATGAACGGCATTCGCGATCTGTCGATCATTGCCACGCCCCCGGCACGCCGCCTGTCCGTCAAGACATTCGTGCGCGAAGCGGACACGCCCCTTATAAAGGAAGCAATACTGCGCGAAATCATGCGCGGCGGTCAGGTTTACTTCCTGCACAACGAAGTCAAGGATATCCAGAAACGTGCCGCAGAAATTGGCCAGCTGGTGCCCGAAGCCCGGATACAGATTGCCCATGGGCAGATGCGCGAGCGGGAACTCGAAGCCGTCATGAGCGATTTTTATCACAAGCGCTTCAATCTGCTGGTGTGTACGACGATTATTGAAACCGGCATCGATGTGCCTTCTGCCAATACCATCATCATCGATCGGGCCGACAAGTTAGGGCTGGCGCAGCTGCACCAGCTACGCGGCCGGGTCGGGCGCTCTCATCATCAGGCCTATGCCTATCTGCTGACACCCAACGTCAAGGCCATGACCGACGATGCGCAGAAGCGACTGGCGGCCATTGAAGAGGCCCAGGATCTCGGAGCGGGCTTTATGCTGGCTTCCCACGACCTGGAGATTCGCGGGGCGGGCGAGCTCCTCGGCGATGAACAGAGCGGTCAGATGCAGGCCATCGGCTTTTCCCTCTATATGGACATGCTCGACCGGGCCGTCAAAGCCATCAAGAAAGGCGAAGTTCTGGATCTGGACAAGCCACTTAACGACGGCGTGGAGATCGATCTGCATATTCCCGCCCTGATTCCCTCGGATTACTTGCCGGATGTGCACTCCCGGCTCATCCTTTACAAGCGGCTGGCCAGTCTGAAAACCGAAGCGGCGCTCGACGAGCTGCAGGTGGAAATGATCGATCGCTTCGGCCTGCTGCCTGAGCCACTGAAAAACCTTGTCAGCACCACCCGCCTTAAACTGCGCTGTGAACCCCTCGGCATTGCCAAGCTCGAAGCGAATCAGGATTTTGTGAGAATCGAATTCGGTACCGAACCGCGAATCGATCCGCTGACCATTGTGACCATGGTGCAGAAGCAGCCACAAAAATACAGACTTGAAGGGGCGACACGCCTGCGGTATACCGTGTCCATGCAGAACCCGCCCGAACGTCTGGCGGCCGTTCTGGGTTTACTCAACACGCTGGATGCGCGGTCCGGTCCGGGTCTGCGCCCGTAATGAAAATCCATTGAAACGACGGAAGACACACAATTGAAACTCGAACCGGTATATTCCTTCGCGGACGCATACAAGACCAAGATGATGACGAAACCAATTTGCCTATCTCTGCTTTTTCTCGCTGCCCTGCTTGTGAAACCGGATGCAGCCATGGCGCAAGAAGTCCGGCTCTACCAGGTCGAAGTCGTGGTGTTCGAACGCCAGTACCGCAACGACTCCCCCCTGGATGAAAAGTGGCCGCGCAATATTTCCTTGAGCTACCCGAAAGACACGCTTGCGCTGAGCGAAGTTCAATCCGCCACCGACCCGGTGCAGACACTTGCATCACCGACGAATATTCAGCGTTTGCCGGAGTCCCGGTTCAAGCTGAAAAAGCAACGCAACGCGCTGGAACGCGACAGTCGTCTGCGCGTCCTGTTTCACGGCGCATGGGAGCAACCCCTGCTGTCCGCAGCAAAAGCGCCGTCCATCGCACTGCAAGGGGGCAATGGCTACGGCGAACATTTTGAGCTTGAAGGCAGCATCAAGTTAAGTGTCAGTCACTATGTGCATCTGGATACGGATCTGTGGTTTTCTGAATTCGTACCCAACCACGGGCAACAACCCGAATACTGGCTGGTTTTGCCAACGTGGCCTGACGCAGATCCGGCTTCGGACGATACCGGTACCGGCGGCCTGATGATGGCGGGAACGCCTGCCGGTGATGACGCAGGTGAGAGCAGTAGCGATCCGAACCGTTACGATGCGAACTATGCCGGTACCGCCAGTCTGGACGCGGAATCCATCAGTCCTCTGGAAGAGTTCTACGACGATCCCCAGAAGGAGTTTCTGAAGTCTCCGTATTTCATCGAGAATATCGTGACATTTCGCCAAAGCAGGCGCATGCGAAGTACCGAAATCCACTATCTGGATCATCCGCGCCTGGGCATGCTGATCCGGGTAGATCCGGTGAAGGCGCAGCCATAAACTGCCTTTCGAAAGGAAACCAACGTCGCCCGCGCATTGTCTGACCGGAGCAAGACTGCAAAACCAGACCAGGATTGTCCGGCCAGAACAAGGCGGAGCGACGCCGGATTGACGGAGCGGGGTACCAGATCAGTCAGTGCAGGCTACGTCATCCGCATGCAAACCTTTATCCGTGGTCTGCAGTTCGAACTCCACCTTCTGCCCTTCGCAAAGCGATCGGTAACCGTCGCCACGAATATTCCGGTAATGCACAAAGATATCTTCGTTGGTTTCGCCCTGGGTGATAAAGCCGTAACCACGCGCATTGTTAAACCACTTAACAGTGCCAATTTCTCGAGAAGCCATTTTTTATTAACCTCGTTTCTTCTTTTAGAGTATCTCGGTCCCAGGATTTTCTTGTACAGCGGTTTCAAAAAGTTCCTGTTCACCCTCTCAATTTTCAACATGCAAACACCAGACAGATCGGTATCCATCCCGGGCACTTTCACCCGGTTTAAAGGTGGCAACTCAGCAAGCGAGGTTCCGGCCAGCTCACTTAACATGGTTAATGCAAAGAGTTGATAATGCTCGTTTTATCGTCGGTATCCACAGGCAAAACACCCAGCATGGACGCCGGGTGCGTGAGACATTAAGTCATCCACAGGAAACTGTCTAGGCTGCAACTCAATATTGAAAGCGGATTCACGTCAACTTTCTTATGTTTGTTCAGGAGTGTGAACCAGTTTATGTAAGCAAACCGGAAGCTCCTCGAATACGCGTCACGCACTGCGCCAATCCACGCCCGCACCGCGCACTTGACTTAACGGGTTAACTGCCACGGCTCGCAATGCGTCGGATAAATCACAATAGCGTCGACGCACCCGAATGCATGCCGCCGCCGGGCGATCCGTCGTTGACTCGCTGCCAAAAACCCCTAAGATGCGGAGTTCGCCTCCACGCCGCTTCCATTCGCTGTAACAATTTATGACCAAACCACGTCTGACATTCGCAGCCACCGCTCGCAGTCTTTTCCCTGTGGCTGTCCTGCCTGCGCCGCTGCGCTGCACGCTCGCCGCATTGCTGATAGCCACCGCCGCCCCTTTGGCAGCCAGCCCCTGGATCGATGCGGGGGACGAACAAACCCGCCATCATCTGCAGAATCTTGTCGACAGCGGTGCCATCAATGTGCCGTTGTCGACCTGGCCTCTGATGTGGAGCGCCGTCAAAAGTCAGCTCGATCCGCTCAAGCCTGCCTATCTCAATCCGTCCCAGCAATGGTCCTACCTCTATTTGCGCCACGAGCTGCGCAAAGCCATGGAAAAAACGTCTTACGAGAAGCATCTGCACATGAGCAATGCGACCGGGACTATCGGGCAGTTCGGCTCCGATGCGCGGGACCGGCAGGAGCTGAGCCTGACCATCAATTATCAGGAGCAGAACATCGCCCTGCGTCTGAATCCGAATGTGACACCCGATGCGATGGATGGGCGGGAGCTGCATCTGGATGGCTCTTTCGCGAGCATTCTGCTGGGCAACTGGGCTTTGGGAATCGGTGCGATTGACCGCTGGTGGGGTCCCGGCTGGGAAAGCAGCACGATCCTGACGCACGCCGCCCGACCGGTTCCAGGTGTTTTCCTGCAACGCAATCATGCCGCACCGTTCGAAACGCCCCTGCTGAGCTGGCTGGGGCCATGGCAGCTGGTGACCTTCATGGGCCAGCTGGAATCGCATCGGGCGGTCGAAAGTCCCTATCTGTGGGGAATGCGACTGAACCTGCGACCTCTGCGTTCACTCGAAATCGGCCTGTCTCGCACAGCCATGTGGGGCGGTGAAGGCCGGCCCAATGATCTGGACACCTTCGGCAAACTGTTGGTCGGCAACGACAATCGGGGTGACGCGGGCATCGATCCGCTGGGTCTTAATGAGCCCGGCAACCAGCTTGCCGGCGTAGACTTGCGCTGGAGCTGGCTGGCGGGCCCGGTAGCAACGGCATTTTACGCCCAGCTGACGGGCGAAGACGAAGCCGGCATGGCGCCCTCCCGCCATATCGGCCTGGGTGGTGTCGAGCTGAGCACCATGCTCGGCGAAGTCAATCTCCGGCTGAGTCTGGAAGGCCAGAATTCGACCGTCAATTTCAATGACTCACAGAAGAAAGCGGCCAATGTTGCTTACGAGCACTCCATTTATCAATCGGGATACCGGTATCGCGGCAGGCCGCTGGCCGCCTTCACCGACAATGATTCGGAAGCCACTACCTTGCGGGCACAGTTGTATTTTCGGAGCGGCAACTCCCTTGAGCTGAGCTATGGCCGGCTCGACATCAATACCGACGGGAGCGGCCAGAATGTTTTTGGTCCCGGCCGGGTGAAAACAGACCGGATATCGGTGGAATTTTCGATACCCGTTTCGAAGAAAACAGCGATCCAGATCGGTTTGAATCATTTCAGCGAGCCCGTCGAGTTTGCCGATCAGATCATCGAATCCAGCGCTTCTCTGGATGCCTTCTTGTACTGGTGAACCCCCTTCGTACACAATGCCCCATTTGCTCAGGCACGCCACCTTGCGAGCCTTAAATAATCCGGTCTCACTGCCTTTCACTCTGACAGAGCCGTGTTGATACCAGTAATCCATTCCAGGACTCGAATGACTAGCTGCGGTTATATGAAATCCATCACCAACACCCTTGCCAACATCGCTCTTGCCAACCTTGCTCTGGCCGTCTTTGTACTCGTTTCGATCCCGCGGACACACGCCCAGAATTTTATGCCAACCCCCGCGCAGATCCAGCAGTTCAAAAGCCTTCCGCCGGCACAGCAGAAACAGCTGGCAGAGTCTGTCGGCATTAACCTGGACAGCGTTGATCTGAGCGGTGCCATGGGGCAGACTTCGGGACAGCCGATGATCAGCGAGCCGCTTTCTGCAGGCCCGGGTCCGATGGACCTGCAAACCGGCATGTTCGACGCCAGCACACTGGAGCAATTTGAAGACGAGCAGTCCTGGCTCGAAGAGGTACCCGCCGACGATGGGCTCCTGCCGTTGTTCGGGCGCGATATTTTCAAACCCAATCGACGCATGTTCCGCCCCGCCATCGATATCCCCATTCCGGCCGACTACGTCCTTGGCCCCGGCGATACTCTGGTTGTCCAGCTGTACGGAAAGGAAAATGCCAGCCACTCCCTGGTGGTCAACCGGGAAGGCCAGATCCAGTTTCCCCAGATCGGGCCGGTCAATCTTGCCGGCGTGTCTTTCAGTCAGGCTCAGAAAGTCATTGCCGATATTGTCAACGAACAGATGATCGGCGTGCGGGCTTCGGTAACCATGGGGGCATTGCGCACTATCCGGGTATTTGTTCTGGGTGAAGTTGAGCGTCCCGGTTCCTTTACCGTGGGCTCTTTATCCACCATGACCAACGCCCTGTTTGAGAGTGGTGGCGTCACCGAAGTCGGTTCGCTTCGCAATGTGCAGCTGAAACGCAACGGCAAACTGGTTACGACGCTGGACATTTATGACCTGCTGCTGCGCGGGGATACCTCCGGAGACGCCCGCCTGTTGCCAGGGGACGTCATATTTGTGCCCCCCGTCGGAAAAACCGTCGGCATTACCGGAGAAGTAAAGCGTCCCGCCACTTACGAAATCAAGAATACCGCCACTGCACAGACATTAATCGACCTGGCCGGCGGGCTTAAAAATACGGCACACCTGCCAGTATCCTATTTGATCAGGCTTGATGATGCGGGCGAGAAGACGCTGATCAACATCGATTTGTCCGAAGCACCGGGAATGAATTACCGACTCAAGGACGGCGATACCCTGTCCATTGCGTCTACCCTGGATTTCGTCAATAACCAGATCACGCTGTCCGGCCACATCAAACGTGAGGGCGAACGCTCCTGGAAGCCCGGTTTGCGCTTCAGCGATGTCCTGCCCTCCGCCTTCGAGCTGCTGCCCAACCCGGATATCGATGTAGCCGTCATCCAGCGTTTCGACGCTTCCACCCGACGGGTCGAAGTCATTCTGTTTTCTCCCGTCGATGCGTGGGACGCCCCCAGATCTGCCGCCGACCCGCTGCTGCATGGCAACGACGTCATCCAGATTTTCAATTATGAGGATCCGCGCGCAGAGCAACTGGCAGAAGTGGTATCGCAACTGGAATCCCAGGCACGGTACAACGAGCGCCAGAAGGTCGTGACCATCACCGGCAGTGTCCGCTTTCCCGGCACTTATCCACTGTCGGATGGCATGACCACCCGGCAATTAATCCAGCTGGCCGGCGGCTTGTCTGAAAGCGCTTTTGGTATCAATGGCGAGGTAACCCGTTACGACATTGATGAAAACCGCCAGCGCGTGGTCATGCATATCAATGTGGATTTGACCGAAGCGCCCATCGAGCTCTTCCCGGGGGATTCTTTGCAGGTCAAGCAGGTTCCTCTGTGGAAGAAAAAGGAAACCGTCGAGCTCATTGGCGAGGTCATGTTCCCTGGCACCTATACCATTCTCCCTGGCGAAACCTTTCTGGATGTTCTGACCCGTGCCGGCGGACTGACCCCCCACGCCTATCCTCTGGGTGCGGTTTTCTCCCGCAAAGATCTGCGTGACCTGGAGCAGCAGCGTCTCACCGAGCTGAAGAGCAAACTGCAAAGCGACCTGGCGTCAGCCACGGTCACCGAAACTGGCGGGAGGGCCAACCTGAATCCTCAGGAAGCCGAGATGTTGCTGAAGAATCTGGATGCAGTCAGCCCCCAGGGAAGGATGGTGATCGATCTGCCGGCCATCATGCATAATCCCGATTCCAACGACTTCCAGATGGAAGACGGCGACCAGGTAACCATTCCTCGATACAAACCGTCCGTGACGGTACTCGGAGAGGTCCAGCATCCGACGTCGCACTTCTTCGACAAGGCTCTGACCGCATTCGAGTACATCGAGAATTCCGGCGGTTACAAACAGCACGCCGATACATCGCGGATCTATATCGTCAAAGCCAATGGTCGCGTATTCCAGCCGGAAAATTCGGCCTGGTTCCGGGCTTCCAAAGACAGCATCCAGCCCGGCGACACCATTGTCGTGCCACTGGATACCGATCGGGTTGACAAGCTCTCGTTATGGACAGAAGTGACGCAGATCATTTATCAGACTGCGCTGGGCGTTGCAGCACTCAATAACCTGTAAACAGACCCAGGCAGAGTGTTGGAAACGTTTTTGAGGCCAAAGGGACTGGCCTCTAACCTGCTCTTCCTGCCGCAAGTTTCACAACACGCTGGTCCATAGCTGCAAACTCTGTCTGCCCGGCGGGGCTATCGCCAAGCACCGTCAGCACGATTTCGTGCAAATTCAGGTCGCGTGCCGAGGCAAACGCATACAGATGCATGACCGCCTCAACCGGGTCACCACAGACTGCCTGCGCCAGAAATGACAGGTCCGCACTCATGCCACCCGCAAACCGCACTCTTGCACCCTGGGGAAACAACAGGCACAGGTCGTGATACAGATAGGCGACGGCCTCCCTTTCGCCTTTTGTATCTTCCGAGGCAAGACAACACAACAATTTGCCCACCAGCTCCAGACAACCGGCCTGGCGGGAGGCCAGCAGCACGGCTGACATCTCACCTCTGCAAAGATTGCGATCATTCCAGTCATTCAACTCAGCCGCTCGCGTGTGCCGTGCGGCAATGGCTTTTACTACTCCGAACATAATCAACCTCTCCTGCTTCTTGTCAGGATAGTTGACACAAATGAATTTGACGACATTCTGCTATTCCAAAGCCCACTCGATCCGATATTCGGTCGCGCCGGCTGTCTTCACCCAACGTGCAGGAATTACCAATAAAAAACGTTGCAAAAGCATAAGAAGCTCTCTCAAAATCCTAAAACTTCAAAATTTCGGCATTGATTCGAAAGGATTTTTCGCCGATTCGGAGACCGGTTTTCGTCGCTCTCTCTGGATACTCATCCAGTGCCGCTCGTCGCGCCTCGACTGCAGACCCGCGCCCTACTCCATCCAGGGGATGACCCGCTCAGGTTGGTAGGGTGACCAAAGATAGCAATCCTCTTGCATCTGGGGTTATTGGGGTTATAATCGCATAAGCCAACAACGCAAGGACCTAACAATCAACTCGCGAAAGTTGCTAGACACACTCGAAGCGGATGGCTGGAAAGTAGTCAGGGTGAAAGGAAGTCATCATCACCTGAAGCATAAGACGAAACCCGGGACGATTACTGTGCCCCATCCGAAGAAGGACTTACCAAAAGGCACCGTCAACAACATTCTAAAATCAGCGGGTCTCAAGTAGACCCCATCGATTTTCCAATAGGTCAAACAGAGGCGAATTATGTACCACTACCCTATAGCCATAGAGCCTGGCGATGCAAAGCGCGCGTATGGCGTGACGTTTCCCGACATTCCAGGTTGCTTCTCCGCTGGGGACACAATCGATGAAGCCATGATCATGGCTCGCGAAGCTTTGGAGGGACATCTCGAATGCTTGGCAGAGGATGGACAAGAGCCTCCGAAGCCCCGCGATCTGAGTGATTACGTCAGCAAAGATGAGTTCAAAGGCTACACCTGGGCGCTCGTATCGATTGATCCGTTTCCATATATGGGAAAGTCACAGAAGGTCAACGTCACTATGCCGGGCTTTCTGCTCAAGAAGATCGAAGCGTTCGTTCAGACGCACCCTGAATACAAGGACCGCAGCCGATTTTTGCAGACTGCAGCGGTAAGGTTTATCGATGAAACGGAGTTGGGAACGTCCGAGACGACATATCGCAATACATCGAATCGATCCACCCGACATACGAAGCCTCCTACACGAATGTATGTTTCCGTTCGCGAGGCCGCCGCTTCAAAAAAAGTAAAGCAATAGAACTTGGCCTGAAAGACAAGTCCCTCCTCCTCCCCGAATTCCAATGCATTTGTTACAGTCTGCGTGGTCGCAAATGGCCAGGGAGGGGTGGAGCTCGTCATTCGCTGAGAGTAGTGTCATATGATGCCGACCGCCATTCAAGATGCGTCTTGGAGCGCGAGGACATATCGGAGATTCATTACGAGTTCTCTTGTCGATTCCACATAGGTTTGATGCCGGCAGCATAAATCGACGCATTCGATAGTTCCACGCTTCTGCGGGCATATCTAGCCAGTCATGAAACCATGGAGGAACACCAGGACAATGCAACTTTGAAAGCGCCGAAATACGAGCGCCATTGCCGGTTGCCTTAGTGCAAAGTGACTGTGGATTTACGACGGGCATGAGCAAAAACGCCCGTTGCCGTCAACGCAGGCCTGTCACCTTCGAGTGCGGCACTGACCAACATTGATTGGGAAACAGATTTCCCCTCGGAGCTAAAAAACATTGCGGACGAGGCAGATGATGATTAGAATGCGCCCCGTCGTTTGGCAAAAATACGGAAAAAAGTATTTTTCAACATCGCCAAACATCGGAGAAAGTTTTTTAGAACAGGATGTTAGATCATTTAGGACCGTAGCTCAGTTGGTTAGAGCACTACCTTGACATGGTAGGGGTCAGCGGTTCGAGTCCGCTCGGTCCTACCAACTTTGGTTAATTAAAGACTTTGGTTGGTAAAGAGGGAAAGGTCTTTCGAAGACCTGTAATACAGCGCCGGAAGTTAGCGTGATTCGGGTAAAAAATTCAGCATATTCAAATATTTGCAAGGGTTGACATACCGGATCGCAAGAACTAACATACGCGCCACACCGAGCAAAACCCGTTTTATTCCGCCTTAGCTCAGTCGGTAGAGCAAATGACTGTTAATCATTGGGTCGCTGGTTCGAGCCCAGCAGGCGGAGCCAAATTCAAGCACTAAATTCAAGGGGTTGGAGCAGTTGCTCCGGCCCTTTTTTTTGCTTCTGAATTGACAGCCACCTGATTTGCCCCTCTTTGGTCCGCTGCGCAGACGGCGCGGCTACGCACCGCCCTTTCAAGCCTCGACCGATACCTGACGAAAGGGGTGTTCCGGTATCCGATAAGCGCTAGAATTCGACAAATTTTACGGGAGCGGTTTAGATGGCCATTCTGATCACCGGAGGTGCCGGATTTATAGGGTCCCACACCTGCGTTGTCTTTCTCGAAGCGGGTCTGGACATTGTCGTAGTGGACAATTTCCACAACAGTCATGCCGAATCCATGCACCGGGTCAGTCAGCTGACCGGTCGCACCTTCCCGGTGGTGGAAGCCGACATCACCGATGCCGCTGCCATGCGGCAGATCTTTCGCGACCATGCCATTGATGCGGTGATTCACTTCGCGGGCTGGAAAGCCGTCGGAGAGTCCACGCGGATTCCCCTGTCTTACTACCACAACAATGTCGCTGGCACTGTCACCCTGTGCGCGATCATGGCGGAGTTTGGTTGCCACACACTGGTGTTCAGCTCGTCGGCAACGGTTTATGGTGTCCCGGAAAGGATGCCTCTGGATGAGGACTGTCACACCGCTGCCATCAACCCCTATGGCCGCAGCAAACTGATGGTGGAAGAAATACTGGGAGACCTGCACCAATCGCAGCCAGACCGCTGGCGTATTGCCCTGTTGCGGTACTTCAATCCCATCGGCGCCCACCCCAGCGGCCGGATCGGCGAAGATCCGAACGATGTCCCCAACAACCTGCTGCCCTTCGTGGCACAGGTCGCGTCTGGACGCCGGGAGCGGGTCAACGTGTTCGGCAATGACTATGACACTCCGGATGGAACCGGGGTGCGGGATTACATCCATGTCATGGATCTGGCCGAGGGTCACCTCAAAGCCTTTGAGTACCTCAGCACCCGCTCCGGCGTCATCGACGCCTTTAATCTGGGCACCGGCAAAGGGTTTTCCGTGCTCGAGATTATCAACAGGTTCCACAGGATTTCCAGCCAGCCCGTCCCCTACCAGATCGCGCCCCGACGCCCTGGAGACATTGCCACCTGTTATGCCGATGTTCGCAAAGCCAATGAAGTTCTGCGCTGGCAATGCCGTTATGAGCTTGAAGAAATGATCGAGCACGCCTGGAACTGGCAACGCCAGAACCCGAACGGATACCAGCCCACATAACCCACAGTCCATCAGGCGGCCGCAATGAGCGGTCGTAGAGCTAAAGGTATGGGAAACTGAAAGTAGCAGGATTGGTAAACAGGGCGCCGAACAGCGCCCTGTAACGGTCATCCCCGGCTTTATACCAGCAGCCGGCGGATGTCCTTTAGAAGTGAACACAGCAAGGTGAGGAAGCGGCCCGCATCACTCCCGTTGATGGCCCGATGGTCGTAGGACAGACACAGAGGCAACATCAGCCGGGGAACGAATTGTTTGCCGTCCCATACCGGGCGGGTTTCTGACCGGGAGATGCCCAGAATCGAGACTTCCGGTGCATTGACGATCGGGGTAAACCCTCGACCGCCGATTGCACCCAGACTACTGATGGTGAAGCATCCACCCTGCATCTCTTTCGGCAACAGTTTGCCGTCCCGTGCCTTTTTGGCGAGCTCAAGGACTTCCGCCGACAGTTCCATCAAGCCTTTCTTGTCCACATCCCGAATCACCGGCACCATCAAGCCGGCTGGCGTATCGACTGCCATACCGATGTGAATGTACTTTTTCTGGACGATGTGCTCGCCATCGTGGTGCAGCGACACATTGAACATGGGTTCGGCTTTCAGCGCTGCGGCACAGGCTTTCAGCAGGAACGGCACCGGTGTGAGCTTGGTTCCAGCCTTTTCCGCCTCGGCCTTCATGGACTGGCGGAACGCTTCCATCTCGGTGATGTCGGCGTCGTCAAACTGGGTTACGTGGGGTACATTCAGCCAGTTGCGGCTCATATTGCTGGCAGTGAGCTTTTTGATTTTGCTCATTTTCACCAGTTCAATTTCGCCGAACTGCCCGAAGTCCACCGCCGGAATCGCGGGGATTCCCGAGCCTCCGGCGGTTGCACCCGCCGGTTTTGACTGAAGGGCAGATTTCACGAATGAGCGCACGTCGTCCTTGAGCACCCGACCGCGAGGTCCGCTGCTCTTGACTTCCTTCAGGTCCACGCCCAACTGACGCGCAAGCTTGCGCACCGCCGGTCCCGCATAAACATCGGCGCCCGCCTGCACAGACGTGTCCTGGCTGTTGGTCCCGGACGTGGTGGCTGGGCTGCTGCCTGACGAGTCTTTGGCAGTGTCCGATCCGGCCGCAGATGTCCGGGTCGCCTCGGCGGGTGCTGACGCCCTGGCCTGTGCCGGCGCCGCGGATCCCCCCGCCACTTCGAATTCTGCGATCACAGTGCCCATGGACACCTTGTCACCTTCCTTGAGGCGGAGGGATTTCACCTTGCCGGACATTGGCGCTGGAATTTCCATTGACGCCTTGTCGCTCTCCAGAACGACCAGCGAATCACCTTCCGTGACGTCGTCACCTTCAGCGATACAGACCTCGATGACATCAACGCCTTCTGCGCCGCCGATGTCGGGCACCTTGATCGACTCAATGCCCCCGGCAGACTGTCCGGTTGCCGCTGCGCCTTCGGGTGCCGCCTGCGGAGCCTCCGGTTTTGCCGGTGCGCCCGCCAGGACGACGAGTGCGCCCCCTTCGGAAACCTTGTCGCCTTCCTTGACCGCGATACTGACTACCTTCCCGGCGGCCGGCGACGGTATTTCCATCGAGGCCTTGTCACTTTCCAGCACGACAATGGAATCGCCTTCCTTGATCTCATCGCCAACTTTTACACACACTTCAAGGACGTCGACGTTTTCCGCCCCGCCGATATCAGGTACCGACACCGGCGTTTCAGACGCGCTCCCGGAGGTGGAGGCGGATCCGGACGCTGGTGCCGCTGCCTTTTGCGCTGCCGGAGATTGCTCCGGCTCTGGCGCATCAGCCTGCCCTTCCACTTCCAGCTCCAGGATCGCCGACCCCTGGGACACCTTGTCTCCCAGCTTCAGCAGTATGGCAGCTACCTTGCCCGCCTGTGGCGCCGGGATGTCCATGGATGCCTTGTCCGACTCCAGCACGATCAGCGAATCCTCGGCCTTGACCGAGTCACCTACGGCGACCGTGACTTCGATTACCTCGACATTTTCAGCCCCGCCGATGTCAGGGACCTTGATAATTTCTTTGGCCACAACAAATACTCCTAATCAGACGGTCAGCGGATCGGGTTTTTCTGCATCAATCCCGTATTTTTCCATAGCATGCAGCACGTCTTTGGGCTCAATTTTGCCCTCGTCCGCCAGCGCTTTCAGCGCGGTGACCGTCACGTAGTAACGATCCACTTCGAAGAACCGCCGCAGCTGTTTGCGCGAGTCACTGCGACCAAAACCATCGGTACCCAGCACATGGTAATTACCGGGGATAAACGGTCGGAGCTGCTCGCTGTAGCTCTTGATGTAGTCCGTGGAGATTACGAACGGCCCTTCCTGGGATTTCAGTACTTCAGTGACATAAGGCGTACGCGGTGTTTCCGTCGGGTGCAGACGGTTCCAGCGCAGCATGCGCTGACCTTCCCGCGCCAGCTCGTTGGCGCTGGTAACGCTCCAGATATCCGATTCCACGCCGTGATTTTCACGCAGCAGTTCGGCCGCCGCTTCCACTTCGCGCAGAATGGTTCCGGATCCCATCAGCTGGACGCGCTTCTTGCCGCGCTTCTTGCCTTCCTTGAGCTTGTATATACCTCGAATAATGCCTTCTGCAGCCCCTTCCGGCATCTCCGGATGAGGGTAGTTTTCATTCATGAGCGTGATGTAGTAGAAGCAGCTTTCCTTCTCCTGATACATGCGCCGCATACCGTCCTGGATAATCACCGCGACCTCATAGGCATAAGCGGGATCGTAGGATCGACAGTTGGGGATGACACCAGCCAGCACCAGGCTGTGGCCGTCCTGGTGCTGCAAGCCTTCACCGTTCAGGGTAGTGCGCCCGGCTGTACCACCGAGCAGGAATCCGCGGGCCTGCATGTCGCCGGCAAGCCACCACAGATCCCCCACCCGCTGATAGCCGAACATCGAGTAATAGATGTAGAAGGGAACCATGGGTTTGTTGTAGGTGGCATAGGCCGTGGCGCAGTTGATCCAGGACGACATGGCCCCCGCTTCGCTGATGCCCTCCTCCAGAATCTGTCCCTTCTGGTCTTCCTTGTAGTACATGATCTGGTTGGAATCGTGGGGTTTGTATTTTTGACCCACCGCCGAATAGATACCGATCTGCCGGAACATGCCTTCCATCCCGAAAGTCCGGGCTTCATCCGGTACGATTGGCACGATCTGCTGGCCGATAGCGTCGTCCTTGATCAAAGTCGACAGGATCCTGACAAACGCCATGGTGGTCGAAAATTCCCGTTCACCGGACGCCTTCAACAGCGCCGCGAAAGATTCCAGGGCAGGGATCTGCAGGGGTTGGAAATCCCCCTGCCGGGCCGGGAGATATCCATGCAGCGCTTTGCGACGCTCGTGCAGGTATTTCATCTCCGGGGAATCCGGCGCCGGGCGGTAATACGGTACGTTTTCCAACTCCTCGTCGGGGATGGGCAGGTCGAAACGCTCGCGGAATGCGCGCAGGCTGCTCATGTCGAGCTTTTTCACCGAGTGCGCCACGTTGGCGGATTCCGCCGAAGTACCCATTGCATACCCTTTGACGGTCTGGGCCAGAATCACCGTGGGCTGGCCTTTGTGAGCAACCGCCTGAGCATAGGCGTTGTAGACCTTGAGAGAGTCATGACCGCCGCGATTGAGCTCCATGATTTCGTCGTCGCTCAGGTGGCTTACCAGTTCCAGCAGTTCGGGATACTTGCCGAAAAAGTTTTCTCGGGTGTATCCGCCGCCGTTGGCCTTGAAATTCTGCATCTCCCCGTCAACTACTTCGTCCATGCGCTTCTGCAGCAGACCGGTCTTGTCTTTGGCCAGCAACTCGTCCCACTTGTGACCCCACATGACCTTGATGACATTCCAGCCGGCGCCCCGAAATACGCCTTCGAGCTCCTGCACGATCTTGCCATTACCCCGTACCGGACCGTCGAGCCGCTGCAGATTGCAGTTGACGACGAAAATCAGGTTGTCGAGCTTCTCTCGGGATGCAAGGGTAATTGCGCCGAGCGTTTCCGGCTCATCGCATTCGCCATCGCCCAGAAATGCCCAGATCTTGCGATCGCCCGCCTTGGCCAGGCCACGCGCGTCCATGTAGCGCATTACATGGGCCTGATAGATCGACACGATGGGACCGAGCCCCATGGAAACCGTGGGGAATTGCCAGTAGTCAGGCATCAGCCAGGGATGGGGATAAGAAGATAACCCTTTGCCGTCGACTTCCCGACGGAAATTGTCGAGCTGCTCTTCGGTCAGGCGGCCTTCGAGAAATGACCGCGCGTACATGCCGGGCGCGCTGTGGCCCTGAAAGTAAACGAGATCCGGAAGCTGGTCACCGTCGCCCCCGCGGAAGAAGTGATTGAATCCGACGTCATACAGGGTTGCTGCAGAGGAAAATGTGGAGATGTGTCCGCCCAGATCGTCGCCAGTCTTGTTGGCGCGCATAACCATGGCGAGGGAGTTCCAGCGGGTCAGTGCGCGGATGCGGCGCTCCATGGTGGGATCGCCCGGCATCGGCTTTTCCGCCTCCACAGGAATGGTATTGCGGTACGGCGTGGTCATGCCTGTCGATATCTGGGCGCCTGCCTGGGATGCAGCATCTGCCAGTTTTGCCAACAAATACGCTGCCCGGTCCGACCCGTTGTGACGGATGACGGACTCCAGAGCATCAAGCCACTCCCGGGTTTCGAGAGCGTCGATTTCCTCGGCCATTTAAAGTCTCCTCGTTGCTGCACGGGACACCATGACTTTGGCCCCGCCTTGGTTGTTGCGACTACTGTCATTGCATCAGGCGGCTATCCACCCGGCTCTGCCGGGAATCCGTCTGAGCGTTCTGTTTGGTAGTTGAATATTTTTTTGCGTCTTCTTGACGCTTAACACCGCACAACATCCATTCCCGGACACAAGACAGACGACTCGCCTGGCGGCCAGTACATCAACTTGCGGATCAGAACCTTCCGTGGGAGCGTCCCGGGTATGTGCGAACCTGTACGGAGTCACCAGAGACTCCGCCTGTTTCGCGAAGATGTGCACCTTAACAGACTTCCTGCATTCAACTCTATTCACCGGGCACAAATGAATTCCATTCCGGATCCCTGATCCGGCCGGACCCGGCTCGAACTCCCGGAACACCGCCCTCTTGATCTGGCCAGACAGTCCTCCGGGATCATGGCCGGGTACTGGCGGATTTCGCGAGATGTAAATCCATTAAAGTCGTAAAAATGTGCGTGATTTTATCGTGGGCAGGCGCACAATTTGGGCGCGAAGATTCTACACAGTAACGGTCCACTTATCTACTAATCGTCGCATTTGGCCGATTTTGGTGCATTCTGAGCCGGTTTGTGCGCTTGTATCGCCCTGCGTGCGTCCAGTGCGATCAGGCGTCAGACGCCTTTTCAAGAATGTACTCATAAATGTCATCGTACGTCCGGAACCGGCGCAGCCGATGTCCAGAGATAGCGGCGTAGCTGCGGAAATCCCGCACCGAACCGGCATCAGTTGCCAGAACCTTGAGGCATTCTCCCGCCTGCATGCGCGCGAGGGCCTGCTTGGCTTTCAGTAAAGGCAACGGACAGTGCAGACCACAGGCATCCAGCACCTGGGTGCATGCATCGGTGTCTTCGCTGTTGTCCGGCAGGTTGTCATTTTTCATGGAATCTCTACCGCGGGTTTGAGTCTGACTTCAGACCGGTGCCAGACAAACAGGACTGTTTAAATGCAGGCAAAGCGCGCCCACCGCTGCGGGGTGGAGCCTTTGCAGCAGTCCTGATAATCTGGCGACCGTCTGGATGGAAGTCCAGGCTGAATAGCAACAGAACTCCCAGACATGGTTTTGAGGTGGCATTGAACAGAATTTTCAGGGCGGCAGCAATTTTTCTGGTACTGGCCTTCACCGCGGCCGGCGCCTACGCTACCACAGATAAACTGCAATTGCCGAGTCTGGGCGAGGCGAGCGCCGGATTGCTTTCGCCGGATGATGAATACGAACTCGGCCAGATGATCCTGAAATACTATCGCGCCAGCTTCCCCACTTCCGACGATCCCTTCTTCGAAGACTACCTCGGCCGCCTGCTGCAGAACATCGCGCGCCACAGTGATCTGACCGACAAGCGCCTGGAACTGCTGGTCATTGACAACCCGAGTCTGAACGCCTTTGCGGCCCCCGGCGGTATTGTCGGCGTCAATATCGGCACCTTTCTGACAGCCAGTTCGGAACAGCAGCTGGCGTCGATTCTCGCCCACGAACTGGCGCACCTCAGCCAGCGCCACTATGCGCGGCGCCTGCAGAATGCCAAAACCACCAATCTGGTCAGCGTGGCTGCGTTGCTGGCGGGGATACTGGTCGCTGCCACAAGCGGGAGTGACGGCGCCATGGCGGCATTGCCGGCGATCCAGGCGGGGGCTATCGAATCTTCCCTGCGATTCAGTCGCCAGATGGAAAAGGAAGCGGATCGTCTCGGCATGGCCACCCTGGTACGAGCCGATTACGACCCCTACGCAATGCCCGAAATGTTTGAAGTCATGCTGAAAACCGCACGCTTTCGCAGCAAAGTTCCCGAGTTTCTTCTGACCCACCCGGTCACCGAATCCCGGATTGCGGACTCCACGGGGCGGGCGGCCAAATACCCCCGCAAGCACACTGCAATCGACATGGAATATCAATTGCTGCGGGCACGGGCCATCCACCGCTACGAGGGCAACGCCCAGGCTTCAGTCAAACGCTTCCGGGCAGAACTGACCGGCAATAATCTGTCTGCGGATGCCGCGCGCTATGGCCTGGTCATGGCGCTCACCGAGACCGGCGAGCTTAAGGAGGCGAAAGCGGAACTGGCCAAGTTGCAGGCTCGCGTACGCAACACGGCAATTCTGGCCGTTGCCGAAACAAATCTGTACGCCAAACAACGGCAATTCCCTGAAGCGCTGGCAGGACTTAAAGAGGCACTTCAGCATCAACCCAATAACCACCCCCTCAATGTGCGCTACGCGGAACTGTTGATGGAAGCGGGGAAATACGCCGAATGCGAAGCCGTGCTCAAGCAGCACGTAAAACGCCGCCCCAAGAATTCCTACGTCTGGTACCTCCTGGCCGAAGTCCACGGACTGACGGGCAACATACTCGATGTTCACAAGGCGCGCGCCGAATACTTCATGCTTCTGGGGATTTACGACAAGGCGGAAATACAGCTACGCAACGCGCTCCAGCTTCTCAAAAAGGAAGACTTCCAGGGCCGCGCCCGGGTCGAGCAGCGCTTGCTCGACGTTAAAAAGCTGCGGGAGAACCAACCGACGTGACCGGTCGGCGCCGCCCCTGCGCTGAACTGGTTGTTCTGAAATAATGCGCAGCTCGGTCATAATGCGCAGCTCGGTCATAATGCGCAGCTCGGTCATAATGCACTGCTCAGACATAATCCACAGCGCCGGCACGCAACGCCGCATTTGCCACTGGATACCGGTTACATGAAAAAGAATTCCACTCTCGTCTTTTCCACAGACAAAGGCCGCATCAAGTCGGCACCGCCGGTGTCGGCGGCACCCCCTCGCGACTCCATCATCCGATTGAAGCGGGAATCCAAGGGGCGCGGCGGCAAGACCGTCACCGTGCTCACCGATGCTCCCCTGCCGCCGGAAGAACTCAAATCTCTCGCCGCCGATCTGAAAAAGCTGTGCGGTACTGGCGGCACCGTCAAAGACGGCGTGATAGAAATACAGGGTGAACATCGTGACAAGATAAAGCCCTTTCTGGAGGCACGGGGTTTCAAGGTGAAAATCGCCGGCGGCTGAACCTGGTTTATTTATTGCTCTATCAGCTATATCTTGGCAATGCGCCAAAGGTTTGACACTGCTGGAGTATGTAAATCATGAGTGCGATGGAAATCTTGCCTTTTCTGGATACGACTTTGAAACTGGCCCTGGGCGCTGCTTTAACGTTTGCCGGGATCTGGCTCTACGGACGCCGAGGTGCCGCGGGTCAGGAACAACGCCAAAGCAATCGCCGCCTGGAGTTGCTGGAAGAGGTCGCCACCGCGGTCGGCAATGTGAATCATAGTTTCGCCAAATATTCGTCGCTCGTCATCGAGTCGACCCGCTTTGGCAGCAAATGGCCCACTGCCCGCAAAATGGAACTAGACCGGGTAAACCAGGAGCTGGTCAATGAATTCCGGAAACTGGCCGATGCGGAAGCAAAACTGTTGATGCTGGGCGAAAAGACCATGGAACAAACCCTGCGGCTCTACGGTGCCCGCATCGCGCTCTTCCGCAAGCAGGTCTATGTGGGCCGGCAGGATATTACAGATCAGGAAATCGCCGACCTGAAAGCGTCCATCATGGTAATTCGGGAAAAATTCTATGACCTGCTCAGCCGTCGCTACGACCGGCTGCTGGTTGCCTGACTTCTCCCGCCCGGCTCTGCCGGGCTTTCTTCCCGGTCACCCCATTGAACAGAAACAGCAACGGCCGCCACCGCATGATCAAAAGTTCATGCGCGTAGAAAGTTGCCGCGAAAGTAACGCCAACCAGCACAAACCAGAAAACAAACGGATCATCTATCCACCAAACAAGGATAGGAAAAAGACAGAGAATCAACGGCTGATGCAGGACATATATTGAATAGCTGGCATCCACCATGCGCGCCAGCCAGCGGGACTGGCGCGCGACACTGTTGATGAATCCCATCGAGGCCAGTGCCAGCGCCATGCTGTATATCGCATCGACATACAGATACAGCAAATAATGGATTGCTTTGAAATCCACATAATTTTTCACTACCTGCACGCCGATCGCGACCACCGTCAGCCCCAGCGCCGCCCTGAATGACAGCAACCGGAAGAACGCCTGTCTCTGATAGAAAAAAACCATGCCCAGCAGATAAAACGGGAAGTAAAAATACAGAAGGAAAAACGAAACAAAATAATGGATATCCGTAATGATTCGCCGACCGAAATAGTGCATTACCGCCGCGAGCATCGGAAAGGCCACCAGGGCGGCGACAAGCAGCAAGCGATGACTCAAAGCCAAATCCCGAAGCCGCCGCAGTTGGCCGACGAAAAGCAGGGATACCCAGTTATAGACAATCAGATTACCCAGGAACCACAGATGGCCGAGCCATTGCCCTTTGGCGACGTACTCAAATCCTGCGGAATATTGCTGCGTGTCTGCAAGCTGATTCGTTGGTGTGTTCAAGGCAAAGCCGACGAACAGCATGGGCACGCCCAGGCGGACAGTCCGCTCCCAGGCAGTTTTTGACGCGCCGTATTTCTCGACCACCAGACAGAAGAAAAAGCCCGCAATAATGAAGAATGCGTGCATCCTGAAGGCGTGCAGAAAATTTGCCAGATGGTCGAACAGGCGATGGTCGCGTTCGTGATTGACCAACCACGCGCCCTCGACCTGAAAAATTGCTGCCACGTGGTAGACAATGCCCAGCAGCATGAATATCGCCCGCGCCATATCCAGTCCGTGGTAGCGCCCGGCGTGAGGGGGATGCGCCGTCATGCGATCAAAACAACGTCATCTGCAGCAGCAGGGAACGGACCGGCGCATAACTGGTTCTATGGATCTCAGTTGGTCCAAGCAATTTGAGCGCCGCCATATGGCTGGGAGTCGGATAGCCTTTGTGCTGTGCAAAACCGTAACCCGGGTACCGCACTTCCAGCGCTTCCATTTCCCGGTCACGGGTTACCTTGGCCAGAATGGATGCAGCGCTGATCGCCGCCACCGACCCATCGCCCTGCACGACGGCTTCACTGGAATAATGCCAACGGGGAAGTTTGTCACCATCGACCAGAACATGCTCCGGCTGGACGCTTAATCCCTCCACGGCTCGCCGCATTGCCAGAAGGCTCGCCTGCAGGATATTCAGCTGGTCAATCTCGACGACGCTGGCCCGCGCGATACACCAGCTGTGCGCGTTCAGGATAATCTGCTCATAAAGTGCCTCGCGCTTTCTGGCCGTGAGCTTCTTCGAATCGTTCAGACCGGGAATCGGTTTATCCGGATCGAGAATCACCGCCGCCGTCACCACATCACCGGCAAGCGGTCCCCGCCCCACTTCGTCGACACCTGCCACGAGCGTATACATGTTTATTCCGTCACCAGTTTTTTGATGGCCAGCGCTGCCTGGGCGCTCGCATCGCGACGCAGCTGCTGGTGGATGGTCAGAAACTGCCGCTGCAATTGCTGCACAAGCTTCTCGTCATTCAAAAGCGAAAGTACCCCGTTGCTCAAGGCGTCCGCCGTGGCGGCATCCTGTATGTATTCCGCCACCAGGGGTTCTTCGGTCAGCAGGTTCGGCAGACCGATATGCCGGGTTTTCACCAGCCGGCGCAGTATCGAATAAGTCATGGGCGCCATTTTGTAGGCGATCACCATGGGTCGTTTCAGCAACAGGGCCTCCAGACTGGTGGTTCCCGAGGCCATAAGCACGACATCGCACGCCGCCATGACCTGCTGCGATTGACCGCGCACCAGCTTCACTGACAGGTCCGCGCCATTCTGGTCGAGCAACCCCTGCGATGATGTTTGCAATAATGCCTGCAGTTGTTCATGGCGCCGTTCATTCGCCGACGGCACTACAAAACACAGGTCCTGCCGCGATTTGAGCATTTCTCTGGCGGCCGCCAGGAAAACCTGACCCAGTCGCCCGACCTCGGAAGCCCGGCTGCCCGGCAGCAGCGCCACCAGTTTGCGGTCGGCGATCCAGTCTTCAACCCCCAGTGCCTTCCGAGCAGACGCGCTATCGGTCTCCAGGGGAAATTCATCCGCAAGTGGATGCCCCACGAACTGGACCGGCACTTTGTGCCGTCGATAAAAATCGCTTTCGAACGGAAACAGGGTAAGCATCAAGTCGACCGCCCGGGCGATAGTCTTGATTCTGCCCTGCCGCCATGCCCATACCGAGGGGCTGACGTAGTGTACGGTTTTGACACCGTGGCAACGCAGATGCAGTTCCAGATTCAAATTGAAATCCGGCGAATCGATACCAATAAAAACGGCGGGGCGAGTCTGCGAAAAATGATCTTTCAGATGCCGTCGTATGCGCAGGAGTTCCGGCAGGCGGCGCAGCGGCTCCACCAACCCCATCACCGCCAGACGATCCAGAGGATAAAAGGACTGGAATCCCAGGGCGAGCATCCTTGGTCCGCCAATTCCTTCGAATTGCGCGTCGGGAAATTCCCGTTTGAGCGCCCGCATCAGACTGGCCCCGAGAATATCGCCCGATTCCTCACCCGCGACTATGCCAATGCGAGTCATGCAGAAAGGCCTGTGCGAGTCATGCTGAAAGGTCTATGCGAGTCATATTGAAGAGCCGGTACGGGTCATACTGAAGGGCCTGTGCGAGTCATGCTACGGACACTATCGGACAATCCCGCGCGTGGATGCGGCAACCGATTGCAGCAGAAACCGGACGTGAGGATTGGCAGCCGCATCGGCCTGAAGGGACTGGACCGCCTGATCGAGAGTCAGACCGCGGCGGTAGATAACCTTGTAGGCGTGGGTCAGCAGATTGATGTCATCCTTGGTGAATCCCCGTCGTCGCAGCCCTTCTACATTGATGCTGCGGGCCTCGGCAGGCGCGCCGGTCACCATCACGAAGGCGGGAATATCCTTGCCGACGGCACTGCCCATACCGGTGAAGCTGTGAGCACCGATATGACAGAACTGATGAACCAGCGTATAACCACTCAGAATTGCCCAGTTTCCGACCACTACATGACCGGCAAGGGCCGTGTTGTTGACCAAAATGCAATGATCGCCAATAACACTGTCATGGCCGATATGCACATACGCCATGATCAGGTTATGGTCACCGATCAACGTATCCCCCCGATCCTGAACTGTGCCACGGTGGATGGTTACGCCCTCCCGGATGACATTATTGTCGCCGATAGTCAGGGTCGTTGGCTCACCTTTGTATTTCAGATCCGGCGTCGCTTCGCCGATAGTGGAAAACTGGTAAACATGATTGTTGGCGCCGATGCGGCAGGGTCCCTTGATAACGACGTGGGACTCAATCCGGCAACCGCGCCCGATGCAGACATCCGGGCCGACGACGGTGAACGGGCCTATCGAGACATCACTTTCCAACTGTGCGGATGGATGGATGATGGCATGTGGGTCAATCAAAGACATGGCCATGGGCAGGTTACCGTTTATAAATCAGCCGATATTGACTATCAGCCGACGTTGCGATCAGCACACATGATTGTTGCGCTGCTACAGAGATTTCCGTCAACTCTGGCCACGCACTCGAATTTCCAGATACCACGTTTTTCGGAAAGTTTTTTTGCTTCAATGTAAAGCTGGTCGCCCGGAACCACCGGTCGCTTGAAGCGTACATTATCGATACCGGCGTAAAGATAAATCGATCCCTGGTCAGGCGTTTTATCCATGGTCTTGAAACCGAGTACACCACAAGTTTGCGCCATGGTCTCCAGAATCAACACTCCGGGATACACCGGATAGTTGGGAAAGTGACCTTCGAATACGCCTTCATTGATGGTGATATTTTTGTATGCAACGATGGACTCACCCAGCGTTAGCTCCACGACGCGATCGAGCAGCAGAAACGGGTAGCGGTGAGGTAAGTATTTGCGGATTTCGTTAACATCCATCATAAGGCGAGCCCCAATACATTCATTATCAGACAAACCATTCAAAACTACTTTCCGGTTTGTTCCAGTTTTTTTATTCGTTCGACCCATTCATCCAGCTGAGCAAACCGCACCGCATTCTTACGCCATTTCTTTACTTCCTGCATGGGAGTACAGGACGCGTAACTGCCGGATTCCGAAATCGATTTGGTAACAATGGTCGCGCCATGCAAATGCACGTTATCGGCAATTTGCAGATGCCCGTTGATACCCGAAAAGCCGCCTATTGTACAGTTTTTGCCGATAGTAGAACTACCGGCAATTCCGACACACCCGGCAATGGCCGTACGCTCGCCTATATGGACATTGTGGGCGATGTGGACGTGATTATCGATGATAACGCCGTCTTCGATAACGGTATCGTCCAACGCACCGCGATCAATTGCTGTGCCCGCACCTATTTCTACATCATTTCCTATCGAGACGCCGCCGAGCTGGTGAATCTTGAGCCAGCCCTGCGCCGCCGGCGCGAACCCGAAGCCGTCCGCACCAATGACACTGCCCGCGTGGACGGTGACGCGATCCCCGAGGGTTACTCCGTGATAAATCGCTACGTTGGCGTAGATGGTGCACTGGCTGCCGATGCGGCTATTGGCACCGATAAATACACCGGCCTGCAATTCCGAGTTTTCACCGATCTGCACACCGGCTTCGAGAACGCAATTCGGACCGATTGATGCACTTTTCGCAATGATGCAGCCCGGATCAACGGTGGCGGTCGGATGAACGCCTTCAGGCACGGGCTGACGCATCACAAACAACTGGCTCAGCCTGGCATAGGCCAGATAGGGTTCCTCGTGACGAAGTATCGCAAGATGAGCGGGCGCTTGCGTTTCCGGTTTTAAAACAACGATGGCCGCTCGAGTGGACAGCAATAGTTTCTCAAACTGCTTTTTTGCCAAAAACGTCAGGTCATTTTCGGTTGCATTGTGCAGGCTCGCGATGCCACTCACCCGCGTGTGCGCATCGCCTTCGAATCCGACGCCCAGGTACTCAGCCAGCTGCTGAAGCGAATAGTGTTGTTCCATAAATGCCACAACTTGCTCGGCAGGTTGCCAATCGATGAAGCGCACCATCCAGCGATTTGACGCTGTTGCAACAGACGCGGCATATTGCCGAGGCTCTCAGGGCGATGTCGTCCTTCAACAACCCGGTTTATGAATTCACCGTCGGGCATACACCCGCGGCGATCGTTTACCAAGTATTACTTTTTGGATTTTTCTTTCTGTTGTGTCTTGGCAGCGGTGTTCATTTTATTCAGTTTCTCAACAACCATCGGCGTGACGTCCGCAGTGGCCATCTTGTGAATCACGGATTTGCTGTCGAGAATCAGTTCAATCCCTTCGTTTTTCATCACTTCTTCCAGCGCCACACCGATCGCAGGTTCCATCGCGCCCAGCATCTGGATAAATACCGATTCCCGGGCACGGTTCAACGTCATCAAAGTGGCCTGACGTTCTTTGGCCAGCTCCGTCATTTTCTGCTGATGTGATTTCTTCTTTTCTTCACCCCAGGTCAACCCTTTGCCTTTCAGCTCCTCGTCCAGACCTTTGTATTCCGTTTCCAGATTTTCCAGTTTGTCAGTCAGGGTTGTGTATTCGGATTGTTTTTCCAGCTCGGCCATGCCGCTCTTGCCGGCATCGGTCATCATCACCACACTCTGAAGATCCAGCACGGCCACTTTGGTGGCGCCCGCTGCGAACGCCATGGGCGCAGCCAGAATTAACGTCACAACAGCGACCAGGTTGCGAAAAGTCATATGAACTCCTGAAATTGATAGTATTTGCGTTTACCGGCGCAGTGGCAGAAGGGTTTGCCCTGCCACACACTCGCCGTTCCATTACCCAGAATCAGAACGATTGACCGAGCGAGAACTGGAAGTATTCGCGCTCATCGCCCGGTTTGAACTCCAGCGGTTTACCCCAACTGAAAACCAAAGGTCCCATGGCCGACAACCAATTCAGGCTGATACCCGCCGAGGCCCGGAGTTCCTTTACATCGAATGCGGAACAGCTTTCCTGGTACTGGCCACAGTCGGTGTCGAAGACATTACCCGCATCGACGAACAGGGACAGCTGCATGGAGCGCTGATCTTCAATAAACGGAACGGGAAACAATAATTCCACACCCGTTTCTACCAGCATGTTGCCGCCGATATTCCGATAACGGTAATCGATTGCCTGATAATTCCGTGCGAGTTCGCCGGGAACACACAGCGGCCGATTCAAATCGTCTTCGATGGTTTCGTCACATAGAACGTAACCGGTGCCCGTACCGGTATAGCTGTCATAGATGCCATCACCGTTGCTGTCGACGGGCGTGAAGTTCACCTGGGCCGGGGTGTACTCTGCGGGTGCCGACGCCTTGGGCCCCAGGGAGCTGCGTTCGAAACCGCGCACTGAGCCGTAGCCACCGCCGAAGTAGTTCTTGAAAAACGGCAAACGCTCCATATCGCCATAGCCGTCGCCAAATCCCAGGGATGTGCGAAATTTCAACGCATATTTGTCGGCGATCGGCACGAATATCTGACCGTCATACTGCACGGTGAAGTATTCGAGATCGCTTCCCGGTACTGTCACTTCAAACTGCAGCGATTGCCGGCTGCCGCGCGTGGCAAACATACCCCGGTTGAGCGTGCTTCTTAACCAGCCAAAACGGAAATTGAACGTATCGAACTCGTCACCGAATTTGTCAATGAAGCCCAGCTCGGTGTTGCTGAGCATATCTTGAGTAACCATGCCTGAACTCAGACTGAAGTCTTCCAGTACGCCTTCATCGTAGTTCCAGAAGGATCTGGGATCAGCCGAATAGTCTTCCCAGGTGTCTGCATCGACATACCACTGGGTGCGTCTGGTGAGATCCAGGTCCGTATCAAAGGGGGTCCGGCGGATTTCCTGAACGGTATACCGACCGGTTTCTACCTCGAGATGACTGTAGCCCACGCCAAAATTCAACCGCTGGATTTCAGAAATCGGGTAGCCGAAACTCAAATTCAGTCCATAGGTGTCGGTGGTGTAGGTTGATACACGGATTTTGCTGTAGTCGCGCGCATTGTAGAACAGGGAAATGCCGCGACTGACGCCATCCGGCGTGAAGTAAGGATCGGAGTAGGAAAAATTGTACAGCGTCTGATAATCACTGTGCTGCACCGACACGCCCACCTGCTTGCCCGTGCCCAACCAGTTGTTCTGTTGCAGTGACGCGCCCAGCAGCACGCCGGTGGTCTGTCCGTAACCGACGCTCGCATTAAATGCGCCAGAGGGCTGCTCTTCTACCGAATATTCCACGTCCACCAGGTCACTGGTGCCGGGAACATCCTTGGTTTCGACATCCACCTGTTTGAAGAACCCCAGCCGTTCCAGCCGCACCCTCCCCTGATCAATTTTTGCGTTCGAAGCGGGTGACGCTTCCATTTGCCGCATCTCCCGCCGCAGCACTTCATCCTGGGTCCGGGTGTTGCCGTTGAATTCAACCCGACGGACATAGACCCGGTCTCCCGGATTGACCAGAAAGGTTACGTCGACTTTACCGGTCTCGGGATCCGGCTCCGGAATGCCTTCGACCTCCGCATTGGTATAGCCGGCGTTGCCCATAAGGGCCGTGATGTACTCTGACGTTTCTGTCATCAGGTACTGGGAAAATGTATTACCTTCCTTCAGCAATACCAATTGTCTGATACCGGCTTCACCAACAATCAGGTCACCGGCCAGATTGATCTTGTCGATGGTATAGATCTCTCCTTCCTTGATATTGAGCGTAATGAAAACGGAACGTTGATCCGGGCTCAGGGAAACCTGGCTGGAGATGATTTCAAAATCGAGATAGCCGCGATCAAGATACCAGGATTCAAGCTTTTCGATATCGCCTTTCAGCTTTTCCCGGGCATACCGGTCGTTACTGGTGAGCCAGGACCACCAGCCGCTGGCGCTCAGTTCGAACTGTTCGAGCAGTTCCGTATCGCTGAAAGCCGTGTTACCGACAATATTGATATGCTGGATCGAGGCGACCTTGCCCTCGTCGACCAGCACTTCGACCTTGACCTGATTGTTCGGGAGCGCCGAAATATTCGCCTCCACCTCAGCCGCATACCGACCCTGAGCAACGTACTGGCGTTCAAGCTCGTTGACTATGTTGTCCAGCGTACTGCGCTGGAAAATCTGGCCCTCAGCAAGATCGTTTTTTGTCATGGCCTCTTCAAGCATTTCGGTCTTGATGGCCTTGTTGCCGTCGATGGTGATTTCACTGATGGTGGGCCTCTCTTTGAGCTTCACGATCAGGACATCGCCATCCTGCAGCAATTCCACATCATCAAAAAAGCCGGTGGCGAACAGGTCCCTGATGGCTGCCCGTAAAACCGCAGGGTCCGCCATGTCACCGGCCTGCAGCGGCAGGGCGGCAAATACCGGACTGGCCGACACGCGCTGCAACCCCTCCACACGAATATCCGAAATCCGGAAGTTCTGGGCGTACGCTGGACCGGCAAGACTCGTGATGAGACTCAGCGAAATGAGCAATCTTCTCGTTTTTATAAACTGTTTCACAAGGTAGTTTGTCGTTATCAAAAGGATTGGAGATGACGAGGTTACGCGCGTTCCCCCGGGGCAATCACTAATACAAGCGCAAAATATCGTTGTAAAAAGCGATCACCATGATCCCGGCCAGCAAGGCCAGACCAGCGCTGTAACCCATGACTTGAATTCGTTCGGAAACCGGACTGCCTTTGACTGCTTCCAGCAGGCAGTACAGGATGTGTCCGCCGTCCAGCACCGGAATCGGCAGGAGGTTAAGAACACCAAGATAAACGCTTAAAATTGCCAGAAACTCAATGAAGTAAGGAATCCCGGCACGTGCGTGATCGCCGGCCACTTTAGCAATGCCGATGGGACCGCTCAAGTTCGTCGGTGAAATCTCGCCCACAATGAGCTTTTTCATCGACATCAGCACGAAACCGGACGTTTGCCAGGTTTTGCGCACGCCCTCGGTCAAGGATCCCAGTACCCCGAAGCTCTGGCGGACAATCATGTCCTCCGGCCATTCACCTTCAGATACCTGGACACCGACCTGCCCCTTCATTCCGCCGGACTGCTCATCGGCAACTGCCGCCGGCGTTACCCGCGTACTCACCGGCTCTCCGGCCCGCAGCACGGTCAGTTCGACCACCTGTCCGGGCCGCTCCCTGACGTACTCAATCCATTTCAGCAATGACGTGACCCGCGTGCCGTCCACCGTTTCCAGGCGGTCACCCTTTTGCAGTCCAGCCGCTTCCGCAGGGCTGCCCGGAACGACTTCCACGACCACCGCCCCGGGACGAAAAAATGCAATCCCCAGGCCCGCGCCGGGGTCGGGATCAGTGACGCCCTTGAGCCACTGCTCCAGGATCACCTGACGACTTTCCACCAGATCCGAGTCGGAACCGCGGACCTGCACGGCCAGGGTGCCGGTCTCACCCAGGCGCGATAAAAGCTGTTCGTAAACATCCTGTCGGGTCGGCGTCGGTTTGCCGTCCACGGCTACGATCTGCTGTCCCGCCTGCAGGCCCGCCACCGCGGCGGGTGACCCCGTGGTGACTTCATCAATGACGGGCGTGATGCCGATATTGCCTTTAATGGCGACAATCGCCCAGAAAATCAGTATCGCCAGGATGAAGTTGGCCAGTGGACCCGCCGCGAGAATCGAGATCCGCTGTGCCACCGATTTGCTGTTGTAACTCAAATGCTTCTGATCCGCCGGCACTTCGCCTTCACGTTCATCGAGCATCTTCACGTAGCCGCCGAGAGGAATCGGCGCCAGACCGAATTCGGTTCCGTGCCGGTCGCGCACGGACCATATCGGTTTGCCCATGCCGATGCAGAAACGCAGCACCTTGACGCCACAGCGCCTGGCCACGTAAAAATGGCCGAATTCGTGGACACTGACCAGGATAAACAGGGCCACACAGAAACCGATCAGTGTTTGCAGAAACTCCATCAATACCTCTTAAACCTGCCCCGATTGTGTGGCCGCGTGGCTTCGGCATAGGTCGCGGATACGGGACTCCGCCACAACGCGGGCCGTCCGGTCCGCATGTATGACCGCTTCCAGATCATCTGGTTCGCCGTTGCGCCAACTTTGCATCACGAAATCTACCGTGGTCGGGATATCGGTGAAGCGGATGTGCCCGTTGAGGAAGTGCGCCACCGCCACTTCGTTGGCTGCATTGAGCGCCGCGGGAGCAGTTCCGCCCGTCTGCATGGCATCGATAGCCAGTTGCAGGCACCGGAATTTCTTCATGTCCGGCTCGGAAAATTCGAGGGTGCCCAGAGACCAGAAGTCGAGACTCCGGACGGGACTCGCCAGGCGTTGCGGCCAGCCCAGACAATGAGCAATGGGTGTGCGCATGTCCGGCTGCCCCATCTGGGCGAGCACCGACCCGTCCACGTATTCCACCATGGAGTGCACGATGCTCTGGGGATGGATGACAACCTTGATCAGTGACGCCGCACAATTGAACAGCCAGCAGGCTTCAATAAATTCGAGCCCCTTGTTCATCATGGTCGCCGAGTCCACCGAAATCTTGTGTCCCATTGACCAGTTCGGATGTGCACACGCCTGCTGCGGTGTTACGGCCGACAGTTCGGCCAGCGGAGTGTTCCGGAACGGCCCGCCTGAGCCGGTCAAAAGCAATCGCCGCACCCCGGCGGCCTCCAGGGATTCGAAATCCGGCGGCAGGCACTGAAAAATTGCATTGTGTTCGCTGTCCACCGGGAGGATCTTCGCGCCTGACACCCGTGCCGCGCCGATCATCAGCGCGCCGGTCATGACGAGGGATTCCTTGTTGGCAAGCAGCAGTTTTTTTCCCGCTCGTACCGCGGCAAGGGTCGGCATCAGACCTGCCGCGCCCACGATTGCCGCAACCACCATGTCCACTTCGGGCGCCGACGCCACGTCGCCAAGGGCGGCTTCACCCGATAACACTTCCGTGGGGCTGCCGGCAATCCGCTGACGCAATGCCTGCGCTGCCTGAGGATCCCGCATGACGGCGTATTGAGGTGCAAACTGTGCAACCTGCTGCGCCATCAAATCAACATGGTTGTGCGCGGTCAGCGCAAATACCGAAAATCGGTCCGGATACCGGGCCACCACATCCAGCGTGCTGATTCCGATTGATCCGGTAGATCCCAACAGGGTCAGATACTGCATCAGGGCTCCACCATCAACCATCCGCTGGAAAGCAGGGCCAGGGTAAACACGGGCACCGCTGCCGCGAGGCCGTCCACCCGGTCGAGCACACCGCCGTGACCCGGCAGGATATGCCCGGAATCCTTGATGCCGCGATACCGCTTCAACATGCTTTCAAGCAGATCTCCCACCACGGATATCAAGGCGGTGGGAATGGCGATCAGGGCGGGCCTGATCCAGTGGTGGACCGTACCGGTCAGCGACAGGAACAGTCCGAAAGTCAGGGTAGCTGCAATGACACCGCCCACCACGCCCTCCCAGGATTTGCCCGGACTGACCGCGGGGGCCAGCTTGTGTTTGCCAAAGGCTCGGCCGCTGAAATAGGCACCGATGTCTGCGGCGGCAACGATCAGCACCACTGCAAGCACCCATAGGGCACCGTCCGGCAGTCCGCGCAGTGCATGCACGGCAAACCAGAATGGCAGAAACACCATCAGTCCCATGGCGCCCCGCAACAGCGGCGCCCGCCACAGCACCGCACTTGCGGGATACCCTTGCACCCAGAGTAGCGCCACCGCCCACCAGCCGGCACTCAGAATCAGCAGGCCCGTCAACGAAATCCACTGCTGCTTGAGTGCCCACCAGCAAAGAGCGGTCAAGCCACTGACCACAATTATGTAAACGACGCGTTGCCAGGTTTCGGTGTATCCACAGAGGTTCGCCCATTCCCAGGCGGCTACCATCCCGGCCAGGGCAACGAACAGGGCAAAAATGAGGGGCGGTGCGAAAAAGAGCATCCCCAGAAAGACAAGGGCCAGAAAACTGGCCGTGATGATTCGCTGTTTAAGCACGGTCGAGATCCTTACTCAGCCCCAGACCGGAATTGATCTGTTCGCTGGTATGTCCGAAACGTCTCTGGCGATTGTAGAAATCGGCCACCGCCGCACGCAGGGCGACCGCATCGAATTCCGGCCACAACAGAGGGCTGAAATACAGCTCTGCATATGCGCACTGCCATAACAGGAAATTGCTGATACGCAGTTCGCCTCCGGTACGGATCAAAAGATCCAGCGGCGGCAGTTCGGCCGTCGACAGGTAGGGCTCCAGCGCGGCTTCAGTGACGGCCTCCGGCGCCAGCCGTCCCTCCGTCACATCCTGCAGTACCCGGCGTGCGGCCTCCGCAATGTCCCACTGGCCACCGTAATCGGCTGCAATCACCAGGGTGCTGTCACCCTGACCCGCAATATTTTCCGCTTCTTCTATCGCAGCCTTGAGTTTGGGTCCGAAGCGGGCACGGTTGCCGATCACTCGCAAACGCACATGCTCTTCGGCAAGCTCCCGCGCTTCCTTTTTCAGATAGTTGTAGAACAGCCCCATCAAGGCTTCCACTTCCCGGGGCGGGCGTCTCCAGTTCTCGCTGCTGAAAGCAAACAGTGTCAGCACTTCCACACCGCTTTCCCGGCAGGCCCTGAGCACGTCGCGAATGCGCTCCACTCCGGCCCGATGACCGGAAATACCGTTTTTGCCTTCGCGTTTGGCCCACCGGTTGTTGCCATCCATGATGATGGCAACGTGGCGTAAGGTGTCTGAAGTCACTCCAATCCCCTGTACTGCCCTAGATTTCCATCAGGTCTTTTTCTTTCGCGGTCAGTGCCACATCCACTTCTGCGATGTATTTGTCGGTGAGCTTCTGGATCTCGTCCTGAGCCCGTCGTTCGTCGTCTTCGCTGATGCTTTTGTCTTTGAGAAGGTCTTTGAGAGTGCCGTTGGCGTCACGACGGATATTGCGAATGGAAACCCGGGCATTCTCGGCTTCGCTGCGCGCCTGCTTGATAAAGCCTTTGCGCGTCTCTTCGGTCAGAGCCGGCATGGGAACCCGCATCAGTTCACCGGTGGTCACCGGGTTGAGACCCAGATCCGAGCGCATGATCGCCTTCTCGATCTCGGGAACCATTTGTCGCTCCCAAGGGCTTACGGACAGAGTTCGGGCGTCCAGAACACTGACGTTGGCAACCTGAGACAAGGGAACGTCGGAACCGTAATAGGAAACAGTCACACTGTCCAGAAGGCTGGGATGCGCCCGACCGGTGCGTATCTTGTTGAAATTTACTGCCAGGGATTCAACGCTTTTTTTCATGCGCCCCTGGGCGTCTTGCTTGATATCGCTAATCATTTTTCGTCCTCGATCAATGTACCCTCATCTCCACCCACGACGATGTTCAGCAAGGCGCCCTGCTTGTCCATCTTGAATACCCGCACCGGCATGCGATGCTCCTGGCACAGACAGATCGCCGTCAGATCCATGACGCCGAGCTTCTCGGCGAGAACCTGGTCGTAATTCAGACGGTAGTAGCGCGTCGCGGTGGCATCTTTCATCGGATCTGCACTGTATACCCCGTCGACCTTGGTCGCCTTGAGTACCAGTTCGGCATTCACTTCGATACCGCGCAGGCAGGCAGCAGAATCTGTGGTGAAAAACGGATTGCCCGTACCGGCGGCGAATATCACTACTTCGCCCTGCTCCAGCAACCGTATGGCCCGGCGTCGATCGTAGTGTTCCACGATGCCGCTCATGGGGATTGCCGACATGACGCTGGAAGAAATATTGGACCGCTCCAGTGCATCGCGCATTGCCAGCGCATTCATGACGGTGGCCAGCATGCCCATGTGATCGCCGGTGACCCGATCCAGGCCGGCCCGGTTCAATGCCGCACCCCGAAAGAGGTTGCCGCCACCGATAACCAGACCGACCTGCACGCCGATACCAACCAGCTGCCCAATCTCCAGCGCCATTTTGTCCAGAACTTTCGGGTCGATCCCGAAGCCTTCGTCGCCCATCAGCTGCTCGCCGCTGAGCTTCAGTAGAATCCGCTTGTACTTTCGATCGCGAGGCGTCGGCATAAATCTCTTCTCCAGACCTGAATTTGGGCCGAAGTGTACCCTTAAATTTTCATCATTGACACTCAAAAACCGGGGTCGGACTTGTACGCAAATGACAACTTCCGACAAACCCTGAACACAGCGGCGACGACAGGCACAACACAAACGGCAAGACAGCCAACAAAGCCAGCAACAATTTGCTCAGCTACGTGACCAACAATGCGACCAACAGCGCGACCAACAATCCGGTCAACAAAGCCAGCATTCAGGCAACCCGCAAAACGCGCAACAAAAAGGCGAGAAAAGCCGTCACGCCCCCTCGCCTTTGCGGATTCTATGTCAGGCTAGCCTTTGGACGCTTGTACCTGGGCGGCAACCTCGGCAGCGAAGTCCGATTCCTCTTTCTGAATGCCTTCGCCGACTTCATAGCGAACAAATCGCACCACGGCGGCTCCAGCCTGCTTGACCAGCGCGCCCACGGTAATGTCCGGATTCTTCACGAAAGACTGCTCCAGCAGGCTGCCCTCTTTAAGGAACTTGCTGATGCGACCCATGACCATTTTTTCCACGATCTCGGCAGGTTTGCCCGCCATGTCCGGTTGGGCCTTGATGATATCCTTTTCTTTTTCCACCACATCCGCAGGCACGTCTTCCGGTCGTACCACCTGAGGATTCACTGCAGCGATGTGCATGGCGACGTCCCGGGCAAGATCCGCGTTGCCACCTTTGAGCTCAACCAGTACCGCAATCCGGTTGTTGGAGTGCACGTAGGAACCCACGACGCCGTCCGCCGCTTCAATGATCTGCAAACGGCGCACGCCGATGTTTTCGCCGATCTTCTGAACCAGGGCTTCGCGAGCCGTTTCGAGATCACCGCTCATCAACTGTGCGATGTCGGTCTGGCGGCTTGCGAAGGCCTTGTCGGCAACTTTCGCCACAAAACCCAGGAAGTTTTCGTCACGTGCGACAAAATCCGTCTCACTGTTGACCTCGAGTACCAGACCAACGCCGGCATCGTCGGCCAGTCGGGTCAGCACCACGCCGTCGGCGGCAGTGCGGCTGGCTTTCTTGGCGGCCTTCAGGCCACTGGCTTTACGCAGATTCTCGATTGCCAGCTCAATGTCGCCAGCCGAATCCACCAATGCGTTCTTGCACTCCATCATGCCGAGCCCGGTGCGCTCGCGCAGTTCTTTAACCATTGACGCAGAAATTGCCATAAATTGTGTCCTCAAAAAAACAAAGAGGGGTTATCCCCCTCTTTTTGACTTTATGAAATGGCGTGACGACCCTTGAGGTCGCCAACCTGATAGCGCTAGTTGCCGCTGCCGGTCTTCTCGTCGACTTCAACGAACTCGTCTTTATTCGGTACCGCGTTCGCTCTTGCTGCGCCTTCGACACAGGCATCCGCCATTGCAGTCACATACAGCTTGATGGCGCGGATCGCGTCGTCGTTACCGGGAATGACGTAGTCGACGCCGGCAGGATCACTGTTGGTATCCACTACTGCGATAACCGGAATACCCAGCTTGTTGGCTTCCTGCACTGCAATGCGCTCATGCTCTACGTCAATGACGAACAGGGCATCGGGCAGGCCGCCCATATCTTTGATACCACCGATGGACAGATCCAGCTTGCCCATCAGACGGGTGCGCATCAGCGCTTCTTTTTTGGTGAGCTTGTCGAACGTGCCGTCTTTGCTTTGCGCTTCCAGTTCACGGAAACGGCGGATTGAAGCGCGGATCGTCTTGTAGTTGGTCAGCATTCCACCGAGCCAGCGATGACTGACAAAGGGCATGCCTGCGCGGGCAGCCTGCTCGGCAACGGTCTTCTGGGCGGCGCGCTTGGTTCCAACAAAGAGAATCTTTTTCTTCTGGGCAGCCATTTGCTTGACCAGATCGAGGGCGCCATTGAACGCCGGCACGGTGTGCTCAAGATTGACAATGTGGATCTTGTTGCGGGCACCAAAGATGTATTGACGCATCTTGGGGTTCCAGTAACGGCTCTGGTGGCCGAAATGGACGCCGGCCTGCAGCATTTCACGCATACTTACAACGGGCATAGGGGTTTCCTGTTCCGATTGGGTTGAGCCTCCACGCATCCCACCGCCCAACTCGCCGGGCGAGCACCCAGGTCGGTGTGTCGATACGTGTGCGACAGTTTAAAGTGTTCAATTAAGTCACCTGCCAGCAGGCAGGGCGCGCTTTATACCACAAAACGCCAATGACTGAAAGCACCACAAAACGCCCCACCGCGGGCGCGGGCGCCCGGCATAGATGTTTATGCCCGGGTGTTAAGGTAGAATGCGCGAACGAGAATTTCAGCCACATTAAATGAGCCCTGACAGGTGAGCATGTCTGTAATACTGAAAACCCCTGAAGAGATTGAAAAAATGCGGATTGCAGGTCGCAAAGCCGCAGAAGTACTGGAGTTTGTCGGCGACCATGTCGTGGCGGGCGTTTCCACAGCGGAACTCGACCGACTCTGTCACGAATACATCACCCAGGTCCAGAAAGCCATTCCGGCTCCGCTGAACTACAAAGGTTTTCCGAAGTCCATCTGCACCTCGGTCAACCACGTGGTCTGTCATGGAATTCCCTCCGAGAAGAAAATCCTCAAAAACGGCGACATCATCAACATCGACATCACCGTGATTGTCGATGGATATCATGGTGACACCAGCAAGATGTTCTTTGTCGGACCGCCCGCCACCCATGCGGAACGCCTGGTCCGCGTGACCCAGGAATGCCTGTACAAGGGAATCGAACTGGTGAGACCGGGCGTCCGGCTCGGCGATATTGGCCATGTCATTCAGGAACATGCCGAGCGCAATTACTATTCCGTGGTCCGGGATTACTGCGGCCACGGGATCGGCAAGATCTTCCACGAAGAGCCCCAGGTCCTGCACTTCGGCAAGCCGGGCACCGGGATGCAACTGGTTGAAGGCATGACGTTCACTATTGAACCCATGGTCAACGCCGGCAAAGCTGCCACCAAACTGAAAAGCGATGACTGGACCGTAGAAACCCGCGACGGGCGACTCTCCGCCCAGTGGGAACATACCCTGGCCGTCACCGCGACCGGCGTCGAAGTACTGACCGCCCGCAGGGAAGAACCCTTCTAATGCGCGACCCCGCCCCGATCTATCCGGAATTTCCTTTCCAGCCGATCTTTTTCAAGCAGCACAAGTTCCGGGAGGAACTGGCCAGACGACCTGGCATCGGGGTATTCAAGGACGCGATCGCAGGGGTCAGCACTCATTTCAACCAGCAATTTGCCGAAGGCGAGGATGTCCGCTTCCTCGTCTCGGAACGTTCCACTTTTACCGATCTGATCCTGCATTACGCCTGGCACCAGTTTGTGTGGGGCAATGACGTCTGCCTGCTGGCCGTAGGCGGCTACGGGCGCCAGGAACTCCACCCCCATTCCGACATCGACATCCTTATCCTGTTCGAAGACGGCGCCGCCATGGGCAGCCTCGAAAGCGTCCAGCAATTCATCATGTTTCTGTGGGACATCGGGCTGGAAGTCGGCAGCAGCGTGCGCACCCTCTCGGAGTGCATCGACATTGCCCGCACGGACATTACCGTTGTGACCAACCTCATGGAAGCGCGCCGCCTTGCGGGCAATGATCGCCTGCGCGACCAGTTGCAGATCATGACCGATCCGGAGCATATGTGGTCCATCAGTAGCTTCTACACGGCCAAGGCGGAAGAGCAGCACGAGCGCCACAAGAAGTTCAATTACACCGAATACGATCTCGAACCCAACATAAAAAACTCCCCCGGCGGCCTCCGGGATATCCAGACCGTCAACTGGATTGCCAAACGGCTTTTCGGGGTGCAGACCCTGCGGCAACTGGAAGGTAAAAACTTCTTTACCGAACTCGAGTTCGGCGTTTTGCGACAAGGCGAGGCGTTTTTATGGCGGGTTCGTTACGGGTTGCATTTACTGGCCCGGCGCGCCGATGAGCGGCTGCTGTTCAGTGCCCAGCGCGAGCTGGCGCAACACTTCGGCTATCAGGACAACGAAAAAGGTCTGGCAGTCGAACAGTTCATGCACGAGTACTACCGGACCGTGCACGACATTCGCCAGATTACTGAAGTATTGCTGCGGGTACTCAACGAAAAGATTCACGGGCACACGACTCAGTCATCCATCAGGAAAATCTGTAAAGACTTTCAGTTGCGGGACGGCTTCATTGAAGTGACCCATCCGAAGGTTTTCGAGGACAATCCCGGCTGTCTGCTGGAGATGTTTGTCCGCATCAGTGAGGATGAATCCATCCGCGGCGCCACGGCCGACACCATTCGCCTGATCCGTGAAAGCCGCACACTGATCGACGATGCGTTTCGGGAAAATCCGCGTAATCGCGCCATGTTCCTCTCTCTGTTCCGCATGAAGTATGGGCTGGTCACGCAGCTCAAGCGCATGCATCGCTACGGCATTCTCGGCCGTTATCTGCCCGAATTTGAGCGGATTACGGGGCAGATGCAGCACGACCTGTTCCACCGCTATACCGTGGACGCGCATTCACTGCTGGTCATGAAAAATGCGTGGCAGTTCAGCAAAGAATCGGCAAAAAAGGATTTCCCGCTGGCGGCGGAAATCGTCAGCCGCTTCCGGCAACCGGAACTGCTCTACATCGCTGCGCTCTTCCACGATATTGGCAAAGGCCGGGGCGGCGATCATTCCCAGCTCGGGGCTGTGGACGCGGAGCGGTTCTGCATCAACCACGGGCTCAGTGGCCGGGAAACACGTCTGGTCAAGTGGCTCGTTGAACGCCACCTGCTGATGTCCTATGTTTCGCAGAAAAAGGACATTTCCGATCCGGAAGTGGTGCTGGAATTTGCTCTGGAAGTGGGTGATCAAACACATCTTGATTATCTGTACGCGCTGACGGTAGCCGACATGTGCGGCACCAACCCCGATATCTGGAACAGCTGGCGCGCAAGCCTGATGCGGCAGTTGTATAACGAGACCAAATCCGCCTTGCGCCGGGGACTCGAAAACACCATCGACCAGCAGGATATCGTCACCGAAACGCAGCAGAAAGCGCTGGCAATCCTTGTTCCGCGAGGCCTGCAGGAAGCAGAAGTGCGGGAAATCTGGCGCGACATGCCTTACGAATATTTTTTGCGGGAATTTTCTCTCGATATTGCATGGCAAACCGAAGCTATCCGTGACTATGATTCCGGTGAGCCGCTGATTTTGATCCGCGATATCAAGCATCCCCCGTGGGATGGCGCCACCCAGATATTCGTGCGTGCCAAGGATGCCGACAATGTGTTCGTCGCCGTGTCCCACTCGCTGGCGCATCAGGGACTGAACATTCAGGATGCCAGGATCTACAACTCCAAAAGCGGTTTCACAATCGATACGTTTTATGTGCTTGACGCCAACTACCAGCCGCTCGGCGATGATCCCGCGCGCCTGCGGCAAATTCGCAAGTTTTTGACTGATGAGTTGAAACTGGCAAAGAATTACAAGGAAACGGTATATCGACGCACGCCCCGCCAGCTCAAGCAAATGGCAATTCCCACGCGTACCTATCTGAATCATGACACTCATGCGAATGTCACCGTGCTGGAAGTGATCAGCCCCGACAGACCCGGACTGCTCGCTACCATCGGGCGCATCTTTCTGGAATTCGGCGTGCAGCTGCAAAACGCAAAAATCTCGACGCTGGGTGAACGGGTCGAAGACGTCTTTTTCATTACTGACCGCAATAAAAATCCGTTGCGCGACCCGGAGCTATGCGCCGCCCTGCAACGCACCATCTGTGAGCAGCTGGATTCCCAGGTCAGGCAGTATTCGTAGGCGATCTATTCAGTTAACTTACCCATACAGCGGCGGATCAACCAGTCGGACACCTTGCCGTCTGAATACCTTATCTTCCTGCGCCGGGGCACGACCGCGCATGGCATTTCCAAAAGTGTGAGCAGGCTCCACCATGAACCATAACCTTAACTCGCTCCAACCCTACCCGTTTGAAAAACTCGCAATGCTGAAAGAAGGCATTTCGCCGCCGGCGGGGCTGTCGCATATTGCCTTGTCCATCGGCGAGCCCAAACACGAACCGCCAGAATTTGTTTTGCGGGTTTTTCAGGAACACCTCAGCGCATTTTCCAATTACCCGCTGACGCGTGGAATTGCCGAGTTACGCGAGGCTATTGCGCAGTGGGCAACCCGGCGCTTTTCTCTCACGCCCGCGACCCTGACGGCGGACCGGCATGTACTGCCGGTTGCCGGAACCCGTGAAGCGCTGTTCTCCTTTGCCCAGGCAGTCGTCAACGCGACGCCGACAGCACGGGTCGTCATGCCCAATCCGTTCTACCAGATCTATGAAGGGGCGGCCCTGCTGTCAGGCGCCAGGCCCTGGTTCGTCAACTGTGACAAGCGCAACGGTTTTGCACCCGATTTTGCGGGTGTGCCCGAGCGCGTCTGGCGCGATTGCCAGTTTCTCTACATCTGTTCACCCGGCAACCCGACAGGCCAGGTGCTGGATCTCGAGACGCTCAAGGAATTGATCGGGCTGGCGGATCGTTACGACTTCATTATTGCCAGTGATGAATGCTACTCCGAACTCTACTTCGACGAATCCAGTCCACCCCCGGGATTATTGCAGGCCTGCGCCGCGCTCGGACGCGATGACTATGCGCGCTGCGTGGTGTTTCACAGCCTCTCCAAGCGCTCGAACCTGCCGGGGATGCGTTCGGGTTTTGTCGCCGGTGACGCAGACATTCTGCAAAAATACCTGCAGTACCGCACCTATCAGGGTTGTGCCCTGCCAGTGCCCGTGCAGCTGGCCAGCATTGCGGCCTGGAACGACGAGCAACACGTACGGCAAAACCGCGATCTGTATCGGGAAAAATTTGCAGCGGTCAGCAACATACTCGCGGATGTGCTTGAGTTCCGGTTGCCCGATGCCGGTTTCTATTTGTGGGCACAGACGCCCGTCGATGACACCGCTTTTGCCCGCGATCTTTATGCCAGCCAGAACGTCACGGTGCTCCCCGGCAGTTATCTCGGCCGGGAAACGGACAGCGGCAATCCCGGGCAGGGTTATGTGCGGATGGCACTGGTTGCTACCGTAGCGCAGTGCATTGAAGCGGCCGAACGCATACGCGCATTCTGCCGTAAGGGTTAACACTTGCCGAATCTGACCAAGCGCGAGCGTGTCGCCTTCATTCTGGATACCCTGCAACGCCTGTATCCGAACCCGCCCATACCCCTGAGCCATTCCAGTCCCTATACGCTGCTGGTTGCCGTCGTGTTGTCGGCGCAGTGCACGGACGAGCGGGTCAATCAGGTCACGCCGCACCTGTGGCGTTTTGGTGTCGAGCCGGATGCCATCGCGAAACTCACGGTCGAACAGATTCAGGCGGTGATCCGCCCCTGCGGACTCTCGCCCCAAAAGGCTAAAGCGATCCGGGCGCTGTCGGGGATTCTCGTGGAAAAACACGGCGGCAAGGTGCCTGCCTCCTTTGAAGAGCTGGAGGCTTTACCCGGTGTTGGACACAAGACCGCAGGCGTGGTGATGGCCCAATGCTTTGATGTGCCGGCCTTCCCTGTCGACACTCATATTCACCGGCTGGCGCAACGCTGGGGCCTGACGCCCGGGAAAAACGTAGCCAGGACGGAAGCGGATTTGAAAAGACTCTTTCCCCGGGACCGCTGGAACACATTGCATTTGCAGATCATTTATTACGGCCGGGAATTCTGCAGCGCCCGTGGCTGCGACGGTACGAAATGTCTGATCTGCAAAACCTGTTATCCGGAGCGCGTCAAACCAAAAATTACGCGCAAATCGTAACCGCCGGCTACGATGTCCCTCAAGGACGTGTGGTGGAGGTTTTTTGATTTTTCCCGACCGCATCCGCAGGTCTGCGGGAAGGTTCGGCCCGCCAGGCTGACAACAGACTTTTCAGACGGGAGAGATCGGCGGGTTTGGTGAAATAGCTGTCGAATTGTTTTGCCGCAGCTTCACCGGCTTCATCACCCGACAAACCGATAAAGCGGGTCAGTTCAATTTCACGTGCCTCGCGCAAGGCTGCCAGCACATCGTAGCCGGACATATCCGGCAGATTGATATCCAGGATAACGGCCTCGGGCTGCACCGCCAGCGCGCAGTCAATCGCACTTTGGCCCGTACCGGCCGTGTGCGTTTCGAATCCTTCCAGCTGGAGAATCTGCGAGAGCGCGTTCTGCGCGTCGGCGTTATCATCGACGATCAACACCGAAAATTTTTCGCTCGCCGCTGCGGCGTTTTTCTCATCGTCTTCCTGCTCCGGAGTCATGGCTGCGCTGGCTAGCATTTCCAGCAATTGGCGTCCGTCCACCGGTTTGCTCAAATAATGATTGCAGCCGGCGGCCAGACATTTTTCCCGCTCGCCCTGCATGGCACCAGCGGTCAGTGCCACGATTGTTTTCCGGTAGCCTCTCTCACGCAGCAAGGTGGTTGCTTTGAATCCATCCATAACCGGCATCTGCATATCCATGACGATAACGTCGAAGGGTTCGCCGGCGAGGACAGATTTTTCGTACTGCTCCAGCGCATCTTTGCCGTTCACCGCCGTCCGGCTCTTGCCACCCGCCTGTTCGATCAACCGTTGAATCAGCAGACGCATATCGTCCCGGTCATCCACCACAAGAATCAGTTCGCCATTGAGTTTGCGATAAGGCCTGGGTGGCTCAGTGCGCAACAGATGATGCTTCAGCGGTTCAATGAACTCCGAACCGGCCGCAATGGCAGCGGGAAAGGTAAACGTAAACGTGCTGCCGTACCCGACTTCGCTTTGAACCGCGATGCTGCCATCAAGCAGCCTGGCCAGTCGCTGGGAAATGTTGAGGCCGAGACCCGATCCCTCGAAGCGCCGGGTAATGCTGGTGTCACCTTGTTCAAACGCATCGAAAATCAGTTGCAACTGTTCCTGGGGAATTCCCACGCCAGTGTCCCGAATACAAAATTCAATATCGACCTGCTCCGCGCTTTTACGGATTGCGCGGATGACGACTTCCACCGACCCTTTTTCCGTAAACTTGATGGCGTTGCCGACAAGGTTGATCAGAATCTGTTTGAGTCGCATCGGGTCGCTTTCGATCAATTCCGGTACCTTGTCCTGGTATTCCACCCGTAACTGAATGTCTTTGGCGTGGGCCCGGTTTTCCAGCAGTGCGAAAATATCGCTGACAAACGCCACCAGAGAAAACTTCTGAGGAAAGATAGATAGCTTTCCTGCTTCGATTCGAGACAGGTCGAGCACATCATTCAAAAGCGCCAGCAAATGCTCACCATTGCGCCGAATGGCTTCCACATTGACCAGATTGTCCGGCTCGCGCAGATGCATCGCCAGAATTTCGGTGTATCCCAGAATTGCACTTAAAGGGGTTCGCAATTCGTGACTCATGTTCGCCACAAATTTGCTTTTCGCCTCACTGGCGTTCTCAGCCAGCTGGCGGGCGTGCTCCAGCGCCAACTCTGCCTGCTTGCGCTCGGTAATGTCCTGCGCGGTCGGTGCCAGAAAAATAATCTCTCCGGCGTCATTGCGCACCGGCGCCAGAGCAAAGTCCACAACCCGTTGCGACCCGTCCGCCATCCAGTAGTCCAGCTCCATGCGCACTACGCCACCGCCCGCCGCAACGGCAACCGCATCTCTTATCGCGTTCTGTACATCGGTAGAGCCGCGCCACCAGGGCGTCTGCCAGAAGTATTTGCCGATGATTTCTTCGCGGTTGTATCCGCCGGTTTCCAGTGACGTGCGGTTGGCTTCGGTAACGATTCCGTCGAGTTCCATAATGCCGGCAAACGAGAGGCTCTGGTCGAAGAACACCCGCAGTTTTGCAGCCATCTCGGTGGATTGAGCTTCCAGTAGCTGCTCTCTTTGCCGAGCCTGCAGTTCATCGATCCGCCGTCGCATTGTCAGCAGCGTCCGTTGGCGCCAGAACAGAAACAAAGCGGTCAGGCCAACGATACTGACTACGAGGACGATTACCGAGGTAAAGGTAAACGGCGCAGCCGGCTCCCGATGCCAACGCTCATAAAGCTGTCCGAACTCCTTGTTTTCGAGCAGACGGCGGACGGCGCTGTCGATCTGCTCGAAGAGCTGTTCCCGCTCCTGTCGCACTGCCATTGCCCGTTTGACTTCATACAGCGGTTTGCCCACCGTCCGCACCCGGTGCTCCAGTCCGCTCTCTCTGAGCAAACGCTCCACCGACGTCTGCGGGTAGATAAGTGCATCAACTTTGCCGGCAAGCAGTGCCAGCAGCGCGTCCTGCAGGGAGTCGAAGGACTCGGGATAGTCGGTGTACCGGGCCGCAACCACCGGCCCTACATTACTGTCTACCACTGCCACCACTTTCTTGCGCAGTTGCCCCGTATTCTTGATCACGTAGTCACTCGACCGGATAAACCCCCGCACACCCACCGTTTCCAGAGGGACAGTGAACCGGGCAAAGCTCTGGCGCTCTTCGGTTATGCCAAGATTGGGGATGAGGTCAATCTCGCCGTGACGCAAGGCATCCAGTGCGTCCGACCAGCTTTCATAGACGACGAACTCGTAGCGAAGATCAGCGATCTGAGCAACTGCCTTGAAAGTATCAATGGCAAACCCGCGCGGCTCGCCGGTGACCGCCTGGATTTCATAATGCGGAGGAAAGTCTTCGAGAACACCCACTTTGATGACGTCCCTGGCCGCTTCCGTATCCGCGTCGCCACGGGTCGCGGTCACCAGGAGCAGAGCCATGCAAAGCAGCAACACGCCCCACTTGTTGCAAGTCGAAGCCGAAACGGATTCCAGATTCTGTTCCTCCAGAATGGTGAGTGCCTGGTTCAGGATGCGACACGAGGAAACGGGTCGACACCTGCTGCGGTGCCCGCGCAAAGCCACGCCATTTGACCATTATCGCCAGCAAATAACCAGCGGGAGGTTGTTACAACTCAGCAGCCACAAGGACTCAGGAGGCCAGAATTACCCGATTGCGACCGGACTTTTTGGCGTCATATAAGGACATATCAGCGCGAATGAACAATTGATCGAGAGTTTCCTCCCCGCCCAGCATGGCAACGCCCATGCTGACCGTGATTTCCACACCGTGACTGAAACTCGCAGCCGCGATCAGCGACCGCAACTTCTCCGCCAGCAGCCGCGCATCACTCGCCGTGGTGTCGCGACAGACCAGAACAAATTCTTCCCCACCCCAGCGGGCGAACATGTCGCCGGCGCGGACATTACGCTGCACAAGATCGACGATGCCGGTCAACACGCTGTCACCGACCGCATGGCCGTAGGTATCATTGACTTTCTTGAAGTGGTCAACATCGAGCATGATGATGGACAAGGGTTTGCGTGAACGCCGCCATTCAAGTAGCCCAGTCTTGATGGCGTCTTCAATTCCCTGCCGGTTGAACGCACCGGTCAACGGGTCGGTTTTGGCAATTTCTTCGAGTTGCTGCCCGCGCATATCGAGCAACTGGTTAACTTCCAGCAACTCCTGCTCGCGGCGCTTGCGGCGCTTCAGCTCCCGATTGAGCCATAAAATGCGGGCGGCCAGGAACAGCAATGCAATGACCAGCCAGGCGCCGAGGATAAACTGATACCAGCGCTGGGTTGACAGGCGATGCCCGGTAAACTCTATGCGCTGCAATTGCAATTCGTAATGACCGCGAGGAGAGTTATTGCCTGTCTGCACCTCGAACACCACAATATTGTCGAATTGAGGGTGGGAAAACTCGGGGTGTACATTCAACTGGTGCAACCACCAATTGGCCACGAAGAAGTCCGACATGTTGAATTCGATCGGTCCATCGCGCAAAAGCGCCGCATCGAACTCTATCTGATTGTATTTCGTGGTGGCATTGAAGCCCGGCACGCTGTAGGCGAGATCAAAATTGCGCAGATAGATGCGGATGGTTCGACCCGGCCCCTTATAGTCAAGCCATATCCGGACCTTGGTAAAGTTTGACAGGTCGATGCCTTTTTCTCGCGCGGGGTCAAAGATCAGTTCGAAGCCACAAAACGGGTATTGGACTTTCTGCTCCAGGTCGCAGCTCCACTTGAACTTGTCCCGATCCAGAAATGCCGAACGAGTGGCGCCACCATTGACGCGATCATCATAAACTGTTGCCGCCAGACCACTATCATGGTCGATGACCTTGGTCACCTTCAAAACATTGCGTTCGGCCACGACCGCAATCAAGGTCAATAAAACCATCGCGGCGAGTGCCTTTTCAAGCTTAAAACTGGAGAACATGCAGAATGCCGGCCCTTCGGAGAACTGTCCAGGAACACCGTAAAATGTGAATGCTATGCGCCATCAAGGGTTAACATCCCATTCGTATGTGAATGATACTGGCACAGAAAGCTCGATTTGCAAGCGGATTGGCAGCGTCGGACCCTCTTTAGAATCATTTGTTATTTCGGCAGCGAATCCCCGTCTTTCAAAAACTTCTCCACATACCAGCAGCTCGCTGTAATCTCAAAGCCCTCTGCACGCGCCCATTTTAACCCCTGACGGACCAACGCTTCTGCGATGCCTTGACCCCTCGCATTAGCGGGGACATAGGTCCGGGTAAAGTCGATACTTCCCGCCGCCGACTTGCTGCTCTTTGGCCGGCGGTATTCCAGCACTGCCAAATCGACGGCTGTTTGCGTTTCAAACCGGGATTCTTCGACGTTGTGGACTATGTTCATGATTCGCGAGTTACCAGACAGGTTCGTGGAGCCAAGCAGCATTTTCGGGAGGGTGACAACCGCCTGTCAGCAGGCGGTTGTCGACCCGACGATCAAGCGCGATCAACTGCGTTCTTGACTTTGTCCTTGGCCGTACCTTTAAGCTGCTGACCCTTGCCTTTGGTTTCCTGGGCCCGACCTTCACCTTTCATGCTGTGATCATTGGTGGCTTCGCCCACGCCCTTTTTCCCCTTGCCAATCGCTTCGTTTGTTTTGCCTTTGATTTTATCGCTGGTGCTAGACATAACTTTCTCCTGGCTAATGTAATTTTCATCAAGGAAAACGAAAAGAGTTTCCGCATTTAGCGAATGCAGTAATAGTGCCAAGGAGAATATTCTAGAAACAAAATTTACCGGTACAGTGCCAGGGCCGCCCCGCGCGGGCGTTGCGTTCCAGCGCTGCAATAACCTGGGCTCCCAGCAATAACACGAATGCGCCCGCTTCCAGCGTCAGCAACAGCACAATGAGTGTAGCAAGAGAACCGTAAATTACATTGACGAAGGAAACATTGGCCAGATACATCATGACGACCAAGCGGATACCTTCCCAAAGAACAGCGGCAACCAACCCGCCATACAAGGCCCGTTTTGTTCCGACGGTAACAACAGGCAATATCTTGTAGATCGATGCAAACAGCAGCGACGTTCCGAGAAAGCTGGTCAGATGCAGTGCCAGAGTGGAGAGACGGGCAAGGGGGACGCGGACATCTTCGGTCGGTCCCGCCCACTCATACACGCCACTTGTCATCGATACCACCAAGGTCAGAATAAAGAGACTGGTTCCGAGAAACAGCATGAACAGATACGGAAGTATTGCCGAAACCCAAAAGCTGCGCCTATCGTTAGCATCAGGCTGATGGAATATTATCGCAATGGAATCTTCCAGCATGCGGAACGCGAACGAGCTGAAGAAAAGCAGGGCAACGATTCCCAGCCAGCCAATCATCTCCCGCGCCGCCATGAGTTCCTGCACCGTTCCCAGCACCAGATTAGCGTGCGTGGGCGCCAGATGCGCTGCCTGAACCGCAATGATCATTAACAGCTTCTGTTCATCGACCACGTGCGTCAGGAGTACGCAGAACAGGGCCAGTAACGGGATCATGGATAGAAGAATGTTGTACCCGACACCGCCGGCCAGAAGAATACCGTGATTTTTGAAAAATTCACGCAACACCGCCAGCATGAACCGACTGCCCTCATAAAAGCTGCAGCGAATTTTTCGAGATGCATCTGTGTTCAACGAGCCTCCCCTTACTTGTCTGTGACCCGTGGTTTCATCCACACGATCATCGCAATTCACTCCCTTGCAGGTTTGTACCGGCTAAATCGCCCACAGGATGTCACTTTTCGATCCGGTCCTCGTATATCTACATTGTCGGCATAAGAACGCCGGGTTTTAATTCCGAAGCCATTCGGCTCCCTCATCTGATAGTTTCCTCACCGGATCGTCTTGGCCGTCTCCCTTTCTTTGACTACAAAAATATTAATGCGCATTCCAGTCTGTCTCGTATAAATGCGATGTTCCGCCTGAACATAGCCATGTCCGCATAAACCAGGAGCGCTCCCATGTTAAATAATTTTCCCCGGACGCGAGCACGCTTCCCCGCAGCTCTGCTGCTGCTTGTAATATTTACACCCCTGCAAGCACAGGATGCAAACCCCACCAAACCTGTCAGGAAGGCTGCCCCGGCCGGTGCGACCAGCTATATGCCTGTCGCACAGGAACGACCGTTTGCCGATGTGTTCAAGGAGATGAGCAAAAACCGGCGCACGCTTATGAACCGCCAATCGGATTTTCTCAAATCCCGTTATGATCTCGCGGACCGGCCCGTCAAGGATGTGTCCATGTCCGGCGGCAAGCCGGTGCAAGGGGGTGTCCGGGTCAAACTGTCTGCCGGCATGACGTGGCAACAACTGGCGGAACTGAGTCGCGAAGAAATCAAGAAGCGGGGTGTTTTTCCCGAAGGCTTCAAACCCCTTCCCCATCCGTTTCATGAAGAAGGCGGCATGGTATTTCCGGAATTCCACATCAAGGAGACCCTGCGCCAGGAGAAGCGGGATCTGAACCGCTTCGACACCGCCTTTGATGTTCCCGAACATTTTCTGCCGGAATTCCCGCCTCCGATTTTTCTGACAACCCGACCGGACCTGGGGGATGTCTCCCAAGGACAACTGGTGACCACTCAGAACTTTTTTGAACTGTTCAATGGCATTCTCAATCCAAAACAACTGGATGGTTTGCGATTACTGGTGAGCCAGTTTCCCCAGCAGCAGTTCAACCTGACCAATGACCGCCGCAGCGAGCACCCCAGTATCGGCGTGTCCTGTTTCGATTGCCACGCCAACGGTCATACCAACGCGGCTACTCATCTGGTTGGTGATATTCGCCCGCAGGAGTTTCGTCGACGGATCGATACGCCAACGCTGCGAGGAGTCGGTCAGCAACGACTGTTCGGGTCCCAACGAGCGCTGCGTACGGTAGAGGATTTCACCGAGTTCGAACAACGCGCCGCCTACTTCGATGGCGATCCCGTCATCGCCCAGAAGAAAGGCGTACGTTTTCTGGATCGCGGCAGCGAAGTGCACGCGATGGCCGAGTTCCAGGAAATTCTCGATTTTCCACCGGCCCCGAAACTGGATGTCTTTGGCAAACTGGACAGGAAACTGGCGAGCGAGCAGGAGTTGCGCGGTGAAGCCATTTTCTTTGGCAAAGGTCGTTGCGCGGAGTGTCATGCACCCCCGATCTTCAGCGACAACTTCATGCACGACCTGATGGCCGAACGCTTCTACGATGAAAGCAAAGTGGTTAATGGTCGCAGAATGTCCGACGGCGGTCCCACCAAAACATTTCCGTTGCGCGGCATCAAAGACAGCCCGCCCTACCTCCACGATGGCCGCCTGCTGACCCTCGACGACACCATTGAATACTTCAATCTGGTACTCGGGCTGAAACTCGCGGACGAAGAAAAACGGGACCTGTTGCAGTATCTTTACACGCTATAAATTCCATTACTGGGATCACGCTATCCTTGGATCCCCGACTAACGATCCGAAGCTGCCTGGGACCTTACCGTCCCATGGCAGCGTCACGATCATCGTTCTGCTGCTCGATTTTAACCCCGCGAGTTCTTTCAGCTTCCTCCGACAGGCGTTTCAAATTCTGCACACGTTCACTCACTTCAAGTTGACCGCTTCTGTACCCCTTTGCATAATTTTCTCTGACCTCGGTGGGACACACGTCCCGCATGGGCTCATTCGCAGCGCCAACCTTGTAGCCATTTTCATAACTGCAATACTCAATAATTCCGTGAGTGAATCCGTCAATGAACTGCCGCTTTTGCGCCTCCCCGGGAGGGGTTTCACAGGCAGACTTCAACGTATCGAAAGTGCGTACGGATTTGCCTTCGTGGGCCGTTTCGTACCCCGCTTGCCGCCAGTCTTTGCTCGCGCAGGAAACTTCTTTTACATTACCGCTGCATCCACTCAGTAAAAGTGTCGCGGGTAGAATCATTGCAATCATAGCTCGCATAGTCTGTGTCTCCTGGCCGTTATTGATGACAGCGTGGTTGCCGTCGTGGTGGTTGGGCTGATCCGCTATGCAGCGGGGTCGTTCGTTGATTCCGTGGTGCGTATTACATTTTCAAGCGTCTCGATGTTGTCGACCAGCTCGCGCATGGACGGATTGCGCTTCAGAACCTCCGCGAGCAATTTTAACGCGGCGGAGTAATCACGCTGATCAATATACAGTTGCGCCCGTCCGAGCATTGCATCCTTCTCGACCGCCGGAATTGCCTCGGCGCGAATGTACATCAGTTCGGCATTGACCGGCTTCTTATTCTCGGCCAGATATTCTGCATAGGCCACCAGCGTCCTGCCATTGGCGGGATTGGCTTCCAGCGATCTGGAAAACAGAGCCTCTGTATCGGCAGCGTTGCCGGACCGGGCCAATCGTGCCCGCTGGAGGTAATACCGGCTGCGCTCGGTGCCACTCAGTCTGTCGATGCCGGGCTCCGCCAGGTTCAGCAGTTCGCGCGCCTCAGTCAGAGCCCGAGTCTGAATCAGCCAGTCCGCCGCCTGCTCGATCACATCAAATGCAAACGCCCGTTTCTGTATGCCCTGTCTCAGCAGTACCAGCGCACGGTCGTAATGCCCTTGCTGCAGGTGCAGTTGCGCAGCGGTTTTCAAGTTTTGCGGGTCGTCATCCCCGAGGATGATTGCCATTTCGACACCCACAAGCGCTTCATTGATATTCTCCTGATGCAAGGCCAGAGCGGCACGATTCAGCCAGAGCTGAGCATCGTCCGGATGTTTCGCCAGCAGCTCCTTCAGCAGCGCCTCGGCGCTCTCGATCATGTTCGCCTGAGTCAGGGCCGCCAGCAATCCGCGCTGCCAATGCTGGTTTTCCGGTTCGATCGCCATGGCGGTCTGGTAACCGGTGATTGCACTGAAAGGTCCGTACTGCGTCAGGTTCAGATAGGCCAGTTGCCCATGCACCAAGGCGTCACTGGAACCCAGTGCCACTGCTTTGGAAAAATGCTGACGCGCCTCCTTGAACTTTTCCTGCACCAGGTACAACTGGGCAAGATCGCTGTGAACCCGGATCAGCTGGGGCTGTCTTCGCAACACGGCGAGATAGGTTGCTTCCGCTTTGTCGTAGATCTCCAGCGACGCGTATATCTGACCTTTCAAGGCGAGCATTGCCGGACTCAGCTCGATGTCATAGAACGCCTCCAGCTCCTTGATGACGTCTTGCCGTTGGCCCGCGTCCAGCATGGTTCGCAGCCGTTCCGCCCGTTCGTATTCTTCAGGTGCAATTGATGCCTCCCGGTCAGTATAGGGACCGGTGAACTGCGGCAAGACAAACTTTGCCGGCGCCAACGTCAATTCGAACCTGACGGGTTCTGCAACCGCCATGACCGGGATCTGTGTCAACACCAGCAAAGCCGTCGAAACCACTCCGGTGCACAATTTATTCAGCATGCGGCGTCGTTGCATGTATCAGGTCCTGTTGATGAAGACGAGCGTGTACAGATAGATCGCCTGCACCGCTTTCCCGTCCTTTTTTGGAATCGTGAATTTTGAATCATTGATGGCCTTGCGGATGACTTCCGTCATCTCCGGATATACCGGATCGACAATTTTCTTAACAAATGCCTGACCGGTCTGGTCAATAATTATTTCCACTTTGGTTTCTACCCGAGACACGCCTTTGCGGCGCAACTCCTGGGGAAAGCTGATCCGGTTGGTAGACACCAGGCGCGGGATCTGATCCAGCTCCTTGACTTCCAGAAGCGGAAAGTTGACGCTCAGGGACTGGGTCAGATCCACTTTCCCGATGTCAAAGTCCGGCTTGCGGATGCGTTGAATATTGGTGATGGAAAGTTTCGGATTATCGGAAAATGCCAAGGCGGGACCAGCCCCGCGTCCCGGCAGATCGATACTGGGCGCCTCACTGGATTCCTCCATCTGCACTTCAACAGGCGGCGGCGGTTCCGGCGGGGGCGGCAAGGCGATGTCCACTTCTCTCAGGGTCACGGTATCGCTTTCCGGCATCTGCAGGGAATCTTGCAGCACGATAAAAGCGGTCAGGCTCATCACGGCAAACAAGCTCAAAAACCAGATCGAGAATTTCAACGCCCAGCGGCCGATCCGCTCCCGTCTCACGCGGTTACCCTGTGCGCAAAAATACCCGCCGCGCTCTTCATGTAATATCGCCGATTATTGTGCAACGGTGGCAATGCTGACTTTCTCGACGCCCGCCATCTTGGCTTCGTCGATGACTTTAACCAGTAAATCAGCCGGAACCGATTTATCCGCCTGTATGACCAGGGGGCGAGCGTCCCGCTTCAACGCCTGCATCAACGTGGACCTGACCCCTTCGATACCGATGCTGGTACCCCCATAGATAATTTCCCGCGACTCCGTGATGGCAATCAGCAGCACCGAACTTTGCAACGTCTGCGTGGAAACTGCGGTGGGCTTATCGACATCAACACCCGTCTCCCGGACAAATACGGTCGTAACGATAAAGAAAATGAGCAGAATGAACACCACATCGATCAGGGGTGCCAGGTCGATACCCGGCCCGGCGGCTTCTTCAAGCTTGGTTTCAATGGACGATTTCATAAGAGTGCACGAGTATCCAGCTGCTTCTTTGATGATGCAGCAATGCAAGAAGTAACAGACCGGGAATGACCATCACCAATCCGAGTTGCGTGGTAAACAGGGCTTCGCCGATACCGCCCGAGACCAGCTCCTGCAGCGCGAGACCGGAATCCCGGGATAATTGCCTGAAGGTTTTCATCAAGCCGCTGATGGTCCCCAGAAGCCCCAGTAATGGCAGGGCCGACAACAGCATTTGCAGGCTGCTGAACCAGAAGCGGGTTCGTAAAAACCAGGCTTCGTTGATTTTCTGAAAGAAGCACAGCTCGATTGCGATCGCGTAGCAAAACGTCGCCAACGCCAGAATTGCCCAGACCACAATGCTGTTAAGGAGGAATGCATGCTCGGCAATTGTCTCGCCCATGAATTAATTCCCCGCAGGAACCTTGCTTAACCGCACGGCAAACGTTTCCAGCTTCTGGTGGTAACTCTTTATATAGCGGTTCAGTAAGGCACTGACGACCAGCGACGGAATCGCCACAATCAGCCCGAGCTCCGTAGTTATCAAAGCTTCAGAGATACCGCCGGAAACCGTCGAAGCATCACCTGAACCGAAGATCGTCATCATCTTGAACGTGGTAATCATCCCCGACACCGTTCCCAGCAATCCCAGCAGTGGCGCCACGGAAGCGGTTGTCGCAATCACACCCATAAAACGCTCCAGCCGGTGACGGTATTCCATCAGGTTGGCAACCAGAAGATCGTCCCGCTCGGGCGAGACGGGCACTTTGCGTGCGATATCGAGAAGTTTTTGCTGAAACTGGCCAGGGGAACGATCGGCGGGAAGCTGGGGGGCGCTATCGGTCCAGGAGTGAGCCTGAACTCTTGGCAAGCGCGCCAACTGGACCGCTTTGATTAACGCTATTACCAGCGCCAGCAAACCAAAGAATACGATAGGTATTGCCCAGACGCCGCCAGCCTCCAGATGGCTCCACAGATCGCCTTCATGACCTTGCAGTTTTGCGGCGTTACCGAGGGTGGGATCGAACGTCAGATTACCCTGGCCACCTGCAAACAGCGCCTGTATCTCCTGCAGTTCCGAACCGCCAAATACATGCTGCAATTGCGCAGTTGTGCCACTGACACGATCCACCATACCGGCGAGGTCCGCATCGGGCGCTAGCGCCACTTCCACGGGGCCGACCGCCAGTACCTGAAGCTGCAGGATTTCCCCGGATGGCACGACAACCGCCTTGTCTTTCCAGTCGGGCGCCATGGCTTGCTGAATCTGGTCATGGACAAGCTTCAGCAAGTCGGCTTCCACCAGTTTCGCGCCATCATCGGTGACTGCAACACCCGCCAGATTGATATTGTTGACAAAGCTCGCCAGCAGGTGCCGCTGGTACTTGCTCTGTACCGACCACTGCGCCACTCTTTTTTCCAGTTGTTCAAAACCCAGCAGCTGCTCATCCGCCGTCCGTTGCACGACCGCCGCCTGCTCCCGCAGTGCTTTGATCTCGTTTTCCTTTTTTCCAAGCTGCGCCTGCAGGCGGCCGCTGGTACGTCCGATAGACGTTTCCAAATCCCGCAGCGACTGATTGGCTTTGGTAATCCTTTCGAGAATTTCTGTTTCCACGCCCTGCGCCGCAACACCGGCACACAGACAGGACAGCAGTGCCAATATCCACAGTCGAGGTTGCAGTCGTTTTCGCAGACGCACCGGGCTTGAGAAAATCCCTATCATCGATTGCCCTCCGCCGCACCCGTGCCGGGGTTTACGACGACTGGAAGCGGTACGTAATCGGCAGTGGCAGGCATTTCCAGCATGGTTTTGACTTTCAGCAACGCAGATGCGTCGAGATTCCGACTGAGGATGCGCACGGCGTCTTCGCCTTGCCACCACTGCCAGCCCTGTTCGGTGGGGCGTCCAAATCCGGTCAGTTTGCCGTCGTCACTGACATACCAGCCCTGGGCCAGCCCGAGATAAATCTGCGCGACCATGATCTGGCTGCCGTCTTTTCCGCCGGGAATCTGCATCGCGGTTTTGTGATAGGCGACACGCCCGTTGAATTCATTCAGGAGCTGATACAAAGACAACAGCTTTTCCAGTTTTTGGCTGTTCGAGGCGTCGTCCCTGGAGGCAAGTTCGAGTTTTTCCGACCATTCCGCCTGCAAGGGTGGCGGCAGACGCGGTTGCAGGCGCTGCATTCTCTGGATGGCATCGGCGAGCTGCTCGCCGAGCCGCTTCTGCTCCCGTTCCAGCTCTGTCTGTTCTTCCGATAAAGCCTGTCGGCGCGCGTCAACTTCACTGGTGGACGTCCGGCTTTGAGTCAGTGCCTTCGTAATGGCGTCCGCCTCAACTTGCAACAGCTCTAGCCGCCGCGACAGCATGGTTTCGCGGTCGCGCCACTCGGACTGCAGCTTGCCTTTCTGGCTTTCCAGATCGAGCCACCGGGCCATCAGCGCCTGGGGATCATCACAATGACCCGGTACAGACCACATCAATAAAAGGAAAACGGGTATGCAAATGGCTTTTTTCACTGAGGTCCCTGGATGTTTTACATCCCTACTGTGAATAGCGAGCGAGGTGTGACCAACTTCACCGATCTGGATATGGGCGACCTTCTCATGTGGTCGTGACGACCGGTCGCATTATTAAAATTCCAGGTGCGAATTTATCAGCACCACAGGCCAAAGGCAACGGCGCACCACGTGCGCTGTTGTTCCAGGCTCTGTACGAAAAGCGCCTGCGCTGGGCGATGCTGCGTTAAAAACAGACTCAGAATGTTCATTTACAGCACGTAAACTCCACTTCTTCGCCTGTTTTTGCCTTGCCTGACCTTCGCTCGACGACTTTTCGTACAGACCCCAGGGTGAGCTTCAGCTATACCTTATTTTCTTTTCACGCTTTCCAGATATTGAAACAGGTCCGAATCTGCGCGGACCATCAGTGTGGTGTTATTACCCAATGCCCGGTAGGTTTCGAGCGTTCGTATAAACGCATAGAATTCCGGGTCGGCACCGAAGGCTTCGCCGTAAATACGGATTGCTTCAGCGTCCGCGTCGCCACGTATTTCCTCCGCTTCGCGCGCAGCTTCCGAGTTAATGCGGCGCAGTTCGCGTTCCATTTCTCCGGTAATTTCGAGACTGCGCCCCTGCCCTTCGGCGCGAAACCGTTCGGCAATGGCCTGTCGTTCCGAAATCATCCGGTTCTCCACCTGGCGCCGGACCGAATCAATGTAATTGATGCGCTTGATGCGCACGTCTTTTAATTCAATACCCAGCTCCGGCATGAGTGTTGACGCGCTTTTGAGAATTGCCGCCTCAAGCTTTTCGCGTCCCAGCCGGGGGCGCTTGCTCAGGGTAATGTCTTCACGATCCTGTTCAACTTCATCTAGCTCTTCCACGTCAACTTTCCAGTCGCCGGAGCGGACAATCTCCTCCAGCTCGGTGCCGGAAACTATGTCCCTCACCACGGAGTCGATAATGTCATCCAGCCGTGTTCGCCCACCGCTTTCGTCGCGCACGCTCCTGAGAAATTGCAATGGGTCGATAATGCGCCAGCGAGCCGTGGTGTCCACCTGGATAAATTCCCGGCCCAGCGTGGGGATCTGGGTAATGTCTCCGTCCCAGATCAGCAGACGTTTGTCGAAGCGTCTCACTTCCTGGATAAAGGGCAATTTCCAGTGCAGACCCGGATCGCTGATGACTTCTCCCTGGGGTTCACCGAACTGGACGATGATTGCCTGCTCGGCTTCATCGACTACGAACATTGACGCGAAAACGGAAATTGCGATGGCGACCAGAATTAAAACGATAGCGGGAATTTTCATTTCTTTGCCTCCTGTTGCGCGTCGCGAATGTTCATCAGTGGCAGCGGACCCACCTGATCATCCTGCACCATCAGGACCTGCCCGACGTTGGGAAGTATCTCCGTCATCGTTTCCAGATAGAGGCGCGCCCGCGTTACTTCCGGTACGGCGGTGTATTCCTGCAGCATCGCATTGAAGCGCGCAGTTTCTCCGTGGGCACGGTTAACCCGTTCAGTTGCATAACCCTGGGCGTCGGCGATCAGTCGCTGGGCTTCGCCCTGTGCCCGGGGTATCTGCTGGTTCGCCCGTTTGGTGGCTTCGTTGATCATTCTTTCGCGCTCCTGGCGGGCTTCGTTGACTTCGTTGAACGCTGGCCGGACGGCGGCCGGCGGCACCACATCCTGCAACTCCACTGTGATGATATGAATGCCCGAATCGTACATATCCATGATGCTCTGGATTTCGTCGCGCGCGCCCTGGGCAATTTCCACCCGACCCACGGTCAGTACTTCGGAGCCCAGGCGGTTGCCTACAATCCGTCGCATGACCGACTCGGAAATATCCCGCAGCGTGACATCCGGTTCGCGTTGCTGATACAGATACTTGATCGGATCCTGGATGCGGTACTGCACCACCCACTCCACTTCGATCACGTTCAGATCACCGGTCAGCATCAGGGATTCCTCCGTGTATTCCCGCTCCTCGTAACGGCTCGGCTCGTTGCCGCGCTGACTGAGCGTGCGAAAGCCGAACTCCTGCTTGAGGACTCGCGTCGAGGCAACCCGCTGAATCCGGTCAATGCCAAACGGTATTTTGAAATGTAATCCCGGATCGGTTATCGCCACCACCGCCCCAAACCGTTTCACCACCGCCTGCTGTTCTGGTTGCACCGTGTAGTACACGGTGGACAGACCCCAAATGACTATCAGGATGAATGGAACATAGACGACGGGCAGCCGTGAGGCTTTGAATTTGCGGCGCAATTGCGTGAGATCCTGGTTAAGACTGCGTACGTTACCCGAATCCTGCCACGGGTTTTTCTTCATCGAACTCTCCTTCTCGTCAGTACGTGGAACTCGGACGCTCTTTCATCGGCGCCCGGACTGGAAAGCGAGTATACGGGCTCTCGGGTTCCGATAGCGATCCGGCCGGCCGTTCAGCCGCCGCGATCCAGGCCGTGCGATTCAGTCCATACAATTCAGTCCATACAATTCAGTCCATACAGTTCAGTCCATACAACAGCGCCGGGCCGCACGCTGCCAGCCGTCGAGCAGACGCTGCCGCTGGCACGCCGGAATTTCCGGCTCACAGCGAATACTGGCCGACCAGCTGCTTTCGATTTCCCGAAGATCTTTAAAGATCCCGAGCCACAGCCCCGCCAGTCGGGCTGCGCCCAGAGCGCTGCTTTCCACCATGGCCGGGCGTTCAACCGGAATATCGACAATGTCGGCCAATGCCTGCAACAACCAGCCATTGA
>CAZJKJ010000004.1:93558-95660 GCA_964546435.1 uncultured Cellvibrionaceae bacterium
CGTTCAACCGGAATATCGACAATGTCGGCCAATGCCTGCAACAACCAGCCATTGACGGTCATGCCTCCATCCACGCGCAAGGCAGCGGGAAGCACGCCGGAGTCGCCGTGCATGGCCTGGATCAGATCATGGGTCTGGTAACAGACCGCTTCGAGGGCGGCGCGGGCGAGTTCGGCACGACCACTGTCGCGGGTTAACCCGGTGATCTGAGCGCGGGCGTCGGGGTTCCAATGCGGTGCGCCGAGGCCGGTAAAGGCGGGCACCATGTATACCCCGCGGTTCGATTCCAGGCTGCGGGCCAGCCCCTCGGTCTCGTCCGCGCGCTGGATGATTCCGAGCTTGTCCCGCAACCATTGCACCGCCGCACCGGCGACAAATATCGCGCCTTCGAGTGCATAATGCGTCTGGCCGTCTATCCGGTAAGCGACCGTGGTCAACAACCGGTGGCGTGACTCAATGGCGGTCGGACCCAACTGCATCAATGCGAAACAGCCCGTTCCATAAGTGCTCTTGACGAGACCCGGTTGAAAGCAGGCCTGACCCACCATGGCGGCCTGCTGATCGCCGGCGACACCGGCGATGGGTAACTCGAGATCTCCGAGCCCGGCGAGTGTCACGCCGAAATCGGCCGCGCAGTCCTTCACATCGGGCAGCAGTGCGGCCGGTACGCCAAACAGTTCGAGCAGTTCTGCATGCCATTGCTGCTCATGGATATCGAAGAGCATTGTGCGCGACGCATTGGTTGCGTCGGTGGCATGCACTTTTCCCCCCGTGAACTTCCAGATGAGCCAGGTATCGACCGTGCCAAATGCCAGCTCGCCCCGCTCCGCCCGTGCCCGGACGCCCTCGACGTTATCCAGAATCCAGGCGAGTTTGGTCGCGGAGAAGTACGGGTCCAGCAATAAGCCCGTGCGCCGGGAAATCATCGGTTCACACCCCTGGCGCACCAACTGGCGACAATGCTCTGCCGTCCGCCGGTCCTGCCAGACAATCGCGGGATAGACCGGTTCTCCCGTCTCCCGGTCCCACACGAGGGTTGTCTCACGTTGATTGGTCATGCCGATACCGGCCACACCCTGGGTGTTCGGCAACTGGGCGAGCGCCTCGCGGCAAACTTCAGTGGTCACTGCCCAGATTTCCTCGGGATCGTGTTCAACCCAGCCGTCCGCCGGAAAATACTGGGTGAATTCCTTCTGCGCTTGTGCGACCACCGTGCCGTCCGCCGCAAATACCATGGCGCGACTGCTCGTCGTCCCCTGATCGATCGCCAGAATCAGATCTTTCATGTTTTCTCCGAAGTAAAAGCCGGATCACGGTCCGTTTCAATTTTTCGAGGAACAGACGCCGATTGGGTCGGCGGTTACGGGTGATTGATACCGGTTTCCATTGTTATTGTTCTCGTTGCCGGTGCCACTGTATTTACATCAGCTTTTACAACCCCTGTCGCTGCCGGATAACCTCTCAAGGCGAATATTGGCAATGGTTACCGACAATCTGCCTTCGGTCGTGAGCAGGAATACCCCCTGCACTTCGGTGAGATCGACCTGGTTTCCTTTGAAGCAACTGAGTGGCAGCGGGAAGGAATGCCACTCTTCGCGCTTGTATTTACGCAGCAGATTGCCGATCTTGACCTCGCCCCGGCAGGGCCAGCCGCAATCCAGGGCCAGATAGACTTCCTGGGTCGGCCGCTGTTCAACTTTAATGTCAAAGGTCAACGCCCCACTATCTTTCAGTTCAGAGATATCAATGGGGTCGCCGGTCAAGCTCAACTCTCCTTTGAGTCTGGCTTTGGACCACACCGCCTGAATTGCGTCGCCGTCTGCCTTGTAATCCGCCGGCTCAATGGTCAGCTTCCCGCCCACAGATCTCCCCTGCAGATTATCCACCGGAATGCCCCAGGCTTTGTTGTCCCCAACGGTAAAGGTGCGCCCGCCAGGAATCTGTCCATTGACGAAATAAAAAAAGGCGGGATCGGCTACTGCGGTCTGTTCGACCGAACCACCGCGATCACCCCGATCGGCCGGCGACCCTGTACTGTCGATATGGGTGGTGTTGGTGTTGGTGTTGGTGTTGGTGTTGGTGTTGGTGTTGGTGTTGGTGTT
>CAZJKJ010000005.1:0-94736 GCA_964546435.1 uncultured Cellvibrionaceae bacterium
AACAACAACAACAACAACAACAACAACAACAACAACAACAACAACAACAACAACCCAGAGTCGCACCGGCAAGACCCGGAAGGGCCCGAGCCTTTGAGGGGCGCCCGGGCGTCGAATCGGCGATTGAGTTTTTAGAGGAGATTGTCCTTGGGCGCTACCCTCAGAGCGATGATGCAGCCATCGGAGCGCTCGATCAGGTTAAGGCTGAGCTTCAAAGGCTTCGTGAGCTCGAGACCAGGCACCTGTCGGCACGTTCGGCCATTGAGGCGGCGATGAGCCATTTTTAAGCCGCTTTGTCTGGACCTGCAGCAGTCAGTAGCGGCGCCTCAGCTCCGCTCACGACTTCGCCGGTGATTCTCACCGCGTTTACCTCTGGGCGCGAGACGCCCTCAAAAAGCGCCTCATGAAGCGCATCTTCTGTTATGGCCATGAGCCCCCTGGCACCAATGCCGGTTTGCATCGCCTGTTTAACGATCGCCTCACGAGCGCACTGGGTGACATCAAGCTTAAGGCCGCACCCGGCAAAAAGGCTAAAGTGCTGAGCGAGCACGCCGTGATCGCGATCGCCAAGAATACGCAGCAGATCAGCCTCATCGAGCGCTTTGAGCGAGGCCATTATGGGCATCCTGCCAATAAACTCCGGTATAAACCCGTACCTGACCAGATCCTCCCTGATGACATGCCCGTAGGGGCTCGGCGGCGCCTCGGCGCCCAGTCTTCTTGCGACGATATCCTCTATGCCCGAAAACGCACCCCCGCAGATAAATAGTATCGCCTTTGTATTTACCGTTATTTCAGCCCCAGCCCCGCCCTTTCTTCGCTCATAGGGAACCTCCACCGTCACCTCGGATTGCTCCATCAGCTTTAACAGTGACTGCTGCACCCCCTCCCCACCCACATCCTTGGCTACCGCACCGCTTGAGGATCTTCTGGCAAGCTTATCAACCTCATCAAGAAAGATGATCCCCCGGGAGGCTTTACTGGCATCGTAATCACAGGCCTTTGCAAGCTTTCTGATCAGCGAATCCACATCCTCCCCGGCGTAGCCGGACTCTGTAAGGGTCGTGGCGTCTGCAGCTATGCAGGGCACCCCAAGAATGCGCGCGAGCGACTCGGTGATCATGGTTTTGCCGCTGCCGCTTGGGCCAATGAGCAGGATATTGGATTTCTTTGCGCAGGCGCTGCCAAGGACTTGCATCTTCTTGTAGTGGCTGTAGACCGCGGTGGAGATCCGCCTCATCGCCTTATCCTGCCCGATGATTGAGGCTGTGAGCCCCTCGTGGATATCAAGCGGTGTCATGGAGAGCTCCAGCTGCCGCTCCGGAGCCGCCCTGCTGAACGCCCGGCCGCACTTTGCCACGCACTCGGCGCAGATTGCTGAGCCCGAGTTGCCCGTAACAACCGGAAGCTCATCACTTGGACTTTGGCCACAAAACGTGCACACAACGCGGTTCAAAGAAGAGCCTCCCTCGATGGATTTTAGTTATATTATATCGTTTTTTATTGTTTTGTCCACTTACGGCCGCCAGTCGTGATCTATCGACTGAACCACCTCTTCTTTCATCCATGAGCTGCCAAGCGCCACATCCACCGTCAGTGGAACATCAAGCGTATAAGCGCCCTGCATGATATCGACCACCCCCTGGCAGAGCTCCTTCGCCCTGGCTGATGGCAGCGCGAACAGGAGCTCATCATGAACCTGCAGCAGCATCGTTATCTGCGACTCCTTTGCGAGGATGCGCTCGGATATCTGGATCATTGCCTTTTTGATAATGTCTGCGGCCGAGCCCTGCATAGGCGCGTTCTGAGCGACCCTCTCCGCCCGGCTGCGGACGGCCCAGTCGGCAGAGTGCAGGCCGTTAATGAACAGTTTTCTGCCCGATATGGTCTGCACATACCCTTGCTCGCGCGCAAGTGCCACGGTCCTATCAAGATACGTCTTCACCGCCGGGTGCTGCTCAAAGTACATGGCAATGTGCCGCTGGGCCTCGGCCCGATCCACGCCGATTTTTTTTGCAAGACCTGATGCGCTTAGCCCGTAGATTAATCCGAAATTAATCGCCTTTGCGGCCCGTCGCTCATCATCGCTCACATCGCTAACGCATTTGCCTGCAAGGTGCGCTGCGGTGGCAGCGTGCACGTCCATTCCGGTCCTGAATGCACTAATAAGGCTCGGATCCTTTGAGTTATGCGCAAGGATCCTGAGCTCCACCTGGCTATAGTCGGCCGAGAGAATCACCCGCCCGTCGCTCTCGGCAAAGGCTTTTCGTATCCGTCTTCCGTCCTCGGTCTTGTTTGGAATGTTCTGAAGCGCAGGGTCTCGCGATGCCAGACGCCCCGTGGCGGTAACGTTCTGCACCAAAGAGGTATGCACCCTTCCTGTGGCCGGGCTTTTGTGGGCTATCAGAGCGCTTATAAATGAGCCTGATAACTTGGAGATGGCGCGATACTCGCGGATTGAGTTTACAATCGGATGGGCTGTTGAAATCTGCTCAAGCACCTCATCTGATGTGCCCCTGCCTCGGACCTGCTCGATGCCAAGAGTGTTACAAAGAAGATCCTGGATCTGCGAGGGGGAGCTCAAATTTATCTGCGAAGCTCCGGCCTGAGCATCAATCTGGTCTCTGATCTGCTCCATCCGCCCCAGGTAGCGCTTGTTCAGCGACTCAAGCAGCTCGCAATCGACCCGAATGCCTTCATGCTCCATCCTGGCGAGCACCTTTATAAGTGGCAGCTCAAGCTGCTCATAAACGCCTCTTGCGCAAGGATCCTGCGCAAGCACAGTGTACTGCTGGATGTTCACCCGAAGGGTAATATCTGCTCTCTCCCCTGCCGCCCTTAGCGCATCCATTTTTCCAAGCGGATCAAATGCCTCCTCGCCCATCTGCAGCCAAAGCTGCTCAAGCGACGCCTCCGAGGCGTGGGAGTTCAAGGTGTAGGCGATGATCGCAGAGTCAGAGATCAGGCTCGTGACCGGCGTCTGCTGTGAAAGCGCCCAGCGCAGCATGGACTTGGTGTTGTGCCCGATAAGTTTGATGCTCGGACGGGACAGCAGCTCGCGAATAAGCACCCGGGCGAACTCGTCCCCCTTAAGCCTTAGCACCCAGGCAAGGCCTGCCTCGCTTGAAAGAGAAACATACTCCGGGTCACGCCAATCCTCGGCCCAAAGCGCCACGCGTCCGCGCGAGCTAATTCTCCCAAGCGCGACCCGTGCGTCCTGCTCTGTTTTCACCTCGACAATATAGGTGCTTTTGCTGCCCATATTCGTCACCGGTCGGTGCTTCTCCCTTAATGTTTCCGGTAAAAACTCATAGAGCTTCTGGGCGATCAAAAAGCCGTTCAGATCATCCTGCGGGTGCGCAGCCTCAAAGCCAGGCAGCGCCACGCCCTCGATCGCAAGGCCCCGAAAATCCACCCGGGGGATATTTGCCAGGATCCGGTCCTTATTAACTTCCACCAGGCTTGCAATCGCCCGTGGACAGGCCCCGGCAAGAATCCCATCAAGCCCGCCGCAATCGCGCACCACATTTCTTGCCATATCAAGCGATAATATGCCCTCCACTGCGCTATCGGGATCCCCCGAAAGGGCAAATACCTCACCGAGCATCTGCGGTGCAAGACCGACTCGCCTGACAATCTCATCGACTCCGATTGGCTCGGGCTCACTGACGGGTAAAATCGTGATGGCCTCGCACACAAGCTGCATAAAGAGCACGCGCCCGGTAACCAAAAACACCGGGCCTTGCTGAGCGCTTGCGCGGACAAGCCGTGCCAGCTCGGCAGCCCCGGCCGCTTCGGTATCGCCCGGCACGATGCTCACCCCAAGTAACCTGGCAAGCTCAGTAAGCCCCGGCGCCTCCTCACCGATCGCGGCGGGCACCACCATACAAAGCGCTGCATCGGTGTGGCCCCTGGATATATCCAGAAGCCTTCGTGTCCACTCCCTTAGCAGCGCGCTCTGGCCGATGTGATCGGCCTGCGTTAGCCCCTTTTTGATCTCTTTTGATACCGACTCGGCATCAATGATGACGCGTTTCTGTGGCATGCGGATGTCTTATGTTATTAAAAGCTTATTTTATTATAGCAGTTATTATTTTTGCTAGCATTAACCGCAAAGCCCGGCAAAAGCCGGGCCATGGCACCTCGGGTGCTACATCCGCTACGGATTTACGCAGCAGGCAGCCCCCGAAGGCATATCCTCTTTATCACAGCGCGGAATGCCCTTGCTCGGATCAAGCGAGTAAGCCTCGACACCCGATTCGCTTGATTCAAAGATAAAGCCTGATTGCGCGTTGGCTCGAAAGCAGATCTTCTCACCGGCAATATCCTCAAGCGGCTTGACGACGCTGTCGCTCGCTTCGCTCCAACCCTCAGGAAGGGTTTTCAGATAATTCATATCGACCAGATCCCCAAGCGTGAAGCTTGAAGTGATGGCGTTTCCATGCGCCTTGAAAAGCTGCACCGCGCCCGCGATCTGGGACGCCTCGGTTCGGTAGCGCGCCGCCTCCGCCTCGATAGTGTTGCCGTTAAAGCTGATACCGCCGTAGTAAACCCCGGCCGCGATCAATACCACCACTAAAGCAATAGCGATGATTGTGAGAATTAAGTTAAACATTGTAAGCACCCGTTGTGTTTTTGGTTATAGCGCAATCATTATGGCCAATAATGACGCATATGTCCATATTTAGTGCTATATTATATAGAGGCGCCGGCTACCGCTCCCAGTGCAGGCTTTGGGCCTGCTTGATGCTGAGTCTCATTGGTGCCTTGTCTGGGGGTAGACGCGCTGCGCCCGACTCATCCATCGGTACAACGCTCACAGTGGGAAAGGATCCGAGCGCCATGACGCGCTTGCTGCGCATGTAGATCCGTATCGCTATCGGTCGCTTGGCGCTGCCGCTTGCGAGCTCAAAAAGCAAAAAAATTCCGGGCCTGTCCTTGATGTACTCAATGCCATAGATCCTTAGAGGCTTGAGCAGATCATAGATCGCGCGCGGGACACCAAGAAGCGCCTCGCCCGAATCAATCTCGAATCCGAACATTGAGGACATCCATGGGCCCAGAACATAAGTGTGCCGCACATCGCCCTTAAAACCGTCGTTAAAGTTACTGATATCGGGCGATAACTGCACAAGAAGCGCCAGCTCGTGGCTGGCCTTGTTCAGCTGCAGAAACTCAATCTCTGGGTTCATATACGCACATATTATTGCTATAATTAATGCAATCAAGTATATTAAATAAATGCACTTATTACAAGCTAAGCAGGATATGAGGCTATGTTGCAAATGAGCCCGGCTTTATTGCGTAGAGGCCACAGGGTAAATGACGCGATTGACGTCTTTACCGCGATCATTGAGAAAAACTCCCTCCAAAAGCACACGGTTAAGGATTGGGGCGAGATCTACCTGCCATATCTTACCGATCCTGAAGGCTGGCTTGGGGTGTGGATGCTTCAGTCCGATGAGCTCGCGGTAAGCATGCTTGGCTGTCGCTTGTGGGATGCGGTATACACCAAGGACAGTGAGTGCGTGCACTCGATTCGGGCGATCGAGCGAACCGATTGCGATGCCGAGGGACCGGTTGTCGACACCTACGATCAGTTCCCCCTTGCTGAGGAGCTGGCGGTGCCGTTTGCGCTTCGCTTTGCGATTTCAAATCTCTCGTTTTTGGACTCGTTAATCATTGAAGACAATCTTGTCAGCATCAAGGCGGTGACCGGTTTTTACGATCTTGAAAAGCCGCTGGAAGATGGAGATGTCCTGCCCTTTCAGGACAGAGCCCGTCTTATGGCCCATCATTTTAACCGGTACATCCACGAGCTTAACTCTGAGGCCGCATTTGGCATGGCGCTCAAGCTGGATTCTAACCGGGAGGGTCAGCCTCAATGAGTGATGGCGCGTGGGCCGATGATGCCGAGGATTTTGATGGCGCAGACGATCTTGACAGGATCGATGGTCTTGAAGGTGTTGATGATGAGCCTGCGACTGATCCGCTTCGCCCAACCTTGTTGCCGAGCTTTGCCTCATCAAAGGCGGAGCGCTTTGCGCGCGTGCTCGGTGAGGTGGCTCCGATGATTCGCCGCTCGGCGGCGCTAAGTGAGGCCTCGGCGCAAAAGCGGACCCTTGCGCGCCTGATAGGCATGCACAAGGACATTGTTTCAGATCTGTATGCTCACTGGGGCATTGATTCATCCGAGGAGCCACAACGATGGCTGTCGCTTATTGCGTCGAACACGGCATCACTTATCGAGTCGGGCTCTATTTGCGAGAACTCCTGGGCTGATGATCTTCAGATCGTTCTTGAGGCCATCGATGAGTACCTGCAGGAGGATGAGCCGTTATCGGGCATGGAGGGGGCGGCCAATATCAGTGATGATATTTTGGTGAACATAAAGGTGATCACCATGGCGTCCTCGCTAAAGTTTTATAATATCGCGACCCATCTGTGCAAAGATCAAAGCACACTTATCTATTGGTTAAAGTGGCATCAGACGCTCTCGATTGCGATGGCGAAGGATCTTGCCGTTAACTGGGACAAGCAATCGCACTTTAAGGACAGACAGTCCCTGTTCGAAACCGCGCTGCCGCATTGCGCCGAAATTGCCATGTCGGTTTGGTGTCAGCACTTGTCAAAAAGCCTCGAGTGCGACGCGGGCGGTCTTGATGATGTTTCGCTCTGGTCGCTTCTTGGTGAGTTTGAGCAGGCAGTTGAGGACTGTGATATGGGCTACTTTGCCCATGATCACTACAACATTGACTGGCTTAAGCAGCAGGTGTGCGAGCACATTCGCCAGCGCGCAAACACCATCACATGCAGCATCCACATCAAGTCTCTGGCCGAGGCCATGTCCTATTTTTACGCCGAAAGCTACTGCGCAGCCCTTGCCCCGGCCTGGGCGCGTGCCTGCGCTAAAACCATTGAGCAGGTCACATCAATGCTTGATGAATTATCCGAGCCCCAAAGAGCTGCCTGGGAGCTCTCCGAGGGCTCCAAGCCAATGCCGATGGCCAGGGTATATGCCGAGATCGATGGGGGGGAGGATGCGAGTTTCTTCTACCGCGCGCTCACCCTTGATGAGTCTTCAATGATGAAAGATGCCAAATCCAGGCTGGCGCTGATTTGGGGCCTGTCGGATGCTTTGTGTAAACTTATGAAGCCAAACTCCCATGCGAACTAAATTATTTTCAGCCGCCCTGATCTCGGCCTCGCTTATCGTGCATAGCCCCGTCTGCCGGGCACTGATCACAAGCGCTGATAGCATAAACCTTGTGCAAAGAATCCTTGGCAACATTGATACCGAGGTGGCGCAGCGCGAGCTTCGCGCCCTCTTCATGGAAGGCCTGCGCCATAAGCAGGATCTTAAATCGGCACAGATTGAGGCGCAAAATAACGCTGCCGCAAACCATGTCATAAGGCACAATCAGCAGCAAACCGACATCCACAACCTCGCACTTGCCAATAAAGCCCAGATCGCTCCAAACGCGAGCGAGGTGATTGCCGCAACCCTTAGCGATGCCTGTGTGACCACCAGGGTGGCCTCAAGGCTTGCAACAGAGGACACCGATCGACTCAAAAAAATCAAGCTGATCGGAGACAAGTCCGCCGAGTCGGATTTTACCGATCAGCTGCTGCAAGTGGTGCAGTTATCTGCCCCATCGATGCTCACCCCCTCGATTGAGGATGACGGCAAGCAAACGGCTTTGTCGGCTCTGGACGGTCATCTTCTTCTTAGCACACAGGCATCGGTTGATACGCTTTCTGAGACTGACCTGCAAAAGGCCATTGCTCTTACCAACCTGATAGCCCCGCCTTATTTCCCCACCGCCCATGAGCTCTCTCTTGGGACAGACACCGGTCAGGAGAAGAAGGTGGTGGAGATATTAACAAGCCTTGCCGCGCATAACGCGCCAAGACAGGCGGCTCAATCGGTGCTCTCAAAGCGGGTGGCGGGCAGCACCGGGTTATCTGAGCTGTCGAGCCTTCAGACATTTGTTGATGCATCCTACGGGCGGGCAGGCGACATGGGCGATTCGGCCGCCTACTCCATTATGAGCGCGCAGACCCTGAGCGCCACCGCGGTGCTGCGCCAGTACACGATCCAGCGCGCCTTCAGGGCGCAGATGATGGAGCGCGCATTTAAGGTGTCACTTGAGCACGAGGCGCTACTTGCGGCGCGACTTGCACAAAAGCTCAGTAAGACCAAGTAGCCGCTGGTGGTGACGGATTTTTTATTTAATGCTATTATATGTTAATAAGGAACCAGAAGAAATCCAGTATGAATAAGCATTACGTTCAAAATCATCCAGATCCCAGAATTCAAACATTAGCCGAAAGGAACGAGCACCGATGGAGCGATGAGAAGCAGCTGGCGATGGAGCAGAAGGTTACTAATTTCTTCGGCTCCATGCGCACCGGCACGCGCCCGGTAGTCACCAAGCAGACCCTCACCGATTTTCTGTCCGACACGTGCGACATGCCCGTCTATCACCAGACGCTTTATAAGGTTGAGCAGCTTGATGATTATTTTAAGCTTAGCAAGTATGTCGATATTAAAGCCTTTTTTGAAGATGAGCTCGGCTTTAGCGACTTTCCGCAAATGGACACCACCCCGGAGGAGCTTGCTCCTGAGACCATCGCGTTTCTAAAAGAGTATAATCTTCCGATTCCTGATGGTCCGATTCCGATCAAGCAAGGCGATGAGATCATTAGCGCCCCGAGTGAGCCGCACGATGGCACCGAGGAGCAGATTGATCCCAAGAGTCCTGCTAGCGAGCCTGAGCCGGCGCAGATCGCAGCTGCTACAGCTGGCCCAAAAGAGCCAGCTGGCGCAAGCACCGAGTCAGCGGCGTCCGAGGCACCGTCAGCATTCCAGGGGTCTGCGGCGCCCCAGGCCCAGCCAGAGCCTCAGGCTGCGCCAAGAGCGAGGCTTAACATGCCCAAAACCAACGCGGACCCTCTGGGCGATCTTGCCTACACCGTGATCGCGGCTGCCAACCTGATCGCAAAAGGCGGCTCGAGCCTCGCTAAGAAGTTTGGGATAGGCACAGGCAAAGCTGAGAGGATCGGTTTGTCGGTGTTTGCTGATAATACGATTGCCGCCATGAAGAGCACCCGACAGGCGCTCTCGCGGGATTTCTCCAACATCGAGGCAGGACTAAACCCCAATGGCGAGCCGGGCTCTGATGAGCAGCTCTCAGCCTACATGGCAAGCACAAAAGAGAAGCTCATCGATTACGGCAACCGACTTGAGCAGTGCTCTAAGATGGCGCAGCACCCAAAGCTTGACCCGGCAAAAAAGGCCCGGCTCTTACAGGAAGCCGAGCAGGGAAAATCCATTACCGACGCACTCGATTCGAGTACGTCTGACCGAATGAAGCAGTTTAAGGAGCTCGCCGAGATTATTCTTGAGTCCATAAAGAAACTTCTTGAGCGCCTGTTTCGCAAGGACAAGGATCGGGACCGAGATAGCACGTACGCAGATGCTACTCCTGCGCCCTGAGCGCCCGAGCTCTTACTGATACTTTAATGCCCTCCTTGTGAGGGCTTTATATTACCCCCTCAAAGACATCATCGCACTCGGAGGTTTTTGTGCTGCGCAACAGCTCAAGCAGCACATCCCGCCCATGCTCCCCACATGAGCTTGCCGATACGATGCTCTGAAGCTCCCGCTCAACGAACTGGGTGTCAGATTCGGTGAGCGCAGCGCATCGGCGCGCCTCCTCGCGAAGCAAATTGGTGAATTCGCTCTTTGTCTCCCCGATTGTATTTGAGGCGAACTGCGGGGCAATCTCATCAAGCACATGCGCCTCATGAGGAACGCTAACCGGCATCGCCCGGGCATTTTGCCAGTGCCAGAGAAGCGGTGGCGGATCGCTCGGATCGATGCGCACAAGCGCCGTCACGCCAATGCAATCACCCCCTCGCATCTGCCCCTGCAGGTGCCTGGCCCTGCAGGCGATCGTGTCCGCTGAAGATGTACTGAGTCCTGCGAGGCTTCGCCCGTTCATATCCCCATCGCCACAAACAATGAGATCGCCCTGGGCGCGCGCATTTAAAAGCTGGCTGATCGGGCAGCGCGAGATCACCGCGCCGGTCTCACTGCTCTTATCCAGATCAACATCAAGCATCGATATAACCCCGGCTGCCGCCAGTAGCGCAGGTATCGTGTGCGGATTGATTTGTCCATTGGCCCTTAGATCCGCCTTGCCCGGGGCATACACGGCATCCTGCCCGAGTAAAAGCGCGATCCACCTGCCCAGCACCGCCACACTAAACGCCCTTGCGCACAGCTTTCCTGCGAGCACCACGCGCAGATTATTGCCTCTTGCGTAGCTGAAGAGAAAGTCGAGCTTTTTCTCGACAGTCCCGGGGAAATCCTCATCGATTCGAAGCCCGGGCGCGGATTCGCCCAGATGGATATCCCCTGCGATCAACAGTCCGCTGTAGCTCTTGTGCTCACTCATGAAGGACCCCCTTACACACCGGGCAGATTCCGCCGGCAAGATTTACCGCCTCGCGATACTGCGCCGCGGCCTCATCGATCTGTTTGCGTATCTGACTAATTGCCAGCTCATTTTCGGTCGATGCCAAAGTGGCCTGCTTTAGCCTTAGCTCAAGTGCATGAATCGGCGGCACGCCGATCTGCGGTGTTTGCGGTAGGCGCATCATCGGGATCGCCCCGAGCGAGCCTTCGATGGCGAGGCGCCGCTGCAGTTGCCCGATCAGATGATCGGTCTGCACAAGCACCGGAGCACAGGGCAGTCTCACCTCACTGGCAGCTCTTAACGAATCCGCCACGCTTAGCGCGCGCGAAAGCCCTCTCGCTATCGGCACCATCTGCCCAGTACCTGCCAGCACCGGGCGTGCAGGCGGTGCGAGCCGCGCAACCAGGCGCAACGCATCGCGCACCCTGAGCCGCCCCTGAAGACTTCCAAGCAGGCTTGCCATGGCCCCACAGTACGTAGTCGGTGCGCGCGGGATGCTCTGAATGCGGGCAAGCGGCGCAAGGCTTCGATCAAGCTGCTGAGCATCTTTTAGGCGCACAGCAACCTTCATCTGCCTGCTTAACGTATCTGACAGCGCTTGCGTGCTTTCTCCAAGCCCGCACGCCCGCTCTGCCATCTGCTCGGCAACGCCCAGTTGCCGGTATGCCTCGAGCTTGTTTTTGAGCTCAATCAGCTGCTTTTTTTGGCGATTCACTTCACGCACATGATGATCGATCGCTCTGTTGTGCATGAGGATCATGCGTGAGACTCTGTCGGCCTCCGCTCCCAGGGACAGGATCTCAGCGCGCCGGTGCCCGGACACTCGCGCATCCAGAATAAAGCTTGCGTTGTCCTGGTTGCTGATCTGAAGATCAAAGTCCTTGTACAGCGCCATCCCAAGATAGGCGTTTAGCCACTGCGGGATGGCGCTGCCCTCATTTGAGCTGTGAATGATTTTGTTGCTCCGATCGACCAGCTGGTACTCGCTCTTTCGGCTCGCCGAGCGCTTGTAGCTAAAGCTCAGGCACACATCCTCTTCAAGCCCGATCTCAACCCGACAGGCGCTTTGGTTATCCCGTATCAGGCCCTCGCGGCCCCGGTTCTTTGACAGCGCATCAAGGGCCTGGATAATCGTGCTCTTGCCTATGTCATTATCCCCGGTGATGACGGTCACAAACCGGCTAAGCTCAACCAGGGTATTGCTGTGCTGCTTGATGTTCACAAGTCTCAGGTAGCGAATACCTGCCCCATCAAGAAACGTTGCCGCATCGGGCGCATCAAGGCCAAGCACCTCCCCGCCCGGACCCTCATCGATCGTCTGACTTACGATCGCACCGGCTCTTCGGCTTAGATGCACAATTTTCGCGCTGCCTTGAAAGTATGACGGGTCGTGATGGCTGATGTAGATCACCTGCATCCCAACCTGCTGGGCAAGTCGGTGCAACATTTGCGCAAGCGCGGGCACGTACCTTGGATTGAGATCCTTATCGGCCTCATCAAAGGCGATAAGGCGCCTGCTCGCGGTGCGGCTAAGGGTGATGAACCTGAGCCCCATCGCCACAATGTTCTTTATGCTCCCGCCCTTATCAAGATACACATCTCGTGAATGACCCGATGCATTCTCGATTTCGATATCAAGCCATGGTCTTGTTCCGCGCATCCTGGTTTTAAGCACCACCTTGTGATTTTCCGGGTCGTAGCCCTTAACCTCATGAATGAGCTTTGTCAGAAGCTCCTCATAGATCGAGCGGGTCTTTGCCTGGGTGATGCTCTGAAGCTTTGCCAGGCAATCGCTCACCTCATCTTTTGAATCAAGATAGGCCTGAGATTGATGGATCTGACCGATCAACTGCGCCTTCTGCGCGATCAGCTGATCGGCATTACCCCGAAGCCTGTGCAGCCTTGCCAGGGCGTCGCTAAGGCGCTGCTGCCTCATGCTCAGGATCCCTGGGCCGCGCCGCGTGCCTGCTGCTCGATGCTTGAGACGATGGCCTCGATCCGCTCAAGCTCTTGCTCGTAGGCGGTAAGGGCCGAGTTTTGCTCGTTCATTTTTTGCTGATATATTTGCCGCATCTGCTCAAGATCGCAGGTACCAAACTCCTGCATCGCCTGACGGCTCAGCTCCTTCAGCGCCTCATCGTTCGCCTCCTTCGCTGCGCGCAGGCGTATGAGTCGCTCATTGAGGTTTTCCGCTCTTGCAGAGGCACTTTGGAGGCGCGCCGCGGCGCTTTGGGGTTCGGAGGTGGAATGGGCTGACATAGAGCTTTTCCTCATTCATAGATGAAGCAGGGGGTTGTCCTGCCCCCAATCAGCCTTTATTATAGCTTTTTTTATATATTTTGTCAATACATACTGGATCCCGCAATCGCGCATCGCCTCCCTAGCGTGCGTAGCCCGATTGCTTTGCCTGGGTCTCGTAGGTAATTTTTTTCACCCCAAGCGCCAACTCTATCTCCTCAATGAACGCAGAGGGGCCTGTTGTTATGTACTTACCGTGATGCAATCTTTCAAAGGAGAAGCTGATGGAGAGCTTCTTTTTCGCCCGCGTCATGCCCACATAGAGCAGTCGTCTGCTTTCCTCGATCTGCTCCACATCAATCTCCTCGCTCTCCCCGTGCGTTGTCTGATTGTCGCAGCCGATGATGTAAACATTATCAAATTCCAGCCCCTTTGATGCGTGCACGGTCATTAGCTGCACCCGCGCGGTCTGATCGGCGTTGTGCGCGGTGCTCTCAACCATCAGCTGCAGATCCTCAATGACCTCACTAATTGACAGGCCCGACTTTAGCCCCTCGTGTACACGCCTGAAGATCTGACTGGCGTTGTCTATTTTCTGCTGCGCGCTTGAGCTCTCCTCGGAGCCGCTTTTTCTGCCCCTTGCCTCAATGACCGGGCGCATATAGGTGTCCCAAAGCTCACTGGCGCACTCACTGATAAACTCGGGGCTATCCCCATACTGCGCCGACTCTCGAATCATCTTGCCAATCTCAATGAACGGGCGCAGTTTTTTGGCCGTCTCAGTAAACTCCTCATCGGCGCCAGATTTTGCTTTTGCCTTTAATCGCTTCTCAGACTGCTGGCGAAGAAACTCGTGCACGTTCACGCCCTGGGATTTCATGGCCTTTTTCGCTGCCGTATCCGAGACTCGCATGTTGGTTGCCTTTAGAACGCGAATGCCCGCCACGGAGTCCCAGGGGTTAAAGACAAAGCGCACCAGCGCAACCGCATCCTTGACCTCCGCGCGCTGGAAAAAACTTGTGTCCCCGACAAGCTCGTAGGGTATGTTCCTATCGACAAGAATCCTCTCAAGCTCGACCTTCAATCCGCGGTTGCGATACAGCACCGCGATCGAATCAGGGGCGACTCCATTGGACATGTCGCGCATGATCGCCCGGCAGACGGTATCGGCCTCGGCTCTCTCATCCTCAAAGCCCACCATCGAGACGGTATCGCCCTTTATTCTTCGAAGATCGTGCGGGCTTTCGGTGATCTGTCTTTGCGGGTTTAGCTGCCCATCGGAGAGCCTCTGGGTCATGGCAGCGGCCACCGCGTTAGAGAACCGAATGATGCTTGGGTAGGATCGGTAGCTCTTGTTCATATCGATCATGCGGGTGCCCTGATAGCGCTTTTGAAACGACAGGATCACCCCGATATCGGCGCCTCTGAACTTGTAGATGCTTTGCTTTTCATCGCCCACAACGCAGATATTCTCATGCCGGCTTGCAATGGCATCCATAATGTTCATCTGCACCGGGTTGGTGTCCTGGTACTCATCGAGCATGATGTAGCGAAACTGCCGCGACAGCTCCTCAGCAATGTGCGGTTCGCGCTTTAGGAGCTTGCTGGCAAATACGAGTATGTCATCAAAGTCGATGCCGTTTACCTCGCGGCACCTCTGGTTGTAGCCCCGCCAGATCGCAGCGGCGATCCGGCGCTTTGTCTCATCTCGTGATCCGGTGCCGATCGTGTGGACAAAATCAAGCACATCATGCCCCCTGGCACGCTGCTCGCTCATTATTTTTTCAAAATCACCAACGCCCCACTCATTTTCCTCGATATCCCGCCGGTCAGAGTCGGGAAGATCCGCGATCGAATCCTTAAGCAATGTAAGGCTCTCCTTATCATCAAGGATGGCGCACTGGAGCATATCAAGCTTTAGCGATAACAGGTACTCGCTTTGAGCGTAGGGCTGTAGGATTTGCCGGAAAATGATGCTGTGAAAGGTGCCGGCGTGAACGTACTGACCGTTCTCGCCAATCATCTGCTCAAGCCGCTCCTTGATCTCAGAGGCCGCCTTGTTGGTGAATGTGACCACCATGATGTTGGCCGGCGGCACCCCCTTTAACAAAAGGGTCGCCACCCGATGAATCAAGGTCTTGGTCTTGCCGGTACCGGCGCCAGCAACGATCATTACCGGGCCCTCAGTGGTCTCGGCTGCAAGTCTTTGCTCGGGGTTCAGGGTGGCGTTCAGCTGCCCGATGAGCCCGCCTGAGGTTTGGACGCCCTGAAAAGACGGCGCCACCGCCGGCTCGCTAGTGTGGGTGGATACAAGCATTGCGCTCTCCGCTTGGGCCGGGTGCGGCCATTATTTAATCTTGCTTCCATTATTTTACATTATACTATTGTTGTCATCCATGTATATTTATAGGTAAACTATATCTGCTTTTTCGTTTTTGTCACGCCAGGAGTGAAAGATGTTTGAATTGCCGGCTCACCTGCCGCCCGCCTACGCTGCCCCGCCCGCGCTGATGGAGCGCTGCGTGAGCGCCGCCGCCTCGCACTTCAATATCCACCCCAATGTCATCTGGGCCATTATCGATGTGGAGGGAGGAAAGGTCGGCACCATGTCGAAAAACTCAAACGGCACCTACGATATGGGCATTATGCAGATCAACACGATCAATCTCGAGTCTGTGACCAGGAGCTTCCCGGATGTGACCTGGCAGGATATCGCCTATAAGCCCTGCGTCAACATTGCTATCGGAACCTGGTTTTTAAGGCAAAAAATAGACGAGGCGGGCACCTTATGGGACGGGGTGGGTAATTACCACTCGAAAACTGTGAAATATAAGATGCCCTATCTTGAGCGCATCTATAAATCCTACCAAAAACGCGCCACCAAGCTCGCATCAGGACACTGACCCCAATGCCAAAACGTATTGTAATACTGACTGAGAAGAAGGATCAGGCCGAGAAACTGTGCGCCGCCATGGGCTGGACGCAAGATCGAGGCTGCTGGAGCGGAAAGCTTGAGGGGGCCAGTGTGACAGTTGTTACGGCCCGGGGGCATTTGCTGACACTGCAAAGCCCCGATGAGGTGATCCCGGGGCTTGGCTGGAACGAGCCAGAGAAAATGCGGGTTATCCCTCGCAGCTTTCCGATGAAGATAATCCCCGATGTGAGCGGGCTGCCCGCTGCGGTTCAGGCCAAGCACTATATCTCAAACATCAACAAGTTTCTCAAAGGCGCCGATGAGCTGATTATTGCCACTGACTCGGATCGAGAGGGCGAGGCGATCGGGTGGAGCATCGTTGAGTACCTGGGGTTTACCGGTCGGATCAGGCGCGCATGGTTTGCGGCCGGGCTTGATAAAAAGAGCCTCACAGAGGCCATGCGTAATCTGAAGGAGCCCAGCGAAACAAAGAGCTATTACCGCGCCTCCCAATCGCGAAGCTTTTGCGACTGGGCGTATATGTTTCTTGTGCGCGCCTACACGCACTACGCCTCCTACTCGTGTTTCGGTGCGAATCTTGGGCGCGGCTCCGGGCGCTCGGCGGTCGTATCGGTCGGGCGGGTCCAGACTCCGACCCTTGCCATGATCGTAAAGCGCGACATTGAGATCGAAACCTTTGTCTCAAAGGATCACCACGTTATCTCGGGTCATTTTAGCGCAGGCACAATCTCAGGCATCCCGGCCAATTACAAACCGGCGATCACTCAGGCCATTATCGACAGCGCACCCCCAGGGGTTAGCTGGGAGAGCTCCTCAAAGCTGCCAAAGGCCGATGAGGACGCTGCACTTGAGAGCCCCCTGTATACCGGTAAGGCCGAGGTCGAGGCGTTTAGGGCCAGGCTTCTTCGGTCGGCACCTATGGCAAAGATACTAAGCTATACCGAGGGGGTGCGAAAAGAGTCCCCGCCGAAGCCGTTTGCACTGACCGATGCGACCTCGGAGCTATCAAGTGCGGCAGGAATTAGCTCAGGGCTTGCCCAGACCGTGTTCGAGGATCTGTACGAGCAGGGCTGGACATCCTATGCAAGAACATCAAAGTCTGATCTGCCAATGAATCTCTATGAGGACAGCGAGCGAAACGCCGTCTTTGATGCCATAAGCGGCATAGGCGAGCTGCGCTCGCATGCCGAGCGCGCCCGCGGCATCCACAACGGCCTTGATCCTGAGTATAAAAAATTCACCCCGGCTGTGTTTGTCACCAAGGATATGGAGCACTACGGAATCATCCCGACCAGTCAGCAGATGAGCGATGAGAAGCTAAATCGCCTGCAGCCGAGAAAGGCCGATAAGAAGAGCATCGCCCACACATCCGAGCACATGAAAATCGCCTACATGCTTGTAGCCAGGCGCTACATACTCACGATGATGCCCCCGGCTCAGTACGCGACTCAGGAGATCAGCTTCGGTGTACCGGTCGAGGATATGCTCGGGCATAAAGAATCAGTGTTTCAGGCGAAGGCTGAAAAGCTCACCGATCCGGGCTGGCGCGCGCTGCGCGAGGCCGGTAAGCCCAAAACTCAGAGCCTGCCTGCGCTTCGGCCCGGGCAGCAGGCACGGGTTGATTCAATCGAGCTTACCGCCAGACAGACCAAGCCACCGGTACGCTACGTGGATAAAACCCTCTTTAAGGCCATGGAGAATATCGGGCGCACGGTGCGCGATCCGAAGCTTCGGGCACTGTTAAAGGAGTCAGAGGGAATTGGCACGCCCGCTACGCGCAAGACCATCGTTGAGACCTTGATTGTTCGCGGCTATGTGGAGGTTAAGAAAAATGCCTTCCACTCCACCAAAAAGGGCCGGGATCTGATTGCGGCAGTTCCGGACTGGTTATCCAACCCTGAAACGACGGCGCTTTGGGAGGACTACCTCGTTAAGATCTGCAAGACAAAGGATGATGCCGAGGCGGTGCAGATGCGTGATAAATTTGTCGAAAAGCAGCTATCTCGCATCGAGGGGCTCATCTCCCATCTGATCAGCACCCACTCGCAAAACCTTGGAGAGAGGCAGGTGCAGCAACGGCCGGTATCACCAAAAATACAGGCGTTCATTCGCTCTATTTGCGACACAAAGGGTATTAGCGCCCCGGCCGGGGTGCTTTCGGATTATCAAAAAGCCCGGGCATTTCTCGATGAGCACGCCCCGGCCCTGGGCGATGCCCCGACCGAGAAGCAGCTACAGCTGCTTGAGTCGTTGCGCAAGTGTCTGCCCGATGCGATCGCGATGCCGCCTGGAATAATGGATAGCCGCGCGCAGATCTCGCGGTTCATTGATGCGAACAAGAAATATCTTCCCCCATCACCCGGGGCGAAGGCATTCGCGCAGAAGCTGATCGCACGCCTTGGGCCTGGGCAGAGCGCCCCTGCCGATGTGCTCGAGTCGGCCGAGGCGTGCTCTGCCTTTATTGATGAGCAGACCAAGGGGGAGAAAAAAGCCAAAAGCGGCGCGCGTAAACCAGGCGCCACCCGCTCACAAAAACCCGTCCGGCGAGGTAAGGCAAAATGAACAGCAAGAGCATGACACAGCGACTAAAGCTCGGCCTGGCCAGCTTTGCGATCGCAATTGGCCTGCTGATGGTTGTGTGTGCCTGGGGGCTGATCAGCCTCACAGCGAATCTGATCCACGGCACCGTGCTCGCTCACGCCTCGGGGGCACCGGCCGAGCTCTTTCGGCACTACATTATCGGGCTTCTTTCTGGAGGCACCGTGCTTGCCGCGCCCTACTGGCTCATCTGCACTATCGCGATGAGCGGGTGCCTGCTTATGTATCTGGGGGTATTTGTCTTGGTTAATCGTCATCACGATCGGGGGCTTGGGTCGCTTCTGACGCGCAGTTTCTGGCTTGATTTTCACCAATCACTCTGCCTGCGATCCGCTGTGAAAAAGGGCGGATGAGCCGGCTCCTGGCGCTTGCGCTCACCGTCTTTTTAATGCAGCCGGTGAGCGCCCACGGATCGAGCTGGCTCTTTGATATTTCGGCGCGAGCCGATCAGGACGCGATCGAGCGTGCCATCGGCTGGGGCTACCATCAGAATATGGCCGCGCTGCCTGAGAGATTCTTCTCGATCACACCCAACTACCGCATCCGCGGGGCGCTCGGGGAGTACATCCGCTCGCACTCGCCCCTGATATCCGATCGGATTCTTTCGATCTGCACCGGCTCACCCGATCTTTGTGAGGGCGCCCTTGCGCCGCATCAAAAGGATCAGAACCCGGCGCGCATCGATCTTCTGCCAGGGCCGTTTGGTGCGTGGCTGCCTTACAGGGATAACCCCGATGGGGGTGGGTTGTGGCTGCTGCTGAGTAAGGGTGGCGCGCTTCGGGTCGATGGCCCTGAGGATGCCGTGATATATCTTAAGCGCGGCGCCCCCAGCGATACTCCCGAGGGTAGGATCTGGGCATTTTCACATCTTTTTGGGATGGCTGTTGCGATCAATAATGCGCGCAGCAATATCCGCCCGTTCGATTTTTGCAGACACGTATCAGGCGAGCCGTTTACCTGTCAAAATCATCCAGACGGGTTCTTCTCGAGCACGGGTATGCTTCTTAGATACCTTGCCGATCAGTGTGATGGGTGCTCGGACGCTGCGCGAGCGCGGCTGTATTTCTCGGCCGCATCCTATCTTCTAAGGTGCCACCAGCAGGACTGGGCAAGAAGCTCTGCCAGGGATCTGATGGCGGCGCACACAAAAAGCTTTGAGCGTGAAGGGCTCCTGCTGTCGCAGCTGAACAGGTACTATCGGGCAAATCTTGCTGCAAGACGGCCCTAGCGGATAAAAAAATCCCCGCTCCGGGCGGGGATCTTGTTGCTCTGAAGGCCTGTGGTGCGGCCACTAGCCCAGAAGATTCTTCAGGCGAGCCTTCTCGGTTGCTGAAACCTTGCCCGATTCCTTTGCTTTCTTGCCTGCCTCCATCCGCTTTTTCGCAGCAACTTTCTGCAAATTGAGCTTGGCAGCCTGAAGCTTCATGGCAGAGGACTTGATATCGTGCACCGCTCCTTCATCGGACGCCCTGGCTGCGCCGTTGTGAGCCTGAGCGCTCGCGGAGCTCTCGCCGGTGTGTGCCGCCTGAGCCTTAAGCCGCGCGCGCTCATCCTCAAGGCCGTAAAGCTCCGTCTCAAGTCTGTAAAGCGTCTGCACCTCGGTCTCGCCCGAGTCGAAATCAGGATCAAGATTCATCTGCGCCAGGATCTCATTCTGGGCGGCAATCTCCCTTCTTTTCAGGGTGATGCGCCTTTGGATAAGCTCCAGCGGCGGCAGGCGTCTTTCGATCTCGGCAATTTGTCCGGTCATCTCCTCGCGCGCTTTGAGGTAGCGCTTTAGCCTGTCGGCCGGAGACTCAAAGGGGCGTCCGCGCCTTTTGCCTCGCGCAGTGACCATTTGCCGCTTGGTGCCCTCTTTTGCAACCCTTGCCGCCTCGCCAGTTTCAATCGTTCTGATTTTATCATCCAGAAGCCTGATCTTTCTTTCAAGCTCGGTAATGACCCCACCATTAGGTCTTCCGGCATCGCCACCCATGGTTTTTGCCTCTTTGATGAATTTCTTCAGCACCACCGGCTCAAGCCCCTCAGCCTTCTCGATTGCTCGAAGCTCGGCTTCCGCCTCAGCAAGGGCTACCCTTGCACGAATCAGGCGAAGCTCCATCGAGACTTTTGGCCTGCCGATGTCCTTGCTTCTCATCTGCGCGGGCAAGCTGTCCCACTCGTGCTGAGTCATGCCAATCTCGGGCATCTCTTTGAGCGCTGCGAACAGCTCATCGCGTCGAGCCTTTCTCACCTCAAGATCGGCGCGCGCGGCCTTGCTGAGTGTTTTATCACGAAGATCATGATAAAGCCCCGCAAGTAACACGTTGAGCTCCTCGCTTAGCTTGATGCGCTTGCGGGCAATGCTGAGGACCTCTTTATCGCGCGCAGACTGATTGGCCGGCTTTTCCACCGAGAGCATCAGATCAAACTCCGCCTCGGTCTGCACCAGATCGCTGTAACATTTAACGGCGCGCCGCTTGGCCTTCTCGAACTCCGAAAGAGGCTTGCGGCCGCGCCCCGGGCTTTCTTTATTGGCTTGTGCTTTCATGATGTCGCTCCACTGCGCCGGTAAGCATTTAATTTACATACTAAGAATAGTATATTATCAGCAATTGCCAATAATTTTATACTAATTATTCGAAAACTGTCAACTTGACGGGCCACGCAGTCGTACTGCGGTGGCCGGAAGCTCAGCGGCACCATGCAAAATATCTATATATTTCACTCGATTAGGTTTGATAGTACTCAGAATAGCAGAATATCGGCAGCAGGCCACCCCACAATCATGGCCGCAGCGCTATTTTTCGCGATACTATTTTAATATTATTTGACTAATTAGGCTGGAGGCCGCGGCACACTAAATGCCGAGCCCTGTGCTTGCGGGCTTAAGACGAGATGAAAGCTCCTCTATATCATCCGGTGTTATTTTAACGCCAATAAAGAGCCCCTCGGTAAAGCCCTTTTGCTTGTCCGCCTTTTTGCCAAGATCCCCGAACCCGCGCTGACGCATATCCTCCTCGGCAATGACCGAGCCCCTGGTGTGATCGACCAGTAGTTGTAGCCGCGCGCGCGAGTCCTGCGAAAGCTCATCAAGCGGGCAATCGACAGACATGATGAATGTGCCATCCCCGCCCTTTCGGGCAAGACGTCCGCGGAACTGGTGCAGGGTGCTTGCCCCGTAGTTATTTGCCTCAACCACCAGCATGGCCCGTAAATTGGGCATGGTAAGGCCGATCTCGATCACCGAGGATGTCACGATCACATCGCAAAGACCTGCCTTTGCTCTATCGATCGCCTGCAGCTTCTGGCGCTCATCAAGTCCGCCATGAATCATGACCACCCGATCCGGATATATCGACTCCCAGTGCCTTGCGGCCGACTCGACACTGCGCTTACAGCGCTCCATCTCCTGCGGATCTTCGAGCTCCTCGCAGCTTCTGATCTCAAGCGTACTTATGCTATCGACAGCCTTAATGAACTTTCTTTGCAGGTTGCGCCTGCACCTGAGTGTAAAGCTGACCGCTCGATCCTGGGTCTGTCCCCACTCGATCTGAGCCCCGGTGGCATCTGCCACCTGCTCGATCTCGCGGGCAAGATCGCACTCAGTGTTTTTTAGTGCCCCAATCGTTATCAGATACTTGCCCGTTTCGTGCTTTCTGATCGGGTAAAGTACCGCAATCTGCCCGCCCTCGCTGATTGCGCCTTTGAGCGCCTCGAACACTCCTCGGCGCTGATCGGTGCCGGCGATTAATGTCTTGATCGATTTCTCGACCGGGCACTGCTCAATCAATGACACTCCCATATTTCCAAAGAGTATGGATGCTGCGGTTCGCGGAATCGCGGTCGCGGTCGCCTCAAGAACGTTGGTGTGCTCAGCAATGAGCGCCTCCTTCTGCTTTAGGCCAAGCTTCTGCTGCTCATCGATGATCAGAAAATCAAACTGATAGCGCCCCTTCTGCTTCTCAAGCCACCACAAGATGGCGGTTGTGCCAACGATGATGGGATTGGCAGGCTCAAGAGGCGCTTTTGAGCCGCCGCCGAGCATCCTTTGCACTCTCACCCCGGTAAAGCTCTGCTCGATCTCATCCGCCACCTGACAGGCAAGCAAGGTGTTAGGCATGATGATGCCGACCCGCGCCCCGGCCTCGCGCGCGCATACCGCAGGCAGTGCGTAGGTAAGGGTTTTACCGCACCCGACATCGCCCGAAACAAGTCGGTTCATCGGTTTTGGTGCGCCAAGATCCTTGGTAATCTCCCAGATCACCCGCCTTTGATCACCCGTTAGATCAAAGGGCAGCTTATCCAGCTGCAGCTTTATGTCCCGCACCTGATACTGAATGATCGAGTCCTCGTTCACAAGAAAGTGATCCGAGTTGCGGGTCGCGTTATAGGCATACAGCGCGTTGATCATGCGCACGGTATCGTGCGCGTTATCTGCCTGCTCAGGTGTCTGCGGCAGGTGAATGGCGTAGAAGAGCTCCTTGAAGCTGCTAAACGATGATCCGGTCTGTGCCAGAATGCTGCTCTCGGCCATTGCCATCTTTGACATCAGGCTGACCGCTGCCTTCTCGGCGTACTCCCGAAGGATAATGGGCATATTCTGGGCAATCTCGGCGGAGCTTACGAGCTTTTCCTTGCCGCGATACCTTGCAACGATCCGGCCCTGCTCGATAATCGGCACAAGCTCAACGCCCTGCAGCTGCGGCCAGCCGTTAAACTGTCCGAGCGAGGCGCTGATGTGGACATAATCGCCTGCCTTTTTGGGCGCCCACAGGTGAGCTGCACCAAAGACCATGGCCCCAACCTCACTTTGACCATCGCTAAAGCTTAACTTTACCCGGGCCGGCCCCTTGCCGGGACGCTCGATGCCTGGGCGCTTTAAGAGCTTTAGCTTGAAGTAGTGCCTCTGATCGCTGTTAAGGCACGAGCTGATGCTCGGGGCGATCTGTCGATAATCTAAGTACTTACAGGGCAGATAGCAAAGGATGTGCTCGATGCTCTGGGCGCCGAGTGCTTTCATCGAGGTGACAAATTTTTGGCTGATCTGCTCTTGCATGCTGAGATTGTCCCTTAGCCTGAAATCGAGCGGCAGAAGCTGAGGCTTCTGGGGTAGATCAGAAGGTATTTTTGAAGCCGCCTTGCATCCTCTTTTGCGTAGCGAGATCGCAAGGTTCGCGACACATCGGCCCTGGTTCCGGCCTCTTTAAGCAGCTTTTGACGCTCTGAGCTGATAGTCCCCATGTCGCGATGAATCCTGGCAATTAGAAACAGCGCCGCCAGGGCAGCATCATCGCCTGCGCGCGCCCGCGCGATACATGCATCAAGACCGCTTTGGGCGGTTAGCTGCACAAGGTGCGCCTGCGTGTAGCGCCAGGCTTCAGCGCGCTCTGCCGGGGTGAATACAGGGGCGGCCACCGCAGCAATGCTTATCATCATCAATGCAATAAAGGTAAGTGTGCGCATCTTGTTCCTCGCCTAAACTATATATATTATAGTGTGTTTTATTTATTTTGACAACCAAAACAACTGCACCTAGAATGAGTCATTTACCCAAAGCACTTACCCGCCTTAGGGCCCGCCTATGAGCAGCACTGAATATACCGCCTCCAGCATTGAGGTCCTTGATGGGCTTGATCCTGTTAAGCGCCGCCCGGGGATGTACACCGAGACGCATCGACCCAATCACCTTGCTCAAGAAGTTATTGATAACAGCGTTGATGAGGCTCTGGGCGGTTACGCCGACACCATTACGGTAACGCTGCACCGGGATCAATCGATGAGTGTTGAGGATAATGGCCGGGGCATACCGGTCGATCTTCATCCGGATAAGAAGGTTCCTGCGCTGCAGCTGATATTTTGCACCCTGCACGCCGGCGGTAAATTCTCAGGCAAGAGCTACGAGTACTCGGGCGGGCTTCACGGGGTCGGAATATCGGTGGTTAACGCGCTTAGCGAGCGGGTTGATGTCTGGGTTAAGCGCGATCGTTTTGAGCACCACATGGCGTTCGAGCACGGTGAGGTGGTGGCGCCGCTTTCGCGAAAAAGATCAGCCGCGGAGCAGACCGGCACACGGATCCATTTTAAGCCCGATGCCCGATACTTTGATGTCAGCTTCTTTAGCGTCTCAAGACTTACCGATCTGCTTAAGTCAAAGGCGGTTCTGTGCCCGGGTCTAACCGTGCACTTGATCAACGAGATTGATGGCACCGACACCCACTGGTGCTACCCCAATGGCATGGGCGAGCACATGCAGCAACTACTTGCCGAGGCGCAGGTGCTGCCCGAGTGCTCCTTTATTGAGTTTGATGTAAAGGCGCCTAATTCCGGGGCCCATTTTTGCATCGCCTGGGCGGCTGATGCGTCGAGTCGGATCAACCAAAGCTTTGTAAATCTCATCCCCACGATCCAGGGCGGCACGCACGTTAGCGCGATCCGAACCGGCATCACCAACTCGCTAAGAGATTTCGTTGAGCGCAGGAGCCTGCTGCCAAAGAAAATCAGCCTGACCGGGGATGATGTCTTTGATCATTGTCACTATCTTTTATCGGTGAAGATCCGCGAGCCGTCTTTTTCCGGACAGACCAAGGAGCGCCTTTCAAGTCGAGACTTTGTGCCCGAGCTGAGCTCGGCGATAAAGGATCATTTTGATACCTTTCTTAATCAGCACGTTGAGCTCGGCACAGCCATTGCCGAGCTTTGTATCAGCGCCGCCCAGAGGCGTCTCAACAAAAAGCGGGTGGTGCTTCGAAAGAAGATTGGCCAGGGCCCGATTCTTCCGGGAAAGCTTACCGATTGTAAGAGCTGCGACATCGAATCAAGCGAGCTGTATCTGGTTGAGGGCGACTCGGCGGGCGGCTCTGCCAAGCAGGCCCGGGACCGGGAGTTTCAGGCGATTATGCCGCTGCGCGGCAAGATCCTGAACACCTGGGAGGTTGATGCTGATTGCATACTTGCCTCCGAGGAGATTCGAAACTTCTCGATCGCGATCGGTGTGGCCCCAGGCTCCACAGATCTTTCCTCTCTTCGCTACGGCAAGGTGTGCGTTCTTGCCGATGCCGACTCTGACGGGCTGCACATCGCAACGCTTATCTGCGGGCTTGTGCACAGGCACTTTTCTGCACTGATCGATGCCGGTCATTTTTACGTGGCCATGCCCCCGCTTTACCGGATTGATAGCGCGAGGGAGGTGTTTTATGCCCTTGATGAGGACGAGAAAAACGCAATTCTCGCAAGGCTTCGGGCAAAACGGGCAAATCCCGCCATTAATATCCAGCGCTTTAAGGGCCTGGGCGAGATGAATCCGGATCAACTACGAGAGACAGTGATGAGCCCTGATAACAGGCGCCTTCTTCGGATGACCAATCATTGCGCACAGAGCTCGTCATCCATTCTTAATATGCTTTTGTCAAAAAAGACCGCCGGGCAAAGGCGCAGCTGGCTCGAATCAAAGGGCAGGCTTGCCCCATCGGAGTAGATAAATGAGCACAGACATCGACCCCATCATCGATCAGGATATTGCCGATTTCTGCGAGGCATCGTACCTGAATTACTCAATGTACGTCATTCTTGATCGAGCCCTTCCGAGCGTGTGCGATGGCCTAAAGCCGGTGCAGCGGCGCATCCTGTACGCCATGAGTGAGCTCGGCCTTAATCACGGCGCCAAGTATAAAAAATCCGCCCGAACGATCGGTGATGTTCTGGGTAAGTTTCACCCTCACGGTGATTCTGCCTGCTACGAGGCGATGGTAATGATGGCCCAGCCCTTTAACTGTCGCTACCCGCTGGTCGATGGTCAGGGTAACTGGGGCTCGCAGGATGATCCGAAGTCCTTCGCCGCGATGCGCTACACCGAGGCAAGACTTACCCGCTTTGCCGATACGCTACTAAGTGAGGTAAAGCTCGGCACGACGCGCTTTACGGCGAATTTTGATGGCACCCTGGATGAGCCGCTTGCGCTACCTGCCAGGCTGCCAAACGTCTTACTTAACAGCGTCACAGGCATCGCGGTCGGCATGAGCACCGATATCCCGCCACACAACATCTCCGAGGTCGTTCTTGCCACAAAGCTTTTGATTGATCAGCCCGATGCGAGCACCCGGGATATTCTTGAGCTTCTGCCTGGCCCGGATTTTCCAACCGCCGGGATCATTATGAGCTCAAAAGAGAATTTGCTTGATATTTATGAGTCAGGCACAGGCACCATCAAGTGCCGGGCAAGCTATCACATCGAGCATGGTTGCGAGGCGGTGATCACTGAGCTGCCCTATAAAGTGCAGGGCGAGAAAATCATTGAGAAGCTGGCCGAGCTCATGCTAAGCAAAAAAGCTCCGATGCTCGCCGATATTCGCGATGAATCCGATCAGGAAAGTCCAACCCGAATCGTCCTGGCATTCAAACGCTCCAGCGAATACGATATCGCGACAATGATGGAGCACCTTTTTGCCTTAACAGATCTTGAGGTGACCAAGAAGATCAACCTCAATGTAATCTGCCTTAACGGCACTCCTGCGGTCTGCTCGATCAGAACCATACTGCTTGAGTGGATCGCCTTTAGAAAGGAGTGCTTCCAGAAAAGGCTCAGATCAAGACTTGCGCTTATTGATGCGCGCATGAGCGTTATCGATGCCCTGATCATTGCTCACATAAATATCGATCGGGTCATCCGTATTGTGCGTGAATCTGATTCGGCACTTGAGGAGCTCATGAGCGCATTTTTGCTGACCAAGGCTCAAGCGAGCGCCATTCTTGATACTCGGATTCGAAGCCTTGCAAAGCTTCAGGAGCAGGCGCTTGTCACTGAAAAGGCATCTCTTGGCGAGGAAGCCGGCGATATACGCAAAACCCTCAGCTGCCAGTCCACGCTCAATGAGAAGATAAAGCTCGACATTGATGCCGCCGCTGCCGATCATCTTGATGCCAGGCGCTCGGTGATCCGCCCGCTAAAGCCTGCGCTCGCTCTTCGTGAGATGGATATTGCCCCAAGTGAGCCAGTCACCGCCGTCTTATCGGCCAAGGGGTGGCTTCGATGCGGCAAGGGCCATGGCGTTGATGGGTCGTCTTTGGCGTACAAAACCGGCGATGCGCACCTGGTGGATATTCCCACCGTCTCAAGTGGCGAGCTCATCCTGATCGATGACTGCGGCCGATCGTACTCGGTTGAGGTCTCATCGCTACCATCGATCAAGTCCTATGGGGAGCCAATCACCGCCATGGTGAGCCCCGCGCCCGGCAGATCCATCATCGATGCGTTTGATCGGGGGTGTAAGGATGACAGGCTGATCTGCTCAAGTATCGGCTACGGGTTTTTCTGCCCGGCTGAAGAATTCTACACGCGGCAGAAAAAAGGCAAGGTGATCCTTAACCCCGCGCAAGGCACTGCCCTGCCGAGCGCTCGGCGCGCCGGGCAGACGCTACTTTGCGCGATCACCAGGCAATCGATGATGCTGATTTTTTCCGCACAGCAGCTGCCCACCCTTCAAAAGGGCAAGGGAAATAAGGTTATGGGCATTGGTACGGGCGATGCGCTTTCCCATGTTCTTTTGATGAACGAAGGTGACACCATCACTATTCATTCGCACGAAGGCTCGCTTGAGCTCTCACCGAAAATGTGGGCTCCCTACGCCGGAGGCAGGGCCACCAAAGGCAAGCGACTGCCAGCAACCCTGGGGGAGATTGTTTCGGTCACGAAATCCCCCCAGAATCAATGATCATGCAAGAGTTATCATTGGGGTATCAGGCGCGGGTTGATGAGGCTCTGTTTTGGAGCCGGCTGTGCGGCAGATCAATAAGCACCCGGCACGGCCCTACAGCACCTTGAGCAGGCCGCCGCACTCTGGTGCGGCGCGTCAGGCAGCCTCGTTCTCTGCGGCCCACTGCCTTGTCGCACTTTCAAGCTCGCCAATAAGCATCAGGTGACGCATACGAAACTGCATATCAAGATTCACCTTCTCAAGTCTTTGAAAAAGTAGAACCGCGCACACTGCTCTTTCTTCCTGAGAAAGCTCGGCCGAATACATGCTTTTGCTAAGAACATGACAAGCGGCCAGAAAGGCGGCGCACCCGTCTTTACGATAGTAGGCACACTCTTTTATTACGGCGAGATTTTCCAGATTGCCCGGCAGCTGGCAGATGCGATTAATCAGGCTCTGATCGCTAAGTTGCTCGAAGAGCTCTGCCTGCACTTTGGCAATAAAAAAACGCAGGCGAAGAATTTTGAACATCTGTTCACCTGTCCGAGAGGAGATTGACTACATGCTTGCGCCAACAGCGCACCATCTCGCAGATCTGCGATCGATCAAACATCAATACCTGAGCATACAAATATCAATCTTTTGCATCTAAATCTCGCCTACCAACGCCTTGAGATCAGCGCAGGACTCACAATGGCGCATACCCTCTTTATGTTAGCCTGTCAGCCTTGCGCGTCAACAAAGCCCGATAGGCGGTATTGTGGCTCACTTTAGTTTTGGATTTTCAATCGGCACAACTTCCAGGCTGCGAGAGCCACCTTTTGGGGTTGTGCCGACGGCGCAATTTCAAATGCCTACCGGACCTGTCGCCCGTCGCTTTTCAGGGCATTTACGCCGGGCGGTTTACTTTATTAGCCGAAGCTTCTGGGCGCTCCGACCAGTGTGTAAACACCGCGCTCGTGCTTCATGAACAGGGGGCAATAATTCAGCGCCACAGAAAAGCTCCATTTATCCTTGCCTTCGAGCACCAGGGCATCCTCCAGCTCCTTCTCCCGGCATCGCAGGTTCTCGCTCGCGAGAATCATCTGGTAGATCTTCAGATCAAAATCACGAAGCGCATCCTTGCTGTCCACTGGGTGCAAGCATGAAACCATGCCATCACAGAGCTCATACGATCCAGTGGCCAGCAGCACATCCCGAATCACCGGCGCATCAAGCACCCTGGTTTTTCGGCTGGCATTTTTCTTCCAGTTCCGCATCACCCCCTCCTGCAGGTGCTCCTCGGAGGCCCGCTCGATAACGCTAAAGACAAGCTCCATTCGTCTTAAAAGACGGTTGCGGCCGCGGCCGACAAAGAGCGCCCAGCGCTTTTGCTCCCCCGCCCAGATCGTCTCAGGGATTGAGCCCATCACTGCCCGGGCAAATGGCTCTCTTGTCTCTGCTCCAATGCCCTTTAGTGCGCGCGATAATGCATCGATGCTCACCGCCCCGTTGTGGGAGATCTCACTGACCGCGATTCCCTCGATCTTCTTTGGCAGCTTCTCCTGCCCTGCCCGCACAACGAACCGGGCGTTGTTGTGCCGAATGAGCCGGATATCCTCAACCGGTCCCTTGATCAGGGATATCGCATTGAGTGCCCCTTCGATTTTATATCCGCTTGAAAGATACCCTTTACTAACAAGCACCGCCTCAACCATCTCGGCCGATGCCGGCAGTACATCAAGAAGCACATGAAGGACCCGCTCGGTCAGCTCGGGGCAGATTGCACTCCGATCCATCTTCTCGACAACCTTATTGGTAATCTGCCGCACGCTCTCGCGAGTAATGCCGTATTCGGATCCGGCCTCCTGCATCGAGCAGCCGCCATTGCCATCAAGGCCGAAGTACCGAAGTGTTATCTCAAGGTTGCGCTTTGAGTTAGCGCCCGTGTCCACCGATTGCAGTGCGCGAAGGATGGCTTCATCCAAAGTGGGGCTCATGAGTGTCGCCTCTTATTATTATGACGGGGGCTTATGCTGATGTCGATCGAGCAGGTCTCAGGCGGATCGAATGCATGGGCGTCATTATTATTATTTCCCGATATATTAAATATACAGCAATGTCCTATTTCCGTCAATGCGCGAATGACACAGGTAGAGATAATATGCTAGCATGTGACTAATTATATATTTATTGCAATACTTTATCTGGATACAGGACAATGCAGCAGCTGCTTGAGCGCGACTGGCGCGCACTTTTCGATCAGTTCAGCTTCTCTGAGGCCGCCGCTAGCTACTCGAGCGGCTTTGCCCCTGCGTATAACAAGCTTCTTGGCGAGTATTTATTGCGATGCCAAAAGTGCGACCTGCTGCCGAGCCCTGCGCAGCTAAAGCTTGAGGCTGAGCAAATGTTCTGCCTTGCCGAGAGCGCGATCCACAAACGCGCGATTGATGAGGATCGCTTTGCCTGCGATCAGATCGATCGCGCGCTTTTGGAGATGAGTCTGCTACCGATCCTTGCCCGAAGGCCATCGACCGAGCACCCGGGCGAGGTGCTTTATCTGAAGCTTCTTGGCATTGTCTCGACCCAGAGAATGTCTCGGACCGAGACCCGGTTTATGCTTGAGTGCTTTAACACCCATGCCCAGAAGATCGATGACAGCATTCAGCTTACGCTTGTGTCGGTTGCGCTTACCGGACAGATCGATGCGCACTGCCAGGGCAAGATTGAGAACATGGCACTTCGTAAGGCCCGCTCGCATCTGAGCGAGGCGCTAAAGCGCGCCGGCCACCCCGGCACCTTCCGCTACGGCCCGATCGCACGCCTTAGGGACAAGTGGCTTTTCTCAGGACTCTAGCCCCGGCCATTAAAAGCCCATGCTCGCCCTTGCGGCATCAAAAAGCTCGGCCATTTTCTTTGCGCGCTCATCAAAGGTTCTTTGCCCGAGGGCGATCACATTGGTGTGCGCCCGCTGCTTTTGCTGCCGGGCGTTTGGCCCGCTTCTTGCGCCTCGCTCCCGATACACCACCGAGACCGACTCGGGCCCAAGAAGCGCTGTAAGCTCATTAAGAAAGCTGTCGGTGATTGCTATCTCATAATCGCCGAGCCGAACGGTTTTCGCCTCGCTCGCCCCGTAGCACTTGGCCTTTATGTGCGCATAGCCTGGGCGCTGCGCCTCGATGATGCTTTGAAGCTGTGCTTTTGACTTATCGGTGTAGTTCTTGCTCGTCAGATCAAGCAAAAGGTGCTCGGCGTAGCGCTCACGGACCGCATCAATGCCTCTGATATCAGATGCGAAAAGCCGCACCCGCCCGGTACGCTTATCCATCTTTAATTTGCCCTCGATAAGCACCGTCTTGTCCACCTCGAGCACATGCTGGCACTCATGAAGAGCCTTACTAAAGACCATCACCTCAAGCTGCCTGCTCTTATCATCGATGATCAAATACGCGCTCTGGCCGCGTTTATTCTGGCGCACCTCCATGTCCACAATCAGCCCGCCTATGACGACGTTTTTATCTTCAAACTTAAATCCCCCTGCATCCTCAGCCCTTTGCGCATTGCCCTCTTCAAGATCCGAGCCCACAAGATCGACAAGCTTGCCCGAGATAAGCGGGGATATCTCCGATTCGTAGAACTCAAGCGGATGCCCACTCAGATACAGCCCGAGAGTTTTTCGCTCCCCGCCAAGACGCGTAAGATCATCCCAGTGCGGCATCTGCACAAACTGCACAATCGCCTGATCCTTAAGCGCGCAGCCAAACAGGCTACCCTGCAGCTCAGAGCCACGGGCCTTTCGCGCTTGCCTGCCCACGCTTATGGCCTTGGGGTAGGTTGCCATGATGCTTGCCCGGTGCGGGCCAAGCCCATCCAGTGCGCCGGATCGGATCGCGGCCTCGGCCAGGGTTTTTTTCGGCGTGCAGCGCACGCAAAAATCATGAAGGCCCATAAATTCGCCATCTCGCGCCCGCTCAGCAAGAATCTCCCGAATACCACTTGCGCCAATACCTTTCACCGCCCCAAGCCCATAGCGCACGCTCTTTGGCGTTTCTGCAACAAAATGGTTCTGGGATTTATTTACATCCGGAGGCAGGATCTCGATCCCCATATTACGACACTCGTTAACATAGGTAACGATCTTGTCGGTTTTTGCCATATCGCCCGAGAGCACCGCAGCCATGAACTCTGCCGGGTAGTGCACCTTTAACCAAGCCGTCTGGTAGGCGATCATCGCGTATGCGGCCGAGTGCGACTTGTTAAAGCCATAGCCGGCGAATTTCTCAACAAGATCAAATATCCGTATCGCAAGATCGCCATCAATACCGTTATTGATTGCGCCTTGCTCGAAGTGTGCGCGCTGCTTTGCCATCTCTTCGGGCTTTTTCTTGCCCATCGCCCGGCGCAACAGATCGGCCGAGCCGAGCGAGTAGCCCGCAAGCGCCTGGGCGATCTGCATCACCTGCTCCTGATACAAAATAACCCCATAGGTCGGCTCAAGAATTGGGCGTAAAAGCTCATGCTGGTACTGCGGATCTGGAAAGGCAAGCTCCTCCCTGCCGTGCTTTCGGTTAATGAAATTATCCACCATCCCCGATTGCAGCGGGCCTGGCCGATACAGCGCCACAAGCGCAATGATGTCCTCAAAGCAATCAGGCTTCATGCGCCTAAGAAGATCCTTCATCCCGCGCGATTCGACCTGAAACACCGCGGTTGTCAGCCCGTCCTTAAGCATCTGGTAGACGCGCCTGTCATCAAGCGGGATGTTTGTGATATCAAGCTTTGGCTCACCCGTCATGAGGCGCCTTTTATTGGCCCCCTCCACCGCATGCTGGATGATCGTGAGGGTCTTAAGGCCCAGAAAATCGAACTTTACAAGCCCGGCAAGCTCCACATCCCCCATATTAAGCTGTGAGACCTTGTTGATGATTTTGCCGTTCTTATCAATCTCGTTACGTGTTGCGGTAAAGTCGGTGAGCTTGCCCGGCGCGATAAGCACCCCGCCTGCGTGCTTACCGATCTGGCGGGTGAGCCCCTCAAGCTTTAAGGAGTGCTCAAGCACCACCTTTACTTCCGGATCGGTCTGCAAAGCAAAGCCAAGCTCGGTGTTTTGCTCGATCGCATCGATAAGCTTTGTGCCCGGCACATCCGGGATCATGTTCGAGATCCGATTGCCCACCGCATAGGGAAAGCCAAGCGATCGGGCCACATCGCGCACCACCATTTTGGCGGCCATCGTGCCGAAGGTAACGATCTGACAGACCGCATCTTCTCCGTATTTTTGGGAGACATACCGAATGACTTCTTCGCGCCGATCCATACAAAAATCAACGTCAAAATCCGGCATACTGACCCGGTCGGGATTCAAAAACCGCTCAAAAAGCAGATCATAGTCCATCGGGTTTATATCGGTAATACCAACCGCGTAAGCGACCAGGGAGCCTGCACCGGAGCCGCGTCCGGGCCCGACCGGAATGTCATTAGCCTTTGACCACCGGATGAAATCGGCAACTATCAAGAAGTAGCCGGGAAACCCCATTTTGTTAATAACCCCAAGCTCAAACTCAAGACGATCCTGATAGTGCGACTCGGGGATATCCTTAACCGCTCCGCCCGCCGCGGCGAGGCCCTGCAGACGATTTTTGAGCCCTGCCCGCGCAAGCTCATTGAGGTGGTGAGATTCGCTTTGACCGGCCGGAAGCGGAAATGTTGGCAGATGGGTCTTGCCCGCCTCGATCTCAACGCTGCACCGCCTTGCAATTACCAGGGTGTTCTCGATGGCGCAGGGGATATCGCTAAAGAGCTCCCGCATCTGCTGCGCCGATTTTAGATACTGATGAGCGGTGTACAGGTGCGGCTCTGATTCTCGCATGGCGTTGACCGTCATCGCGCGCGAGATGGCAACACGAACCTCATGGGTTGTAAAGTCCTGCGGATCAAGAAACATCACAGGATTGGTCGCAACTACCGGGATTGAGCTTTGCGCTGCGAGCCGGACCGCTTTGTGGATGTAGCGATCATCATCCGGGTGACCGATGCGCTGCAGCTCGATAAACAAATCCCCGGGCTTAAAAATCTGCTGCAGCTTTTGCGTGAGCGCCTGGGCATCACCCTCGCGGCCGGACATGAGCGCCTGTCCGATAAGGCCGGTTCGCCCGCCCGTAAGGCATATGAGCCCTTGGTGGTGTTTTTCAAGCCAGGGCATCTGCGCGATCGGCTCGGCATCGGCGGCGACAAGACCGTGCTCATAGGTGTGGCTGATGAGCTCGATAAGGTTTCGGTACCCGGCCTGATCCTTTGCCAGTAACACCACCGCGGCGCAATAGCCGTCTGCCTGCACCAGCAGCTCAGCGGAGATAATCGGCTTTACCCCCTTGCTCATCGCTTTTTGAAAGAGCTTCATGCTCGCAAAGAGATTTGCGCTATCGCAGACCGACACCGCGCTCATGCCGAGCTCTTTAGCGCGATCAATAAGTGCATCAACACGCACAAGAGAGTCTTTGAGTGAGTACTCGGTATGGGTGTGCAGGTTTACGTAGCTCAAGGGGAAGTCCAGTCGGATGCCATTATAATATTCGATTAATTATACATCATTGCAAGGGCGCCATCAAATAACCGGCAGCTTGACTGATTGGTATTTTGTTGTATATTATATCAACCGATCTGTGGAGATATGAATGAGCGCTTATGAGATTGCCGTAAAGGCACTGATTGGCACCGCGCTGCAGTACCCGGAGCTTGCCGAGGAGGTAGGTGCGCGGCTGCATCCAGGTGATATTGCCGATCCGATTGCATCGCAGATCTATAAGGCGGCGATTGATCTTGCCGTTGAGAGAATCCCGATCGATCACATCACCCTGTCAAGCAGACTTGAGCCAGGTACGCTCTCGGCGCAGCTTTTTGCAGAGCTTTGCCAGGTCGGCTCGGCGAGCAACTATACCGAATACCTTGAGATAGTTCGTAACGAGGCGCTAAAGCGCAAGCTGATGTCAGCCTGTCTTGATATGACCTCGCAGATGAAATCAAACCCGGGGGTGCGCGCTGATGAGCTTCTTGGCAAATTGCACTCATCGCTTGCAAGCATCGATGGGCAGAGCGATCGCGGCCAGGGCCTCAGTCCGGTTGCAGAGCTTTTGCCCGAGTACCTAAAGGGGCTTAAGGATCGGGTCGGTGAGCGCACCGGGATCACAGGTCTTGCATCTGGCTACGAGGATCTTGATGAGATGACCGCAGGGTTTCAGCCAGGAGATCTTGTGGTGCTTGCCGCCAGGCCCTCCATGGGTAAAACCACCCTTGCAATGAATATCATTGAGCGCATCGCCGAGCAGCGAAAGCGCGTGCTGGTCTTCTCGATGGAGATGCCAAAAGAGGCGCTTTTGCAAAGAACCATCTCATCTCTTGGCTCGATCAAGGCTGATAATTTACGCAAGGGTCGCCTTACACCCAAAGAGACCGGATCTCTTGCCTGGGTGAGCCAGAAGATCTCAGAGCTTGACATACTGATCGATGACACCTGCGCGATGACCGCAACCGAGTTGCGCCTAAGGGCGCTTCGGGCTCATCGTGAGGCGCCTGTGAGCGCGGTGATGGTTGATTATCTTCAGCTTATGTCCGGCGCTGACTGCTCAACCAAAGATGGGCGCACCCAGCAGATCACCCACATCAGCCGGGCTCTAAAGATGCTCGCCAAGGATCTTAACTGCCCGGTGATCGCACTATCTCAGCTTAACCGAGAGCTTGAGCGAAGACCGGATAAGCGCCCGATCAACAGCGATCTTCGAGAATCAGGCGCTATTGAGCAGGATGCTGATCTGATCCTCTTTGTCTATCGTGATATTGTCTACAATGAGGATTCACCCGATGGGCACACGGCCGAGATCATCATCGGTAAGCACCGAAACGGGCCGATAGGCACGGTAAGGCTCGGCTTTGAGGGCCATTATTCGCGCTTTACAAACCTTGTAAAGACCGTGAATCTTCTGCCCCAGCACGATATCGACGCTCTTTAACCGGGCGCCAGCCAATAGCAATCACGCCACCCGCCTGATATAATACAACAACATTTATTTTTAAGCGCAATAGCAATGAATAAACAAATTTCAGGTACCAGGTCTGTTGTCCTCGACTGCGAGACGACTGGCCTTTCGCATGAAAATGGCCACAAGATCATCGAGATCGGTGCGCTTGAGATGATCAACCGGCGCCTTACCGGGCGGGCCTTTCATCACTACCTCGACCCGCAGCGCGAGGTCGATGAGGATGCGGAGGAGGTGCACGGGTGGAACCGCGAAAGCCTTAAGGCTGCAAGCGAGGGGGCGATCTTTGCAGATATTGCTGAGAGTCTTCTTGATTTCATCAAAGGCTCAACCCTCATCATCCATAACGCCCCATTTGATATGGGGCACATGGATGCGGAGATGATCCGCATCGGGCTGCCGCGAATCACCGGGCAGGTGCTTGTGTGCGATACCCTGGTTATGGCCAATAACAAGTACCCGGGGCGGCGCAATAATCTTGACGCACTCGCAAAGCGCATGGGGGTTGATACCTCTGCGCGCACCCATCACGGGGCGCTGCTCGATGCGGAGATTCTTGCCGAGGTGTACCTGCAGATGACCACCCGGCAAGATGATCTGCATCTTGATGCGGCAAGTGCTGAGGCGCCGCTGCGCCTGCGGGGCTCGGATCGGATCGGGTTTGTGCCGATTAGCGAGTCGCTGGCGCAAAAGCTGCCTGTGGCTGCCGCTCTGCCCGAGGAGATAAAGCGGCACCAGATGCTTATCGAGAAAATACGATCAACAAGCGGCAATAACGACTTTGGCTTCTAGGTAACGCCTAAGAGGTGCAGCGCGCCTACTTAAGCGCGCTGAGCAGACCCGCCTCGCCTGAGAAGCCCGTGATGATCTCGCCCTTATCGGTGATAATTGTCGGGGTTGCGTAAACGCCAAACACATCCGCAATCAGATAGTGTCCATCGATCGGAAATGCCTGCCGGTCAAGCTCTGAAAACTCATCACAGTTACTGTCCCTGATTGCCCGTCCGGCAAACAGGTCATTAAATCCGCCAGCGAGATCTTTGGCGCACCAAGCCTCTTTTAAGCTTGCCTCAACTCTAATCGCAACATCGCTATCTCGCCCCTCGCTAAAGGCCCTTGGATACATCATGTAGTGTACCGTGACGCCCTGATCATTAAGTGGGCCAATGGAGTTATGCAGGCGCCGGCAATACGGGCAGGTCGGGTCGGTAAAGACCACGATTTCATGCTTCTGGTTGGGGGCACGATAACTCACCAGCCAGTTTGCGTTCTTGGTGACAAGATCGGCAAATACGGTTTTGATCTGCTTTTTTGCCTCTTCGACCGAGAGCTTTTGCCCCTCCGAGGAGAAGCCTATGCGAGGGATGATGCTTCCGCCCACATTCAAAAACGCCTCCTGCTGCTGCAACCGATCAAGCTCGGCCGCAAAGCGCTCGGGGTTTTGCTCGGGCGCGGCAGCAGCTGCGGGCGCGGGCGGTGTCGCGGTTGACGCTTTGGCCATCCGGGCGCGCAGTCGTTGCTCGATCCTGTGCTTGAACTCATCAAAATCGGTATTTCCCGCCTGGGGCTCGGGTTGCACGCTCGGCCCAGGTGTCGGTGCCGGTGTCGGTGTCTGTGTCTGTCGGGACCCCTCATGAAGAACGGCGCGCTCGGCCGCATCGATCGTCTGCGCGGAGGGCTCGATACCGGGCCCTCCGCCAGGCGCTAACTCCCAGAGCGCGCCGTGCGTAAAGAGCGCGTTCTTCGCATCGATGCTGCGGATCTGCCTCAGGTACGTCTCGCGCACCTTAAGCTTAGCCACCGCGTGCTTGTCTGTGCCAAGTGGTATCGCGCTTTTGTCTGTAAAAAAGCTCCCGGTCGAATCAACAATATACAGCGATCTCTCGCCATACATAATCGTTGCCGCGCCGAGCTCGGCCGAGCACTCACTCTTAAAGATCGTATCGCTTGTAAGCCGCTGCACCGCCTCGACATCCTGAACCCTCGCGCTACAATCGCCATCATCCTGTTTAAGCAATGTAAAGCCGCACCAGGCGATTGCGGTCACCAGGATGTACACAAGGCACCCCACCCAATTAAAAGAACTGCTTTTCATATTCGCTCCAGCGCGTAACTATATATATTATTGTATTAATTATATTTGATCTTGTCAATCTGAGTGAATGGTGACTTCCACATTTAAATTGCCTATACTATGTAGACACTCAGCACGCCCTGAATAGATTTGATAATGTTATGTTTGAGCAATTTGAGGCCCCCGCAGGCAGCCTGACCTATATTGACCTGCAAAGCACCAATGATCTGGATATCGAATCCGGTAAGGTTGAGACCTCCTGGGGGGCGCTGCTGCCTCTTTTTTTGCATCACGAGGTGCGCAAGGCCAAAAACGGGCATTGCTTTATTCCTGCCCTGCCAAAGCCCAGATCACAGTGGGTGCTAAATGATAGCGCTGAGCCGAACTACCGCAATGAATGCAACATCCAGGCGATTAGCCTTGCCGTGCTCGATCTTGATGCGCCGGGCGCTAGAGAGAAGGCGGAGCTTCTTTTTGCTGACTACGAGTACGTGATTCACTCCACCCACAGCCACACCCTTCAAAGCCCGCATCGCTATCGCATCGTGATCAGGCTTGCCCAGCCGATACCGGTGGCGGACTGGCCGAGGGTGTTTCACTCGATCGTCGCACCGATTGATGCCGATGGCTCGTGCGGGAATCTCTCACGCATCTTCTTTTTCCCCTCCCACGACCCATCGGCCGGCATAAAACCATTTGCAAGGCACAACCCGGGCCGGGCGCTATCGCTTGCGGATGTCGCGGAGATTCAAAGGCGCTATGAGTCAAGCCTTGATGCGCAGCAACTCGAGTCGTTTCGCATGAAAATCTCTCAGGCCGATCCGCCTGGCACGCGGGTGAAAAAGCACTTTAGCGGCGAGACAATCTCGCCGCGACGCTCAACTGGCGCCATGGATTTGAGCTATGAGGGTATTAAGGAGCGCATGTCAAAATTTCTCCCCTCGCTTATCGATGAGGATAATCGCCATAACTTTGCCATGCGCACAATTGGCAGTGAGGTTTCAAGATACGCCGAGAACACCGATTTTTTCAGCCTCATCCAGTTCATTTACAGGGCATCCACGGAATTTGGCAGCAAACCAATCACCGACCCCACAGGCGATACGCGAAAGGAGTTTCCCGAGCTTATCAGCTCAGCGGTGCGAAAATTCGCTCCGGAGATGCTCGGTGAGGGGGGCGCGCACGCAAAGGCGCTTCGCGAGCGGATCCGGGTGATTGTTCTTGAGGTTGAGAAGATTGCGCTTAGCGGAAACTGGCAATTTGAAAAACAAGTAAAGTCCCTGCCCGCCAGGAATCGCGCCAGTCAGAAGCTTGATCTCATGCTTGATCGGGATAAGTACACCTTAAGCGCAATGCGTGCCCGTCACGTCGGGTCAATGCGAGAGCTCATAAAATCAGGCAACATGACGACGTTTTGTGCCAATGTCTTTAGCAGCGAGTTCAAGGAGCACGCTGAGCGGGTGAATGTAAATTATGTCGCCCAGTTTGTTTTGTACTGCGCTCGAGGGTATCTGAGCAAGGTTAAGGGCTCCGAAGATATGGCCGCTCAGATCGATTCTGTCGCACTTAGCCTGAAACAAAATATTGACGCGCTTGTTCCAGCCACTATCCTTCAGCAGGAGCCGAAGATGGCCACCTTTCTTGAGACCGCAATAAAGATTGGTTGTGTGTGTGCGAAAAAGAACAAGTGGTCATTCAGCATCGATTACCCACAAAGCGCCCAGGCGGCTGCAGAATCAAAATGACACTATCTGAACTAAAGGCAATCAGTCTTATACTTGACACCCATCCTGCCGCGGGCCTTCGGGGTTACAATTTACCGCTTGCCAGAATCACCCGATCTGCCGGCACGCATTTTTGCATGACCGCCGCGGCGGCGGCCTCGCTCGAGCGCGCATCGAGCGTGCACGGGGCCTACCTTAGATACTGCAGGACAGTCGGATCCGACACTTCTGTGCGCTTACTTGGGCCTGCGATTTTTTTTCTACTCGCAAGATCTTACGCCTTACCCGGTGTGGCGCCCGGGGACTGCCCGCTTCTTAGGATCATAGACACTTTAGCGCAGCGCGATCAGCCAACTGACGCGCAGCCAAAGCCGCCTTGCCTGCCTGGTTCTTCTGCGCTTGAAGTAAATGCCAAAGCCATACTCGATAGCGCGCAAAGTGTTGATGACGCTATACGCCAGGCGCTCGCGGGCACCTATCGTACCGGCGATTTCATATTTGTTGTGGCCTGCGCGGCGATTAGTCGGGGGCTTGCTTTGGGGGTGGATTTCTCGCGCCTGGTTGGCGCCGCGGCTTCTTATCATCAATAAGAGGCCGCGCGCTGATCGGGCCACTCAGGCATATCATTGCACGCGGGCTCGAAGCTGCACGGTTCGAGCTGTCGGGCGGCCCATTTGGCAAAAATGCTCTTGGCCGCATTAATATCCTGATAGTGCGTCCAGCGCTGATTTATCTTCAGTTTCACCTGCGCAGGGGTAAGAATCCTGGTATTAAACACCGCAATATCATCTCCGGGCTCACCACAGGCGCTCGTGTAATCGTTTTTCATCACAAGCGCATCATAGCCAAACTCCCGGGCAAGACTGTAAAGCTCCTTGCGAGATTCATTACAGCTGTAATCATAGCCCCCTCCATTAAAGCTTACCGACCTGCCCGCCTCGCACCTAAGCTCAAGCGCGTTATCAAGTACCGCCCGATAGCTCACGCAGGCCTGGATCTGGTTCTCATCATCGAACTGCTTAATCTCGCTAAAAAACTCACTGACTTTGTCATTATCTGAAACAAAGAAAACACCCAGATCATTATGCTCGGCGCTTATATTGTCATAGACAATGAACGGATCCACGGGGTGTGCTGTGAGATCGAACGGCCTGTCCCAGACTGTGCCGTGATAAAGATGCACCGGTTTCATTATTGTTTTTTCCGGAAGTAAAAGCTTTATTTAGTTTAGCAGTTATTATTATTTATGGCACCTTGAAATGCGATAAAGGGCGCCCGCCAGCGCCCTGTTTGCTAAAACCCTGCTGAGGTGCGCCCAAGGCGCGCCGCGGTATCTCTTAGGCGGGCTGCCTTGGCGGGGTTTTTATCCACCACCCAGCCCTGCTCATAAAACTCGGCAAGCTTTATCAGGAACACAGGGCTGCCATCCATGGCGCGCATCTGCACGTAATCAAACCCAAGATCGCCTTGTGACATTTGCGCTTGCAGCTTCAGGCGCTCATCGATCGCATCGGGGTGGCCCTGATCTCGTGCGCGGGTAATCCAGAACATGCCCAGGTCCCGATCCTCAGGCAGCGCATCACCGAGCAGATAATGCTTGCCCAGGATGTACTGCGCCTGTGGATCCCCGGTCTCGGCCGCCGCACGCACAAGATCGATACCCTTGCTTGCGGCCTCCTCGCGGGTAAGCCTTGGGCTGCCCTTAACGCCCAGATACGCCTTTCCAAGCATCAGCTGCGCGGGTCCGTATCCGGCTTTGGCCGAGGATCTAAGAAGCTCAACCGCCTGGCGCTTATCTTCGGTTTTAACGATCCCGTGCCAGTACATGAGCGCAAGCGCATATTGCGCCGGCGCATCAGCCGTAGCAGCATCGCGATAAAGTCTCTCGGTGCCGCCGGCAGCCTGTGCCGCGCTATTGATAAACGATACCGCCGCGGCGCGACTGGTATCAATATCCGAGGCGATGGCATTTGCCGAGCCAAGGTGTGCAAGAGCGATCAATAAAGCGGTGATTCCAATACGCATGGGCAAACCTTAATCATAAATATTTTATGTTATACTATATATATTTTGACTTCGCGTCAATCTTCTGTGAGAAGGCGCGCTAAAGTGCCGCCTCAGCGCCACCGAAGTAACCCGAGCCCTCGGGCGGATCCGAAGGGCTGCCTCCGGGTGGCCCGATCAGCTCTTTTATGATGTCAGCCTCTGGCTCCTGAATATGATCGATCATAAGCTGCAAGGTGCTGTTACCTCTCCACTCATTAATATCGAGCCTGAACGATATTTGCGCCCACCCATCAACCGGCAACACCCCTCGATCCACACAACCAAAGGCAATCGCATCAAATACGCGATCAGATCCCGGGATGCGAAGCTTCAGCTTAAGGTGCTTTTCTTTGAGCACCCTTTTCTCAAGCACCTCAAAGCGCTGTGAAAATAGCGGCGCCTCAAACCCCTGGCCCCACACGGGCTGCGCCGCGATCGCGCGCGCATTATCGATCGTTAAGAGCTCCGGGGCGATATCGGCCACATCAACCTGCACTTGCCCCACCCTCATCTGCTCGCTCATCTGTCTTGCGACCATGCGATCAAACAGATCGCAAAATTCGTGAAATTTATCGCTTCGGATCGAAACCCCTGCAGCCATAGCGTGTCCGCCGAATTTGGTCAATATCTGCGGATGGCTCTTACTCATCTCATCAAGTAAGTGCTTTAGATGAATCCCCGCGATCGATCGGGCGCTACCTTTTATCTCACACTCATCAATGCGCACCTGGTGCTGAAGGATCTGCTGCTCGCTCGCCCCGCTCGCAATCGCTTGGTGCAATGCGCTCTTGGCATCAAGCAGATCGTGCGTATCGGTAAAGACAATGACCGGCCGATCAAACCTGTCCTTTATCCGCGAGGCCACGATACCGACCACCCCCTCGTGCCACTGGGCGTTATAGACAACAATGCCGTCCTTATTCGCATCGAGCGACTCGATACACTCGAGCGCCCCTGCCACCATCGTTGCCTCAAGCCCCTTTCGGGTCTCGTTAAGATCAAAAAGCTGCTGCGCAAGCTCGAGCGCCTCGTTCTGCTGCTCGCTTTTGGCAAGCAGGCAGCGAATCCCGACCGTCATATCATCCAGGCGCCCGGCCGCATTGATGCATGGCCCTGCCGAAAAGCCAAAATCGGACGCTACGATTTTGCCGATCTCACGCTTTTTCAGCTCCAGTATCTTCGCAAGCCCCGGCCGACACCAGCCATCGTTGATCCACTTAAGCCCGGCGCTTACCAGGATGCGATTGTTGTAATCAAGCTTTACCACATCGGCCACAGTACCGAGCGCGACCAGATCCAGAAGCGGTGCAAGCGAGGGCTCATCGATACCGATCTGGGCAAAAACGCCCCTCTCGCGCATCATGGTGCGAAGCCCCATGATTAGGTAAAACATTACCCCGCAGCCGGCAATGTTCTTTGAGGCAAACTCACAAAGCGGCTGATTTGGATTAATAATCGCATCAGCGCACGGCAGTCCCTGAGTTGATGCAAGGTGGTGATCGGTGATCAGTAGCTGACACGGTCTTTTAAGCTTGCGCACAGCCTGCGCCCCCTCAAAGGCGGCAATACCATTATCGACCGTCACGATCAGATCCGGCAGCCGTTTTGCGGCGATCTCAACGATCGCAGGCGATAGCCCGTAGCCGTGCTTGATCCGATCGGGCACAAGAAAATCCACATTCTTTGCCCCAAGCATCCGCAGCCCCTCAACCGCGATACTGGTGGAGGTCGCCCCATCACAGTCGTAGTCCCCGATAATTACAATCCGGCTATCGGCCCTGATGTGATTGATCAGAATCTCACACCCTGCCTGCATCCCGAGCATCTGCTGCGGATCGAGCAGCCGCCCGAGCGAGTACTGTATCTCTTGTGTGCTGGTTATGCCCCGGTTTTGATACACCCGGTTAAGCAGTGGATTGGGGTGGATGAGCTTATCCGAGGCGGCCTGGCGCTCCGTGAAGGGTTTGACTCTCATATCGCGAGGCCCTCAGTATTAAATTAATATGACGATTAATATAGCACGTGCGCACCCAAAGCTCGAATATTTCTGTCGCGAGGCATTTATGTCTGTATAATATTTTATGCTATACTATCTTCAAAGTTTATAAGAAGATCAGCCAATGACCAGCATTAATGGCGTTATCGTCAAAGTCTTTAGCCACAACAAAGACACCGGCTTTAGTATCGTGCAGGCCAAACCCACCGATGCGGCCTCCCAGGCACAGCTTGAGCGCGCAGGCGGCGTAGGCTACATTACGATACTTGGCACCTACTACGATCCGGGCAGCAAGAAAAACCGCTACATTAGCTGCGAAGGCTCCTTCATCGAAAGCTCCAAGTGGGGATTGCAGTTTAAAGCGAGCTCCATTTTGCTCACCCGCGCCACCAAGCGGTTTGATTTTGAATCTTTTTTCCGATCCGATCTGTTCTCAGCCGTCTCGCCCGAGAAGAAAAAGAAGCTGCTGAAAAAACACGGGGCGCAAATATTCACCAGCCTTCTTAGTGCCGATCAGGAGGCGGTAAAGTGCGGGGACATCACCGCCGAGGAGTTTGAGCGCCTTGCAGAGGAGTGGCACCAGAACATGAGGATCTGGCCGAACTACAACTACTTAAGCAACCTTGGTGTCTCCCCAAATGGGGCAGCTCACATCGCCCAGGCGCTCAACAAGGGCGCACTCAGCTCCTTTACGAACGACCCCTACCAGATGCTCTCAGTGCCCGGTGTTGGCTTTAAGTCGATTGATACCGCAGCCGAAGCTATGGGCATGGAGATGACCTCGATGGCAAGAGTCTCTCACGGGATAAAGTACATCTTAAGAAATCACATGGAATCGGGCCATACCGCCTTTTATCTTAATGATGTCTCCCAGCGGGCCGCCAAGGCAATGGGGGTTGAATATGATTTTATTCGCGATATTTTACTTGAAAAGTGCGAAGGCGGTGATCTGCTTGCCTTTGGAGATGAGCTCTCTCCGGTGCTTGTTGGTAAGCAGGCGCACGAGCGCGATCTTGCGATCGCCCGAGAGTTTGCCCGATTAATAAAATCTCCCGCCTCGATCACAGCCACGTGCGCCTATGAGCTCGATAAGCGCCTGAACCCGGGTCAGATCCAGGCCGTTCGCACCTGCGTGCAGCACAAGGTGGCCATCATCACCGGTGGGCCTGGGGTGGGCAAGACGACCGTGGTTCGCCAAACGATCGGCGCTCTGCAGCAGCAGCTACCCCGACCGATCACGGTTAGCTTATGCGCCCCCTCGGCTCGGGCTGCAAGTCGTCTTGGGGAGTCCTCGGGACTTAGCGCCGATACGATCCATGCGCTTCTTGATTATCATCCGCAGATCGGATACCGGCGCAATAAGGATAACCCTCTTCAGAGCGATCTTGTCATCGTTGATGAGGGCAGTATGGTGGATGTGGATTGCCTTCATGCGCTCTTACAGGCAATGCCGAGCCACGCCCGGCTTATTATCGTAGGGGATCGGGACCAGCTCTCATCGGTCGGGGCCGGGGCGACGCTTCGCGACCTGATTGAATCCAAAACGATAGCGGTTGCTGAGCTTACAAAGATCGAGCGCAGAGCCGACGGAAGCAGCATCACGGTCAATGCCCATCGAATTAATAAAGGTCAGATGCCGATCATTGATAAATCACAACAAAACGACTTTCACTTTATCCGCGCGCTCGGCGATGAGGCGGTTGCGGCGAAGATCAGCGAGTGCATTACTCGTCTTAAGGACTCCGGGCGCTGCGAGTTTGACGATATACAGGTGCTCTCGCCTCAGATCCAGACGCTCTGCGGGGTCGATGCGATTAATAAGATGATGCGAGCGCTTATGAACCCTGCGCGCCAAGGCGCTGCAGAGTTTACCAGCTTTGGGCGCAGCTTTCGGCTGCATGATCGGATCATGTATGTTCGCAACAACAAGCAGCTTGGAATCAATAATGGGGATCTGGGCAAAATCACAGCAGTAGATCTGCAGGCAAAAACCGCGAGCGTCTCATTTGAGGGCACCGAGCGGATACTGCCCTTTAGCGCCTTTGGCAATATGCGCCACGCATTTGCCACCACTATCCATAAAGCGCAAGGCTCCGAGTGCGCAGTGGTCATCCTCCCGATCGTGCAAGCGCACATGCGGATGCTGAGCGTTGAGCTTATCTACACCGCGATCACTCGGGCACAAAAGCAGTGCATCCTTATCGGTGACCCGCAGGTACTGCACAGCGCGCTTAGCAACAACCAGTCTCGACAGGAGCGCGTAACGCTTCTGCGCGAGGCACTCGAGGCGGCGCTACCACTCATAAGCGCGCAGCAACACCCGCAAATCGATCGCCCGCTTCATCGCGTGAACGACGGCCCCGGGCTGTGCGCGCCTTAGCGGGGCGCCGCCGCGGTTGCTGCGCGCTTAATTGCCCCACGCACGAGTGGCATCAGACAAATAATGGCGGCCGATCTCATTTGTGAGAGGCTGCCGGCAGCGCAACTGTCTTGCGCCTCTTTATTTAACCGTAGCAGCCCCTTTTTATTTAACCGTAGCAGGTTCCTTTTTGGCCATGTTCTGCTCGGCATCCTTTATATATCGATCAACTATGGAATAGTCGTTCGACACGTCACCATCGCCCCATCCGAGCTTTACCTGATTACCCGGGGTGCCAATTTTGCTTCTGTATTTTTTCAGGGCAGCTATGGAGCCCGGTGTTCCTGCCTTGCTAAGTGCCGCAAGATTCATTATGTTAAGGCTTCCGGCGTAACCTGCGGCTCGCTTAGCTTCAAATGGCGAGTTAGCCATGCTTTTCCACCATCGATTTCCGAGTATGCTTGACTCTAGCCACTTTAGGGCCTTGTCTGAGTTGTGCCGCGAAATAGCGTAACCAAGACCGATTATAGCCCCCTCCTTCGCCTGTATGCTCCAAAGAATCTCTTGATTTGATAGCTTTCTGCCTGGCTTTTCTTCAAGATACTCGATCAAATGATCAACAACTGCCTCATCTCCCACAATTCCAAGCGCAACACCAATGTCTCCCCAGCTTTCCCAATATACAGGATCCCGGAGCATTTTAAGCAGCCCGCTGTAGTCCTGTCCTATATACTTAGTAAAATCGTCTTTCGTCAGAATCTTGGTGCGGCCCGCTATGAGCATTTCCAGCTCGCTAAGATCGGCACTCTTGAGCATTTCGTCGTACGACTGCTGCTCCGGGCTGTCCCTGTAATAGTTATAAGTATTGCCCTCAGGGTCCATGACAAGCTTCTCATCAGGATAAATAGTGTGAGAGCCCATTGGCTTTCCGAAATGTTTCGCACTGATCCTCTTTAGAGTTTCACTGGAGATGTTGCTAACGTCCAGATCCATCTGACTTAACTCCTCCATGCTCACATTCTCAATATCGATGTCATTTATTGACACCTTTTTTGCTGGCTTTTCTGACTCAGTGTCTTGCGCTAGCGCGCCTTGCGCACATAGCAGACTCAGCACAAGAACCACGCTTAAATGCTTTAACATAACCACCCCTAGAGTTAATTTCTACTTTGCTGAAGGCCTACGCATTGTGTGGGAGTGATGTTAACTCTGGTATCATCGACGCCGTCACCCCACATGATATTGGTACTATCCTTATCATCGTGCTCCAGTCCCTGCGCATGACCAATTTCATGAAGCATCACATTGTGCCAGTACTTCTCCCGTGTCGACACGCTGATTGCGATTACACTCCCATTTTGTTCGGCGCATCCGTGGCCCTTAGTCCGTGTCGTTTCCGCTTCTGGTCTTCCGCACCATGTGATCTCCTTCACAAATGTAATTCCTTTCTTTAGTTTTCGAAAGTCTGCCTCACTGCCTATTGATATGGGCGAATCGTCATCAATCCTTACCGACGCAAAGTCATACCAGGCAGCGCAACTTGCATGCGTGCTCGCAGGATATTTATTATAGATATTCGTCGCAAGCATCCCGGTCTCTCCCATCGCTCTTTGCATATGGGCGCCCATTATAAACGCCGCAGTCACAACATCGCTCTGCCCGTAGGTTGTTTCCAGCCAATGCACTGCGGTCTCTTTGTTTACGTATCCCGCATATGAATGAGACGTCGGAACAATGAGCTTATTCTCGCCGTAATACACCGGACCCACCTTGGCTGCAAAGCCGTTACTAAAGGACGTCGAGAAATTATAGTACTTGCCAACCGGCAAGCCTATGTCATAGTTTCCAAGGCCCTTTGAGGTAAAATAAAAGCTGCCGTCAGCCTGCCCGTTTCTGTTGACTGAGCTCCATTGGACCGTCATCTGATAGTTCGCGTTAGGGCTCCATCCAAATGGGTTTATCTGTGATTTTACCCTATTGAAATACTCATGATTGCTAAAGTAGGTATCTCCCCCTATCACAAGCCAGTTACCCTCCCACAGATTTAATGATCGCGGCGCCTCGCCCATGTACATGTTAGCCGGCACCGCTTGCGCAGCACTACATACAGGCATTAAAAGCCACAATAATGCACTGATTCTTTTATTCACCGGGACTCCTTAGCTTTATTGGTTTTTTTACACACAGCTCAGGCCGGATGATCGGCAGGCGCCAGCCCGAGCACAGGTATTGTGGATTGTCGAATTGGTCTGATGTGAAATGCCTGATATGTCCATCCTTGAATCGTCATTAGTAGATGGCGGACCATACCCTCATGTAGTAATTGTTGTCAAACGGAATTTTCCTCACCAACTACATAACTGGACAGTGGTGCGTTGCATGCTTTATTTGCTCTTCTTGCCGCGCAAATCGGTCAGACGTTAAGAGGCCATTATCATAGACAGATGCGTATAGGTGGCACGCAGCTGGAATTTTCGACGGCAAGACTCCCATCATGCGCAATTGCGCTTGGGCGTGCGCCTTGGTGGAAGCGGCAGATGATGCAGCGCCGCGATAAGGATTGTGGCTTTGCGAAAACTTTATTCAGGCCGCGCTCGGTATCGGCTTAATCAAAGCCGAGCTGCCTTCTTAATTAATCAGGCAGGAGCTACAGCGCTAGCGCAAAATCGCAAAGGCCACCGCCGTGCAGCTAAGCAGTATGCCCGCGCTCAGTGCAACAGACCAGTGCCCAAAGCTCTTTATTGCCCGCACAATCTGACCGGATCGAAGCTGCCGCGCTCTTTGTCGATGCAGGGCCTTACGAGCCTCATCAAGACTTTGCTGCATGGCATCAACGCGCACCATTGATTTATGGTAGCGATCCTTCCACAGGACGGTTTTTGCTCGAAAGCGCTCGAGGTAGCTTTCAAGCTTTTCGATTCTTTGCTGCATTTTCTCGATCTGCTCAAGACTAAATTCACCCTGCTCAATCCTGGCGCCATCAAGCTTGGCACGAAGCACATTAAGTAACGCGGTTTGCTCGCTGATTATTTTATTTAGTATCGCAACATTTGCCGCCTTTCCATCAAAAGCCGCCTCAAGCTCGGCAAACTTTCGATCCGCCTCGCCCAGCCGCTCAATAAGGTGCTTGCTGTACTCGCGCTCTTTTTGCAGCTGATCAAGCACCGCTTGGTGGCTGCTTTGAGGAATCATTTCACCTTGTGCATGAGCCTCCCCTCTAGGCGCAGCGGCGGCAAGCTCGCGATGCGCTGCGGCCTGTCGGTGCATTTGCTCGATAAGCTGCGCATAGTGCTCCTCAAGCTCGGCCTTTTGCTCGCCAAGGGCGGCCGCAATAGCATCGCCCGATTGGGCCTTTATAAGCGCCACCCGCTCATCCATCTTCTCGATGAGCTGCTGGTAACGCTCGGAGATCTCAGCACTTACCAGCCTTTCCCCTCTAAGCTCATCTCTCACCTGATCAAGCTCGCCCGAGATCGCCCGGATTTGCCCTTGTAGCTGCTCGGTCTCGCCCTGAAAATGAGCCCGAAGATCGTGTCGCTGGCGAATCAGGTGCTGATCCTTAACCCGGTGAAACTGCGCAGCACTCACAGGCTCTCGTCCAAGAAGCTCCTTAATGTCCCGATACTGATTGATTATCTCAACCGGATCATCGGCGTAGAGGTTGAATTTCTCCTTGTAGTAGGCCGCGCGCACCTGCTGCTCCCACTGAGCCCACTCGATACCAAGCCCCATATCGCTCGGATCGCTCGAGATGAAGGACTCAACACTTGTATGTCCGAGCGCCTCAGCAAGGGTGCCCTTTGGGATTTTGGTCACCCTTTGGGCAAGCGCCTCCCCAAGGGGCAGCTCAAGAGCTTTGGCGATCGCCTGAGCGCGCATCTCCCAGCCAAGAACTCGCACCGCCTCCTGGAGTGCGGCGCACTGCGGGTTGTGCGCCCGGGTCTGCTCGATGGTGATGATGTTGCTTTTCATGAGGCGTAAGTTCCGTGCAGGGGATCGACAAAAACAGATGGCAGTGATATAATTTCGTCTATATTATTACAGGACTTTGTGCGCATGTCAAAGCTGAAGCGATTTGAATTGCCCGAGCATGCGCTGCACGAGGTGTTTGGCTTTGACTCCTTCCGGGCCGGACAGAAAGAGATTATCGCGGCGGTGCTCGCTGGCCGTGATGCGCTCTCGGTGATGGCCACCGGCGCCGGTAAGTCGCTTTGCTACCAGGTGCCTGCCCTGTGCCTTGGGGGCTGCGCGGTCGTTGTCAGTCCACTCATCGCGCTTATGAAGGATCAGACCGATCGGCTCTTAGCCCTTGGTGTGCCCGCGGCGTATCTTAATAGCTCCCAGAGCGCTCAAGAATCCCTTCGGGTCATGAACAACGCACTTAAGGGCCGGTATAAGCTTTTGTATGTGACGCCGGAGCGGCTTGTGAGCGAGGATCTTCAGGAGATCCTTGCCCGGATTAATGTCTCGTTTTTTGCAATCGATGAGGCTCACTGTATCAGCACCTGGGGCAGTGATTTTCGCCTGTCGTATCGTAAAATTGGACCCGCCATAGCTCGCGTGGAGGCCCGGGCCGCAAAGAGAATTGCCCGTCTTGGCTTTAGCGCAACCGCGCCGCTGGCAATACGAGATGACATCATCGCCCAGCTGGGTATGGCTCAGCCGCTCATTGTGATCGGGCAGTTTGACCGGCCCAATATCAGCCTTGATGTGCGTCATTCACGCGCCAAGATCGACGATGTGCTGCAGCTGGTGCGCAGCTACCCGGATCAAAGCACCATTATCTACTGCGCAACCGTTAAGAGCGCCCAGGCGCTTCAGCGCGAGCTGCGAGCCGCATCCCTTACGGCCGAGCTCTATCACGCAAGGCTCAGCGTGATAGAAAAAACCAGGGCCCAGGAGAGCTTTCTTGCCAACCGGTGCCGCATCATGGTGGCCACCTCCGCGTTCGGCATGGGCATCGATAAGCCCGATGTGCGCACCGTGATTCACTACCACATGCCAGGCAGTATCGAGAGCTATATGCAGGAGGCAGGCCGGGCCGGCCGCGATGGGCTGCCCTCCCGGGCCGTTCTTCTGTACAGTGAGCACGATCGCAGGCTGCAGGAGTATTTCATTAACCTATCCTGCCCCGAGCCGCAGGTGGTGCGCGAGGTGCTGTGCACGCTCAGGGCGCTCGATGATGGCTTGGTGCTTGGCTTTAGTCTTGATGAGATCGGGCAGATCGCCCCGGTGAGTCTCGGGGCGCACCAGCTGCGCAGCGCTCTTCGCATACTTGCCGATCAGCAGCTGATCGCGCTCTTGCCCCGGGGGTTTTCTGGTGATCCTGTCATTGAGGTGCTGGGCGAAAGCGCGGTGCCTGATTTTGAGTATCTGCTCGATCAAAGGCGCGCCCTCACAAAGAAGCTCAACGCCATGCAGGCATACGTTAAGAGCGGTGCTTGCCGCAGAGACTACCTTCTTCGCTATCTTGAGGAGCAAAGGCCCCATGGTAGCTGCGGTAGCTGTGATCGGTGTCTTCGCCCGGAGCTCTTACCGGGTGGTGCGCAGCCGATCGAGCAGATAAAGATCGCTCTTCATGCCATTGAATCCTTCGGCGGGCGTCTTGGGCCTGATCGTCTTTGTGATGCGCTTCTTGGGGTTAATAGTGCGGCGCTTTCAGATCTTAAGATCGATCAGGCGCAGGGTTTTGGAGTTTTTTCAAACCGAACAAAAACCGATGTGCTGTGCCTTGTCAAAGCGCTTATCGATGGCAGGATCGTTGATCAAAGCCCCGCTCAGAATGCCCTGCAGATCACTGATAAGGGCGAGGATATCAGGTGCGATCGCGCGGGCGGGCTTAGCGATCTTGCGCCCTCGCAGGACCCCTCTTCTCGCGCAGCAGCTGCTCCTGATGCGCCTCTTCTCGGGGCGCTCATCAGGCTTCGTGACAATATCTCGAAAAAGCACTCGGTTGCCCCCTTTATGATCTGCCCCGATGAGCTCTTAAGAGAGATTGCCGCGCGTAGGCCGGCATCGGCCGATGCGCTGATAAAACTTGGCTTAAGCCCGGCACGGGCGCAGCTATTTGGCGCAGAGATACTAAGAGTCATCACGCTAATGCGCCCAAAGAGCGCTTGTGATCATGAACACACTGAGGGTCCCGGCGCCGACAAGTAGTTTGAATGCATTTATATTTATCACTATACTATCTATAAGATTGATATCATGAGAAGAAGTCATATGCCGCACGGAAAATTCATTGTTGTCGATGGCCTTGAAGGCGGCGGCAAAACCACTAATATCGAGATTCTTGCTCGCCATATCAAGGAGCGCTTTGGTGCAGAGGCTCTCATCACCCGCGAGCCTGGCGGAACCCCGATGGCAGAGAAGATTCGAGATGTCTTTAAAAGCCATACCGATGAGCACGTTCACTACAAGACCGAGCTACTGCTCGTGTTCGCCGCCAGGTGCCAGCATATTGAGAATCTGATCAAGCCCGCGCTTGCCCGGGGTAAGTGGGTGATCTGTGATCGGTTCAGCTCCGCCTCCTTTGCCTACCAGGGCTATGGCCGGGGCGCGCCCCTGGCGATGCTTAAGACGCTTCGAGATACTGTGCAGGGCTCATTCGAACCAGACTTAACGATGATTCTTGATCTTGATCCAGCGATCGGGCTTGCCCGTGCGCGCGGGCGCGGAGAGCTTGATCGGATTGAGCTTTGCGCGCTTGATTTCTTTGAGCGCGCGCGGGCGGGCTTTCTTGATCTTGCCAGACAAAGCCCGCATGCCTATCGGGTTGTAAGTGCCGAGGGTCCGCTTGATGAGGTATCGCGCGATGTGATCGCGGCGTTCGACAAGTGGTGGGCCGCGCAAAATAATCCATCTTTGACGCCCTCCTGCTGAGCCTTAAGGCTCCCGTTCTGCGCTCATATCTGTGCCAAAGCAATTGTAGCGATCAATTATCTGCGGACGGTGAACCAAGCCGATCTGCGGCCTCGGCCGGTGACCACCCGCTGTGGCTGGAGCGCGGGCGGCGCCGGTTGTGGTGGGCGATCAGGTAGTGCCAGATGTGTGGTGTTGACTAGCGGCAAGGTGGGCCGCGCAAGAATCACTCTTCTGTCTTTCACAAGAGATAGCCTTGCAGGAGGCGCAAAGCGCCTTGCGGGCGTGCAGCTCACTGAGCGCGTGCGATAAGAGTCGATAGGGCCGCAGGTGAGAGATGGTACAGGGTCTTCTCCTCATCCTCGACAATCACGCACCTGTCCCCACCGTTTGGATCAAGCCCGATCAGAGTGAGAATCCTTAATCCATCATGGCTTCTAAATGATGTGTTGACCCAGTTGATATCCACCCCGATCGCCTCGGCGCTACGGATGTACCAGCTGCGCCACTGCGCGCGCGGATCCCCCCTGTAGAACCCGAGATTAAGGGTGATGGTGTCGCCGTTTTCAAAGCTCTGAAACGGAGGCATGCTAAAACCATGCTTCTCGGCAATCTTGCGAGCCACCTTTTCAAGCTCAATGATGAACTTTTGCGCCTCCTGGGAGGCTGCGATGTCGGTCATGATGTTTGGCTCACTTATTTTTTGCCAATCGGTTTGCAATCACATTGGTTTTGTAATCTTTTAGATCCCTGCCCTCGACCGGTATGACCCGATCCTCGATCACTCCGGTGTCAAGGATCCTTCGCACCCGGATTTTTTCATCCGACAAGATCTCATCCACTAAAAAGTGGGCGATCTGGCCATCACCGAGTACCTTTATAACGTACTCCCCAGGGGTAAAGCGATGAGTCGGGCTCATGCTAAAGCGCGCCTGGTAGGGTCGATTGTGCGGATTTTCATAGTCATGTCTCATGACTTTATTTTAGTGATTAATAATATATTAGCCAAATTTATTTCGCGCTCTCAATCGCCCGAAGTCTTGACTGCCAATAGTGGGCGGGCACATCCGGATGCTTAAGGCAGGCCTGCTCGCGGCTCATCTTTGAGCCGCTAAAAGCCAAAAACCGATCCACCTGGGACTCCTTTAGCTCAAAAAATGAGGCGTAAGGGCTCTTATTGAGCCGGCACAAAACCACGAGGTGCCCATCAGGTCCTATGGGGGCAAGCCCTTCTCGCATCATGGTTCTGCTAAGTTTTTGCCCAACAATTCGGCGCGTATCACCCGACAGATCGTACTGAACTGTGCTTCGTGCCTGAACCGTCGCGAAATCCACCACACCTAGACCAAACCGATCAAGTTCAATAAGATCATCATTTTCGTGCGTCAATGTGCCCGCATAGCGATTGGTGCTTTCCCATCCGGCAGGAAGGCTCTGGTGGCGGGAGATAATCCCAAGCTGCAGGGCTTCAAGGTTCTCGATCCCATCGCCCAGCACCTGCGGGGCAATCTTGTGGATCTCCCCCATCACAAGGCTGTATACCCAGTCGCGCTTTGCCCTTATCACCCAGGCATTGAGCGTCTTCTTATCGCCTTGCAGTATCTTTTTCATCTGCGCGCCACTAAATCCCGAATGCTTCTTCGCATCGAAGCTGCCCGCATGCACCTGGCCCGATAATAAGGCCAGTCCCAATACAAACGCTGTTATTGCTTTCATAAGAAAAATCCAATCGTTTAAATTTCAAACCCATTTACTCGGTGGCGGGCGGGCCATGATTTATGGCCGATCACCACCTGGCAAAACTTTGCCGCTAGAATCCATCAGCCGCCATTTTCAGTACCGGCATAATTGTGAGGCCGAAAAGCACCGCGCCCGACATCACCAGAAACAGCGCGGCAACCCCCTTTAACATCGGCGCGAGGGTTGCGATCCGTGATGCATAGAGCTGTCGGTACTGATGCGATAGCGCATCCAAAATAACGGCAATGGACTCCCGGTCCATTGCCCCGGCAAGCGCAGCCTTATCCGTCGGCTCGAGGTTTCGCATGGCCTTTGCCCAGGGCCTGCCCTTTTTGACCGCCGCCACCGCATTTTGTAGATCATCGCGCATGCCCCCCGGGGGCGCCGATTCGGAGGAAAGCTGCAGCGCATGCTCCATGGGGACCCCCGAGTGCACCAGTAGTGACAGGCTGTAGAGGGTCGTGTAATTGTTTCTTGAAAGCACCAGATCCTTATAAAAAGGAATCCTCAGTATCAGCCGATCGGCCCAAACTGCGTTGATCCATCGCCCGACGGTGCTAAGCGCCAGAAGCGCAAGAAAAATCAGCGTCATAATGCCCATTGTTATCTCGCTGATTGAGGCGAGCACACTAAAGATCGGGTTGCTCGCATCCTCGCCCGCCATCTTCATCAGCGGGGATTCGGCCATCATCGGCGCCATTACCCGGGTGGTTCCAAAGGTGATGGCGGCGGCGCTTAAAAAGCCGAAAAGCCCAGCGTAGATCTCACCAAGGTTGCCCTTTTTAATTCTCTGCATCTCGGCCTCAAACTCGGCGGCGTTGCGAAGTGCAGCGGCCGAATTCCCGCCTCTAAATCCTGCCCGCACGAGCGCGACCACGTTGGCTGGAAAATTGGGCGCGCCAATTGTCTCCATGGCCTGGCCAAGATCTGCTCCAGCTTCCACCTGCTTGAGCAACCTTCCTGAGACGCGCTTGATCGCCCCGGAGAAGTTGTCCTCAATCAGAGCCAGCGCCTCGCCGGTGCCGACCTTGGCCGCCGCCATCGCCGCAAGCCGGTGCAGCAGCACCTGGCGGTCCTGAATCTCAAGCGGAATCTCGATCCGAAAGCCGCGCACTTTTTTAACGCTCATGACCTTGCCGAATTTGCGCGCGGCGCGCTGCGCATCGTGCTGCGTCAGTGCCTCGATCTCATGGGTCTGGATCCGGCCGCGGCTCTCCGCAATAATCTTCCAGCGCTTTAGCATTGCCCGCTCCTCGCGCCCTCTGCTCGCTCCACAGGGCTTACCCAGCTGCCCGCCTCGAGGCGATAGCCGGCCTGCTCAAGGCGCTCCTCGCCCTCCGGGCCAAACACACGAACCAGCTCGCGCGCATCGGTAACGCCCTGCTTTACCTTCTCGAGGCCATCATCGACCATCCGGCTCCAGCGCGGCTTTCTTTGCTCCATGACGGCCTGTACTTCGTCCTCGCTTTGAAAATAATGGCACTCCGAGACCACCGTGCGCCCAGCATAACCACCCCCGTCACACTTCGGGCATGCAGGGTTTCGGCCCTCGCACCCGGGGCAGACGGTGCGCATGAGAGTCTGGGCGAGCACCGATCGCAGCACGCTTCTAAGCTCAAACAGCGGCACACCCAGATCGCGAAGCCGGTTTACCGCCCCGAGGATTGAGCCGGTGTGTAAGGTTGCGAACACAAGATGCCCGGTCTCGGCCGCCTTAATGGCGTTTCGTGCCGTGTTATCATCGCGCACCTCCCCAAGAATAATAATATCCGGATCGGCCCTCATGAAGGCCTTGAGCGCACGGGAGAAATCAAGCCCGATACCCTCATTGATGTTGAGCTGTCTCACGTAGGAGATTCTGTGCTCGACCGGATCCTCGGCGGTGTAGATCACTTTGCCGAACCGATCAAGCTCTCTTAAGGTCGCGGTAAGCGTTGTGGTCTTGCCAGAGCCTGTCATGCCGCAGATAAGATTAAGCCCCTCAAGCCTGCGACTGCCCTTTCGCCAATCGGTAAGCTTACTGATCCCAAGCACCTCAAGCGGAAGATTTGCTTTTTCCGGATCAAGGATCCGCATCACGATGGATTCGCCCGAGAGCACTGGCAATGTTGCCACCCGCAGGGCGATCTTGCGCCCGTTATACTCAATATCAAACCCACCATCCTGGGGCTTTCGCCGCTCGGCCATATCCATGCCCGCGCGATCTTTGATGCGCGCCGAGAGGGTCAGAAAATCTGAAGGCTCGCCTTCTCGGATCACCTTTGCCACGCCCATCACGCGAATGAACACCGTGAAGGACTCATCGCGCTGCAGTACGTGAATATCAGATGCACCCTTTTGAATCGCCTCTCGAAGCAGCTGCTCAAGTAAGGATGAGTCCGAATCGTGAATCGTCTCAAGCTTGGCAATGTAATTATCGATCGACTCCGGATTCGCATCGATGAAGACGATGTTACGACCCGGGAAGTACGGCTGTAGCCGGTGCTTGGTCTGCGACTTTGAAGAAAGGCTCGCCACGTACACATTCTCAATGGTTTCAGCGGCGATCTTGCAGCGCAACTCATAGAAAAGCTCAGGCGGCACGTGTTGAACAATTTTCTCCTCGTTGGTGAGGTTTTTATTGGTCACCTTTAAAAGCGCATCAACGAGCGCGTCATGGCCAAGAAAGCCATTTTTTACCAGAACATCCCCAAGATCCTTCTCGGTGACACCCTGCTCAAGCAGCGCCGCATGCAGCGCATCCTTACTTACAAGGTTATTGAGCAGTAAATACTCCCCCAGCAGATCATCACGCGATCTTGCCTTCTGGGTCTCAGGCATCATCATGGGTTACAACTCCAGTTGCTCATGTTGTGGTTTTGATAGACCGGGTTTTGTGAGGAGATAGCGCTTGCCCCTGAGAATATTCCGCTTAGCGACCAGCAGCTTGCGCTCGCATAGATGCTCGTGCCGGCGCCCCCAATAAAGCGCCCGCCGACACCCTTGATCGCATTAAGCGCAGGGCCTGAGGCGCTCCCGATCTGGGAGCCTTGCAGTGTGAGTTGCGCTGTAGGGTGCAGGCTTGCAAAGCTCGCAAGGCTTGCGCCGATTGCAACCGAGCTCGACTCAAGCGTCATTGCTCCTGCAACCAGAAACAAGGTGTCGTTGGCGCCTGCGCTCAAGATTGATGAGTCGCTTGCAGAAAACTTTGAATCAAGACCGATCTCGATCCGGGTGTCTCCCTGGGCGCTAGCTGGGGCTTGAAGTGTGAGGCTCGCACCATCGAGCTCCATCCCTGAGCCGTGCTTAAGTGTGATGGCAGGAGCTCCATTAACGCCATGGCTGAACACGATAGCGTGCCCGTGCGAGATCCACTGCGAGTGACTGAGCTCGATTGCAGCCCGTGCGCTTGATGAGCTATTGATGGTGAGGCTGCCCGCGCTCTGCGAGATAACCGAGCCCTTAAGTGAAAGACTCTCTGATGCGGTGTGCGTGAGGGTTGTCGGCCCGTCAATGCGCCAACGCGATCCGATCAGTGAGGCACTGGCATTGATCTGGGACTGAGCGCTCACAAGCTCGCTTTCGCGCAGGTTAATCGCACCGCTTAGCGTAGCGCCTGATACAGACAGGCTTGCCTGATCAACCAAGATGCTGCCATCAAAGATCACATCTTTTAGAAGCAGCTTCCCGCCAAGCACCTGTAAATCAATGTTGGGGCCAAAATGTGCACCCTGAAAGACCGCGTGAACATTCTTAAGTGTAATAGTCAGCCTATCCGGGGCGGAGATACTGGTAATCGCGCCTCCTGCGCCGGTGATGATTACTCTGGTGGGGCCACAGTGCTCACCATTTATAAAATCAAAATTAAATGCACTGTCAGTAATGACCCAGTCACTGTCATCATCAATGTTGAAAAAGAAGTCCTGGCAGCGCTGAGCGTTCCAAAACGCCATCAGAAGGCTCATATCGCTGCCGCTTATGCTCGATCCGAGCTCACTTGCCGCAAGGCTCACCGGTGCCAGAGCGGTTGCGCCACGCGCACTTGCGCGGCCAATCGCTTTAACCATGGCATTCGGGGCGAGGTACGCACCATCGGAGTTGCGCACTATATCAGCGCAGGTGGCGCGGCTGCCTGCGCGGCGTGAAATAATAAACGCAAGCAGATCCTGATCGTTATAAGAGGCATCGCCTGCAAAGTTCGACTCATACACATAGGCCCGACCGAGCGCATCTGCCCTGTGCTTTACTGTGTAGGAGGAGCTCTCATCGAGCGAGACGCTTATCACCGGGTAGTCAGAGGTGCTGATAGGCTCAGCAAATGGGCAGTAGATCAGATCAAGGCCGTAGCTGTTTTTCGACGGCATGCCAAGAAATGCAGGCACAGTGTGGTGCCCGCTCCTCTCAACCCCAAGTGGCGCCACGAGCTTGCCGTTCACACCAAGCGGCTTTAAGTGATTGATCAGATAGATGCTTGCCTGATTGAGCATCTGCTTATCCTGCTGGATGCGTGTGAGGCTATTGGTCTGATCGATCACGCCAAGCAGTATGGCGCAAGCGTAGGCGAGCACCCCGATCATGATAATGGACAGTACGAGCATCGCAAGCATGACTAGAGCACCTTATAGCTCAGCCAGACAGCGCCTGGCAGGGTCGGTAGTAGCTCCCCGGTTGCTTTTCGTTGCCCTGAATAGCAGGCATCATCAATAAACACGCGAATTTCCTCGAAGTTATCAAGCACCTGCTCGGTCCTTATCAGCGATTCCAGCGATTGGGCCGAAAGCGCATCAGAGCCAAGACATAGCCAGGTGGTGCCGTCTGGCTCCAGGTGGATCCCGGGGCTTGCCCAGATAAGATTGGCAGGTAGCGTCGGAAGCTTCACCAGATCAGTGTTCGCAACAAGCGCATCAAGCGTTTCAGGCATCGCATCATAGAGAAGATTAAACTGGCTGATGAACCCTGCCACCGAGGTAATGGCGTGATTGATCCGCGCGCTATCGCCTGCGCTGATCAGCGATTTGGGGTTCACATAGCTCATGCCTGCAACCAGTATGAGTGCGAACAAGGCGATGGCGATGATAGTGATGATGAGATTAAACACATACTCTCCTAAATGCAGGCGAGGAGTTCTCCTGCTGCATATTTATTATACGTGTTTTTATTATTTTGGCAAACGCAAAAAGGAGGGCCGAAGCCCTCCTTTTGTTAAGCTACGCGTCGAGTCTTAGAGCTTCATGAACACGACAGCGGTGGCATTTTCTGCTGCATCTGACAGGTCTGCGTCCGGAGTTCCGAGGGCAGTAGTCACATCGGCGCCTTCCAGGCACTGAACCAGGCCGCTTCCGGCTTCATTGATCGCATCACACAGATCGGCAGTGATGGTGCCATCAACGCTAGAACCAACAGCCGGGGTTGCGACAACGTAGCCATCTGCAATCGTCCAAACACCAGCAGGTGCAGTGGGGATACTGGTCAGGTAATTGCCTTGCAGATCAGCGACATCAGAAGTGCTGGTGCCTTCCTGGGCCAGACGCAGGGTAGAGGCTGCCTGGATTTGCTGAGCCTGGTTGATGTAGGTGGCTGCGATCGCATCAACTGAGCCTTCTGAGAAAGCGCTGCCGCCGTAGTATACGGAAGTAGCAGTCAGAACGACAACCAGAGCGATAGCGATGATAGTGATAATCAGGTTAAACATTTGGGCGGATCTCCAATCTTGTTATTTTTGAGTTTGTAGCGCTGAGCGATTCGCTCAACTTTTTTAATTATGCCTAATCTATACTCCAGTCGCAATATATATTTTAGCGTTTATTATTTATTATGACATCTATTACGGCCACATGCAGGCATCCCGGCTCGCCTGCGGGCGCTCAGGATATTACCTGGCCGCGCTCGATCCGATCCTAAGCTCAATAACCGATCCACCGTCCGAGCCAAGCGATGAGCTCTTACAGGTTGATCCCATGCAAAACGACTGCAGATCAAAGTGCTGGCACTGCTGGATGGCCATCGACAGGCTCGCAAGATCCTGATCCCAGTTAGAAAGTCCGGGTGAGCTTACGCTAATGCCTGCCGGGGTGGTGCTTACTGCATAGCCAAAGCTGGTGAACGCCTCTCGGCAGTGCTTTATCTGCCCCGCTACAAACTGCTCATCGCTCATCGACTTGTACGGATTTAGCGCCACCCACCCGGCAAGGCCAAACGCTGCGGTGCCGCCGAGAAGAAAAAGAGCGCCGATACTTAGGCGTATTGCCGGTGTCATGATCTGCATGCGATTATCCCTCACTTGCACCGCTTGGTTGAGTATCTGTCGGATCAGGCCCGTAGAGCTCCAAAAGCGCCTCATCCGGTAAGTCAATCACCTTTGTGCCTGTGGTGGAGCTCTTTAAATCAGCCGCACGCCCCTTAAGGGCAGGCTGCGACCCCGGCGCCTGCTCGGGCATAATGGGCGGCTCGATTTTAATGCTCGTCACATACTTTCGCGCCGCCTTATCCCAGCTTAGCGACTCAAGATAGGCGCCCGGTTGCGCCAGCACGCTCTTTATCTTTGAGTGCATGGTATAAGGCACCGGCGGCGCATCTGTCTTTGCGGCTCGCGGGTCGAACTGGTTAAGAAGTACGTACTTAAATGTAAGCGCAAGCATGAGCGAGACAAGACCAAGCCCCGCGTACCAAAGCCCGAAGTACATCACCGCGGTGCCCTGATTTGACATGCTGCGCATCGGATCCTTGTAGGTGACCCCGCCAGTTACGCTGGCCGCATCATCTTCATTGAGCACAAAAGTGCAGATGCCGTCGGTGTTTGCCCGGCCGGTCACTTTAATCAGACACTCAGAGGTTGCAAATACCACCTCATCTTGCTCGCGCAAAAGCTCGATCACGCTACTAAGGACACCGTGCCCTGAGCCACAATCGTGCAGCTCCCAGTAATACCCGCCGGCTTCTTTAAGCAATTGATACTTCGCGGTTGCAGGATCCATAGAATCCTGAACTTTGCTCCTAAGATAGAGCATTAAATCCTTTTTGGAGCTCCCGGATTGAAATCCCATAAGAACCATGTTCGGCAGCGCCACCGCATCGCTGTGCGGTGTTTGCGGGCAGGCTTTATCGATCGTTCCTTTCTTAAATCCCATCACTGGTTACGCCCCTTATTTGTAAACTGCCCGTTTATCGCCATCGAGCTTGGTAAAGACGGTGACAGTTGGCCGAATCATGATGATCATTGAGTTTCGATTAAACTTTGCATCCTTGTGCGCACCACCAAGCTTCTCTAAAAAGCCGATGGCATTACGGTTATCGGATTTTTGATCATAGGTAATGCCGCCGATGACCACGGTCTCACCGGCCTTTATTTTAATCAAATCGGTGAACTCCTGCTCCTGAATGCTTGGGCGGCTGATGGTGCCGATTTGATTGCCGACATTTAAATCCACAAACGCAATCAATGAGCTAAGCTTCATGTCCACATCAATCGTGATGAGCTCGGAGTGTGCCTGGTAGTAGGGCGCAAGATTCAGCTCAAGTCCGATATCGACTGTCTCTATCTGAGCCGATCCAAGCCCGAGCCCACTTGTGCTGTGGTTGTTCGAGTAGCCGTCATTGGAGCTACCGTTGTTTGTCCGGTTGTTGTCTGTATTATTTGAGCTTGATGATCCGATGTTACTGACCCCGATCGAATCCACGTAGGCAACCTCGCTTGCGCTTTTCATGGTGACCTTCTTTCCTGACAGAGTCTTCATCAGCAGGCTCTGGGAGGTTTCGGTTTTGCCGTAAGTGCTCAGATAATTCAACACCGCATCGATCGCAAAATCCCCGGCCGACAGCACTATGTCAGCCCCCTGTCCGCCAAGTGCGCTCATTGAGGCAACCTTGCCGCCGGTTAGTAGCATATCGGCGATTGATTTTGCCTGCGAGCTGCCACCCGAGCCTGCGGTTTCGCCACCGGCCGGATCGACTATCGGTGCGTCACCGGTTATGCCAGAGATGGCGCTGGAGCTCTTGCTTGCAAGCCGCTGGGCGTTGGCATACACCTGCGCCTCGCCCAGATGCATATTGAGCTTGCTCCAGTCGATGCCGGATTTTTTGTTCTTATCAAGCGCGACATTAATCACCGCAACCTGCATCGATACCAAGGCTGAGTTTTTGGAGACCGTGTCCAGAAAATTGATCACTCGTTGATGGGTCCTGTAGTCCGCTTTGTAGCTGACCGTGCCCGCCTCCATCGAGGTATCGATATCGCTCGCACCGAGCGCAGATAAATTGGCGGACACCGATTTTGCGACCGACTCATCCTGAGGGATCTTCACCATGTATACACTGTCTTTTTCAACTGTGAGGATATTGCCCGGGTTCCAGTTAAATGACACCTGGTAGGCGGCGCCAAGCGCATTTAAAAAATCCCCAAGCCTGCCCTCAAACTCAAACACCACCATTGGCTTTTTTGCAACCGCAGGATCAGGGATCGAGACATACAGTCCAAGATTTGCAAGTAGCGGCCCGAGATCAGAGAGGATGCCAGTGGTTGCCAGCGAGGTCTTAAGACGCTTTTGTGCAATCTCGGCAGGTATCCGAAGCGGCTCTGAGATGATGAAGCTGCCATTATCATTGACATAGGTAATCGCAGGCTCGGCGCTTCTCCACGAATCAATCAGCGCGCTCGTATCGGCGGATCTTGCGAACTCGGCCTCGAGATCTGTCGGGATTTTGCTTGCAGTTGCGCACCCGGCAAGAATGCCTGCACTAAGGCTCGCTGCAACAAAAAGATGGCTTGTTATTCTTATCATTTGTCCTACCGCCTATTGAGCCTGTGATGGTCTTGCCTTGGATAAATCAAGGCGAATATAGCTCGCTTTGGCCTCGTGATAGTAAACTCGATGCCCGTTTAGCTGCCCGACATACCTTGCGGCATCTACCTGCTCGCGCGTCCACTGCCCAAGAACCTCCGGGTGGTAGATATCCTGGTTTGTAGGCGCTGGGGCCGACCCCATAGAATAATGCGGGTGCATGGTGCCTGTGTACTCAGCGCAGCTCTCGGGCGAGGCCGGCATCTGGCCATACCCGAGCGCATCGCCTCTTTGGCTCGGTTTTAAAAATGGATTGCCCGATGTTTCGCTCGCGCAGATAAGTTGCGATAAGAGCATGCCGAGCGCAGCGGCAGAGAGTTTCAGCAACACGGGCGCTTCCCTTTATAATAGTATTGCATTAATTATATAAAATGATAGTGTGGCTGTCCAGATAATCTTGGCGGCCCAAGGATCCTTCCGGGCCAACCAAGATCTGATCCGTTAGCGCTAGAGGCTCTGCTGCGCACCGGTGGCGCCATCGATGGCGGCATCGGCGTTAAGGCTGGTGCTATCTTGATCCTCCTGAAGCTCTCCACCGAAACAGTCCTCAACCAGGTACTCGATAAGCTCGGTCGCCTTCGAGCTCATCAAGGCAAATGAAGCCATGATCTCATCACTCTCGCCCGGGGCTGCATCCCCATCAGCCTCGGCTGCAAGCTCGTCGCTCCATTTGATTGCTTTAACCAGCATCTGCTCGGTCAGACAAAACGTCATGTCCTGCCCGTACTGAACATCCAGATCCTGCACAGTCCTCCACTCCCCAAGATAGCCCTTAAGCCGATCATCTTCGGTAAGATCCTGCTTTTTGTACTTGATTGATCCCTTGTCCTCATCTTTGGTGTTGCGGATCGTGACTGCCTCGCCCGGATTAAGCTTATTCGGATGATCTCCATCTTTAAGCCACACGCTCATCACAGCGCTTGGCTGGCGGACCGATTGCAGATTGCGGATCTTGATGTCTTTATCAGTGAGCGCGGCTAAAAGTGCCTCAACAAACATCTGCGCCCGGGCCTTACTTGAGGTATCAACCACCAGCAGTTCGCGTCGCAGATCCCAGTAGGCAAATATAATATCGAATTTGGAAAATGCCCGAGGCAATAGGCTCGTGTGGATCTGCTCGCACAGCTCGGTTTTAAGCTTTCTAGTGAGTGTAAAATCCGGATCCTGCGATTTGCGCCTGGTCACCTCTTTTTGAAGCTCCGCCTTTATGGCGCTTGATGGCACTTTGCGTGTCTCCACTTTCAGACACAAAAGATGCGCCCCCATCGTCCCGGGGGTCAAGTACTTTGAGTGCTCACCGAACGGGGAGATCCACCCGGAGCTGCACTGTTGGTGCTTATCACACTCTTTAAAGGGCTTGCGCCCAAGCGCTGCATCAAGCTCGCTGTACGTGATGGCTTCACCGCTTACCCGATGGGCGTTGATATTTTTAAACCACATGGCTACTACGTATCCTCTTTATGTGCTCACAACTTGCGTCGACTTGCGAAAACCACTGCATTAGTGCAGCGTCATTGAATAAAGCCTGATGCCTTCGGATGCCGGTAACCCGGTCTATGGCATACAGGATTTTTGCTGCCAAGTGGTCCTTATCTTCCTTATCCAGATGCATCTGCGCACCCACCGTGGATAGATCTACGCGCATGGCGGCCTTGATCGACGCCCTGATTGCGCCCTCGGCGCTAAGTGCCTCAAGCACATCGATTTTTCCGCTGGCGCAAAGCTCGATATAAGCTGCGTCATCCCCGGACCGTGATATAATATAATTTGTTTTAATTTTGCTGTCAACCTGCTTCATGACTCTGAGCGCGATGAATTCCAGATCCTCGCTCCAGTCAATATCGCACGCCAGAAACCGCGCTAACTCTGATCGCATACTTTGACCAATTGTAATTGTTGCTGCACTTATTGTGCATGTTGGCATTGCTTCCTGCAACTTGCCATTTTACTTTTTTTTGATTATATTATAATTCGTTTTCAGCAAGCCGATATGCCCTATGTCTGATTTTCCGCATTTTGATGAGATCGATCGCCTCATAAACCGAACGGCCCGTCGCTACGCGCGGCAATCACCCGGTTTGCTCTCTGATTTGCATCAGGAGGGGTGGCTGTGCGCGGTGGCGGATCGGAAGAAGTTTGCCTGCCGAAGCGCGGGCGAGGCGATCAACTACCTAAAACCAAGGATTCGCGCGGCGATGCTTGCATACTCCCTTGGCAATGAGCGCGCGGTCAGACAAATCACATCAAGAAGCCAGATCAAGGCTCTAATGGCGCTTCGGGCACTGCACCAATCTGGCACAATCGGCGAGCCTGATATCCAGGCAATTGCTCGCACGTTTGATCTTTCTGATGCAGAGGTCCACAGCATCTATCTATTCATCTGCACGGCCGATGTGGACTACTGCCCAAAGGCCCACGATGTAAACCAAAGTCCCGGCGCGCACTCATCTGTGGGAAGCTCGCTTGATCAGATGCGGTTTGTGACCATGAGCGCGCGTGAGGCCCATGAGCGCGCGCTCAGCTGCGCGCTTTCCAAAATTGATCACAAGCACGCAACCATCGTTCGCTCGCGGCGCCTGGAGGATAAAAAGGTCACGCTCAATGAGCTCGCCCGCCGTCTCGGGCTATCCATATCCGGGGTGCGCTTTCTTGAGACGATCGCCCTGCAATCCATGGCTCCGCACGCCGATGACTATCTTGCTCGCATCGCCTGATGGGCTCTTTGCAGTAAAGCGGCTAGAATGTGGCGCCAGCCAGAAGATGCCCCCCCTTCAATGCACCATCTGACCTGTGAGCAGGTGTCAGATCCGGGCTCGAGGGCGGCCAAGTTCAAGCAAAATCGAATCAAGCGCAGAGATGACCGCCTCAGCCTCAGCCTCAGCAGAATGTTCAGCTGGATCGGCCGCCTCGGGCAGCCCTCGGTGCACCGCCTCAAGGCTCATCTTGCCATCGAGCAGTTGAGTGAGCGCCTGGGAGTACAGCTGCTCGAACTGACGCTTTAGCGGCGCCGCAGCCGGGCCAATAAGGCTTTGATACCCGAATTTTGCCCGCACATGAGCAATCAGTGGATGCATGCCTGCACTTGATCGGGAGGCGATCGCCAGCGCGTAGGATTCCTCAACCGAGGGGATACTGGCATCGATTGAAGCGATCGCGGCAAGGTCCAAAAACTGATCGATGTTCGGCGGATACAGGCGGTACTGCGCCATCGAGCGCACCCTTTGATAGGCGCCAGTCAGGTGCTCGGCCTGGATCTTCGCACCAAAGAGCTCATGAAGCCAAAAATTGTAATGATTCTCCGGTGCGTTCGTATCTCCTTTGGCCCACCACTGCCCGTAGCGAAGGCCCATGTTGAGGTAAAACTCATCGAACTTCTCCCGAAAGCATTTGGGTATCTGCTCGCTCGCCTGGGCGGAGCTCCAGCGCCTCCAGTCATCAAAATCCTTGGTGAACTGCGAGGGTGTGGGCGGGTATTTCGCGTAGCGGTTTGACTTCTCTATGATAAAGCACGCGTAGGGCTCAAGCTGCTCAAGCGGTATCTGGGCCCCGACCAGCGCATCGAGCCACCCAAGAAGATGATGCGCCCGATCCTCATTAAGACCGCTATAGAAGAGCTTCTGGTAGTGGGTTGAGAATTTCCGGTAAAGGGGGGTGAAAGCCTCCCTGTACTGCTCCAGGGTGATCATGCGCGCACCTGCTTGCGCTCGGCAATCAGATGATCAAGCTGCGCATCGAGTGAGCAAAGCGCGCTGCGGCTCGCCTTTAGCCTGGCATCGTGCGCCGCAACCCGGGTATATATCAGATGCCCCATATCCGCGTGGGTGCGCCGCTTAGCGGGCTCCTCTTTCAGATAATCAAAAATAGATCTTAATACCGAATCAATATCCACCTCGGGGAACTCAGCGCCAAGCATCACGATAAACTCCGGCAGCACCCTAAAGCACTGACCTGATGCCTCAAATTGCTTAGTGGGTAAAAGGCCCTCATAGCGCCCAAGGGATCTGTCAGCAGGGGCAACAAATACCTCATCACGCCGCGGCGTCCCGGCCAGCGCTCTTGTGCCTGATCGGGCCGCTCTGGCATCTTTATAATGAAGGGCCAATCGCTTTTGCTCCTTCGCTTGAAGGGCCTGCTCCTGGGCGTTGCGGATCGTATCAACGCGCTGCTTTAAAATCGGAGCCTGCAGGTAAATCTGCCCATCGAGAATTGATAGATCCCGCAGCAAAAGAGCCGAGGGGTCCGTCTCGCAAAGATCGATCAGCCGCTCAAGCTCAGCCGCGCTCGCATTAATCTGCCGGGCAATCTCGCTCACATAAAAGGCGATTCGATACTGATTCGAAGACTCCCAGATATGACAAAGCAAAGACAAAAGCACACCCCTTTGGGCGGCCGTCATCGCTTGGTATGCTTTGCTTTGCGCTAGAGTGCCTGGATTTATTTCAAACGATACGACGCGCACATTCGCCTCAGATTCAGAATACTCGATCATTAGTATTGCATTTTTTATTTTATTTGTCAACGACAAGGCCCCGATGAAGGCAGGCTTAAGTCCTGTAGACCACTTTGAAAATTATGGCTATAATATGAAACATACGCAAGTTGCCTAACCACCAGACAGCGCCCGAGGCAAGCCCCAACAGGCAGACCCGGGATGCGCTCGCACGACCAGAACGAGCGATCTGCTCTGGCTGATTATAAAGAAGCCGGCCCGCCCCATGAGCAAAGACCAAGGCATAAATATCATCCTCTATCCCCGAAGCTATAATAAGCGCGGCGAGGAGAGCCTGCACTCGGTGGTGGGATTAACCTGCGATGGGCGCGAGGTGAACATCAAGCTGCGGCTGGATCCGAAGTCTTCGAGCTCCAAAAATGCGCCAAGCATTGCAGAGTTCTCGCGCATCGATCGAAAGGCAAGACAGGCCTGCATCGCAACCGAAACCAATGGACCTGATGCTCGAGAGGGCATACTGCTTTTCACCCAGGCCAGCCTTGAGGGGACCAACAAGAGAAACCTTGAGACCTACACTGCCAGGTGGGCGTGCGTGCTGTGCTCGGACAGCGACAGCCCCGACCCGCTAAGTGGTGTTGGGCGTATGGAGATTAACCGCCACTCCCAACCCATCCGCCAGCTTAAAGATCAGTTGGCGATCGCCCGATCCAAAGACAATGCCGAGGAGATCGAGGCACTTGGCCGGCAATTGGGTGATCCACAGAATTTTGCCTATCCGGTTATCCTCTATCGGCACAAGCAGATGATCGAGCATGCGGCGGTCAACAAATACTCCTTTAAGTGCTCGCTTCTTGAGGCGCTTGCGCCACTTACGCCCCTTGGGCTTACCGTGGGCTTTATGATCCGCGCGATGAATGCCGATGGGCGGATCATTGAGGGCAGCTACAAGGAGTTCTTTAGCCGCTACATAAGCTCCGAGGCACGACAGCAAAGTGCAGAAGAGACTGTCGATATGTTTCTTGCACTACATGGGGCGCAATATTTTTGCGATGAGCTTACCCGCCTTGAGTGCATTCCGCTGGTTAAAATTAACTGCGGGGTACGCGGCAATGCCTACTATGGCGCTCGCAAGCAGTTCGAGGCGATCAACCGCCTCTACTACAGCGAGGATGAGCCCCAGGTGTGCAACGTTGTGGCACGCATCACCCACTACGAAGATGGCAATACATCGATCCTCTCGCGCCTGTTTAATACCTCCGCCCCGCTTGGGCACCCGGCGCGACTTGATCGGCTCGGCAGACCCTCCAAGCTTTTTGAATACGAGGGGGTGAAGCTTGCCTATAAAGACTCATCTGAAGGCGATCTTGTGGAGCGCCCGATTGGACTTAACCAGGCAAGCACGATAAGCCGCGCCGATTGGATTTTAATGAACGATCGCCCCCCGGTGCTGCCTGCACCGAGCAGCGATCGCGAACAGGCAGATGAGGATGCACAGATGATCGAGCACTCCTCAGGCGATCTTGATGATCTGACCGAGCAGGTGCAGCATGAGGATGCGCCTTCGGATGCATCGATCCCTCCCGCACACTCAGTGCGCGATGAGCCATTAAAGGAAGATCGGCCCGATACTAAAGCGCAAAGAAACGATGGCGCACCTGCCGATGAACGCCTTGTGCCCGAGCGGCGCGGCCCGGACGCTGATCTGTCTGCGCTCGGGCGATCCCCGGGTGCGCCGACTGTCTTCGACGACGTCCCGTCAAATATTCCGGTGAAAGGCTCAGGTAGCGAACGGCTCACGGGGATGGCCGCTTACTTAAGAAAGCGTCGCTGATCACTAAAAGTTCTTTGTCCGCCACAAGCGGCCGATACCTCCGCTGGATGTGGCGAGATATTCGCACCCCCTTGGCTCAGAATGCTCATTTACAGCACGTAAACTCCGCCTCTTCGCCTGCTTTTGCCTTGCCTGCTTCGCTCGACGACTTTCGTACAGAACCTCGGATAAATCTTAACGGGTTACTTTTTTTATAGCCTTGTGTAAACTGATTTGCCTTTTGCGAATTTAGTTTTTACAACGCTGGTTCAACTTGTCTGACACCGGCGCTGAGGAGCTTCTGTGCGACTCCCGCGCGATGCGCAAGTTTGTGGGTATCGATCCTGGGGAAGAGCCGGCACCTGAAGAAACTAATATCTGTAGATTTCGCCATCTGCTGGAAAGCCACAACCTGGGCGATCGACTGTTTCATCTGCTCAATCAATATCTCACGGAGAATGGCCTGAAAGTAAACTGAGGAACTACCGTTGACGCCAGCCACCGGCCTGACGGACAAATTGGCTTTAATAAGACTTAAAATCGCCAAATAAACGGAAAGTTATTCCGCAACGACTACTGGAGAGTTGTCAGTATCAATTGCTCAGAGCTTCCCTAAATAATATGGTCATGAAGATTTTGCTGGCCTTTATGCCGGGGCCTCCTAATGTTGAAAACTATAGGTCGGCAATGAACCTGCTTCCAAGGTGACTGCTGCAGTGGCTGCATCGTTTGTCGGTGAATTCATGCCCCCTCCACTTAGCCGAACACAAAAGACAGTGGAACGCCCCAGGCGCATTTCTCTCATACGAATTTGGCGGTATTTGATTAACGGGTCTGGTGGCGATAGGCGTGCCTTTTTTTGAAACGATCATTCTGCGCAGCTCCTGAGCAGCCTGGTCAAGCTCAGGTACTTCAGTTTCAAGTCGCTTCCGGAGCCTGGCACGAACTCCTATTTCGCGCGGGTGATAAAGCCACCGTTTGCAGTCCGTCTCCTGCTCAAACATCAACATAGTCAGTCGCCTTAAGAGCTCTGGCTGGGATTTAATTTCCTTGTACTGCCTGGCTATGAACTCAAGGTCGATACTAAGTACGCCTTCTGGGCCTTGGGTAGGGAGATCTGGCAGCTTTCGGTCTGGGTACGAAAGATGAATAAATATCGTGTGACAGGCAATGTGCGCAACAAGGTCGTAGCGACTGTCTTTAGATAGGTTTGATGGCTTTATGACCGATTCTCGGGCGGCAAAATCTTTAAGGCCGACAGTGGAAAATCCGTGTCGCTTTTCCTCGACCACGTAATCCGGTGTCTTGATTGATAGTCCTGGCGACCGGCAGACGGTGTCGGTCACGAATTGTCGGCAGCAGCTGAAAAATGAAACCTCACATAGTGAGTGAGGGATGGCTTCGGAGTGGCCATCATGCGCAAAGTGCCACTCGTTCACATCTCCCTTTTTAGCGACAACACCAAGGCCGCAGCTCGGGCAAACGCAGTTGCAGCCCCGGCCCGCTACAACATCACCGGCTTCCACGAGCTGCCCATCCGAAAGCCGCAGGGCGAAGGGAATTTTCACATTTGGCCTCACAATAGCTGCGCCCCTGGCCTCGATGGCCAGCGAGTACGGTTCGATGATTTCGTAGTTCAGGTGAAGCTCGGCCTGATCGCGCCCCGCCTTGCTGAAGCCCCAGAAGTCGGCGGGTTCCACTGCCGGAATGCGCGGCAGCTCCTTGCTTAGGGGCTGCGTGATTAATTCGTGATTTCGGTCATAATATACTGCATGGTATTAATGGTCATTGATTTTATGAAACAGGTATCGCTCACAGACGGCTTTGAGAAGTTTCGCAAGGTTACTCGAAAGGAGCAGTTTCTGGACGATATGGAAGCGATAATCCCATGGAACGAGCTGTGCGTTGCCATTGAACCCTTCTATCCCAACCCTCGAGGCGCAGGTCGTCGTCCGATCGGGATCGAGCGAATGTTGCGAATTTACTTTTTACAACACTGGTTCAACTTGTCGGACCCCGGCGCTGAGGAGGTTCTTTACGACTCACGCGCGATGCGCCAGTTTGTGGGCATCGATCTTGGGGAGGAGCCAGCCCCTGACGAAACGACCATCTGTAGATTTCGCCATCTGATGGAAAGCCACAACCTGGGTGATCGACTGTTTCATCTGGTCAATCAATATCTCACGGAGAATGGCCTGAAAGTATACGGAGGAACTATCGTTTATTAACGCACCGAGCTCCATCAAGAACAAGAAGAAGCAACGCGGACCCGGATATGCACCAGACGCGCAAAGGCAACCCCTTATGCATTCAACAAACCTCGCATGTATGCCGGGGAACGCTACCGTGCTTAGTGGCCAAGGCCACCTGGGGTGGGTCAAAATTAATGGCCAGAAGCGGGTCAGTTTAAATGGCCATTAACAGCGTTATTCGAAGCACTGGCAGTTAGGCTTTTTCTTCGCGCACCAGTCCGTGTTTGTCCGCCCGAATACAAGCACCGATCAAGCACAGCCTTATGCCAATGGCCCCGACTTCGGCTGTAATAGCGTGGTCCCTGACAAGATAGTCGGTGAAGCCGGGGTGAAGGAATTATCGGGCGTACTGGCACTGCCAATCCAGAGGAGATAGTGCTCTGTCTGCGTGCGAAATCAGCCCTATCGAGCTCTCAGGCCGCACCGCAGATCGATGCCACCTCCTCAGTCGGCCATGGCAACCATAGACGGCTGTCTTAAGGATGGGCAAGGCTTGACTGTCAGTCTATGGAAGTCAGCCCTAAGGTTTGCCCGGTACGTGTATTGATAAACTACCGCCACCAAGCTAACGCTTGGAAGCGGTTTTAGGCGGAGTGACCCGCAAGGGGGGAGCTTTTTGAGATTAACGGGGAGCCCGATCACCTGCATCTATTGCTTGAGCTGCCACCAAAACATGCCGTGGCGGATTTTGTGAACGCGCTTAAGACAAACACCTCAAGGCTGATCAGAAAGGAATTCGCCGAGCACCTAAAGCCGTTTTACTGGAAGCCGTATTTTTGGTCAAAGAGCTACTGCGTGGTTACCTGCGGCGGTGCTCCGCTGGCAGTGGTTAAGCAGTATATTGAAAATCAGGCAGGGGCTTGACCCCCAGCAAGCTTCGCTTGGAAGGGGAATGCGCCCCTAAGTATGTTCAACGTGCCGTCATTGTCGCCCAAGACGCCGAGCACTGATCCGCATCTTGCTGCAAAGACTGGCTTTGCTGCGCACCCGTACGACCCGGGCGCGGGTATGGGCTGTCTCACCAGGTAGCAGTGCTCCGCCCTAAAACCTCCTCGTCGATTCCGGTTTTAGGGGCATATTAGCCTCTACCTGGCCAGCTCCCTTACGCTCGCAAGCTGCCTCTGGGCCGGCTCAATGCCAAATTGCGCCTGGCCGTGGGTGACCGAGAACATGTAATCCTTCCACTGCTCTTTGTTCGCCCGCTCAAGTTTTGCGAGCACCTGGGCGTACTCGAAGTTATCTGATGGCGCAACGCCGAACTCCTCGCATTGTCTCTCAAGCTCTTTAAGGGCTCGAAACAGCCCCCTCTCAATGCGCGCATCCTCAGCAGATCGAACCCGCCCGATTAGGAACTCGCGGTTTCGCGAAGGCCAGAACACAGCGGTATTGAGCATTGATCCGTCCGCGTCTATCTCACAGAACTTGGCCGGAGCGTTTGCGCGTCGAGCGAAGAAAGCGCCTCGTACGCCGTTGGAGTTTCGGCTGGTCTGGCCCGGCTCAATCAGATTGAAGTAGCTAAGATGAGCGCTCGGTGCGCCTTCGTGCGCCTCGGCGTATACAAGCAGCTTCAGCTCAAGCTGCTTGATCTCAACGGCAACTCGCGTGATCTTCCCATCATTCACCACGGCCAGATTGCCGTACTTGTCCGTATCCTCGCTCAGCACCCCAAGCCCCGCGATGGTCTCCCCGACCTGGGCCCTAACCGTTCCGCCGCCGGGCTTTTTGAACAGGTACTGGCCCTTTCGCTGCAGCTTCTTCGCTCGCCATTGATGGTCAAGGTTCTCGCCAATCAGTATCTTGTTTGGTCCGACCTGAAGAATCCCGCGTGAAAAGAGCGAGACCGCCCCCACCCCGGCAATCTCCTGCCCGAGGTGCACCCGGGTCTTGGTGCCGTTATTGCGCACCACGACAAACGAGTCGTTCTCACCCGCCGCCGCATGCCAGCCGGTGAGTAGACCATCGCCGAACCCGTGCTTGGAATAGAACGCCTTGGCAAGAAGTGTCTTCTTTGCTGGTGCATTACCTGATGTGCCCATGAACGTGCCTATAAACTCTAATATAATATTACATAAATTATATCACAAACTTGTCACACCGCACGCACAGCATCCGCCTGAGCTCACCGACCAACAGATACGCCCCCGGCTCCGGCCGGCCGCTAGCCGGGCACGTGTTGCTGCGATATAGTAGTCACGTGACTAAAGCGCAGCTTCTTCGCGCCGGATTTTGGCCCCATCGCCCCAGAGGATCCCAATGGACTCGCTCCCGCTACTGGTAGATGCCCAAGAGGCGCTCGAATATTTATCCAAAACACATGCGCCCAATGATGCCCTGCTCGCCTACATCGTTCGCATATTGGTAAAGGATGGCTATTCAAATAGCCGGATCGGCCAGGTGCTCGGACTTAGTAAGGGCTACACCGTTACGCACTACAAGCGCTGCGGCCTGCGTCTTTCAGAGCCCGAGCTTAGCCTGTGGTTTAACAATCCCGAGCGCATCACCCTTGGGCATGCCCGGATTCTTGCCAGCATCCCCGATTCGGATCGCGATCACTGGATGCGCACCGTCATCAAATCAAGGCTGCCCATTGCCAGCCTTAAGGCCCAGATCCACGGCCAGAAAGATCCAGCCGATGTGGACATCGCCAAGTACGCCGAGCGGATGAGTGATCACATCCACCGGGGGGTGTCTATAAAATTTGACAAGACGAGCTACTGCGGGAAAATCACGCTCGATTACTACGGTTTGGAGGATCTTGATGATATTGCTCAGAAGCTGGGCTTTGAGGCGGCGGAGAGTGAGATCCTTTAGTCACGTGACTATTAAATCCGCTTTATGAGCCCTTGCGATGGACCAGTAGCCGTTGCGGCCATTGCACCTGCGGTGCCCGCATGGCGCACCTGGGCCACCCTATAGAGGCAGGCGACTGCGCCAGGTGTCGATCTTTAGTCATGTGACTATGTTAAGCGCTATTAAGCTCTCTTTGTCTTGCCAGGTGATAAAGGCGCTGTTCGAGCTCTGCCTGCATGTCTCGCAGCTTGGCAAGATTGGTCTTGGTTTTTCCGATGACGCTGCCTGGTGGCGGTGGGTTCGCCACCGCGTACCGCTGAAGCTCGCTCTCGCCCTTATGAATAAGGCCGCGCATCCGCTCAATGCCCTTTTCGATGATGTCGATTTTTTCGCTTATCTTGCACTGCCTATGCTGATCTGCTGGCGCCAGCACTTGCGCCGGGGCATCCACCGCAGGCTCAGGCAGAGCCTGCTCCGCCAAATCATGGTTCAAATGATCCCCCAAATCCGGGCACCTGCCAAAAGGCGCCGGATAGAGACTCAAAAAATTCTCCATCGCCTCGCAAAAAGCGAGGTACTGCTGCCTTTTGATCGCTTGATTTTCCTCGGCCTGCATTCTTCTGAACTCCACACAAAGCCGAGCCCAGTCAAACCTCTTATTAAGCTCTGCTACATCTAGGTCATCAGTGTCCACGATGGGGCTACCCTCTTTTGCCCTCAAGCGATCGTATCAGGGCATCGACATTCTCATTCAGGCGATTCTGGACCTGATCCAGATCCGCCCAGTTAACATCGCTCCAATCCATATCCTTAAGCCCGCCATCGATGATAATCTTCACGGCCTTGAGCCCGGCCGGATCGCCTTTGATGGCAGGAAGCTTGATGGCAGTTCTTGCCCTGCCCTTGCGCCTGGCCGGCGCATCGTCCTGTGTGTGCGAGGCCTTGCTCTTTCTGGCCTCCTCAAGGCTCACATCCTCAATGGCCATCGCGTGCAGAAGCGCCGCTCTTTCCTCCGGGGTTTTCGCGCACCGGATCAGCTCAAGCGCCTCATCAAGGCTCTTGATCGCGCCGCGCGCGATCGCATCAAGCACATCATGCTGAGCGATAACTTTCAGATACTTGTAGTAGTAGGCGCGGGAGACGCCCATGAAGCTCCACTCGTTGCCCTTTACCAGCTTGCCGGCCGCAGCGAGCTCATCATATGCGTTCTTAAAATCGATCACTTTGGCGCCAAAGCTCAGGTCTTCTCGAGAGCTGTTCTCTATAAGCCTTGCAGCACTGATGAATTCGGGCCTTTTTTCATAGACTTTACAGGTAATCCGGTAGCGATCACCAAAAGCTATTTTCATGGCCAGGAATCGCCTGGAGCCAAAAATTACCCTGAATCGCCCGCGAAAGGGGTACACCGCTATGGGCGACTGTAAAGGGGTTACCTTTAACTGCTCAGAAAGCTCGATAAGCCCGTCAATAAGATCCTGATTTTCTTTGTGATCAGGATGCTCAGGTGGCAGCATGTTCTTGGTTGGATTTCCAAGGGATATGTGCCGGGTTCGCGTGTTGTTCTCATCGAGCATAATGCTCGCAAGATTGACCTCATCAAGCTGAAATGCCTCCCTTAGCGGGGCGTTTTCGTCGCTCGGCTTGATCCACTGCTGCTCTACGCTCTGGGCGTTTGAGAGACTTTTGCGCATGCCTGCGCTCGTCTTGACGGCCGGGGGCGTATCGCACGACGGCTCAGGCGCGCCCTGGCGCTCAAGCGCTGCAGCCTCCTCACGCTGTGGGTTCAGGGCGCTTTTCTTTCGAAGCCCCCCGCTCACGCGCCTACCCTCATTTGCCCATCACGCGCGCCATACATGCGCTCGCGAACAAATTCGATAAAGGTCTGGATCTGCGCCTCGGCATTCGTATCTTCGAGCGTGCAGTCGCTAATCGGACCCATCGGCAGCTGCTCAAGACCAATCGCCACCAGGCGCTTGATGTTAAAGGGGGCCATATACTCCCGGGTGATTGGGCTTTCTCGCAGGATCTGCAGGTTCGCTCGATGCTTGTTCAGGCGCTCATCGATCTGATTGGGAATGATGCCAATCAGATTCAGGTCTGTCTCACGATAGCGGTTCTCTCTGTCGACCTCGTAGATCATTCTCTGTACACCGTCCATTGAAAATGTTCCGGCTTGAGTGGGCAAAATCAGGTCCGTAATCGCCCTTAAAATGGGCGTAGTGATAAGCGACTTACCCGGCGGGCAGTCAAATACCACAAGATCGTAGAGCTCCTGGACATCGGGCTGCTTAAAGAAGCTGTGCATGAACTGGTATATCGCATCAAGGGTGGTGCTATCTGCCGATTCCTTGATGCCATCAAAGGTCTTCAGAACGATGCCGTCCGAGGGCAGCACATCAAGACGCGGGTGAATTTGGGTAGGGTATGGCATGACCGGATTGCCGTAGTACAGATCCACCGAGTTTGACCTTCCTCCCCACTCCACATCCTCCGGATCATCCGGGTTGTAATCCGGGTGGATCGGCGGTAACGAGTACCCCTCCCCTTCGATCGTCTCCATGCGCAAAAGCGACTTTGATGCGTTTTGCTGCTCATCAACGTCAATAAGCAGGACGCGCTTTTTGACTTCCGGGATGTAGCCAAACGCGGCGCGGATCGCCAAATGTAGCGCCAGGGTGGTTTTGCCGGTGCCGCCCTTTTGCATTGCGCATGCCACCACGCGCATCCCGTTATACATTTGACCTGGATGCCCTGGTTTATTTGCCTGTGAGTCGGCCATCATTTTCCCCAGTCAGTGCTGATGAACTCACAGGATTATATGGGCTTTGTTTTGTACTTGCCAGTACAAATATAACCTCGTATAAATAGGTTAGCAGAGTCAAAACGCCGCGACTATCCTGGTATTTAAATTTTAAATATTTTTTTGTTATTTCTATATTTTTCAATGGCTTACTACGGTTTCCAATAAATGTCTCTGCGGAGACTCAGGGGCAATTTGCTGCCCATAAGGATAAAAAATGCCGACAACCCTACGGCCGCCCTACATCTCCAATGAAAACCAGATCACGTTAGATCAGCTGATAGCCCTTTCCCGGGAGTTAATCCTCACTGAAAGCGAAATCCAGTATTTAAAGGCAATCTTTCGATTGGTGGAAATCCATGGTCGTGAGCTTGCTATGAGCGAGCTTTTAGATGAGAACGTAAAATCGCTCAGCGGGGTTCGTAAGCGACTCAACACTCTGGCAGAAAAAGGCGCGATGACGCTGGATAAGCGCAAAATACCGAGCGTGAGAAAGCCGGTGTCGGTCTATCGGTTTAAGAAATTGACCATGGCAGGGCTCATCTCTCAGTCACGCGAGCAAGCACCCTCGGGCGCCACCCGCAGCAGCTCAGAGGTCTCAAAAGAGCACCTGAGCTATGACCCCGCATACGAGCCGTTTCTTAAGGATCCGGCTATCGATGATCTGATTTGCTCGGTTCTGTATACCGCGCTGGACTATAACCGCAAGGGGCGCGAAAAAGAGATTGATATCGTCGTCGACTGGTATGGGGACAAGGTCAGGGTTATCGCTTCGTGTCAGCACCGATCTGACCTGGTGGTTGCGCGCATTACCGATTTGAAATACTACATCGCCATTCTAACGCTGGCCGAGGAAATTACGGCGCAATCCATAATGCTCGGCAAAACGCCAACCAACTTTTTCAAGATGGACACCAAGTTCATCAATGCCTTTCTTGGCAAGGCCAATGAGGGCGGCAATATTGCAACTCTAATCGAAGCGATGCGGCGGCTAAACAGCACCGAGTTTCATGTGCCTGCCCTGCCCCAGAGAATTATCGAGCGCTACGGCTTTACCAGCGGATCCATGTCTCTTACCCCAATATCAGACTTTGCGAACTTTCACGATGACAACCCCAACGGATCCAGGCGCTCGGTTGTGTTTTTCTCACTTCCGGCCGCTATCTTTCAGGGCATCCTGAGCGATCGAATCAACGTGTTTCGCATTAATCCGGAAGTGCTTAAGGAAAAAAATGAGGTGATTTTTGGACTTCACCTTTTTTGTCGCAGAAGAATTGGTCACAAGGCAAGTTACAACCATCGAGTTACCCTTGAGCAGTTGAGAATGCAGGTGGCGCCGAATATGACAAAACGGGCGTTTGCATCAAAGCTCTTTGATGGGCTGGCCGCGGTGCATCTGCGCCAGGTCGCTCAGAGCGAGCGCGACCCGCGAAGAAAGATGAGCCTAAAGCCTGTCATTTACAATGTCCAAAAACCGCGCTCAAATGAAATCATTGGTTTCTATGCCAGCGTGCATGGTTACTACGTTGGCATCAGCGGGCAGAATGTTTCAATTCACATTGATTCATCTGACCCCTATGTGGGCGTTAAGAGTCGGGCCCGCCAGCTTAAGGGCAAAACCGCCCTGCTCTCAAAAATTGAGGATGAGAGCTCGATCGCCGACATCGATGTTGATTCGCTGAAAGACCAGTACGATATTTTCAAGTGAGTGAGCAGGAATTTGCTTTCGGACGGAGCGAAGCCGCACTTTGAGGGAAAATATCCTAGACCCATACTTCCCTTGTAATCATCGTCGAGCCCTGCCTGCCGGGAATCCCTGAAGCGCTCTTCCCATCCAGTTTCTGCCCGCCTTTGAGTAAGTAACGTGTCAGGCGCCCCCTGCACACCTTACTCCTCACCGCCAGGCCCTGCCTGCCAGGGCCACATAAGTCTCTGCACGGCGCTGCGCCGTCGCGCCATTGTGTCTGTGCTACATCAAAACAGCTTGCCCGGGGCGCGACTGATTAGTGCTGTCTGGCCGCTGGGGCACCGATGCGGTTTCGCTTTGGGAAAGTTTGGGGTAGAGGTAATGGGCCTTAATCTGCAATTACAGCCCCTGTGTGCCTTATAGGGCGGAGGCAATGTAATGATGTAGTACAAATATCATAGTATGGATCTTCGCTTTGCCGATCTGCGATTCAGTTACTGATCAACCGCTTGTTTTTTTTGGTGCGCATGAAGGAGCTCATGAGTCTTATGCAAGTGTTTACCCGTGTTTATATAAATCTATAGGTTTTAAAAATATAGTAGATATACAGGTATACCATATTTAATATAGAGCCACCGTAACCCATTGTATTTAAAGGTATATTTAGGTGAAATTAGATTTTCACTCCGCTCTTTTGTATTTTCACTCCGCCCTTTTGTATTTTCACTCCGCTCTATCGTATTTTCACTCCGCTCTTTATATTTTCACTCCGGCGCCCCCAGATTTTCACTCCGCTCTCGGCGGTGAGTTATCAACATCTTACCCACAGCTTATCCACAGGTTATTTGGTGGAAGTAACCGTACAAACACCATTTACGGAGCGATCAGATAGCGCCTTGCGGTGGCGCTCGTATTTTCACTCCGCCCTTATCGAGCCGGCCCGCCAGGCGGCATCAGGCCGGATCGTCTTCGTCTTTTCGAATCAACCATTGTCTCTGATCGAGCAAGGGGTGCGGCAGGTAGCAGTGGGGTGGGGGGGTAATAGCACTGGCAGGAGCGAACGGGCGCATTGCTATTTTATATATTTCATGGTATAATATTAGCATCCCGGGATGTTGTCAGGTGGCATTATGAAGTTACTGCTGATTGATGGACAAATGACTTTGGCGACGGTCTATCGCAGCTTGAGCAGTGATGGCAGTGCGCCTGCAGGCGAGGAGCCGTTCAACTCGTGTGCGGCATCGGTGCTGCGCATGATCAGGGACTTAAAGCCAACGCACGCAGCCGTATGCTTTGATGATCCGTCGCGCTGTGCCAGGGCGGTGGCATTAAGCGGGTATCGCTCGGAGCGCTTTGTCCTTCCGGTGCATATGAGCATCGGGATCAGGAAGTTCATCGAAGACTTAAGAGGGCGCGGTGTTGCTGTGGTGGTCGCCAGAGGTGGAGGGGAGGCGGTTGATTTGATTGCAACAATGGCAAGGAAAGTAATCGAGCGCAACGCAGGGGCTGTAGTGGTGGCCGCAAGTGACAAGCGTTTTTACGGCATGCTCGGCGCAGGCCTGAGCCTGTACTCGCCCTACGGGGCAAGTAAAGGCTCCATAAAGGATTCGGTGTGGCTACAACAGCGATACGGCGTAGAGCCGAAGCGATTCAATGATTTTTTGCTCATGGCCGGCGACCAAGGCAAGGGGATACCTGGCATTCCAGGTATAGGCCCGAAAAGAGCAAAAGACCTGCTTGATGAATATGGTGATCTTGAGTCGATTGCAGCGAATCGAGGCTTGATTGAGGGCAGCTCGGGACAGAGCATCAGGGATCACATTGACTCCACAATCGGGGCAGTACAAGAGGCTGTCGCCTTGAATACCAGCATTCATTTGGGCGTATCACTTTCTGCAATGTCGATATCAAAAGCGCTCACTGAGCCCCGAGGATTGGCGGACAGGCAGGCTCAGGGGTTTTCGTTTTGATGATTGAATCAGAAAAATTTAGAAATTGGTTTGGCGGCAGCAAGGTCGTAGATGCTAAGGGCATGCCGATGGTGGTGTACCACAATACCAATGCTGAATTCAGAGAATTTAAGGCCGGCGCCAATAGCGGTCTGGGCGGCCGAGGCATCTATTTTTCAGAGTATCCGCTGCCGCAGTTTGGATGTCGCGTAATAAAGGTGTATCTGAAGATTGAAAACCCCATCACCAAAGACACTGAGCTGCCGGGGATGAGAGAGATAAATTCATCCGGTATCCCGACAAAGTTTATTGACGATATATTTGAAAAGTTTCCACAGTTCGATGGGATTATTAACAGATCAGAGATTGTTGTTAAATCACCAACACAAATAAAATCCGCCGTGGACAACAGCGGTGCCTTCGATCCGACAAATCCGGATATCTATGATGGCAAGTCGGTCTTGCCTGAGCATGAGAGAAGATCTTTACACGATGAGTATGGGCTGGCTGATGATGGGTTTTCATTGTGACAGTTAAGTCAGAAGGGCTTCCCTCGCCAGCCTGGTGGTAGCAAGGCGGCTACGACCGCGATACGGCACAGGGCCGAAGCGATTCAATGATTTTTTGCTCATGGCCGGCAACGAAGGCAAGTAAGTACCTGGCATCGCAGGCGCGGGCCCGAAAGCAGCAAAAGATCTGCTTGATGAATGCGGTGATCCTGAATCGATTTCTGCCAATCGTGGTTTTGTTGGGGGTGGGCAGGGCAGGGCAGGGCATCAGGGATCACATTGATGCCACGATAGGGCGATTGCAAGAGGCTGTCGCCTTGACTGCCAGCATTCAGACGGGTGTATCACACTCTGCAATGTCGATATCGGCAGGGCTCACCGAGCGCAGAGGATTGCCGATCTGGCAAGTGCGCCCAGAACGGCAGGCGCAAGCCATAACAATAGTCCGGGCGTGTAAGCGCAGGATCTTTGCCTCCAGCACAAAAAATCGTTGAAAGTCATCCGCGGAAGCATTACTATGATATTAATTAATAACATTGTCAAATTAAGAAAAGAGGCAGGCCATGTCCGATCGGGCTCACGAGGGCAAGCAAGAGGGCGCCCCAATTTTTGTCGGCGTTGATGACGGCTACGCTGAAACCAAGGTGTGCCTGGGTGATGGTCGCAATGTGCGTATCCCCTCACAGCTAAAGGCTGGAAAGCTAAATCAGATCTCAATCAATGCCTCAGCTCTAACGGCGTATGAGTATCAAACCGATGAGGGAAATTTCATTATCGGTGATATTCGAGAGACTGATCCGACTGAATTCGATGGGTACCCAGTCAGCGCGATGAACCGCGTTGCGGTGGCCCATGCAATTCGCAAGGCCGGTGTGTCCGGCTGCGCATTGATGGTTTGTAGTGGGCTGCCGATCAAGAAATTCTACCGTAGCGGCAAAATCAATAAAGAGCTGGTTAATGCCAAGCGCAAAAACCTGTTGCGTGATGATGTTGTTGCGCTTGATGGCACGGAGCTTGCGCAAATCGTTAACCACGATGTGATCTCCGAGGGGATTGCCGCCTGGATGGATCTCGTTCTTCGAAGAAACACTCACGGCAAGCTCGAATTTGATCGGGCGCTTGTCTCTGAGCGTGTAGCGATCATCGATATCGGGGGGCGCACCACTGATATTGCGGTTGTGAAGGACTGTAATCTCGATGAATCCCGCTCAAGCACAATCTATAGCGGCATGCTCGCGGTGCGTGAGGCGATTGCCCAGGCGATTGCTGATCGATACGAGATTTCACCGACCTCAGAGCTCATCAATTCCGTGATGAAAACCGGACACATAAAACTCTGGGGAAAGCCGGTCAATATCACCGAGCTTATCGAGCAAGAAAAGCGCACCGTGGTCAGGCGCATTGAATCAGAAACCAAAAAGCGCCTGGGCGATGGCTCGGATCTTGACAAAGTGGTATTTGTCGGAGGTACGGTCAATGAGATTCAGGCGCACCTGGGATGCTGGTACCCGCAACAGATCATTGGCTCAGAGCCTGGATTTGCAAATGCGCGCGGGATGCAAAAATTTGCCGAAATGATGATGGGCCAATAGGCCCAGGGGTTGGCAATTTTGAGCCGCAAACGCTACCAGGTTTCGCTTAGCGATAAATATCAGATCGATCAGCAGGTCATCGAGTTTTTGGAGCATCACCCACGAGGCAAGCGTCAAGAGGTGCTGCGCCAGCTCGTTATCGCAGGCTACGCGGTGACGGTTCGACACCAAAGCGATCGGGACGCGCTGCGCCAGGCGATCGACCCGGAGGATTTCCACAGAATGTTTGAGCTTTTCACCTCGTTCACAGAAAAATCAGCCGAGCTCTTTGCTGTCTCGCGCGCCAAGCAGGTGGACGCCTCGCGTGTGCCTGAGAGAGCCCAAATCTCCCAGGCGGGCGCCCCTGATGCCGAAGATGCCTCTTATAGCGAGCTGCCGGGCGCCTCGCTAACGCACCGCTACGGAAAGACCAAGGGGCAGATACTTGAGGATCTGCCCATGCCTGAGATCAGCGCGCAGCAAAATCTAAACGAGATTGAGCTCATTGACTGTGATCCGAAAATATACGCCATCGACACCGACTCCGAAGAGCAGCCGTGCGAGCAGGAAGGCGCCGAGGATGAGCCTGAAGATCCGCTTGCGATGCTGCTTCGAAAGATGTGAGGTGCCCGATCGAGGCTATTTTAGAGTCACAAGCCTCATTGGGCCTTAGGCAGATTATCCAGTTGATTGACTAAAGCAATAAAATTGATAATAATATTAAAAGAATGTAGCACCGCGAGCGGATTAACATGGCATCGAAAAGTGACGGCGGACAAGAGGGATTTCTCTTTCTGATCATAGTTGTGATTGTGGCCGGGTATTTGTTTCTAAAATTCAACCCACAATACATCATCGGTGTCTGGCGCTGGATTAAGCTTATCGAGCTTGCGCCATTTTACTATATCGCCGAGTACCTGCCCTTTTACAAGGATATGGAAATACAAAAGGCGTTTCACTTTCTTGCCGAGCGCTCAGGCTCTGAGATCGCCCCGATTACGGTCGAGCGATTCGATCGGCGCTATATCGTCTGGATCACCTGGCTGCCGGCAGTGGCGCTCATTGGGTGGGGGCTGCGCCGCGCGCTCACCCAGGATACGATGAACAAGCGCTACGACATGGAGCAGCTTCTTGCGCGCGCCGCGCCGCTTTATCCGCACCTGCAGGAGTACGTGAGCGCGAACCCCGCCAAGCAGCCCCTTGTGTATAAGCGAAAGCAAAAAGAGACACACGTCTCGGCCATGGCGATCTCCCCGTACGATTTTGCCATCATGAGCCCGCCCCTCGGGCTTGAGCAGCAGGCTCGGCGAGATGCCTCGCTTCGCAATCCGATCTGGGACAAGTCCGATGGGTTTGACATTGATCTGGCGGAGCGCGCCTTTAAGGCTCAGCTTGGTCGGCAGTACGCCGGAATCGAGAGCCTTAAAGACTATGAAAGACGGGTGTTTGACGCTCTGGTGTCGCGCCTTTCGGTCAATCAGGATGACAGGATGCGCATGTTTAAAACGATCTGCTACGTCGAGCTCGGCGTGAAGGGGGCGGTGCGCATTGAGCTGGCAAGTTTTGGGGCCGGTTATCGCGAGCTAAAACGGCTCTTTAAAGATCAGCTCAATACCCTTAAGGGCCGAAAAAAGGCTCTGGATAAACGCGCGTTCCTGTCAGATACCAACATATTCAAGCACCTTATGGACAATGAAAAGCTCTATGAAGATGCTTTTAAGCTCATCAGGGCCGAAGAGATCATGGGCGCTCACGCCTTTGTGCGGGTGGGGCTCATGGAGCTTTTGGATCGGGCACGAGACAGCGGGGTGTTTGCAAGCTCGGAGCTTAAGTGGGTCAAGGCCTATGATCGAACGCTGTGGTTTTGTCTATCAACGACCGGGCGCAAGGTGAGCTTTACGGAGTGTGCAGGTTGCATGGCGCACTGGTTGCTCGAAAGAACCGTGGGACGGGCTATTTCGCACCCAGAGGTCACCGAGGCGGTACAGGGGCTGCACCGAGAGCTCTGTCCTGAGCGCCATCTTTAATAAATAACCTCATAATAACCAAGAAGAAGCGACACAATGTATAACACCGCAGTGCACGGGGTAACGGCCAACCAGGATCTGGCCCCAGGTCTTCTTAGTCGAGATACACGATCACTTCGCCAGAAATTCGGCTCCTTCTCGGAGGGCCCCGGCAGTGGGGTGATCGCGATCTGTATCGGTCTTGCCATCATGATCGCCTCGTGGGTGGGGTTTGCCGCGATTGCCGATCTTGGTATCGTAATCGGCCCTCTTTTCTGGCTTTACGCCCGCGGTAAGCGCCGGGCGGTCAGATATCGACGCCCCATGCAAAAAGGCCGCGGCGGGAAGATCGAAGGCGATGGCCTTATGTACTTTGGTAACCCCATCGCCGAAAGTGGCGAGGTGTGGTTCAATAACAACGATCTTCGCACCCACATGCTTGTTTTTGGCTCGACCGGCTCGGGTAAAACGCGCTTTCTTCTGGGACTGCTGTATCAGGCGCTTATTTGCGGATCCGGGGCCATGTACGTTGACGGCAAGGGGGATAACACTGTTTGGTGGCTCGTCTACAGCCTGTGCAGAAGACTCGGCCGTGAAGATGATCTTCTGGTGATCAACTACCTGATTGGCGGGGAGACGAGCGTAAAGAAGGGCTCGGTGCACACAAAAATATCCAACACCAATAACCCCTTTGCACACGGTAGCGGCGAGCAGCTGCGATCGCTTCTGGTCGGTCTCATGCGAGAATCAGGCGGCGATGGCGATATGTGGAAGGGGATGGCCTCAGCCATGATGGGCGGGCTCCTGAAGTGCCTTACGCATTTGCGAGACTGCGGCGAGATTAATCTTGATGTGGCGAAGATTCGTGAGTATTTGCCGCTTGATCAAATCGTTAAGCTTTCAATGCGCCCGGATTTGCCCTCAAACGCCCTGTCCCCTGTCAAGAAATACCTTGCCGAGCTTCCCGGGTACGTCGAGGAGGAGGCGATCCTCGGGCGGGTTAACCCGAAGGTGTATGAGCAGCACGGGTATCGGATCATGCAGTTCTCAGAGGTGCTAAGTGATCTTGAGGACACCTACGGACATATCTTCGGGGCGCCTCTTGGTGAGGTGGATTTTAAGGACGTTGTGTTTAACCGGCGCATTTTATTTGTGATGCTGCCTGCGCTTGAGAAAGACCCGGATGCGCTTGCCGGGCTCGGCAAGATGGTTGTGGCCGGGGTGCGCGCAGCGCTCGCCCCCGCGCTTGGGAACAAGGCGGAGGGGCTTAAGAGCGAAGTCATTGACCAAAAGCCAACCAACTCAAGCGTCCCCTTTGTGATGTTCCTTGATGAGTACGGCTACTACTCAGTCAAAGGCTTTGCGGTGGTTGCCGCTCAGGCACGAAGCCTTGGGGTGAGTGTGGTCTTTGCCGGGCAGGATTACCCGAGCTTTAAAAAGGGCTCCGAAGAGGAGGCTCAGGCAACGATCGCGAACACCAACATAAAAATCGCGATGAAGATCGAGGAGGAAGAAACGGCCGAGATCATGATCCGCCGGGGAGGAAAGGCTCGGGTGTCCTTAAGCGGGGGTGCTGAGCTTTCGGCCGGGGCGATCTCAAGCTATCGCGACAGCGGGGATGTGCGCTTTGATGAGCGCTCACGGATCGATCTTCGGGATCTTGTTCGCCAAAAGCCGGGACAGGCCCACATCATCTTTGGCGATGAGCTCTCGCGGTGTGATCTGTTCTACGCCGATCCGTATGAGGTACGCGAGGGGTATCTGAACAAATTCATCATGGTTGAATTCCCTCAAAGATCAACGCTCGAATCGATCAGCGGCGCCTTTGACCGGCTGCAGGCGCTCTTTGATGAAAACCCCGAAAGAGCGGCCCGCGATGGGGTAGGCACGGCGATGGATGCGGGGGTTGTGCGCATTATTCAGGATTACAAGGCGGCAAGAGACAATGGTAGCGACCCCCAGATGGCTTGCGTTGTCGCAATCGGAATGATCGAGTGGCGAGCCAATCACAAGGATGAGCAGCTGATAGAGGAGTCTCGCGCCGAGCCAATGCCGTCACGGCAGGCCGCGCGCACCGAAGCCTCCCCGGCTGCACCGGAGCCCGGACGTCCGGGCGCCCAGAGCGCCAATAGGCCTGTGGCGCTCAACGAGGAAGCCAAGGCGTCCTGGGATGATGTGAGTGATTTCATGTCCGCCTCCGCGAGCAAGGATCCCAATGGCGCAGGCGGTGCTACCTACGCCCAGGACATCTTTGATGAGCCTGATGAGCTACTTGAGACACTGGCAGATGATCGTATTGAGCAGGGCTCGGTCGCGAAGCAGGCGCGGGCGTACTCGGCCGAGTTTGAGCTCGCTTTAACTCAGACCGTAGCACAGACAATTGAGGCGACCCTTGCGCACCCAATGTCCGCAACGATGAAGGAGGCGATTGAGCCGCGAAGCGTGCTTGCGCAGATCCAGAAAAACCGCGGCGATGCCGATGCGCAGGCCGAGGATGAGGCCGATCGGGCAATGGCGTTTTTGACAAGCGGGGCGCAGTACCCAAGCGAGCCCACGCCCAAGCGGGCAGAGCCTGCAACGATTGAAAGTCGTATTAACGATCTTCTGAACTCTCTGAACAAGAGTAAAGCCGGGGCTTAGGCGCACAAGGGGCCTAGCGCGAGGCGGCGCAGGGATCGCAGCTGTCTCACGCCAGGCCCGCCCAGTCAGGACACCTGATTGACATCCTATATAATATTTGATATAATATACGCACAAAATAGCTTTTCTGGTGACCGCATGAGCGAAGTAAAAAAACCTTCCGGTGGATTTGTCTTCTACCCACAGGCTTACTGCCTCGGTAATGATGCGCACAGCTCGTACGCCATCGGCACCGCCGGGCGCGCGGGCGTTGCGTGTGTGGTGTATCTGCGCCCGAGCGAGTCATCCCTTGATGCGTCCCGAAACAGCTCAACCGCCCAAACCGTCCCGACGCTTATGGAGTTTGCCGAGCAGGGTCGACGTGCCAGAAACCCCTGCCTTGCGTCCCCGGAAAATGGCCCCGCAAACCCAGAGGGGATGCTACTTATTGAACAGGCTACGCGCGCACGCGAGCTTGAGCCGCAGCACGGCGGGCTTGCGGTCTACATCGGGCGCTGGGCAAGTGTGCTTCGGGAGTCAAGCGAGATGCCCGTTGCCCTGACCGGTGCGGGCTATCTTGAGATCGGATTTGGGCGCGATAAGGATGGGGCGATTGAGGAGCTTAGCTCGCAGTACGCGCAGGTTGTCGATGCGATGATGCGCGCAGGTGCCGGCAATATGGTCGATCTTGAGCAGCGGCGCGATCAGCTTTACTGCCAGATCATGGAGCATCGAAAGAAGTGGTTTGTCGGTGTGCTCATCCAGGCCGAGCGCACCTTGAGCTTTGAGCCCGGGCAGGCCAACACCGGCGCGCTCACAGAGACTCTGGTGCGGATTCTTGCGCAAAATACCGTAAACGGTATGTACGGCGGGTCGATGATTCGTCTTCGGCAGGGCAATACCGTTCTTGGCGATTTTTGTCGCCCTTGCAATATGCAGTATGACTACGCAAAGGCCGAGGTTCCAAGCCCTCAGGTCATCGTTGATAAGTTCATGCGCTACGCAGGCAATAGCCTGGTCATGCACGCCGCTAAAAATGGCCTGTCCCTTGACATACTGCCGACCCAAAGAGTGAACTGTGGCTCTCGCGGGGCAGAAAAATATGGCAGGCAGATGCTTCTTGGAAACACCTCCAAGGTGCTGAAAACCTATGTTGATCGCTCCTTACATAATCAGCCCGGAGCAGATTACATCAAGTCCAACGGGTTCTTGTTCGCTAGGGTCGCCATGCGCCTTGCGGTGATCGGGCGCGGTAAGGTCGGGGAGGGTAACTGTCTTTTGAGCTCAATTCACGCCTACAGCGCCCCGATGGGAAATATATTCACAGTCGGAGTCGATGCAAAGCAGGCCTACCAGATGGATACCGATCAGGCCCGCCCCCGACAATCAAGCGCAGCGTGATCTTTTTAGCCCCTCGCAATGCGGCACCGAGCCGCTCGCCGGCACATCGAAAGCGCACCTTGTGTCCGGCGAGATCTATGACATAATATAAATGTAATTATATGAGAATGACGGAAAGCTGAACTATGAAACTGATACCTTTTTTTCTCCTCCTGTTAGCGGGCTCGCTTGCCCACGCATCGCCCGAGTGCTATCGGGCGCCTGCGCAAAATGGCGTTGAGCTCGGTTTTGATAAGCAGCAGATGATTGCAAAGGGCCATGCCGATCTTGATAACCCGGCTATGGATCTTATTATGTGCGCTATTCAGGCAGGCTTTGACGGGCCGCACAAAATGATGAATGCCTGCGGCTGTGAGCGCGCGGTTAAATCCTCCTGCTCCTTTAAGATCAAGAACGGAAAGCCGGATATCTCCGCCGCTAAGGGGGTCGAGCTTGGTATGTGCATGGTGTTTGCTCCGGTGTTCTTGCCATCGTTCTTTTAATTTTAATGTGATCGTGACGGCGTCGCCCGCCTGGGCGCCTTCGCGACAGACTTAATATTCATGCAATACTATCCAATACAACCAGCCCCTGACGATGCCTGTAAGAGCTTAACGGCTGCGCCTGGCTCGCCACTGCCGGTCGCGGGCAACTGTCCATGAACCTTATGCGCTGGCACCGCTCTTCGGGCGCGTCTCAAAGCCCGGGCCCATTATGATCGGCAATCGCATCTGGATCGACTGCATTGGCGCAGCGGCAAGCTACCGGCCTTACTTACCGGTGATCTTTTCACATCCCGCGATCTTTTCAGGCAGAGCCCATGATATTTTTTTATTTAACTAGCCAGGAGACACCGGGGCAATTTCAGCTTAGGCGGCCCGACAAGACAGTGGCCAGCACACTGGTGGTGCATCTGGCATCTCTTAGCGAGCGGCAGATTATCCAAAGCGGCAAGGTGTACCTTGCGCCCAAGCAGCTGCTCGGGGTCTTGCGATCGGCTATCGAGCAGAACGCCCCCAATGTCCTGGTGCGCATCATCGATGCTGCGAATCTACAAGATGCGTTCGGCCAGACGGTGTTCCTCGGGCAAAGCAAGCTCGCACAGCGCCTGGAGGCTAAGCCTGCTGCGATCGCTACGTTTTTAGAGGCGATCGGGGACAAACAAGATATTCATGCGTGTGTGCTTGATTCGCAACAACTTAGCCCAAGTGGCGAGATAATCCGCTCGGCGGTACTTAGCTACATCGCTCATGAGTTTACCCAGCGCAGGCTCGCCGTACAGATCACCCGGTTTACCCTCGGGGTCACCAAAGATACCCTTGGTCTTATCCGGCAGCTGCCGGTGCTTGGTGCTGCTGCAGGCTACCCGGTGAGCATCGAGTCGCTTTCTCAGTATGATGCGATCTGGGTGGATGAGATTGATTCACAGATGATCGAGCGTGAAGACTTCTGCGTGTCATCGCACCAGATGTACGCCGAAGCGTTTGGTCTTCGTCGATACGAGTTCGCCAATATCATTGCGCCCGATGGTGCATCGAGCCTGCAGCAGTGGCTCTCGGCGCAGCTTCCGGGGCCGGTCGATGAGCTCGTGTTTCTTGATATGACAGGGCTTGGCGAGGATATCTGCCGGGTCGAGGAGGAGATCACGCGCAAGCTTGGGCGGTGCCTGTACCTTGGCCTTGGGCCTGCGCCTGCCTCGATCGCATCGCGCTATGTTGATGTCAGCAAGTACACAGATGGCGAGGATCCGGTCGGCGCGAGCATTTGCGCAATAAGATGCAGCACCCTTGTGGTGACCAAAACCCCACTGCATGTTCATGTGAGTGACGGGCTGCGTAAGCCCTGCATTGCCCTAAGCGCATCAAGCGATCCATCTGCTGCCTATTCTCACTATCGCTTCGTGTTTCATGCCACACTTAATGCGCCCGAGGAGTCGGTTTCGAGCCTGCACGGCTCGCTTAACGATTACCGCCTTCTAAAAGAGGCCTGCATAACTGCGCGCGCGCAACCCGACACGGCCTCACGGCCTGCCGAAGCGACATGCGCCCGATCGCGAGCGCGGAAAATTGCCCTTGTGATGCTGCTTGTGCTTGTCGCAGCCGCCTCGGCGGCGCTTCTGCGATGAGGCCTCTTCAGCTCGCAGCGTTTGGGATCACCTGCGCCAGCGCCGCGTGGTGGCCCGTCCTCGCGCAGGCGGTGGCCGTCGGGGGGCTTAACACGCAGTCATACTACGGTCAGCCGGTGCGCCTTGAGATTGAGCTTTTCGCGCTCGATGGCGCTTTGGTGTCGCAGCTCTCGGCGAGGATCATCACAATCGACTCGGCCGTAACCAGCCCCCATCATGAAAGCGCCCTTAAGAGCGCAAAAATCGGCAGTTATCAAGCCGGCAATATTGGATGGATTCTCATTGAGACCTCTGAGCCGATTTACAGTGGAGCCATTGAGTTTCAGCTGGAGGTGCTCTCCAGGGGCGCACGTGTGGTCCGAAAGTATCGAACCGGGCTATTTGGCGCTGAGCAGGCGCTGCCGCCTACCGGCCCTGACTGCCCGGTGCGAGGCGCCCGAATGCGCTGCCTGGATTAATCGGCAGCGCCGTCATTTTGCGGCCGCGCCAAGGCTTCGCTTAATACCGCCTTGATCTGCTCGGAGTTATATACCTTTATGATGGCGCTAATCGCCGATCCGTCCTCGGCGCTTGCCGCCTCAAGGTACATATCCAAAAGCGGGTCTATCTGCGGGATGTACTGCGCGCCCTCGATGATCTTAAGCTGATGGGGGTGAGTAATGCGATCGATGGTGCCTGTGCGGTAATTAAACAGGCCCAACGGCTTATCGCCCGGCACTAGCTGCTCAGGCTGCGGCAGGGCTTTATCAGGATCAATATCTTCCTCGGCCATGCCGAGCGCGCCTAAGGGCTGCACCAGCTGCAGGGCGAGCAGGGCCTGGCTAAGAGCGCCTTTGAGTGAAATCACTGGTTAAAGCCCCCGCTGTCATTAAGGCTGTTGACCGACGTGATTGCCAGGGTGATCATTTTAACGAAAAACGCAAGCGCAACCGTGCAGTTAAGTGCGGCCACAAGAATTTGCAGATGGGTAAATTCGTCCCAGCCGCTTGCGCGAAACACCGCGGGCACTACAAGTAGCCCGACAATACCCGCCAGCGCGAGCAGCGCTGCCGGCACGTACTGGGCGAATTCGTGTATGGTCCGAATCGGGTGAACGAGCCTTGCAATGATCGCCGAGCTCGCCTGTAGCGGCATAACAAGTAGCTGCCTCATTGGCATAATGACAAGGTACTGGTACTGACAGGCGCAGGCGAACACGAGTATCGCACTTACAAAGCCAAGCGCGAGCGCAAGCGTGAGGCTCTCGGGCGCATGTGACATCGCCGAGGCGCAAGCTGCCAAGGAAAGAGCAATCCCCATAAAGCATAGGGCGCTATTAACAAATATAAGAGCCAGTTTTTTTCTGGCAAGCGCCAGCATGCTCAATGTCCCTGTACCGATATCGGTATCGCAGCCCATGAAGGTCAAAGCAGAAATATCTACCATTAATATAGTGCAATAAAACCAAATGCCCAAATTCTACGCGCCCGCCGGCCCTGCCATATCGTAAAGCCTCTGCAGGCTGCCTGCGCACAGTGATTGCAGCTGCTCGATATCCTCCGGATAGTAAAAGCACAGGTGCGTTCTACGAAAAATCTCAGCAACCTTTTTCGCATCTGCCCTGGAGCCGCGCATTTGCTCGCAAAGATCCCGGGCGCGCTCGCTAATCACCCGCCACAGCTGCATATACTCATCTTTGGTGGCGCATGCCGATAACGCCTCAATCAGGCGCCGGGCGATCTCGGCCTGCGTGTCGCTTAGGCTCGCCGCGCAGGCCACATCCTGTAGCCTGCGGCTTGTAGCGCGGGCATCGTACAGGCGGTACCTGGCAAACAAAGATGTAAAGGTCGCGCTCTGGGCGAGTAGCTGAGGCGAGATTTCGGCGCGCAGGGAGCCATCGTGGCGCTCGATCACCGCGACATCACCGCTAAGGCGTATTGTAAGGCTCTGAACTCTAAGTGGCCGCTTCGCCACTTGCTCATCTAATTGCGCGTGCATCACTACCTCTTTAGCTTGATCCTTCCGCGAAGCTCGACTCATGGCGATTGCGGGTCAAACTGTCCGCCCTTAAGCATAGGCGCTGCACGCGATTTGACATCACTGATTGGCGAAAGTGATTCTGGTGGTGCAGATAAAAGCGCGCTGGAGTAGGCGGGTGGCAGCTCCGGCAAGAGCACCACGTGGGCGCGAATCGAATCGATGTACAGATCTGCATTGTGCGGGTTTGTCGTAACCGGACCGGCAATGCTCGCCTCAATGGGGGTGTCGGCCCGGTATCGGGAAGTATCAGTAATGAGACTGCCCGTCAGTCGACGCGCATCTTGCTCAGCGGCGCACCCAAGGTGCAACAATATCACGCACCCAAAGCCCGCAAGGGCCACTTGCCTACAAAACGGTGCTGCCATCCTCGCGCTCCAGAAATATTGCGGAAAACACGCACATAAATATAGCATTATATTAACATAGGTCAATTATAGCGCGCACACTGCCAGTCAAACGCGCGCCGCGGCGTCCTTAAGCGGCTTGCCATTGTACATTAATCTGATATAGTATAGAAAAAAATTATAAACAGGTCATGAGTAGAGGAACCAAGCATGTGGACCGGTATTGTCTTAGGCGCCCTGATTGTTATTACGATGATGAACGCAGGCGTCATTGAGGGCCACATATCTGCAACAGGCACTGAGCTTAAATATCTGGCTGTCATGCTACTGGTTCTGATCGCAGCCATGAGTGTTTATGTTTACAGGGACTTAAGTCTAAAGGCAAAACGCAGGTGGCCATTTGCATTCGGGCGAATTGAGGAGGTTTTGGCTGTTCGCGGTCCGTTAAACTCCATGCGCTACGTGATCACCTACTCCTATCGGGTGGAGGATAGGCAGTATTCGAATCGTCTTTTTGATTTCTCCCAGGCGTACGCATCGAAATCCCAGCTACTCATGCACCCAAACCTTAAAGAGTGCAAGCACGTGTCGCAGATCGAGGGCAGGATGGTGAAGGTCTACTTTAATAAATCCAATCCATGGCAATCAGCAATAAGCCGGCAATTAGAGCAAAGCCCCCTGATCACCCTGATACCGGCGCTACTTGTGGCGGCTTACTGCACGGTCTCGCTGGTGGGGATTTTCCTTTAAAAGCGATCTTCATGCACGCGCAGCCACCCCGGCGCCATGGACGCGCCTGGCTTGCTTCACCTTTACTTATTAACCCGGCGGACAATAGAATCTGTCAGGCGGCATAGCGAATGCTCTCATG
>CAZJKJ010000006.1:0-90693 GCA_964546435.1 uncultured Cellvibrionaceae bacterium
TTGAAGGGACCCCGGAGAATGCGGTCACCCTGATCCACAGTGCCGACGATCTCGTCCGGCAGGCAGCGCAAGACTCCGGCGGCGCTGAGCTGCAGGCGCTCCGCCGCAATCTCGCTGCCGATATCAACGCCTTGAACACGGTGGAATCCGTCGATCGTGAAGGGCTGTATGCCCGGCTGCAAACTCTGGAGGAAGGACTGCAGGCCTTGCCCGCCAGTAGCGCCGCACGCTTTGAGGCGACCGCTGCCGGACAGACGGCACCTGCTGCTCCGGCGGACTTGTCCTGGACTCAAAAAGCCTGGGCCGAAATCAAATCCATGGTCGGTGTGGTGGACCAGTATTTCCGCATTCAGGATGCGCAGACACCCTCCGAGCCGTTGGCAGATCAGGCGGCCCTGCGGTTGGTGCGCCTGCACGCGGGGCTATTGCTGGAGCAGGCGGAAATCGCCCTGCTGAAAGCGGACGCCCGGGTATATCGGGAAAGTCTCGCGAAAGCGGCGGCCGCCCTGGGCGGGCACTTCCAGCCCTCCACTGAACTGACCGAATTCCGCAAATCCCTGGACGAGCTGCAGCAGGTGGAGATCGCCCCCGAGTTGCCGGATATCTCCGGATCGCTGCAGAAGTTGATGGGCTATATCCAGGATCTGGAACGGCGCGGCGGGGCGGCAGGGGTTGCGCCATGAGAAAAATCGTGTTGCTGAGCGCCCTGGCGCTGGTGGCCGGCGCCATACTCCTGCGGGTTCTGCAGCACGATCCCGGCTATGTGTTGATTGCCGGGTTCGGTAAAACCGTCGAAATGCGCCTCGGGTTCGCGGTGCTCATGCTCAGCCTGTTGCTGTTGCTGTTGTGGTGGGTGATCGGGATTCTGCGCCGCCTGCGACACGGGTGGCGCCACACGCGCCAGCGGCAGCAACGCCGGGTGGAAAAGCGGACCCAGCAGGGTCTGATCCATTACCTGGAAGGCAACTGGCAGGCGGCTGAAAAGGATCTGGTAACGGCGGCCCGGCGCACCGAACAACCGGTGGTCCACTATCTTGCCGCCGCCCAAAGCGCCTACGAGCGGGGTGATTCCGAAAAGGCGCGCATCTACATGCACCAGGCGGAACAGAGCGGCGGTAAAGGCACCGGAGAGGATCTGGCCATCGCCCTTAGCCAGGCGCGCATGGCCCTGCTGGATAACCGCCTGGATGACTGCCTGGCGATTCTCAATCGCTGCAAATCGGGACATCCGCACAATCCGGTGGTGCTCAATCTGTTGCAGCGGGTGTATCGCGAGCAAAAGGACTGGCGGGCGCTGGAGCATTTGCTGTCCGAACTGGAACAGAAGCGGTTGTTGACCCCGACTGATCTGGAAGACTCCGCCCGCAGTGCCTATATCGGACAACTGCTGGAATTGCAGGAAAAGCGCCTGCAGGCGGGCGAGGCCGCCGTAGAGGATCTGCAGGCGCTATGGACACGGGTGCCAAAGGCGTACAAACAGGACCCGCAAGTGCTCGAACACTATGGACGCGCCGCCATGAACGTCGAGTCTCACGATGTATTGGCCGGGCAACTGGTCAAATCCCTGAAACAGCAGTGGTCGCCGGGGCTTGTCGAGTTGTACAGCCGGCTGGAACCCACGGATCGCCACCGGCAATTGCAGCAAGTGCAGAAGTGGCTCGATGCGCATCCCGAAGATGCCATCGCCCAACTGGCCAGTGCCCGCATCGCACTGCGCAACGAAATGTGGGGCCCGGCGCGGGAGCATTATCTTAAAAGCCTGCAATTGCACCCGCTGCCCCAGGCGTATGCAGAACTCGGCACGCTAGTGGCGCACCTGGGCGATCACGAGCAGAGCCGCCAGTATTACCAGCGCGGTCTGGCCATGTTCACCAAAGATCTGCCAGATCTGTCGAATGCCGTTTCCACTGCCGTTGCACCGTCCTTACAGGCGAACGCCATCGGAGCCACGCCGCAGCGCAAAGACCGGTAAAGATCCCTGTCAGCGCGGCGGGGCTTCCCGGCGAAACTGGGCCTTGATGGCCTGGGCCAGTTTGGTGGCCACAGGCCCCACATGATCCGGCCCGGTAATCACCAGGCTCAAGGGCACAAAGCGCTCGTTGCCGATGTCCAGTGGCAGATGCTTCAGTTCACCGCTCGCCAGCAGGTGCTCCACTCGATGATGCGGCACAAACGCAAAGCCGAGCCCCGAGCGCACGGCATCAATACTGCTGGCGAAGTGGCTGACGGTCCAGCGCTGTTCCGCGCCCAGCCAGCCGGCATTCTGTTCGCGGCGGGTGCCGCTGTCGCGCAGGACTATCTGGCGATGGATCTTCAGCTCGGCTTCGCTGATGGAATCGAGGCGGGACAGGGGGTGCGAAGCCGCGGCGACCGCGATCATGCGCACTGTGGCAAGGGGGTCCGCCAGAAATCCCGGCGGTACGTGTGTCATCAGCGCCACATCGCACCCCAATTGCAGCACGGCTTCTTCCGTGCCGGACAACGAGGTCTCCAGCAGTTTAACCCGGGTCATGGGGCTGAACTCGGATACCTGCTGCAAAGCGCAGAATACCTGCTGCATGGGAACCAGCGCATCCACCACCAGGGTGAGCGTTGTTTCACAACCGCCAGCCAGATATCTCGCCGCCTGCTCGGTTGCCACTGCCTGCTTGACGAGCTGCTCCGCATAGCGATAAAGCGCCGTACCCAGCGGCGTCAATTGCGCCTTGCGACCGACGATTTCCAGGGCCCGTCCGGGCAACTGTTCATTCAGCCGGCCAATGGCGTAGCTGATGCTTGACTGGCTTTTATTGAGTCGTTCTGCCGCTTTGGCAAAATTCCCCTCGTCCACAACCGTTTTGAATGCCAGCCATTGTTCCAGGGAAATTTTGGGGATGGGAGTGCGCATAGAAGTCGCTCGGTTCGACGGATACATCTAAAAAGTTGTTCAATTGGACGCAATAGTTGCGGTCATTGTTCGGATTTCAAGGGTTAACATAGAGCTATCCAATGCAGAGCGCGCGAGCGCAAGCGCTTTAACTGAACAAGGAGACACTCTATGAAAACCAGAATACTCACGGTAACCTCCAGCCTGGCTGGCGCTGAAGGCGCATCGAATCTACTGATCACCCAGTTGCTGGAGCAGTTGCAGCGCAATTACGGCGAACTGGACATCAATCGGCGGGCGCTCGATACCGACACGACCCCCCATGTGAGCGCCGCCACCGTGGCGGCCATGCGAACGGCCGCGGAGAACCGGACAGCCGCACAGACGGCAAGCCTGGAATTGGCCTCTACCTTTACACAGGAGCTGGTTGAAACGGATGTACTGGTGTTGGCGGCACCCATGTACAACTTTTCCATTCCCTCCGCATTGAAAGCCTGGCTGGATCATGTGGCCTGGGCGGGCGTGACTTTCCGTTACACGGCGACAGGTCCGGAAGGATTGTTGAAAGGCAAGAAAGCCTACATAGTGGCGACGCGCGGCGGAGTGTATCGTGATACGGATGGCGACACGCAAGTCCCGTATCTGCGTCAGATTCTGAATTTTCTCGGTATCACTGATATTCACATCATTTACGCCGAAGGGCTGGCGACCCGGCATGCCGAGCAGGGACTCGACATGGCGCGAACTCAAATAGCGGCACTGACGGAGGATCAAATCCATGCAACAGCGTAAACCCATTGAAATCATCGCGGCACGGCCCGCGTCGGACGGCGCCGGCGTCAAACTCCAGCGCGTCTTCGGCGGCGCCCGGCCCGAACGTTTTGACCCGTTTCTGATGCTGGACGAATTCGGTTCCGATGAAGCGGCGGACTATCTGGGTGGCTTTCCGCCGCATCCGCACCGCGGGTTTGAAACCATCACCTATATGCTTAACGGCAAGATGGAACACCGGGATCACCTGGGCAACGTGGGACTGCTCAATGACGGCGATGTCCAGTGGATGACAGCCGCCAGCGGAGTCATTCACTCGGAAATGCCACAGCAGACCGAAGGCTTGATGCGCGGGTTCCAGTTATGGCTGAACCTGCCGGCCTCCCGGAAAATGGCGCCGGCGCAATATCAGGACGTACCCGGCGTGAAGATTCCGGAGTTTCGTTCAGACACCTTGAAAATCATTGCAATTGCCGGCCAGGCGCACCTGCCGGAGGAAGACCGGTCGCTGACGGGGTATTTCGAGCGCCCGCAGACTCAACCGCTGTTGTGGGATGTACAAATTGCGCCGGGTGCTGGATTGGCCGTGGACCTGGCGGCAGATCTTAACGTGATGGTTTATGTGTATGAGGGCGCTGTGGACATGGCCGGGACGCTGGTGCGCCGCCAGCAGCTGGCGCGTCTCGGAGCTGGCGACGGTATACAGGTGAGGAGCAGTGGCGAGAGTGCCACCAGAATGCTTCTGCTAGCGGGCGCGCCCCTGAAAGAACCCATCGTGCAGTACGGGCCATTTGTGATGAACAGCGCGGAAGAAATAGAACAGGCAATCGCGGATTACAAGGAGGGCCGGCTGGGTGCGTGACCTGAGTGTCAACCCGATGAAACCGTAGTCACGGTTTCATCGCGGGCGACTTATTCCTGGGGCAATCCCGCGCTCAGGCTGGTCGACTGGCCCACATCCAGATTCGGTGCCTGCACATTCTGACTTTCGGCTGTCGCGAAAGAGACCGAGCCGTTCTGTGAAACCTGCATGCTTGACAGAGTACCCACAATTACCGTGGCTACTATCGCCAGGCCGAGTGCCTGAGCTATGGTTTTTATCGTTTCCATGATTCGATCCAATACTGTCTTTGTTGGGAATATTATCTCGACATCCATCTCGACCTGATACCCCGACCGTCACAGTGCTAACGTGACTTATTCACAATTCACATAAAAATCAGCGTTTCAGAGATTAATCGTGAACGGATCACCCCTAAGCACTGAGCGGGCCTAAGCACTGAGCGGGGCAGTGGCCCGGACTTGCTCCTGCATGAACGACTTCCACGCCTGCTGTGCTTCGCTGATGGGGCGCAGCCGGACATGATCGGTGTTCAACATCTGGCGCAGCAGCAGATTGTTCATGCGGTGCCCTGAGCGATGTCCTTTAAAGTGGCCGATGATGTGATGACCGGCCAGGGCCAGGTCACCGACGGCATCCAGATACTTGTGGCGGACGAACTCGTCGGAGAATCTCAAACCTTCGCAATTCACCACTCGGTCACCCGCAATAAGAATGGCATTCTTGAGAGAGCTGCCCCGGGCAAACCCTCGTCGCTTGAGGGATTGCAGATGCTCTTCGAAGCCGAAAGTACGCGCCTGGGCAATGTCCTGCTCAAAACCGCTACTGGTGAACGGCATGGATATTTTCTGGCGTCCGATCACGCGATCCGGAAATTCGATGGTCATGTCCAGCCAGGGGACCAGGGAAGGCTCGTAAGCCGCTTCGGCTTTACCCTCGGTCACCGCCACGGTGTGGTCGACCATGTAGACCTTGCGTTCGACGTTCTGCCGGGTCAGTCCGGTTTTGCGGAACAGCCGGGAAAACGGTGCAGCGCTGCCATCCATGATGGGCACTTCCGGCGCGTCGAGAATGACCCGGGCGTTGTCGATACCGGCTGCGTGCAGCGCCGCCATCAGATGCTCGATGGTGCTGACGCGGATGCCCATGCCGTTGCTGACCGTGGTGGACAGTTCGGTGTCGGTCACATGATTCCATAACGCGGGAATGACGTTGTCGGAGTGGTTGACGTCGCGGCGCACGAAAACAATGCCGGTGTCAGGGTCTGCCGGCAGAATTGACATGATCACCTTCAGCCCGGTATGCAGGCCGCGTCCGGTGAATGTCACCGAGTCCGCCAGGGTGTGCTGGTGGATCGCTATATCAGTGTCAGCAAAGAATTCCGTCATCCGACTATCACTCATCAGTAGTGTTAATTTCTGCTGCGGAGCAAAACCCGGATGGGGAGCAGGTGCCTGGGAAAAACCTTTGACGGATCTTCTTGCAGTGCCCCAACCGGATTTGGCGTCAGCTTGGGGTAACTTATAGTTGGTTATTACTTAACCAAACCTGAATACGCAAAAAGCCACTATTCCTGAGACAAAAAAGTATAAGGAAAGCGGATTTTCGCTATTTGAATTATGAAAGTCGGGGGTCGGAGCAGGGCGGTTTCAATCAGAGATAACCTTGAAGAGAATGACATGGGTGTCGTCATCGCGAACCCGGTCGTGGCCGAGCTGCAGGGCGCCGTGACCGGCGAGGGGGCAGAACTTGTTATGGATATACAGACTGGCGGCAGTGCCGATGCGGACGCTGGTGCCGTTGGTGCTGGAATCATGTAACCCGATAAGGTTGCCGCGAATCTGCAGCATGCAATGCATGCGTGACACCAGGTCGCTAAGAACCACCAGATCGCACAGAGAACTGTCGCGGCCGATTTTGAAGGGGAGGCGGGAGGCATCGACCACATAAAGATTATTGCGGTAAAACAGCTCGATCCGCTGCTTGCTCAAATTGTCGGCATTGCCTGGCTTTAATCGGGTGGTCAGGGTCTCATCCGCCATGCGAATGCGTCCTCCATCTGCGCTGATTGTTCCGGTGTTGGAAGCGCCGCCTGTGCGTCACCTCTCTCACGCGGGTTTCAACATTGATTTTTGCCGGTTCGCGCGCCGGTCACGAGGTTTATAACCGGTCAAGGGGCGGGCGGGTGTCGGCGAGCCGGCTATTGTGCCACGTGATTTTCGGGCTGAATAGCCGCGCATCGTTCGCGATGGGTGCTGATGCTCATCCAGGCGATGTTTCCACCCGGCAGTGCCGCTTCATGGCACATTCAGGGAAGTTTGCGCAGAATTCGTCCATAAGCGCCGCGTCAGGTCCGGTAACGTGGCCGGTCGCAGTCGAGCGAATGGTCGGGATTGACCCGGAGAATTCAGGTTTGTTTGGGAGAATTTTTATGCGGATTGCCGGCTGGATGTTGCCTGTATTGCTGCTCGTATTGAGCGGTTGCGAATCAAAGACCGTGGTGCATGTACCCGAACCCCATCGTGACGAGCCCATGCTGTATCACTATTTCATCGTCGATTCGTTCGGTGTTTCCAATGAGTTCGACGAGTTTGTCGAGCTTGAGCTGGACCCGTTCGAAGACGACGGCATCTTCGAAGTCTACTGGGATGTGGACAGCTTCAGTGACTACCGGGTGACGCTGTCGGTCAATGATGAAGACGGGCTGCTCGGTGCGGTCTGGCTGAGCGAGGAGGTTTGCGGACCCTCCCGTTCCTGTGACTACACCGGCTTGCAGCTGTGCCAGTATTTCCCCGACTACACCATGGGTTGCGGTTACGACTTGAACGAGGCTGAACACAACCGCGTGAGTGTGGATCACCTGGTCATCACGGAACCGGAAACCCTGTACGTCAATATTGATGTGTGCAATCTCAGTGGAACCTATTGTGAAGCTGACAGCATCGAAGTGCTTGCCTGGTAAGGTCGGTTGACCTGGGCAGGTGCTAACTCTTTTCTGCGCGCTGCTGCTATATTACTGACCTTTCAGGTCAACCGCCTGGCAGCCGCCGCAGCCCGCCTGCGAGCTTTCACCGGTTCGAGGAACTTCGCATATGGGCACCTGTTTGTCTGTCGCGTTTCATGTACTCGTTAAGGAACCTCTGATTAAACCCATGCGACATTGCGTGCCTTGCAGGCTGCACGTTGTTGCGCGTGCAGACGCCGCATGGAATTGACCAGAGGTTCCTCCAATATTGCCCGTCTCCTCGGGACCCTTGTCCTGCTGCTGGCAGCGCTCGGGGCGCCGGATTGCCGGGCCCAGCGCCTGCAGTTTGAACGGATCATGGCCGAAGATACTGCCAATGTTGCCGAGACCATGGCACTGGCCCAGGATCGCGAAGGGTTCATGTGGATCGGCGGCAGCAACGGCCTCGCCCGCTATGACGGCCAGGAGTTCACGGTTTTTGCCCACGACGCCCATAATCCCCGAAGCCTCAGCAACAACTATGTCTGGGATCTGCTGGTGGATGGGCGCGGCGACTTGTGGATTGCCACCAACAACGGGCTCAATCGCTTCGTTCCGGAAAGTCAGACGTTTGAGCGGTATCTGCACGCCCCTGAAGATCCCCATTCGCTGGTGAGCAGTGACGTTCATGTACTCTACGAGGACCGAAGCGGGGATCTGTGGATCGGGACGCGCGCCGGGCTCGACCGCTTCGACCCGGATACCGGCCGGTTCGAGCATTTCCAGTCACCGTCGCGACCGGGCATGGCCACGGGCGATGTCCGCATAACGGCGGTTCTGGAGGATTCGGCAGGCAGGTTCTGGGTCGGTACTCGCAACGGTCTCAGCAGTTTCCATCCCGCCTCCCGGACCTTCACCCCGTTTACCTATCAAAAAGGCGCCATCGACTTTGGTAGCCGGGTTAGCATCCGCGACATTCAGGAAGATGGTCACCACAATTTGTGGATTGCCACGCTGGACGGCCTGTACCGGTTCAACCAGCAAAACGGAGAAGTAGAGTATTACCGGAACGATCCGGACAACCCGACCAGCCTCCCGGGAAATACCCTCTGGCGCATCACCGTCGACAGCAAAGACAACGTCTGGGTCGCCACCGACCATGGTGGCCTGTCCCTCTATCAGCGTCACAATAATTCTTTCTTGACTTACAAGAACGCCGAGTTTGATCCCACGTCCCTGTCCAGCGACCACGTGCGGATGATTTATGAGGACAAGGTGGGGGATTACTGGGTAGCGCTGTTTCCCTTTGGAGTCGACTACGCCAACAGTGCGGCGGGTGTATTTTCTGTCTTCCGGCACTCACCGCTGGATGAATCCAGCCTCAGCAATGATTTGGTGATCAGCATCCTGCCGCGTAACGACGGCAAGGTCTGGGTTGGCACCGAACGCGGCCTGAACCTGTTTGACACGGCAACCAACCGCGCCCACCGCTTTGCACCCGCGCCGGATCAACCCGAAAGCCTGGCACGGGATGCGGTGCTGAGTATCGTGGCGGGAAAGGACGGGGATTATTGGTTCGGCACCTGGTCCGGCGGTCTCAACCGCTTTGATCCGGCCAGCGGGCGCATGCAGCAGTTTCTGCCCGAAGAAGGCAACCGCAATTCCATTGCCAGCGCGTTTGTCTGGTCCCTCATGCCCCAGGGGGATGGTTCCATCTGGGTCGGCACGGAAAGCGGGGGCCTGGATCATTTCAATCCGGACACCGGCAAGTTCACGCATGTCCCCGTCACGCCCAGCCGGGAGGCCGGTGAGGGCAGTGACTTCGTGCGGGCATTGCTGCTGGACCGCCAGGGGGATCTGTGGATCGGAACGGCCGAAGGCTTGCACAAACGCAGTGGCGCCGATGGCACCGTCAAACAGTATCGCTACGATGTGCACAATCCGCATTCGATACCCCATGACAATATCAATACGCTCTACGAAGACAGCCGGGGGCAGCTCTGGCTGGGCACGGGCAATGGTTTGGCGCGTATGGACAAAGCCAGTGAGCAAGTCCAGAGGTATTCCGTTGACGACGGCTTGCCGGACAATTCCGTGATGGGCATTCAGGAGGATCGCCAGGGCAATCTCTGGGTGGGCACGCTCAACGGTCTAAGCCGGTTTTCACCAGCCACCGGAACCTTCAAAAACTTCTTCAAAACTCACGGGCTGGCCGGCAACCTCATGAACCGGCCCGCCCTGGCCCTGGATGCCCGGGGTCATATCTGGGTAGGCAGTACCAATGGTCTCACCACCTTCGATCCTCAGGCCATAGAAGAGTCCGACTATGTGCCGCCGCTGTACCTGACCGGTTTCCGGATCTTCAACCAGGACGTCACCATCGGGGAATTTCAGCCGTTTGACCGCCACGTCCGTTATCTCGAACGGATCGAGCTGGATCATAGAAACAACATGTTCGGGTTCGAATTCGCCCTGCTGGACTACCGCAATCGCGGCTCCATTCAGTACCGGTACCGCTTGAGCGGCTTTGATGAACAGTGGATTGTCACCGACAGCGACAATGTCGCGACCTACACCAACCTGGACGCCGGCGATTATCAGTTTATGGTGCAGGCCACCAATGGCGGCGGTGCCTGGTGGGAGCTGGCGCAGCCGATCGCGGTTCACGTCAAGCCGCCGCCGTGGCAAAGCTGGTGGGCCTATTGCTCGTACCTGTTGCTGTGCTGCGCCGCGATCTATGCATTTCATCTATCGCAAAAACGCAAGATCCTCTTCGAGAAAGTTAAAGTCGCGCGCCTGCGTTCGCTGGACAAACTCAAGGATGAATTCCTCGCCAATACGTCCCACGAGCTGCGCACGCCCCTCAATGGCATCGTGGGTCTGGCGGAGCTGTTGCTGACCCATGATGGCCATCGCCTGTCGGGCAAATCCCTGGGCTACCTCAAGATGATTGTCAGCAGCGGTCGGCGCCTGTCCCATCTCATTGATGACATCCTCGATTTTTCCCGAATCAAGAACAACGCCCTTGAGCTGAATCTGCTCCCGGTTGATGTGCGTGAGGTGATCAAGCCCATCCTGATCCTGGCGGAGCCGCTGGCGGCCGGCAAATCCCTCGACATCCGCAACGAGCTGCCCGCCGAATTGCCGGCCGTGAGCGCCGACCCGGACCGCCTGCAGCAAATTCTCTACAACCTGATCGGCAATGCCATCAAGTTCACCGATTCCGGCTTCGTCCGGATCAGTGCCGAAACGGGCGAAAGCTTTCTGACGATCTGTATTGAAGACTCGGGCATCGGCATTGACGAAGATAATCTCGACACCATTTTTGATGCCTTCACGCAGGTGCAGGGAGACGCCGCCCGCGAGCACAGCGGGACGGGCCTCGGGCTGGCGGTGGTGGCGAATCTGGTGACATTGCACGGGGGCGAGATCCGCGTGGATTCCAAGCCCGGCCAGGGGTCGCGATTCAGCTTCACGCTGCGGCTGGCCGGGTGCGAACCCCAGAGCGTGCCCATCCGGCCCAGCGCGCCGCAATTTTCATTCTGGGCGGCGGATGAAGCAGCGCTGGATGATGCCGAAGTGGTGGTGACCGAATCGCCCAATCAGGATGCGCGCCAGTTTCATATCCTCATCGTCGAGGATGATCCAGTGAATCGTCAGGTGCTGAAGTCGCAGCTATTGCTGCACCGGTATCTGATCAGTGAAGTGGGGAGCGGCCCGGAGGCCATCGCCCATTTGCAGGAGGACCGATCTATCGATCTGGTGCTAATGGACGTCATGATGCCGGGCATGACCGGTTACGAAACGGCGATGGAGATTCGCAAGTTCCGCTCCATTCATGAGCTGCCCATCATTTTCATCACCGCCAAGCATGTGCCGGCCGATCTGGTGACCGGTTTCGTTTCCGGCGGCAATGATTTCCTGATCAAACCCGTGTCGAAAAACGAATTGCTGACACGACTGAAGACGCATCTGCTTCTGCTCGACACCGCCCGCAACCTCGAGAGCAAAGTGGACGATCGCACCAATGCGCTCAGGGAAACCCAGAAAACCCTGGAGACGGTCGACAACATCGTGACCCTGATCAATCAGCAGGAAGACATGACCGAGCTGGCAAAAATACTGCTGCGCGAATGCGGCAGTCTGCTGGAAGCCAGTGATTGTGGTGCCTTCTGGCTAGTGAACGAGGCGGGCGCCCAGTTCAATCTGATCGATACCTACGGCAGCTTTTCCGCCCGCAACTCTCTCCCGCTGGCCATCCCCCGAGCGTTGATCGAAGCTCAGCAAGAGGCCGGGCAGCTGGGCCGGCAGGGCGTCATGATTCTGGAGCCGGGGCAACTGCCGTTCATGCCGCAGATCGGTGACAGCGCCGAAAGCCTGCTGGTGATGGTCATTGAAGTGAATCACGTTCTGACCGGATTGCTCATGCTCGGCCGGGCGCCCGGGGCGGGCTCCTTCGATGCCCATGACAAGGACCTGTTCGCCCGTCTTGAACCCCATGCCGTATCGGCCGTGGCCAAGGCGAAGATGCTGGAGGTGCTGAAACGGCAGAATCACAAGCTCGAGCGCACCAGTTACAGCGATTACCTCACCGGTCTCAACAACCGGCACAGCCTGATGCGCTCCATTCCTGGCGATATTGCCCTGTGCAAACGCCATTACGAAGTCGCCGAAGCCAGCGGTCGTTTTCCCGCGGATTCCGACCTGCTGTTCCTGTTGCTGGATATCGATTTTTTCAAACACGTCAACGACAACCACGGTCACCTGGCCGGGGACCAGGTCCTCAAGCAGTTCGCGGCGATCCTGCGCTCGGTATTCCGGGAGTCCGACCATATTATCCGCTGGGGCGGAGAGGAGTTTCTGGTGGTGGTCCGCTTCTTCGACCGGGCGCGGGCGGCAGTGCTGGCGGAGAGATTTCGCAAGGAAGTAGAGCTGACGGAATTCGACATCGGCGAGCAGGTCGTCCGCAAGACTTGCTCCATCGGCTTTTCCTGCTATCCGTTTTACCCGTCGGTGCCCCAGGCGTACAGCTGGGAACAGGTGGTCGAGATCGCGGACAAATGCCTGTACGCCGCCAAGAAAACCAGCCGCAATGCCTGGGTAGGGGTTTACGGCAACGAAAAGGACGGCCTGGTACTGCCGTTCCACCAATTGGCAGCCACCATGCCCGCGGTGGTCAGAAACGAAAACATCAATCTGCGCACCTCGCTGCGGGATACCGACCAGATCGACTGGAGCTGATCCGGCCATGGCAACGAGATTCAACCCGTGACACAGACATCAGCAGAACCGGTCATCCGGTCCATCCTGTGTCAGGTGGTGCCCGGAGAACTGACCGCCCGGGAAGCGGCGGCCGAACGCTTTCTGAGCGCCGATGAGCTGGCCCGCTGGCGGCGTTTTCGCCATGAACCCGGCCGCCAGATGTTCTTTGCGGGTCGTCTGCTGGTGCGCTCGGTGCTGGGACAGAACCTGGGTTGCCCGCCAGGGGAGGTTCCCCTGCAATTGACCGCCAACGGCAAACCCTGGCTGGCCGGCGTGCCCGGGTCGTTCAACCTGTCCCACAGTCACGGGTGGATATTGATGGTGATCGCGGATCAGCTTGCCCTCGGCGCAGACCTGGAGCGGGTAGACGCTAACCGCGATCTCCAGGGGTTGGCGGGCATGGTCATGGCCGACCTGGAGCGGGCGCGCTTCAACGCCCTGACTCCCAGGGCGCAGGAGGATTACTTTTTCCGGTTGTGGACGGCCAAGGAGGCGCTGGTGAAACAGATCGGCACGGGATTGGGCCACGGGTTGCGGAATATTTGCCTGAACGCCGAGTTGACCGGCTTCGACGCGCCCTATGATGCGTATGGGTTAGTGTCGTTAAGCGCGCCGCCCGGGTTTCACGCGTCGGTGGTCTATTCCCCGGACGTAACCATCGAAACGAACCCGGTCACGCCGATTGTGGAGCAGTACCGGTTTGCGTGCCTGGGCGACTGCATCGACGCCGACGGACGTTTCCGCCCGCGCTCTTGAGGCAGCCGGTCCGCAGCTGGCTGTGGCGAGCTACATACTGTGGCCAGGTACATATTGTAGCCAGGTACTTACTTTTGCGAGGTACTTACTGTCGAGAGGTACTTACTGTTGAGAGGTCCTTACTGTTGAGAGGTCCTTACTGTTGAGAGGTCATAGCTCATGGCAAGTTTTGATCGCGCTGCCAGTGACCAGTGCCGGCAATCCCTGACAACACTGGACTGGTCCCGGCCCTTCGATCCGGCGGCTGTCCCTCCGGTGCTGATCCGCTATCTGGAACATTACGGCTATCTCCCAACTCTGGCGGCGGTGCCCTGTACCTTTCACTGGGGCTTCAGACCGGCGCCCTCGGTTTTCGCCGAGGGTCGGGTGGCCGTCTATTCCTGGCGACGGATGTCGGAGCAGCCGGGGCGCGGCACGGTGCTGCTGGTGCACGGCCTGTTTGATCATGTGGGGCTCTACCAGCCGTTCGTCCGCTACTGCCTGGAACAGGGGTTCGATCTGCTGACCGTGGATCTGCCGGGCCATGGACTCAGTGACGGCGAGCCCACAGTGGTGGACGGTTTCGGTCAATACACCCAGGTGATCCGCATGCTGGTGGACGACTGGCGCGAGAGTGTGCCAGCGCGGTCAGAACCCCTGTATGGCGTGGGTCAGAGCACCGGCGCGGCGGTCCTCATGAACGACGTGTTTACCTCCAGCGGCGCGCATCCCTATCGGCGACTGGCGCTGCTGGGGCCTCTGGTGCAGCCGGCACAATGGTGGTTTGGCAGCCTGGTCCATCGACTGGTCGGCGGCATGTTTCAGGATATTCCCCGCAGCTTCGCCGTCCCCAATTCCCACGATGAAACCTTCCACGCCTTTTTGCGGGATGCGGATCCTCTGCAGGCGCGCCGGTTGTCTCTGCGGTGGATCAACTCCATGAGCGCCTGGGTGCGGGATTTCCCGCAACAGCCGACGTCGGATACGCCGTTGCTGGTTGTGCAGGGCACGGCGGATCGGGTGGTGGACTGGCAGGCAAACCTGCCGCTGATTCAGGCGCACTTCACCGCCCATGAAATCGCCCTGATCGAGGGGGCGAGCCATCATCTGGTTAATGAAGCCGAGCCCTGGCGCGGGGCGATTTATGACCGCGTGGGGAAATTCCTCTTATGACCGGGTCAGAGCGCGTTTGAACTGGTGCTGTCCTCAAACAGATGATCGAGACCGCTCAGCCGGATGGGACGGCCTTCGGCGTTGGTCGCGGCGCCGCATACTCTGGCGTTGACCATCACCGCCTGGTCGGATTCGCGATAAATGTCCTGCTGGAATTCGAAGCGGATGCGGCCCAGGCGACGCATCGTGAGGTCGACCCGGAAGCTGTCGCCGCTGCGCAAGGGTTGCTGGTAATCCACTTCAATGCGTGTGACCACCAGAAAGATTCCCCGCCGGGTGAGCTCGGCAAAATCCAGGTTGCGGCTGAGCAGGAATTCGTGGCGCGCGTGTTCGAGATAAACCAGATAGTTGCTGTTGTTGACTATCCCCTGCAGGTCGCACTCCGAATCCCGGACCTTGAACGGTAGACTGAACTGATATTGCGCCATCAGAACAAAACCCGGCAACGGATGGTGGCGGGGATGGTGCGCAACTGTTCCAGCGCCAGCTCGCTATAGGCTGAATCCAGATCAATCACTACATAACCAACGTCGTCCCGGGTCTGCAAATACTGGCCGGCAATATTGATGTCGTTGTCGGAAAAAATCTGGTTGATGGCCTTGAGAACGCCGGGCACATTCTGGTGGACGTGCAACAGACGGTGGATTTTGTCGTGGGAGGGCAGTGCTACTTCGGGGAAATTGACCGAGCTGGTGGTGGTGCCGTTGTCGGAATACTTGATCAGCTTCTGGGCCACTTCAACCCCGATATTGGCCTGGGCTTCCATGGTCGAGCCACCGATATGGGGCGTCAGAATCACGTTATCAAACGCCCGCAGCGGACTGACGAATTCTTCCTGGGCGCCTTTGGGTTCGGCGGGGAAAACGTCGATGGCGGCACCGGTCAGATGTTTGGAGGCCAGCGCTTCAGCCAGTGCCGGTATGTCCACCACGGTGCCCCGGGACGCATTGATGAGGATGGCACCGGGTTTCATGGCGGCCAGTTCCGGGGCACCGAACATGTTTTTGGTACTCGGTAATTCCGGTACGTGCAGACTGACAATCTCCGAGCGGGACAGCAGTTCGACCAGACTGGCGCACTGAACGGCGTTGCCCATGGGCAGCTTGTCGACCACATCATAGAAGAGCACCTGCATGCCCAGACTTTCCGCCAGCACGCTCACCTGAGTACCGATAGCGCCGTAGCCGATAATGCCGAGGGTCTTGCCGCGAATCTCGAATGATCCCTGGGCTGACTTCAGCCATTCACCCCGATGACACGCGGCATTTTTGGCCGGTATGTCCCGCAGCAGCAGAATGGCTTCCGCGATCACCAGTTCGGCTACCGAGCGGGTGTTGGAATAGGGGGCGTTGAATACCACCACGCCATATTCCTGCGCGGCTTTCAAATCCACCTGATTGGTGCCGATGCAAAAACAGCCCACCGCCACCAGCTTCGGTGCCTGGGCGAAGATCTGGGCGGTGAGCTGGGACCGCGAGCGGATACCGACAAAATGCGCATCCCGGATGCGCTCCAGCAACTCCGGTTCGCTCAGGGCGGTGGTGACATAGTCGATGTTGTGGTAACCGGCGGCATTGAACGCGTCTACCGCAGACTGATGGACACCTTCCAGCAGGAGAATTTTGATCTTGTCTTTTTCAAGAGACGTTTTTTCAGACATGGGAATTCCGGGAGTTGGGGCGGGCGGGAAGCGCGCGATTCTATCACAGCGGGCCCTGGGGCCGCTGTACCGTCTTGATGCCGTCACCGGTCGCGACCAGCAAAATGTCCGCCGGGCGGCGGGCGAACAGACCATTGGTGATGACGCCGGTGAACTGGTTGATTTCGGCCTCCACGGCGAGGGGATTCTGGATCACCAGATCGTGGACATCCAGAATGTGGCCGCCGTTGTCAGTCACCACGCCGGTGCGGTGGACCGGGCGACCGCCGATATGCTGCAACTGGCGGGCGACATGATTGCGGGCCAGAGGAATGACCTCCACTGGCAGGGGGAATTTGCCGAGAGTGCTGACGCATTTGCTGGCGTCGACGATGCACACGAACGTGGTGGCGACATCGGCGATGATTTTTTCCCGGGTGAGGGCTGCACCGCCGCCCTTGATCAGCTGCAATTCAGCCGTGGCCTCGTCGGCGCCATCGATATAGAAATCCACATGATCCAGATCGTTGAGATCCAGCTGGGGAATATTGAGCGCATGCAGCTTGTCGGCCGAACCCGAAGAACTGGCGACGGCGCCGGCAAAGCGGTCTTTATAGGATGCCAGGGCGTCAATAAAATAGGCAGTCGTCGAACCCGTGCCTATGCCCAGCACTGAGGTGCCGGTCAATTGTGGCAGTACGAGATCCAGAGCGGCCTGCGCAGCCGCCCGTTTAAGTTGGTCTTGTGTCATCTGAAATCCTCACCAGGCTGGCCGTTTGGGCGCGCCATTCTACGGCCAATCCGGCGAGGATGAAACGCCGGAACGCGAGAGTTGCCTGCGACAGTCGTACCCAGGTAACGGTCACCTCATCCTTTCACATCTGCTCCCTTGAATTTGACGTAGGCAGCTAACAGGACCGGAGGAATCTTCGCCGCCAATCCAATCGGGAACGAAATCATGAGCGCATTGTGGCAATTTGAAAAAAACTCCACCGACTATCCGGCAGCCCGCGGCCGGCACGTCGTGGATACCATCGTGATCGGCGGGGGCATAACCGGCGTCACCACCGCATACAATCTCGCACAGGCCGGCATCCAGGTGGTGTTGCTGGAGGCGCGGGCGCTGGGCGGAGGGGATACCGGGCGATCGACGGGCAACCTTTACAGCACCGTCTCCGGCGGCTTGGCCGCCGTGGCGGAGAAGTGGGACGAGTCGGTTGCCCGCGAAGTAGTGGATCTGCGCACGGCGGCCATCGACACCATCGAGCGGCGAGTGCAGCAATACGGCATCGATTGCCAGTTCCGACGCTGCCCGCTGTTTCTGACGGCAAGTCAGGACGGCGAAAGCCCGGAACATCATGCAGGGAAACTGGCAACGGAATTCGAAGCCAGCCGCGCGGCCGGGCTGCGGGTGGAGCGCGTGAAGGCGGTGCCGGGGCTGTCGTTTGCCGTGCACGCGGGACTGCGCATAGATGCTCAGGCGCAGTTCAATCCCTACCGCTATGTGACCGGACTGGCGCGTGCGGCGGCCGATCTGGGGGTGAAGATCTACGAAAACTGCGGGGTCAGCCAGATTGATGCCAGCACCGGTTCGGTCATCACGGACCATGCCGAGTTCCGTGCCCAAAACCTGGTTTTCGCCACCCACACGCCGCTGGGCGTGAGTCTGTTGCAGGCGGAACTGGAACCCTTTCTGGAATACGGGGTGGCCGGGATTCTCGCCGACCCGGCGCAGCTGGCGGGCAGTTGCTGGGTCAAGAACGACTCGGTCTCCCTGCGCAGCTATGAATTCCGGGGGCGGCACTATCTGGTCGCCGTGGGCAGCAAACACAAGACCGGAGAGGGTTCCGAAGGTGACGGGTATTATCAGCGCCTGAAAGACTATGCTCGAGAACGGTTTGCCGTGACTGATTTTCCCTGGCAGTGGGCCGCGCAGCAGTTCAAGTCAGCGGATCTGTTGCCATATATAGGTCACAGCGGCCATGACAATGTCTGGGTGGCGACGGGCTTTTCCGCCGACGGCCTGACCTGGGGCACCTTGGCCGGCACCCTGATTGCCGAGCAGATCCAGGGTCGCGACGCCCGCGGTGGCAACCTTTTCAATCCGCGCCGCTTCACGCCGCTGAAATCAGCGGCGCAATGGGCCAAAGAAAATATTTCCGTCACCAGTCACTTCGTGAAGGATTATCTGACCCCGGCGCGACTGAAACATCTGGAGCAGGTGGCGCCCGGTGAAGGCCGGATCGTCAGTCTGGATGGTGACCGGCTGGCGGTCTATCGCTCACATGACAACCAGTTATCGGTGCTGTCGCCCGTGTGCCCGCACATGAAATGCATGGTCGCCTGGAATGCCGCCGATACCACCTGGGATTGCCCGTGTCACGGCAGCCGTTTTGCGGTCGATGGCAGCGTGCTGTCAGGGCCTGCACTGGAGCCGTTGGCGCGGCGGGAGGACTGACCGGGATGCCCGCAAGCTTTCACGGCAGGCAACGGGGCAGGGCGCTTTCCAGGCTTTCCGGCTGAATCTGCAGGTCGGCGAAGGTCTGGACGCCGTCGCCGACGATGTTGTCCGTTGCCATCAGGACCAGCTGGTCGGCTGTGAGGGGCGGGTTGGGCAGCCATTGCATGGGTTTCACCAGCTTCTCCCAGGTATCGAAGGACACCGGCATCAAGCGCCGTTTGCGCTGTTTGTATGCCAGCACCGCTTCGACGGCTTCGCGAAAGGTATATATTCTGGCGCCGCCCAGTTCGAATACGGATGGACCGGAATGCGGAAACACTAGGATGCTGGCGCAGGCGCGCGCGACGTCCTCGACATATACCGGTTGCAGGCGCGTGGTACCACTCCCGAACAGTGGTATGACCGGTGCGCGTGAGATGGCCACCAGCGAAGACAGGAAGGCATCGTGGGGGCCGAACATCACGCTGGGCCGCACGATGATCGCGCCGGGATATTGTTCCTGCACCGCCTGTTCGCCCCGGGCACGCGCATTGATGAAGGCGGAGGGCGAGTGTTCATCCACCCCGATGCCGGAAATGTGGAGCATGCGGGACGCTCCCGCTTCCATGGCAAAGCGGGCCACCTGGGCCGCTGCTTCGACATGGATGGCGTCGAAGGTCAGGGAATCTTTCTCGACGAACAGGGATACCGCGTTAACCACCCCCCGGGCGCCGGCGACGGCTTTCTGTACCGCGGCCGCATCGCGGATATCCACCACCAGATTCTGCACGCGACTGTCGGTTGTCGGGACCGGATGGCGGCTGGCCACCCGCACCTGATAGCCCTTGCGCAGCAGGGCAGCGACGACGTATCTGCCGAGAAAGCCGGTGCCGCCGAAGACGGTGGCGACGGGTTCGTTCATGCGTTACCTCGTTTGCTGATTGGGTTTACGTCTGCCGCTGTGAGTCGTGTCCGGCGTAGCAATAGCGCCGCTACAGGATCACATGAGGGACATAACGTGAAAGATCCTGCGTGATCATCTGGCTGTCTTCCCGTACGGAAATACCTGCCGGTTGATCATCGACGAGCCAGCTGCCGACCAGCGCGTGGCGACCGTCAAATTGAGGCAGGGGTGTATACGCCTGATAAATGAATCCTTCTTCACCATAGGGGCCCGGTGATGAAAACACGGTTTCCCCGTCAATCACAATATCGACGTTGGCCCCTTCACGGGCAAAGATCGGTTTGCGGACATAGGAGCCCAGCGTGCTGATCAACGGGTCGTCACTGAAGTAGGCCGGCAAAAGGTTGGGATGATCCGGGTACAGGGTCCAGAGCAGGGGCAGCAGTGCCTTGTTGGACAGCAACGCTTTCCAGGGCGGCTCCAGCCAGGTCAGGTTAGCCCGTTGCAGCAGGCCGGCGTAATCTTCGCGAAACATGAACTCCCAGGGATAGAGCTTGAACATCGCGCGAATAATCCGGTCCTGCAGGTCCGTCAGCTCGCCGCCTTCTCCCTGACCCAGGTCTTCCACAAAAATGAACCGGTTGTCGAGGCCCGCCGAACTGGCACAGTCCTGCAGGTACTGCACCGTGCCCCGGTCTTCCACGGAATCCCGGCAGCACGCGAAATACAGGGGCTGGGGCCGGTCACCGGCCAGATAGCGGGCGAACCAGGCCACCAGTTTGTCCTGCAGGGAATTGAACTGGTCCGCGTTGGCGGGCAGGGTGCCGGCGCGAATATGATCCTCCAGCCACAGCCATTGCCAGAAGCCGGTTTCAAACAGGCTGGTGGGGGTGTCGGCGTTATTCTCCAGCAGCTTTGCCGGACCCTGGCCGGTGTAGACCAGATCCAGGCGCGAATAGAGGCTGGGGTCCCGTTGCTGCCATGATCGGTGCACCAGGTCCCATTGCGCTTCCGGGATGCAGAAGCGCCGCAACCAGAATTCGTCGCGCACCGCAGTGTCTACGGCGGCGAGGCACATCTGGTGCAGTTCGGCGGTGGGGTCTTCCAGGTCCCGCTCGATCTGCTGCAGGGTGAATGCGTAATAGACGCTTTCGTCCCAATAGGGTTCGCCATAAAGGGTGTGAAACCCGAAGCCGAATTCCCGGGCCTGCGCGCGCCAGTGGGGGCGCTCCGCGTTAGGGAGTCGCCGCACTAGCCGCCCCAGCCGCCGCTGCGACTGCCGCGGTTGCCACCCCAGTTGGATTTTGCGGCCACCGTGGAGCCGAAACCGCCCCGGGAGATGGTGCGGGTAACCGCGGGCTTGGGTTTGAACGCGTCCTTGCCCACCTGCAGACTGCGGTTCCCGCGACTTCCATAGGTTTTACCGTCCACGCCCGTCCATTGGCCATAAAAGGGCGAATTGCGGTTGGTGGACGAGTACAGTGGCGCAGATCGATAGCCACCCCCATCCAGCGCGCGTCCGAGCATGAATCCCGCCATCGCGGGCATGAACCAGCTCTGGCTTTGCTGCTGTTGTGGCTGCTGAGGCTGACTGGCCGGTTGCGCGGCGACGCAGTTTTCGGCGCCGAATTCGGCCTCGCAATCGGCTTTGGACTGATACTTCGGCCCGGCTTTCGCCGCCTCGTCCCGCGCTTTCTGAAAGGCGGCCCGGCATTCAATGTCGAGATCGGGATTTTCCGCCAGACACTGGGCCACGGATTCATAGGCCAGAGCCGGATCCCGCGAACTGCAGCCGAACAGCGTCGCTGCCGCCACCGCCAGTGCCAGGGGTTTGACCGGGACGCGCTGCCAGGCGAACTGGCGCATGCTGTGGATGTTGATGGATCTGGAGCGTTTCATTGGGCCTCCTCCTAATACGTCATGCAGGCGGCATTAAGAATGCCGACCGCTACCGAAGTGCCACCGAGAATGATGCCCGCAGGTATTTCATTGTCTTCGATACGCTGCACCAGGCGCGGCATGAGGATGAAACGCACCAGCGCGAACGCCAGAGTCTGGGCGACGAGGGCGACCACGGCCCAGATCACGAAATCCGGCAGCGACACCGAATGAGACGCCGCACTGCCCAGAGCGAGGGCAAAACCGATGATGGCACCGGCCAGCCCGAGGGCGGCGGAGGTGTTTTTCTGTTCCTTGACCAGCTTCCACTCATCATGGGGCGTAATCAGCGTGTAAACGTATTTGAATGTCAGCAACAGGACCAGCGATACGAAAAAATAGAGGGAAAAATTCATCAACCCGGTCAGTGAAGCAATCAAATGTTCCATGTTGTGTCCTGTGTGGTGCAATTAAAACGGCAGGGCTCAGAGTCCCTGTCAGGTGACGGTAAAATCGGCCGAGCCCAGATCCATGCCGGTGCTGATGACCAGGCAGCGATCAACCCGCTCATCAATGATTTTCTCTTCGGCGGCATACAGCACGTATTCAAACAGCTCCGCCCCGATCTCCCGCTGATAGAGCATGGCGAACTGGTCGGTGCTCGCCGGCAGACCTTCGCCACTATGAGTGGTTTCGGTCATGGCAACCGGCGGCGCGGCGGAACCGGTACTTTCCCAGACCCGCTGATAAGTGTGCCCTTCCAGCTCAATGGAAGGCTGGCTGATTTTTTCCTCGAGCAGTTTACGCCAGTCTGCGTCGCTGCCAACCGATTGAGTGTCATAAAAGTGCCAGAGCTTGGCATCGGTGATATGTGCGTCACTGCGCCCGCCGGTCAGCAGGATCTGCAAAAACGCATCGTCGTCCGTGTAGAAACGCAGTAACCAGGAGGATTCGTCGAGCTGTACATCGCCCACGGCCTGGATGAGCTGAGTTGGGGCGACATCCTTCACCACGAGCTGGGGTTCCAGCAATTTCAGCCGCAGCGAATCCAGTTCAAAGGCGCCGCCGAGCCGCAAACCCATGACTTCCGGGGCGGCGGGGAAGCTGGTGTCAGCGGGGGTCGCTGGTCGTTGACCAAAGAGTTTTCTGAACATCGGGCAGATTCCGGTGGGCCGCGGCAGGGCGCGGCGGGTCGTCAATCAACAGGAGAGCGTCATAGCGGTCCGGCGTGCGGTCAGACTATCCGTCCTGGGAACGGCCGGCACGGCGGATGCTGCAGTCAAGGCACCCCGACTGCAGCGGTTCCGCCAGTGTTATTTCTGACCGAGGATGCGGGCCAGCTCGTCATCGGCAGAGGACTGACCGCCCTTGATGCCGGCAGCGGCAAGCCGCGTTTCCAGATCGGTGCCGGAATCGTCGGCCGCAAGTTCTTCGGCCGCTTCCAGTTCCGCACTGCGCTGTTGCTGACGTTCCTGCATCCGGGTCAGGGACTCAGCGGCGGTTTTCATGCGGCCGTTGGCGCCCATATGGCGAGAGGAGACGGCGATTTGAGCTTTCTGCACTGATTCCGTCGCCTTGACCATGTCAACCTGCTGTTCCATCCGTCGCAGATTGGCTTTGGCGCGGCTGATGTTCTGCCGCAGGGTTTTTTCCGACGCCGAAAATTGCTCGCAAAACTGTTTTTCAGCATCCAGCTGCCCACGCAGGTCGGCCACCTTTTTGGCACAGTCCAGCGCCAGTTGCTGGTCACTTTTGCTCGCGGCGTTGCGGGCATGGCCTTCATATTCGGCGATGGATTTTTCCAGTCCCGCCATTTTCTGCTCCGACAGTTTGCGCTTGGCGATAATCTGGGTCAGCGAGTGGTCGGTTTTTTGGAGCTCGTCTTTGGCTTCGCGCATTTCTTGATCCAGAATTCTCAGGGCCTGACCGTCAGCCACCGATTCGGCTGCATCGTTAACGCCGCCCTTCAGGGCAGTGACCAGTTTTTTCCACACGCTCATAGCGCTACTCCTACCTTTGGTTTGAGGAAACTTTCATATGCATCGAGGAAACCGGAGATGTTGGTAAACAGCAGCTCTACTTCCACCAGAATACTGTTGGCGTCGGTACCGGAAGAAAGCGCACCGAATGCCATGTAATATTCCTCGTCTTCAACTGTGGTGATGGCCACTGTGGTCAAGGGGAAGATCTGATGGGTTTTCAGGATGGTATCGTTGAGAGCGGCGGGGTTGACGACCTGACTCTTGCGGAACAGGATTGATTCCACCAGGATCTGTTCTCCGCTGATGGCAAGATAGGCATCGAGCCCATCTTCGTTGGTAATGCAAATGCAGTCGCCTTCATTGGCAACCGCCCAGCCATCTCGCTGATTCAAGAGTGCTTCGACTTCTGGCAACTCCCACGACATATTGTGCCTCCTGTGGATTCCGGTTTGCGTCTTTACAGTCTGACGTGCCGCCTATACTATCCGGTTTGTCGTGTCTGTAAAGACATTTATTTATCTATTTGAAAATCATTTGCGATCTTTGTAAATGATTCTTTACAAAGAGAAGGATTATGCACGGTAACATCCCCTCTGCAGCCTGGCGTGAACTGGTCAGCCGGCTGCTCAAATCGGAGCTGTCCAAACGCAAGATGAAGTACGAGGACCTGAGCCAGCGTCTGGCTCTATATGGTGTTCAGCAGAGCGCAGACAACCTGCGCAACAAAATAAATCGCGGCATCATGGGGGCCGACCTGCTGCTGCAGATCGTGTATGTCCTGGACGTGCGCGGTCTGGATAAAGCAGCTCTGGCAGAGCTGCTGGAAACCCTGAATGCCGGCTCCCCCTGATGGAACGGGAACAGCCCGCGCTAAATCTCCAGACAGATCTTGCCAAAATGCCGTCCGGTTTCTTCATGACGAAAGGCGTTGGCGATCTCTGCCAGCGGGAACGTGCTGTCTATTACCGGCCGCATTCCCGACGCGTCGATGGCGCGGATCATCTCCTGCTGATGGGTGCGGCTACCGACGATAATGCCTTGCAGGCGTGCCTGTTTCGCCATCAGTTTCACGGTGGGGATCTCGCCTGAAACGCCGGTAAGCACACCGATCAGGGAGATGTGGCCGCCTGTGCGCACGGCGGTGAAGGATTGGGGCAGGGTGCCGGGGCCGCCCACTTCGATGACGTGGTCCACCCCGCGACCGCCCGTCAGTTCCAGCACCCGTTTGCCCCAGTCAGGTTCCGTCCGGTAATTGATGGTGTGGTCGGCGCCGAGGGTTTTCAGTTTGCCAATCTTTTCATCCGAAGATGAGGTCGCGATAACCCGGGCGCCCATGAGTTTGGCAAATTGGAGGGCGAAAATCGAAACACCCCCGGTCCCCAGAGTCAGCACCGTGTCGCCCGCCTTCAACTGACCTTCAACCACCAGCGCCCGCCAGGCGGTGAGGCCGGCAGTCGTCAGGGTGGCGGCTTCGGTGTGGCTGTAATCCCGAGGCGCATGGGTGAATGCCGTTGCTGGCAGCACGACCTGTTCCCGTGCATAGCCATCGACGCCATCTCCCGGCGTAGTGGCGAAATTGCTGATCCGGGCAGGGCCATCCAGCCAGGTGGGAAAGAAAGTGGACACCACCTGATCGCCCACCGCAAATTCGCTCACGTCGGCGCCCACCGCTTCGACAACGCCGGCGCCGTCGGACAGGGGGATGCGGTCATTGGCGGTGGGTGCGGCACCGACTGCAACACCGTAATCATGAAAATTGAGGGAGCTGGCATGAATGCGGACCAGGATCTCGCCGCGACCGGGGGCGGCCGGTGGTGGAATTTCCCGCAGCTGCAGATTGTCGAGGCTGGCGGGGTTGCGCAGGAATATGGCTTTCATTCGAGACTCCTTCAGTAAACGGGCGGGACGGGGCGGGGTGTTCGAACAGCAGCGGGAGAGTACAATAAATCCACTTTCCCAGAAACCGCTACGAGCGCGCCATGACATTCACCGGACTCCCCTGCATTCACCGTCGAACTTCCCTATGACAATTACTGAACTTCGTTATGTCGTCATGCTCGATGAGGAAAAGCATTTCGGCCGTGCGGCCCAGCGCTGCCATGTGAGCCAGCCGACGCTGAGTATCGGGGTGAAGAAACTGGAGAAGGAGCTGGGGGCGGTACTGTTCGAGCGCACGCCCGCCGGGGTAAAGACAACGCCCGCAGGGGAGCGCGTGATCAGTGGCGCCCGCCTGCTGCTAGAGCAGGCTGCACGCATCGAAGATGACGCCCGTCAGGGCCGGGACCCGTTAGTTGGCCGCCTGGCTTTGGGCGTATTGCCCTCAATTGCCCCCTATCTGTTGCCCCGATGCATTCCGGTACTGCAGCGGACTGCCCGGCAGATGCCGTTGTATGTTGAAGAAAGTGATGCCGCTTCCCTGATGACGCGCCTGCGCAATGGCGATCTCGACGTCGTCGTCGCCGCGCAACCCTTTGCCGCGCCAGAAGTGGTTGTTCAGGTTCTGCATCATGAGCCGTTCGTGGTATTGCTGCCGGCGCGGCATCGGCTGGCATCCCGGGAGATGTTGACGCCCGACGACCTGCGGGAGGAGCTGGTGCTGATGACTGCGCCGGGGTGCGATCTGCGTGAGCAGGTGCTCGCCTGCCTGCCATCGTTGCACCCGCAGGCCGGTACCGAACCGGGCGCATTCCGGGTCGAAGGTGCAACCCTGGATGCACTGCGGCACATGGTCGCGTCGGGGCTGGGCCTCACGGTGGTGCCGGCCATGGCGGCGCGCTGTACGTTTTATTCCGGGGATGTGCTGGCAACCCGGCCATTCGCCGACCCGGCGCCTGGCCGTACTCTGGTGCTGGCCTGGCGTGCGAGCTTTCCGCGTCACGGCGCGGTGGAGGCTTTGCGGACCGCGATCATGGCGAGCTGCAACACGTTCTGGAAGGGGGGCATGCTGGCGGATTTTGACACGGCGGTGCTGGTAGACAACAAAGAATGGTAGAAACACTGTCCGTCGGGCTGCTCGCGGTCGCAACTTCATTGCATTCCCTGTAGAAGAACGCTTTATGAATCCCGTCAAAAAAATCGTCATTGTCGGTGGAGGGACAGCGGGCTGGCTGGCTGCAGCCTTGCTGAGCCACCAGTTCGCGGCGGCAACCTTGCAGATCGAACTGGTGGAGTCCGCCACAGTGGGGTCCATCGGGCTCGGCGAGTCTACGGTGCCGCCGTTTGTGGGATTACTGCGGCGGCTGGGTATCGACGAGCAGGACTTCATGCGGGAGACGGACGCGACCTTCAAACTCGGCATCCGCTTTGTCGACTGGCGTGAGGCCCGGGACAGCTACTTTCATCCGTTCGGTCGCCTGGGCGGCGCCATCGACGGCCACGACTTCTATCAGTGCTGGCTGAGCGCCTGTGCTCAAGGGGAAACCTGGGCGCTGGCGGATTTTTCTCCCAGCAAGGTGATGGCAGAAAGCGGCCGCTTCTTCTACCCCGATCAGGCCCGGGACACCCCCATCGGGGGCGCCAACTACGCGATGCATGTGGATGCGCGCAAGCTGGCCGACTATCTGCGGCGTTACGCGGAGGCGCGGGGCGTGCAGCACACGATTGGTCAGGTCACTGAAGTCAAACAGAACGACCAGGGCTTCATCACGCGCTTGTTGCTGGTGGACGGGCGCCTGCTCGAGGGAGATTTCTTTATCGACTGCACCGGCTTCGGTGCCCGCCTGATGGGCACGACGCTGGGTACCCCGTATGTGGACTGGTCCCGCTATCTCGTGTGTGACCGGGCGATTGCGGTCAAGACCGCCCCGGCGGAGGCGCCTCCGCCCTACACCCTGGCCAGGGCCCAGCGCGCCGGCTGGATGTGGAGCATTCCGTTGCGCCAGGCAGTAGGCCACGGGTATGTCTACGGCAGTGGTTTTTGCAGTGACGACGCGGCCCGTTCAACGCTACTGCGGTCGCTGCCCGGTCAACGGATCACCGAGCCCACCCAGGTTTCCTTCACCACCGGTCACCGCCAGCTGTTCTGGTCGAAAAACTGTTTGGCGCTGGGTTTGGCGGCGGGGTTTGTCGAGCCGCTTGAAGCCACCGCCATCCACCTGATCGCCCGGGGGCTGGAGCTGTTCCTGCGGGTATTTCCGGACAAGGACTGCCAGCCGAGCCTGCAGCGGGAATACAACCGCTGCATGACGGCGGATTTCGAGGAAGTTCGCGATTTTGTGGTGCTGCATTACTGGGCAACGGGCCGGCGCGATACACCCTTCTGGCGCTGGTGCAGCGAAATGACGCCGCCGGATTCCCTGCTGGAGCGGGTGGAGCTGTTCCGCACCCACGGGCACCTGCCCGAGCGCGGCGACCAGCTGTTTCGTCACACCAGCTGGCAGGCGGTGCTCGAAGGCATGGGCGTGCGACCCGAAGCGCCGGGCCCGCGGGTACGTCAGGTCGACAGTGACCGCATCCGTTCGCAGCTGAATCTGGCCCGCGAAACCCTGGCGGGCATGGTGCGCACCTTACCGTCCCATCAGGACTTTCTGGACGAACTCCACCGCTGACTCAAGTGGCCGACTGGCCTTCCACCCCGGGCTTGGCGGCTTTTTCCAGGACGGCACCGTGGATGTCCTCCAGCCGGCGTCCGCGGGTATCGATACCGTGTTTCAACAGCATGTGCGCACACAGAAGCAGCGGTACGGCGATGATGGCGGCGGCCATGGCGAGGCTGTCGAACATGCCCAGCACGCCACACACCGCACCCAGAATTCCCCCCGTCTTCGAACTGGCAGCCACCATGCCCGCGCCCGTGCCGCGCAGATGAACGGGGTAGATCTCGGCCGCGTAGGGGATCAGCATCGCAATGATGCCGCTGGCACTGATCAACAACAGGGCGGTCGCTACCGTCATGGCGGCCACCGATTGCACGGCGGTGAGGCCGAGGATGAGAAACAGCAGCAGGCTCAGTGCAGTCAACAGGTTGAACAGCACCAGTGTCTTGATGCTGCTCCAGCGATGATACAGCCAGATCACCACCGCAATGCCCGGCAGCGCCAGCAATCCTGATTTTGCCAGGAGCGCGTTGGCCACTTCCGCACTCATTCCCATGGCCCGCAGATTTGTGGGCAGCCACAGCAGAAAGCCGAAATTGACCAGACCCCAGGCGAGGCCGGAGCCAACGAGCCCTATCGATATCGCGGAGTAGGCGCCGCGCATCAAGTCCCGAAAGCCTTCTTGCTTATCCGTCTGTTCGGGGGTGTGGTGCGCCTCGGGGGTCACATCGTTATCGATGGTGCCGTTATAGCGCGCCAGCACCGCCCGGGCCTGGGTCGCCAGCCCCACACCCGCGAGAAAGCGGGGCGATTCGGGGATAAACCGATTCAGGAAAATCACCAGCAGACCGGTGGGCAGCCCGAGCATCCACAGCACCCGCCAGCTGAACATCGGTTCAATAATCGCCGCGGCACCCGAGGCCATCAGATACCCAAGGGACGTGCCCACTCCCCCCAGCGCCACCAGCAACCACCCCCGGTGCGCCGCGGGGATCATCTCAGCCATCAGGGTGAAGGTGATGGGCAGGAGCCCGCCGGCGGACATGCCCATCAGAAAACACATGATCAGGTTCCATTCGAAGCTGGGCATGGCGCCGCAGATGGCAGTGCCGATAAACATCAGTGCGGACAGGAGAATGGCCGAGCGCCGCCCCAGCAGATCCGCCATCCGCCCCCACATGACGGAACCGACGGCAGTGCCGGTCAGGGCGACCAGCGCCAGAGTTCCGGCCGCGGTCTGCGAAATTGCATATTCCAGGGTCATGCCCGGCATCACAAAGCCGAGGGTTGCCGGTTTCATCACATCCACCGCCACGGCCACCAGCAGCGCACCCACAAGGGTCCAGTGGGCGCGGTTAAGCGGGCTGGAGTCGGCAACATGAAAGTGGATTGCGCCGCTCTGGTCCTGTTGCCGCAGCAAGTCCAGGCGCGGCATCAGGCCATACCAGGCCAGCAGCAGCCCCAGGGGAATCAGGCCCATACCCACCAGCATGGTGGTATCCATCGGCATTCCGACCATCTGGTAATTCATGTGGGAGGCGTGGACAAACATCGGAACGTGAGCAAGCACCCCCCCAGTAATGAAAATGCAGCCCAGCCAGAAGGCAACGGGGTGATGAAAACTCATGCTTGCAGTGCTCGTCATAGATGCGGAATGCCTGGATCGGGTTATCGGGAGGCTCCGGGGAAGCCATGCGCGGTCTGGAATACTTCAGGTGGTTATTGTTATCAGCCAGCTTTGTAGCTGGCGAATTAAGGTCGGCGCAAGCAAAGGGCAATTGATTCTGTCTATCGCCATCCTTCATATGACCGGAACAGCTTTTGCTTTCCATATCCAGGGGTGAGCGATATCACAAAAAAGAGAGCGAAGTTATGAACGAAGAGCTGAATCTGACCGGGGTGCTGGAGCAGATTGACGACAAAGCCGAAGGCAAAAAGCTCACCTTTGGCGATATGGTAGAGGCCTTTGGCGACCGGGGCTACGGCCCGCTGCTGCTGTCGGCTGCGCTCATTGAAATGCTGCCCACCGGGTCCATCCCGGGGGTGCCGACCGTGCTGGCCATTGCCATTGTCCTGATCGCCGGGCAACTGGTATTTGGCCGCAAATCCCCCTGGATACCACGCTGGCTGGCAAATCGTGGCTTCAGCCGGAGCAAGTTCGAAAAAGCCCGGGAGAAACTCACGCCATTCACCACTAAGGTGGACAAGATCGTCAAACCCCGCCTCCAGTTTCTCGCCTCCGCACTGCCTGCGCGTCTGATCGGCGTTGTTTGCATAGTGCTTGCGGCCACCATGCCCCCTCTGGAAGTCATCCCCATGGCCTCCACCATACCCTCCGGGGCCATCGCAATCCTGGGACTGGGATTGAGTGTGCGCGACGGACTCCTGGTTTTGCTGGGGCTGATCGGCGCCGTCGGCGCCCTGTTCGCGACCTTTCATTTTTTGTTTCTTTAGCCACAAAGCAGTATTGATCGCGACGGTCGCTGCCTTCATCATTGCGCGCTGATCAGGTTCGTCCCACGGAGGATACCCTGGCGAGGTTTTGCAAACGGCCTCGCGGATTTTGAAAAATCTGCAGCGGTGTCTTCGCTTCGGCGTCTATTTTCGATGTTTTGCCAGAACTTAACCCGCTGGCGGGACTCCGAAACTTTCCCCGACGCTGCGGCGGGCATGCAGCTCCCGGACCTTCTATCAATTTCAATCAAGGTTTGTCGTTATTTTCGGGCGTGCCGGTCCGCTGGCCCTCCTGTTCCGTTTACTTCAGTTGCGAAAGGAATTCTCATGGCTTTTCTGAAAAAGCTGACCCCCGTAAAACTGGCGATTATTTTGTCCCTGGTGCTCGCCATCTGGCTTCTGGCAGGCGAGAAGGACCGGACCCGGGAAGAGGCACCTGCACCGCAGCAGCGGCCCACCACCGGGTTGCATCAGGTTGAAGCGCGCTGGTCCAACGCCGAACCCCAGGAGAGCACGGTGGTGGTGCAGGGGCAGTTGCTGCCAAGCCAGAAAGTCGGCATCCAGGCGCAGGTGACGGGGCGGGTCGAGCGCCTGCTCAAGCAGCAGGGTGATCTGGTGAAAGCCGGCGAACCGCTGTTGCAACTGACCGACGAAGGCAGAAGCCAGTTACTGGCTCAGGCCCAGGCAAGTGTGCGCCTGCAACGCAATGAACTGGACAGTGCCCGCAAGCTGCAGGCGTCGCAGTTTGTACCCGATACGGAAATTGTCCGCCTGGAAAGCGAACTGGCGCGGGCTGAGGCGGAGCTTGCCAGCGCGAAGCTCGGCGTGACCCACAACCAGCCCCAGGCGCCTTTTGACGCGGTAGTGGATCGCCGTTATGTGGAGGTGGGCGAACTGGTGCAATCCGGAACCGTGCTGATGGATCTGGTCGATGTGCGGCAACTGAAGGTGACCGCCCAGCTGCCTCAGCAGGAAGTCGGGCGGGTTACGGTGGGCAATCCCGTGGTTCTGAACCTGCTTGACGGACGTCAATTGCCGGGAGAAGTCCGGTTCATCAGTCTGTCGGCGGATCCGGCCACCCGCAGTTTCTACATTGAGCTGGTCGCCAGCAATCCCGAGCAATGGCGGGTCGCTGGCGCCAGCGCCACCCTGCACATCCAGTTGCCGCAAATCATGGCCCATCGCCTGTCGCCGGCACTGTTGAGTCTCGACAAGGCCGGTCAGCTCGGTGTGTTCATTCTGGATGAGCAGAACACCGCCATCTTTCACCCCGTGAAAGTTGCCGCCATCGATAATGACGGTGCGGTGTTGACGGGGCTGCCGGAGCGGGTTCGCGTGATCACCCTCGGTGCCGGCTTTGTCCGCCACGGTCAGCAGGTCCGGGTAGCGGGAGCCAGTGAATGAGAGCGCTGATCCATGCCGCCATTGATCGCGGCCGCGCCACCCGCGCACTCTTGCTGTTTCTCTGCATCGGCGGCATTTTTGCCTACGTGACCATCCCCAAAGAGGCCAACCCGGATGTCGCGATTCCGATGATGTACGTGTCCATGACCCTGGACGGCATCAGCCCGGAAGACGCCGAACGTTTGCTGGTTCGCCCCATGGAACATGAGCTGCGATCGCTCGAAGGCATCCGGAAAATGACCTCGGTTGCGAGCGAGGGACACGCCTCGGTCATGCTGGAGTTTGATGCCGGCTTCGATGCGGACCTGGCGCTTCAGGACGTGCGCGTCAAAGTCGATGACGCCCGCAGCCATCTGCCCGGCGAAGCGGACGAGCCCACGGTCAACGAAATCAACGTTGCACTTTTTCCGGTTCTGTCCATCGGTCTTTCGGGGCCGGTGTCCCAGAGCGAGCTGGTGTATCTCGCCCGCCAGTTGCAGGAGAACATCGAAGCCATCCCGGAAGTGCTGGAAGTGGACATCGGTGGTGACCGGGAGGATCTGCTGGAAATCGTGGTCGACCCCCAGGTTCTCGGCGGCTATGGTCTGGATTACATGCAGCTGTTCAACCTGGTGTCCAGCAACAACCGGTTGGTAGCCGCCGGCAGTCTGGACACCGGAGTGGGCCGGATGTCGATCAAGGTGCCCGGTGTCATCGAGGATCTGGAGGACGTTCTGTCCATGCCCATCAAGGTCGATGGCGATACCGTCGTCACCTTTGCGGACGTTGCCTCCATCAACCGCAGCTTCAAGGACCCCGCCGGTTTTGCCCGCATCAATGGCCAGCCGGCAGTGGTGCTGGAAGTCAAAAAGCGCTCCGGAGCCAACATCATCGAGACCATCGACCAGACCCGAAAACTGGTCGAGCAGGCAGAAGCACTGTTTCCGTCGGGGGTAGAAGTCACCTACATCATGGATCAGTCCCAGGAAGTCGAAAGCATGTTGTCGGACCTGCTCAATAACGTCCTGGCGGCGGTGGTGCTGGTGCTGATCCTGATCATCGCCACCATGGGAGTGCGCTCGGCAATCCTGGTGGGCGTGACGATCCCCGGCGCCTTTCTGACGGGGATTCTGGCCATCTGGATGATCGGCTACACGATGAACATCATCGTATTGTTTGCCCTGATTCTGGTGGCGGGAATGCTGGTGGACAGCGCTATTGTGGTCTGTGAACTCGCGGACCGGCACCTGGCCGAGGGCAAATTGCCCAAAGATGCGTGGGGTGAGGCCGCCAGCCGTATGGCCTGGCCAGTCATCGCATCCACGGCCACCACGATTGCAGTGTTTCTGCCGTTGCTGTTCTGGCCGGGCGTGGTGGGGCAGTTCATGAAGTATCTGCCAGCCACGGTGGTGCTGTGTCTGCTGGCATCGCTGCTGATGGCACTGGTGTTTTTGCCGACCCTGGGCGCCATGCGGAAAAAGGCATTTGAACCCCATCCGGTAAATCCGAGCAAGGCGGGGGCCGCCTACGCGAAAGTGCTGGCGCTGTGTCTGCGCCATCCGGGCAAGTCGCTGCTTGCACTGCTGGCGTCCATGATGCTGATATTCATCTCGTATGCCCAGTTCAATCGCGGCCTGGAGTTTTTCCCCGCCATCGAGCCCGAGTCGGCCCAGGTCTGGGTCCGGGCCCGTGGCGATCTGTCCATTTATGAGCGGGACAAGCTGCTGCAAACCGTGGAGAGCCGTCTGCTGGGGCTGTCAGAGGTCAAGGCGCTCTATGCCCGATCCATGGTGGCGGCCACGGGCGAGATGCCGCCGGATGTCGTGGGGACGCTGCAGTTCCAGTTCACCGACTGGCATGAGCGGCGCCGGGCGAGTGTGATCCTGGAAGAAATGCGCCAGCTGACGGCGGACCTGCCCGGCATCATTCTCGAATTCAGGCAACAGGAGGGTGGCCCGGCCGACGGTAAACCCGTGGAGCTTGAAGTCAGTGGCGATGAGCCGGAGCAGACTGAACTGGCGGTTAACCGGTTGATTGAAAAAATGCAGGAACTCGGCGGTTTTATCGATATCGAGGACAACCGCAGCCTGCCGGGCGTCGAATGGCGGGTGCTGGTGGACCGGGCGGCGGCGGCGCGTTTTGGCGCGGACGTCACCACGGTTGGTAACGCGGTGCAGATGGTCACCAACGGCTTGCTGCTAGCCAAATACCGGCCCGAATATGCCAGCGACGAAGTGGACATCCGCGTGCGTTTCCCCGAAAGCTGGCGCTCGCTGGAACAGATGTCGCGACTGACCGTGAATACGCCGCGGGGTCAGGTTCCCCTGAGTAACTTCGTGAACGTCGTGCCGGGGCCCAAAACCAGTGTCCTCAACCGGGTGGATGGCAATCGCGGAGTCACCATCAAGGCGGATCTGGCTGAGGGTCACCAGGTCACCGAGCGCCTGAAGACCTTGCTCGCCAGTGGAGTGGAAATACCCAAAGGCGTGCGCGTCACCACGGCGGGGGAGAGCGCCGACCAGGAGGAAGCGGCAACTTTCCTGCTGACCGCCTTTTTCATCGCGATTTTCATGATGACGATGATTCTGCTGGTGCAGTTCAACAGCTGGTACCAGACCTTCCTGATCATGTCCGCCATTGTCTTTTCCACCGCTGGCGTGTTGCTGGGGCTGATGGTCAATGCCCAGCCGTTCGGGATAGTGATGGTGGGCATGGGGATTATCGGCCTGGCGGGCATCGTGGTGAACAACAACATCGTTTTGATCGACACCTACAATGGGATCCGGGCCGAAGGCGTCCCCCCGGTCGAGGCGGCCTATCAAACCGGGTGCCTGAGGTTGCGGCCGGTGCTGCTTACATCGATCACTACCGTGCTGGGGCTTATGCCGATGGTGCTGTCGGTCAACGTCAACCTGCTGGAGCCGAGCCTGGGCTTCGGCGCCCCGTCGACCCAGTGGTGGACCCAGCTGTCCAGTGCCATCGCCGGCGGACTGACCTTTGCAACGGTCCTGACGCTGCTGATCACCCCCTGCATGCTCGTCCTGGGAGAGCGGTGGCGCAGCCGTCGCGACGTCGACGAACCTTCGGCTGAAGAGTCGGTGATCCTTCTGGAAGCACGGGCGGGGCCGTCGGATCAAACCTGATCCGAGAGCCCCGGATGGCCTCGTTCTTGCTGCCTCTGTTACCGGAATTCATTGAGTGAGCCATCCGGTGAAAGGCAAATTGATCCAGAGCGAGGAACGGGGTATGACAGAGCTTAAAAAAACCGCCATCGGGTTGCACAAGCGCATCAGGGACGACAGCCTGTCCCTGGTTGCAGCCGGCGTCGCTTTCTACATTTTTCTTTCCATTTTTCCAGCCATGGCCAGCGCCATATCCATTTACGGGTTAATTGCCGATCCCCAGACCATTCAGAGTCACATCAGCTCCCTGGGAAATGTCGTGCCGGCGGATGTGATGGACATTCTTTCCCAGCGCATGGAGGTGTTGGCCCGGCAGGAAAATTCCAGCCATGCACTCGGCCTGGTGATCGGTATCCTGGTATCGCTCTGGAGCGCGAACAAGGCGATGAAAGCGTTGTCCGAAGCCTTGGGCATCGCCTATGACGCGGAAGAGCGCCGGGGTTTCATCAAGCTCAATATCATCACACTGGGACTGACCCTGTTATCGATCGTGGCATTTATTGTGGCGGTTTCAGCTGTGGTGGTGGTTCCCATCGTGGTGAGTGTGTTTCTGTCCAACCAGCCGGCCGAGATCATGGCCACGGCTCTCAGTTGGAGTGTCTATCTGCTGGTCTTGATCGGGATGTGCCTGGTGCTGTACAACTTCGGCCCGGACCGGACGAAGCAGGACTGGAAGGAACTCATGCCCGGCGCCATCGTCACAGCGTTCCTGTTCGTGCTCGCATCCCTGGCCTTTGCGTTCTACGTCGCCAACTTCGGCAAGTACAACGAGGAGTACGGAGCCCTCGGTGCGGTCGTCGTCACGCTCCTGTGGATGTATATCGGCGCGTTCATTTTTCTGTTTGGAGCCGAGATCAATGCGGAACGGATCAGACATTACGTCGATCGCGAACAGGGCGAGCGGGGGCGCCTGGCGCGGGCGGCTGCCTGAACCACTTAAAACCGGCGTGAGGCTGGCGGTCTGGCTCGCTGTAATCATGCTGCTGGGGGCCTGCGCCAGTCCCCGTGCGCGCCACGATGGTCAATTCCTGAAACCCGCCCGGTTCGTGCTGGAACCGGGCGCCCGCTGGCAATACTCCACCGCTGAAAAACCCGCCAACTGGCTGACCGGAATCGGAACCGATCCCGGTTGGGAGACTGGCGAGGCCGGTTTCTACGGCCCCGAAAGCGGGCGGGCACGCGGGGATCGCAGCGGCACCCTCTGGGCCAGCTCGCGCCTGTGGTTGCGCACGAACTTCCGCCTGCCGGCCAATGTACCCAAGGACGAGCTGCTCCTGTGGGGTCGCTGGGATCACACCGTGACCGTCTACATCAACGGCGTCGCGGCGGTTCGTGACCTGAGCCCGAGTTTCGGCTACCGCTATCTGGGGATATCGGACGCCGCCCGGGCCACCCTGCGTACCGATGCCGACAACCACCTGGCCGTTGTGGTGGAGGCGGACGCCGGAGCGGGATTTTTCGACCTGGGCATCACCACCAGCAAAGTCATGACCAATCTGCCCCAAAGCGGCTTCACCAAAGTGCCGGCACTGGACGACATTTCCGCGCTGGTCAAATCCTATATGGAATTGCATGGCATTCCCGCCGGGGTGCTGGCGGTGCGCCGGGGGGACGAGCTGGTGATATCACAGGGCTTTGGTTACATGGACAAGGAATTCACCCGCCCAATGCCCCCGGATGCGGTTCTGCGGCTCGCCAGTAACGATAAGACCGTGACGCGGGATGCGATCTTCCACCTGCTCAACGAGCACCCGGTCAACCCGGCAACCGGTGAAGCAATCACCCTCGCCACCCCCGTCTTTCCCCTGCTGAAAAGCATGGGCGTGGCCCTGGCACGGGAACCCAGCGACCCGCGCGCCAACGACATCACCATCTGGCATCTGCTGGAGCACCGCAGCGGTTTGCCCTCCCTGTCCCGCCGCCATCATGCAGCGATCCTGACTGCCTCGGCCCGGGACGATCTGGCGGCGCTGGACCTGCACGACAACATCAGCTGGCTGTACCGGCAGTTTCTACGATCCGGGCCGGGCAAGCGGGAAGAGTACAGCAGCACCGGCTACATGGTGCTGCGCTATCTGATCCACGCACTGACGGGCGATCTGGAACCCTGGCTGCAGCAAACGCTGGTGAAGCCGGGAGATCCCGCCGACTTCTACATCGCCAGCGAACGTTTGCCGGGCCGGATACAGCGCGGGGGTTATGCCCGGGAGCCCTGGTATGCAACTCTGGAGGAGCCGTATTCCCGCTGGATTCAGCTGGAAAACTACACGGCCCTGGCAGCGTCGGCGCCGGCCTTTGTGAGCTACGACCGGCACGCCAGCGGTGATCTGTTAACCTTTGGCAACATGGCCGGCAGCTGGTCCGCTGCCCTCCAGATTCCTTACGGGGATTTGAGTGTCGCCGTGTTTTTCAATATCGCCGGGTATTACGACGACATTGCGGCCTTGTTACGGGAGCGCCTGCTCAACCGGCCACCCAGTGACTGGGGGCCTGTCAGTATTCCCTTCAGTTACGCGCCGGTTTTGCCGGCGATCCAGTTACCTGCGACTCGGGTGCACTGAATTGAAACGCAATCCTTCCTTACTTCAACCTGTGAGAAATCGGGCCTGATGAAATCGAGAATTTGCAAAACTTTCCTTGCAGCGCTGCTGCTGTTGACGGTGAACGGGGTGGCAGCAAATGAAATTGCCGCGATGATCTCCGAGCCAGACAAAGTCGTTCTTACGTTGCGCGCTGAGGGCAAACCGGTGACTGGCGCCTGTGGCGGAACCGACTTCGACATCAAACGCACCAACCAGAATTTCAATGAACTCTACCCGTTACTGCTCACCGCCTTCAGTCAGGGCTGGCCGGTAACAATTCACACCTTTCCCTGTCATGTCGGCAACAAACGCAACCCCGTCAGTCACGCCGAAGTGGTCCGACCCCTCCCGTAAACAGGTGCCGAGCGCTCAAAAAAAAAGCCCCTTTCGGGGCTTTGCAGTGCGGGTGTCAATCAGCGGTAAAAGCGTAGTCTGCGACCGGCGGTAACGGCCCCGGCCAGCATCAGCAAAAACAGCCAGTCCGCACTGCCGCCGCCCGTGCCGGGGTCACCGCTGGAGGACGTCGACGAGGCACTGGATGAACTCGACGAGCTGGACGAACTTGAAGAGCTGGAAGAAGACGAGCTGCTGGACGAACTGGAGCTGGACGCCGCCCGAGTACGCACGACGATGCCGCTCAGGGTACCGTTATCAATGGAACTGGTGACGGTGATAGTCAGGCCGCCGTCATTGACGGTCGCATTGACGACGTCCGGGTTATAGGCCGTGTCATGTCCAGCCAGCTGAAAGATATCTGCATTGTTCAATACCTGGGTGCCTTCAACATCGATACTGACCGCCCGCGCACCGGTGTTCTCCCAATACAGCTCAACCAGGTTCAGCTCCACTGCGTAGTTGCCGTTGTTCACCGGAATTTCGTAGGTGAAATCCCCGTAACGCTCGCTCTGGAAAAGCGCGCTACCACCGGAAATGGTATCGGCCGTCGAATTTACTTCCCCACCGGTGAAATTACGGTCCGCTGAATAGGAAACGCCATCAAAGGACGCCGTCTGAGTGGAGCCGACATTAATGGCCGCAACTATGTCGGCGCTGTTCGGAGGGGTGTAACCGGGTGTGTCTTCGGTGACCAGACACTCTTCGCCGTTCTCCGTACCCATGCCATTGCCGTCCGGATCAGAATTGACACTGCAGCACACGGGATAGCCATCCGCGGTGCCGCAACTCCGGGGTGTGCCATCGGTTGATGTGGTATCCACCAGGGTCAGCATTTTCTCGGCATAACGGCGGCCCAGCTCGCGGTAACTCTCGGCGTTAAAGTGGTACTGATCCTGAGAGCCCAGACCATTGGCGGAAATTACGTGGCCATTGGACACCGTCTGCGGAATCCGGGCGATGATGGGGTTGTGGCTGGTGCAGCACACGCCGGGAACCATTTCGCCGGCCAGCAACGGCACATCGCCGATGTTCAGGTCTCGGCGCAGATCCGTCACGATGGAGTTGACGCGATTTACCCAGTCAGACTGCCCGGTGTCTGTCTCACCCTGATGCAGGAGGATACCCTTGATCACTCCCACCTCCTGGGCGCGCCTGGCCAGATCCAGCAGCCACGCATAACCGCCGTTATTTCCCTGAGGCGTTGCCCCGTTGCCATTGACCGGGTTACAGGTGCCTTTTGACGCGCAGTCTTTCAGAAAATAGTTGATGGACTGACCCTGATACGCGGCGCCAACCAGACCGATGGTGATGGCGTCATCAGTATTGTCCGCCATGGTCTTGCCAAAATAATCACCGGGACCGAGTCCGCCGGAGCAGCGAATCAGCGGCGGCGACGCTACGCGCCACTCACCATACTGACCAACGCCCTGACAGGTTTCACTTTGCAAAACCCTGACCCGGGGATTGGTCTGTCGATCCTGATCCGCTGGCCGGGCAGCGCCTTCCATATTCGATTGGCCGAACAGCAGATAGATATGAAAATTCGGATCCGGCGCAGACAAGGCAGACAGCGGCGTGAGCAGCAACCCTGCCAGAAGCAGACGTAACGGAAGTCGGGACATGATGGAATCCTACTTTTATTTTTCTTGAGGATCTTCCGGTCGATCACTCGAAGCCAGAAGGACTATAAGGCCCATTCTACGGATGACAGCAAGCCTATACCGGAACCGTCGACTAAAGTCTAAGTGACCCTATGCTCAGTTTTTTCTTTTGGAGGGGGACTCCGGAAGCGTTTGCGCTGCTCTTCGCCCGCTTCCCAGAAAAACCCGTGGTACCGCAAATAAACAGTAAGTAATTAACCGCGACCGCAACCGTAACCAAACGATATAACCACCACGTGAATGCAGTTGAGGCCTGAGGGCTGGCAGAATGGTCTGATTTTCTTCGCACGATTTATAGGTTTATTCCGAGGAATTCTGGAAAATTGATTTTCAATATATTCACTCCTACGCTTCTGAGTGGCATTTCAATTCCGTGTTACAGATAAAGACAGTTTGTCACGGTAGCTTCGCGTGATAAGAAGCAGAAACTCGCTAGGTCACAGAGAACGTATTCAATTTTTTTTTAACCCGAGCTGCACAATCTCGAAAGGCTAATCAATGAAAATTAATGCGGGCAGCGCGGCCAATCGCAATGACGAGTCGATACTATTACCCTTGAGACGGGCCGGTATGTTCTAAGTGAAACAACAATTTCGTCAAATGATGATGGCCCTCATCCGCATGCCACGGAATGTTCCATCCAGGATACTGCCTACCTTAGGTGCATTCATGTAGTTCGACTCGGTCCCTGGTGGTGGAAGCCCTCAGGCTGTGAGGGAATACAAAGAGTCGGAAAGAACCAGAGGGGAATAATCATGGGCACGCCACTGTGAGGAAAGGAAAGATTGCAGCACAAAGGCGTCATTAATTAAGGTCACTCTGATTAATTCGTGATTGTGCGGTGATAACATACCGCATCGCATTAATGGTCATTGATTTTATGAAACAGGCATCGCTCACAGATGCCGTTGAGACGTTTCGCAAGATTACTCGTGGCGGTCAATCCAGCCGTCGGTCCTCAACCGTTTAGTAATCAGATCCGACTTTCGGGTGACTTCAGAGCATAATGTGCAAGTTTTTCATTGGCCACCCACATAATTTCCTCTATTCTCTCTAGCTTTGTGGCAGAGGCGTATGTAACGTCTGAGATAATATAATCCGCAAGAAGACATCTGCGTACGCTCTGTCGCATTGAGAAGTCGGACTATCGGTTGACCGCTGAAGGGAAGTTCCCGGCTTCATGGTAGGAGAGCAACTGGCGGTTCAGAATTAGTTCAATAAAAGCTGGGTCGAACAGCACATCAAAGGAAGACCGGAGTGACCGAATCTTCATCAGATGTCTTCGCTGAAGCGGGTAAAGATCAAACGGCACAAGCCACTGATAAAATTAATTTATAGATTCGTATGGAAATAGTGTGACTAAGAAGTCTTACCCCATTGTAGATCTCTTTGCTGGCCCCGGAGGGCTGGGAGAAGGCTTTTCCGCTCTTCACAGCGGTAAAGGCGTATCGTCGTTTCATAGCATTGTGTCTATAGAGCACAACAGTTTTGCTCACAAAACACTTTTGCTTCGGCATTTCTTTCGCTCATTCGGGCGTGGTAAAGCCCCGAAAGAGTACTATCAATATATAAGTGGAAAGATCCCTAAAGAAGAGCTCATAAAACGGTATTTAGAGAAATGGAGGTGCGCGGAAAATTCAGCGATTTGCATTTCTCTGGGTGAAGAGAACCATAGCGTTGTGCAGCGTATTATTAATTCTCGATTGGGCAGCACCAAAAAATGGGCTTTGATTGGAGGTCCTCCGTGCCAGGCTTACTCGCTCGTCGGTCGTTCCAGAATGAGCGGTTCACCTGACTTTGAGGACGATAAAAGGCACTTCCTGTATCGGGAGTATTTAAAAATCATCGTCGACCATAAACCACCTGTATTTGTAATGGAAAATGTCAAAGGACTGCTTTCGGCAAGCGTAAAGGGCGAGTCGGTAATTCAGAATATCCTGTGTGACTTGAGGCATCCTAGATCAGCTATTGGGAGAGGCGAAAATGGACTGGAGTATCGTCTTTATTCCTTAAGTGAGAGAGGCGAATTCGGCACGGATTCCGATCCGGCAGCATTTCTTGTCCGGGCAGAAGAATACGGTATCCCTCAGGCGCGGCACCGAATTTTTATAGTCGGCATTCGAAGTGACATAAAAATAACTCCAGAGATTCTAAAAAAACAGAATGCCCCAGGTGTACGGGAAATAATTGGTGGGCTGCCGCGTCTAAGAAGCGGCGTGACAAAGGATGTCGACAGTACGGAACGATGGCAGCAGATCATTCGATCCGCGAGCGCTGAACCCTGGTACAGAATGCCAATCGATTCAGGCTATACACTGCCCGAGATCATGGAGAAGTATGTTTCTCCAGACTACCGACTCCCATCTCAGAAGTATTCGACACGATACTCGGCACCAGGCGCGATGACAAGTTGGTATGAAGATGAACGGCTGGAGAGTCTGACACATCATGATGCACGTGCGCACATGAAAGATGATCTTTACCGGTATCTATTTGCTGCCTCCTATGCCAAAAAATTCAAAGTATCACCAGTGCTGGCCAACTTCCCGCCTTTGCTTCTGCCCATGCATAAGAATGTGAAGATCGGTGTTAGTGGCGGGATGTTCAATGACCGCTTCAGGGTGCAGCTTGCGGAAAAGCCAGCAACCACAGTAACGTCCCATATCTCGAAAGATGGTCATTACTTCATACATTATGATCCGGCTCAATGTCGCAGCCTTACGGTAAGAGAAGCCGCGAGACTGCAAACATTTCCGGATAACTACTTCTTTGAGGGGCCGAGAACCGAACAGTATCATCAGGTCGGGAACGCTGTTCCAGCATACCTCGCTCTGAAAATTGCAGCTATAGTAAGGGGTGTGCTAAAAAGAATTAAGGACTGAGAATGACAGACAGGGTGAGCAGTCAGAAGCGGAGCTGGAATATGTCCCGTATAAAATCTCGGGATACCACTCCAGAACTGGCGGTGCGAAAGGTCTTATTTCGAATGGGATACCGATACCGATTGCACAGCTCAACCGTACCTGGAAAGCCAGACATTACACTGCGGAGATATAGAGCTGCTATATTTGTTCATGGCTGCTTCTGGCATAGACATCCCGGTTGCAAATTTGCCTATTTTCCAAAATCCAGAGTGGACTTCTGGGAGGAAAAATTTGAAGCAAATGTTCGCAGAGACGAAAAAGTTAAGAAGCAGCTTGCGGAACTCGGGTGGAGGTATTTCACCATTTGGGAGTGCGAAACGAAAAGCAGCGAAACAATTGAGAATCTGTTGAGAGGATTTCTGGGTGAAAGTGAAACAAGGTCCGATAACGGAGCCATCGCCGGATGAATACGACGTTGCAGAGCCTGAGCCCTCAGCGCTCGTCGAGTCGCTGAGGGCTTTCGGATACAGTTTGCGAACTGCCATTGCAGACCTTGTTGATAATTGCATCTCTGCAGCCGCTAAAAATGTCTGGATCAGGTTTGAGTGGGACGGCGCTCATTCTTTTATTGCCATCAGAGATGATGGCAGTGGAATGACTGATGGCGAACTGATAGAAGCCATGAGGCCGGGGTCAAGAAGTCCTCTGGAGGAACGAGCGCCAAGCGATCTTGGCAGATTTGGACTCGGACTTAAGACGGCTTCCTTTTCACAGTGCCGACGTCTTTCTGTTCTCACTAAATCTATGGGTTCAGCCTGTGTCACCCGCTGCTGGGATCTCGATTACATCAAGGCGTCTGGAAAGTGGCGTCTCCTTAAAGCGGTCAATCAGTATCGACTTTTTGAAATAGGAGAAGAAATAGGACAACAGGGGACAATTGTTCTCTGGGAGGAAATGGATCGAGTGACTGGGTCCGCACGCACGGAAGACAATAATGCCTACAACCGCTTCCTCGAAGCCATTGACGAAGTTAAAGTACACATTGCAATGGTATTTCATCGCTATCTGGAAAAGCGGGATGGTATCAATATCTTCATCAATGGTCGCCAGCTAGAGGCTTGGGACCCGTTTCTGCGGAAGGAAAAGTCAACACAGGAACTCCCTTCTGAAAAGCTATTCTGCAGGGGCGCATGTCTCACCGTTACCCCTTACGTGCTGCCGCATCAGTCAAAGTTGACACAGAGCAAGCACAGGGCGGCTGCAGGCCCCCAGGGCTGGAATGCTCAACAGGGCTTCTACGTCTATCGAAATGAACGCCTGCTCGTTCCTGGTGAATGGCTTGGACTCGGCTTTCAGAAAGAAGAGCATCACAAACTTGCAAGAATCCAGATCGACCTGCCTAACAATATTGATGATGAGTGGCAGATTGACGTAAAGAAGTCTCGGGCCAAACCTCCGGGTTATCTCCGCTCCGATTTAAAAAGAATCGCCAAACTGACACGAGAGCAGGCGGTTCAGATATATCGTCACAGAGGAAAGGTCATTGCGAGAAAGTCCTCCCAAGAGCATGTTTTTCTCTGGCAGCAGAAAATTAGACACGGAAAGTACTTCTACGAGATAAACCGTGATCACCCACTTATTCAGTCCTCCCTTCGCGAGTTCGGGGGCGATAAAATCGAGCCCGTTCTGCGGCTGCTGGAAGAGACCATTCCTGCGTCTCACATCATCATTACCAGCTCTGAAGAACCAGAGAGGATGAGCAGTCCGCTGGAGGGTGCGAAATACGCAGAGGTAAGGCCTCTCCTGAAAAAGATGTACAGTTCATTCCAGAAGCATGGATTCAGTCGGGAGGAAATATTTGATCGTCTCGCAACGATGGAGCCATTCATTCAGAATTCCGAGTTTATAGAAACCTTTAGAGAAGAGCCCGAAGGAGGTATTTAGATGAGCAAGTACGGATATGAGGACGTTAAGGCAACGGTCATGAAGAGGCTTCGTAAAGAAGAAACCGTCACCGCTGATAAAATTTTGAAAGAATTGAATGCGCTTCTCGACGCTTTTGAATCGGCGGATATGGTTGACGAAGTCGATCGCGACCTGCTCTACCGGGAGATTTACAGCCAAGTCAGTGTCTGGCAGCCAGATCCATCGAGTTTGCGCGACAAAAAACACAAGAATTGGCTTCCTGAGCGCAAAGCCGAAATCAAGTGGGGTTTCTGGAGGCGATATCAACAGTATCTCGAGGAAGAAAAGAGCTGGTCTACTGATGTTACCGGGAAGCTGGATGTGGTCACAAATGATATCCTGGGTGACGTTGGAAACCCGACGCAGTCAGGAGCATGGGATCGGCGGGGTATGGTCGTCGGCGATGTACAATCAGGCAAAACAGCAAACTATACGGGACTTATCTGCAAGGCGGTGGACGCGGGATACAAGCTCGTTATAGTGCTGGCGGGCATGACGAATGATTTGCGCAGTCAAACACAGTCCCGCCTTGATGCAGAATTCCTTGGTTTTGAGAGTGAACTTGGTAAGCTTCACGAAAGCGGAAGCCGCATCGGTGTGGGAAAAATTGAAGATCACGGTCAACTGATTGTTCAGCCACTTACGTACAGCGCTCATGGTGGAGACTTTCGGGCCAGAAACGGTTCTAACGTTCAGCTTGGTGGCAATCCCCTGCTGCTTGTCGTGAAGAAAAATACCTCAGTTCTCGAACGCATTATCAGCTGGGTTGAGGGTCAATCCCAGACCAACCCAGAAACCGGTGAAAAAATCGTCAACGGCATTCCTCTTTTACTGCTGGATGACGAGGCTGATAACGCATCAGTAAACACGAAGGACCCCGAGAGAGATCCTACAGCCATTAACCGGGCCATAAGGAAAATACTGAAGACGTTTTCTCAGAGCTCATACATCGGTTATACCGCCACGCCTTTTGCCAATATCTTCATTCTTCCTCCGGATGAAGAGAGAGAAAGGTCAGAGTACGGCGAGGATCTTTTCCCACGAAGCTTTATCTACTACATCGATCCCCCGAGTAACTATATCGGGGCGACGAAGGTCTTCGGACTTTCAGATAACATCGACGGCCTGTCTTCCGAAGACAAGAGTCTTCCTCTCATCAGGCACGCCGAAGATGCCGGGCAGTATTTCCCTGCCAAGCATAAAAAACACCTTCCGGTAGATGGCCTGCCTGACACGATGATTGAAGCAATCCGAACGTTTATTCTGTCCTGCGCTGCCCGCCGGGTCAGGGGGCAGAAGAATGTTCACAACACAATGCTGATTCATGTGACCAGATTAAATGACGTACAGGGAAAGGTTATTGAACTGGTAAAAAATGAACTGGTCTGCATTCAAAGGTCTCTTGAATTCAATACAGGAGCACAATGGAAGGAGCTTTTAGCAGAGCTGGAAAATCTCTGGGAGAAAGATTTCGTTGTGAGCACCGCTTCTATCATCAAGCGGATAGGTGATCCGCTTATAACCCCGATCCTGTGGAGTGAGGTATCCAAAGAACTGTCAGAAGCCGCGCTGAAGATTCAAGTCAGGGGTATCAATGGCATGGCTGAAGGTGTTCTTGACTATGCGGAAAACCCGAAAGGTCTGAATGTTATCGCGATTGGCGGAGATAAGCTGTCCCGTGGTCTTACCCTCGACGGACTGAGCGTCAGCTACTATACCCGTCCGACTAAAAACTATGACACGCTGCTTCAGATGGGACGCTGGTTCGGATACAGACCCGGATATCTCGATTTGTGCCGACTTTATACTACTGAAGAAATTGATGGATGGTATCAGCATATTGCGGTCGCAACTGAAGAGCTGAAGCGTGAGTTCAAGCTTATGGCGCTTAGCAGCCTGACACCTGAAGACTACGGACTTAAAATCAGAACACATGCGAATGGCCTGAGTATCACTGCGGCCAACAAGATCAGAAGCGGCAAAAAAATGCGGGTTACATTCTCCGACACCCTGGCTCAGACAACAGTTTTTGATAAGAAGAAAGATACGCAGCTACATAACTTCCTGCATGTCGATAAGTGGATCGAAGGACTTGGGCCATTTGACGGCAGAAAGAGAAATAATTATCTGTGGAACGAAGTCAATTCCGATCAAATTCACTCGCTCTTGACCGGATTTAAGATTCACCCCTTTTCGCGGGGAGCCGACCCTGGGCTCATCAGCAAATACATTGAGAAAGTTAACGACTTTGACGAGCTCATCTCATGGACAGTGGCCCTGATGTCGAGCAGCACTGCCAAAATCCAGCACACTGTCGGTGGACATCTGACCGGCCTGATAGTGCGTAATGCTGACGATTCTGAAAATGACCTTTACAGACTGAAGAAGGCCAACATTATCAGCCCGGAGGACCAACACATTGACCTTACTGATTCCCAGGTTGCTGCAGCTCTAGCGGCTACGGTAAATGCCTGGGAAAGAGGTACGCCAAGGACAGGGGCGGGCGCAAAGTACAAGTCCAAGCCCACTTCGCCCAGCGGTCCCTTCATACGCCAGACAAGGAGCTCCCGGCGAGGCCTGCTGCTGATTTACCCGCTGGACTCCAGCGAGGTGAAGCTAGGCGGAGAACGGTTCACAGCCATGCCCATCATCGGCATGGCGATGAGTTTCCCCGTGAGCAACAAGAGCACCACGGTCGAGTACCAGGCAAACACCAAGTACTGGGTTGACCGTTATGGAGATGACGAAGAAGATGTTTAAGGATCTTTGGACTAACCTTGAAGCATCTGTGAGCCATAAAGCTGGGCCAGGCACAGCCAAACGTCTGGTCGGTTTGGATGCGATATGTCCAATGTTCATTGGTGTAAAGTCCCCGGGAATGCTGCGCACCTTCATTCTTGAGGTTCCAAAGAGCAGCGCGCCGCTGCCGGATATCGGTGTCTCGAGAGGACTCGATTTTACCGTTCAGATTACGGGGAATGAAATCCTGCCGGATCACGTGAGCCTGATACTTTCATCCTGCGCCGTTGGGTATAACGACATATTTGCGTCTATCACGGAAGATCTTTTCAGCAAGCTTCATCCTCTCACCAGAAGGAAGGAAGTCATTGCAGGTTTCTTTACCCGAGTCCGGCTCTGGCAGATTTTCTTTGACAAGCTGGGAGAAGGAGGTCTATCAGAAGAATCTCAGCGTGGTCTGTACGGTGAGCTCCGATTCTTAAGAGATTATGTTTTTCCTGTTGCAGCCAGTCTGGAGAGAGCGGTGGTCGCGTGGACCGGCCCCAGAAGCAGGCAGCATGACTTCCAGTTTGGTGCCGTCTCAGTAGAGGTGAAAACATGTGCCTCAAAACAGCATCAGAAACTTCAGATCGCCAGTGAACAGCAGCTTGACGAAACAACCGTTGAAAAGCTCTACCTTTATTATCTTTCAGTTGCGCTCATCGAAGGTGGGGCTGATACATTACCGGTCCTTATTGATGACATCAGAGCCATTCTAATACCTCACCCGGGTGCCCTCTCAGAGTTTGATAATCTGCTGATCGAAGCGGGCTATGTCGACTCGCACAGAGCAAAATACGACCCCACTGGGTACTCGATCAGGGAGTCTGCAGCTTTCATAGTGAAAGGCAATTTTCCAAGAGTTCGTGAGAGTGATATTCGCCTGGGCGTCGGCGACGTGAAGTACTCCATCTCCGTCGCACAATGTAGAACCTATGAAGTACCCTCTTCAGAAATTTCACTGGAAATCGGGGAGACCTGTGGATGAACCAGAAGGACGCGCTTAATTCGTTTAGTGAAGACCTGCTGCAGGAAGTACTGACAGGGACAGACGATCCGGATGACGGCGGGTTCAAGGTAGACCAGTTCACTCGAACGGTCGCAGATTACCTCATCGACGCCGGTGAAATTGAAGAGATAAACATCTGCTTCTATAAATCCAGAGGAATGCAGCTTAACGGTTACAACGTAAACCAGGATGAGGATTGCTTAGACATATTTGTATCAATTTTCAATCAGCAGGTGCCCCCTGTCACTGTTTCAAAGGCGCAGTGCGAAACAGCTTTTAGACAGGCGGAATCCTGTCTCCGAAAGGGTCTTTCCGGGTTGCACCGTACACTCGAAGAATCATCGGAAAGTTACGACGCCTTTCAGAGAGTGTATGATCTCAAGGACAGTCTTGTCAGTTGCAGAATATTTTTATTGACTGATGGTATTGTAAATCAGGATGTCTTTCACTTCGACGATGACGGTGACATTTCAGTTTCTCTGAACGTGTGGGATGTTGCACGTCTTTACCGTCTTGTCAGTTCTGGAAAAAAATACGAATCCATTGAAATTAACTTTCGTGAGGAATTTGGTCAGAGTATTCCCTGTCTTTCTCTCGCTGACCCTAAATCAGATTACAAGGGTTACCTTGCTGTCATTCCAGGAGAAATTCTTGCCAGCATTTACGAAAAATATGGACCACGTTTGCTTGAAAGAAACGTCAGATCATTTCTACAAGCTAGAGGTAGCGTAAACAAAGGAATCCGCAATACTATCATTAAAGAACCTCATCGCTTCTTCGCTTACAATAATGGTGTTTCAGCAACCGCTGATGACATCGAGTTTGACAAAGAGAGCGGACTGTCGATTGCGAAGATCCGCAATCTGCAGATTGTAAATGGCGGTCAGACCACAGCCTCGCTTTACTACACTGCCAAGAAAGACAAGGCTGATCTGCAGGGAATTTTTGTTCAGGCAAAAATATCGGTAATCCCGGAAGAGCATCTTGAGGATATCGTTCCACTCATCTCACGGTTTGCCAACAGCCAGAACAAAGTTAACGATGCTGACTTCTACGCAAACGACCCATTCCATGTAGAAATTGAAGGTCTCTCCCGGACAACCTGGGCGCCTGCGATTGACGGCTCCAGCAGGCAGTCCAAGTGGTTTTACGAACGGGCAAGAGGACAATATCTCGACGCGAAGGCTAGAGAGGGAACGCCAGCGAGGAAACGCCAGTTTGATGCAACGTTTCCCACTCACCAGAAGTTTACAAAGACAGATCTAGCGAAGTACGAAAATACATGGATACAGCTTCCGCACATTGTCAGTCTTGGTGCACAGAAAAATTTTAATGATTTTACAATCAGACTTAAGGAGCGAGGACGCGTCGATGTCGATGGCAGGTATTTTGAACATCTGGTAGCTAAAGCAATTATCTTCAGTAAAGCTGACCGAATTGTCCGCGAACAAAATTTTGGTGGGTACAAGGCGAACATTGTTGCTTATACGATAGCCTATATTTCCAATCACACATCTCAGCGAATTGACCTGGATAAAATCTGGAGGAGCCAGAATATATCCGTAGCGCTTCAACAGACAATTCGCGATGTTTCAATAGCGGTATATCGCGTCATTGCCTCCCCCCCCAACGGAAAGAACGTTACAGAGTGGTGCAAGCGTAAGGAGTGCTGGGAAAAGGTTAAAGACATGAATATCCGCATGGACCCGGCGCTGGCACATGAACTTATTGATATATCTCGTCCTGTAAATCAAAAAAGTGGTAATCAGGGTCTAAACGCCCCTAATAAGGGTGAGCAACTCATGATTGATGAAGTTACAGCTGTGCCTGCTGAAATATGGTTCCAGATCTCCAAATGGTCGAAGGAGACGGGAAATCTCCAGCCTTGGCAACGAAGTCTTGCATTCTCCCTGGGCAAACTTACTAGCCGATCCAGCCAAATAAGCGTAAAGCAGGCAAAGCATGGCGCAGCCATCTTTGATGAGGTGCGCCGGCTTGGTTTCAAACCGGAAAAGAATACTGATACGGACGAGTGACGAGTTATGTTGCGTTCCGAACGACTTTTATCGCTACGTAGTTGACGCGAAATTGTGCAAATATTAGGTAGCTGGCGAAAGTAAATCGAGTGCGCCAGCCGCGTATCTGAAAAAAGATGAGAAGGAATTTCACAACTTACGCTCACCCTTCACTGCCTAACCGCGTCATCCTGCGCGAAGTCGCAGGATCCACCGTCGTCTTCGCATAGGAAAGGGCGGCGAGCAGTTCTGACCGGTTTTTGATGAAACTATGTTTTGTGCACGTTCCAGGTTGCCGAATAACTCAAAGCTACTCGGCTGCGGGATAGGGTCATTGTTAGTCTGGTTTAACGCCGCAAAAGCAACGCCGATGGCTTTTCACCAACCGTCCAGATTTGTCTACAGGTTTCGAGTTGAGCTGTACTATAATTCCGGCGGCACTGTGTGCCTACTTAAGAAATTTATAGTAATCAGGGAAATTATATGAAGAAATTGACACTTGCCACTATGGCCATTCTTGGCTGCATGTCCATCAACGGTCATGCACGTGAATTCGCAGACATCTACACCGACTGCGGTCTGGGTGCCATGATTGCGCCTACCAACGCTGCGGTTGCAGCGGTGACCAACGTGACTTGGGATCTGGGCACGACTGCCATTTCCTCTAATGCCTCTTCTGAAGACTCTTGTAAAGGCGGCCAGGAGCGCGCCGCTGCTCTTATATATCAGGCCTATCCTTCTGTTGAATCTGATCTGGCCGCCGGCCAGGGTGAGTACATCAGTGCTCTGCTGAATACTGCGGGCTGCGATGCGGCGGCGCATGCTGATATCGTCAATGCACTGCGTTCTGATCTGGCAGTGCTGACGGCTCAAGAAGGCTATGACACAAGCTCGCGCGAACAAAAAGCCGGTAGCCTGTACGGTTCTATGACGCAAACTCTAAGCTCCTCGTTTGCGCACGCTTGCCCGCTGAGTTGAATTCCATTGATTATCGGATAAGTTCTTGTTTGAAAATGCAGTCGCCCGGCTCTTGAGCCGGGTTTTTTGTTTTCTTGCGGCGCTAAGTTTTGCCGCTGACGCCGTTACTGAACCACAGGCGACGACTGCGCTTGTCGAAACGGCGCAGAACGATTTGCGTCTGCAAGACGCACCGACCTGGCGGCGCCTGCTGCATTTCAGGCCCGGCGAAACAAAAAGTGAAATTCTCTCACCAGACTTTTTTCTCGATGCTGGGGGCAATCGCTCGGCGGAGAGAGAACTTGCCGCCACCCTTACTGCGTTCAACAACCCGGACGATGCTACGGCCATCTGCCGCTTTCCAGCCCGATTCCTCTGGTTGAGTCAATACTTTGATTTTGGTCGAAGTCTTGGCGAGTGCACCCGCTTGAATACCTGGGCCAAAACCGAAAAATTGCGGTCGATCAGTCTGATTCTGGTGAGCGGGTATTTCGGAAATCCCGCGTCCACATTTGGCCATTCATTGCTACGGATTAACAACGCCGACAGTACCGGACGTCTTGGCCTTCTGGACATGGGTATCAATTTCGGTGCCTTGGTGCCCGCCAACGAGCTGGCTCCGGTCTATATAGTGAGGGGCTTGTTTGGCGGGTATCTGGCCGGCTTTTCAGACCGGGAATATTACTCACAGGACCAGACTTATTCGCGAACAGAGCTGCGCGATATGTGGGAGTACGAATTGGCGCTGTCTGACTTTCAGCAGCAGTTGATTGTCTATCACCTGTTCGAGATTGTGGGAAAGAAATTTCAGTATTATTTTCTTGAAGAAAACTGTGCTTATCGACTTGCCGAGCTGATCGAGCTGGCGCTGGATCGGGATTTAACGTCCGGCTTCCGCACCTGGTATGTGCCGGTGGAACTCTTTCACAGACTCAAGGCAATTGAACAGAAGGAGAACCGCTCAATCCTTGGCGACGCTAAGTATATTGCATCGGATGAGCGGCTTCTGTACCAGGCGTTTTTGCAGCTCGAACCCACTGCGCGGGAAGCGTCACTGGAATTTATTGCGACCGACGGGAAAGCCGAGCTGCCTGATGGGCTCAGTGACCTTGAGCGCGCAGATATGCTAAACGCGCTCATCAGTTTTTATCAGTATAAAACCGTCAACGCCAAAGAAGGCGAGGGCGATCACTTCCAGCATTTGCGCAACCAACTGCTCCGCGATCGCCTGAGTTACCCACCGCGCAAGCAAGTTTTGACAGTGCCCGTGCGGCGCTCGCCCGCCGATGGCAGCAGGCCGAGCCGCATCGGCGTGGGAGTGGGGGATGCCACTGGATCCGGTGCCAACGTCCAGCTCAGTTTCTCTGCATTCCATTACGACGAAATTGGTAATAACACCCTGGAAGGATCATCGCTGATCGTGATGGACGGACGGCTGGGTCTGACTGAAGACTCAACGACCTATGTCCACCATCTGGATCTGGTACGGGCGAGCAAACACACGCTGCACCCCTTCGATCTGCCCGGACAAAGCTGGTTCTCCTGGGACTTGGCACTGGGGATTAAGCAACAGCGTCTGGATTGCCAGGACTGCACCACGGGTTACGCAAACTACGGCTTTGGGCGGACGCTCGCCGCAGGCGATACCGGGCAATTGCACGCGAAATTATTCGCCGAATACATGACTCGTGAGGATGCGGTCATCCTGCGCCCGTCACTCGGGTACATTTTCAACGCGTCACCTCGCTGGGCAATGCAGCTGGCTGTTGCACGGGATTTTGACGTCCACAACGGTGAGCGCCTTTGGCGGGCGTCACTGTTGACCCGCTACAGCTTTGGCCCGGACTGGGAAATGCGATTGGCAGTGGACGCGGAATCAGCAGGGGAATTTACCCGGGAAGTCAGCCTTGGCCTTTTCCGGCGCTTTTGACAGGTCCTGTTTCGGTTCATGGTCTACACGGGAGTCGCGAGTTTGTTCGATAAAAAATCAATCAACACCCGGACGCGGTGGGGCAGGTAGCGGTTGCTGGGCAGCACTGCATAAATACCAAGATTGTCGGGTTCATAGGCGTCCAGCAGCGTTTCCAGTCTCCCGTCTTGCAGATATTGCGTGACGATAAAATCCGGCAGCATCGCAATACCCATGCCTGCGGCGGCGGCTTCGGCCAGCGCATCGCCATTGTTGGCCTGCAATCGCAGGGGCACATAATGTGATTCCGGCTTGCCGTCCACTTTGAAAAGCCAGGGGCCATTTTTTATCCGGCCTGAATAACCGAGACATGCGTATTCGCTGAGATCGCCGGGGGTTTTCGGGCGCCCGTGGCGGGCAAGATACTGGGGCGCGGCGACGGTCAGCAGGCGGCTGCTGCCGAGACGTCGCACGATTTCGCCCGCATCGAGCTGACTGGTAACGCGGATAGACAGATCGATACCTTCTTCAATCAGGTGTTGCTGCCGGTCGCTGAAATCAATCGTCAGGTTGATCTCTGCATAGCGCTGGGAGAATTCGAGCAGCAGCGGCATCAGACTGCGCAGTCCGTAACTGAGCGGCAGACTGATGCGCAGTTGACCGCTGGGTGTCAATCGTTCCTCCATTACACCGGCCTCGGCCTCATGCACCAGGTCAAGTATCACCCGGCATTTTTCCAGATAGGCACTGCCGGCAGTCGTCAACGATAACCGACGCGTACTGCGGATCATCAATTTGACGCCGAGGTGTGCTTCCAGCGCCGCAATCTGGCGGGTTACCACAGAGCGCGCTGTGCCCAATTGCGTGGCCGCCGCGGCGAAGCTGCCAAGTTCAGCCACTTTCACGAAGAGATTCATCGCATCCAGTCGGTTCATTGTTGACTCCCTGGTCAATTAACTGTTCGCAATTATCCACTATTTCGATTCAATGAGAAGAGGTAAAGTCTACCCATGGCCGGAAAATACCTTTCGCCACGCACAACCCACCTCAAACTTACAGGGTTCACCATGAATATTCTGACCAGATTGTCTGCCGCGGTATTGCTCGCGGGAACGGCCATAACGGCTACTGCAGCGCCTGCGACTTATGTCATTGACGGGGGCCATACTTTTCCGAGCTTTTCCTACAGTCACTTTGGCATGTCGACCCAAATCAGCCGCTTCGATAAAACCACCGGAACCGTTGTGCTGGACTCAGTCGCAAGGACCGGAAAAGTCGATATCGAAATTGACATGACATCCGTCAATACCGGCTTTGAACTTTTTAATGAACACATCCAGGCCAAGGATTTCCTCGATACCGCAAGCTTTCCGAAAGCCACTTTTACGTCGTCCAAGGTAATTTTTGAAGGCGACAAGCCCGCTGCTGTGACGGGAAACCTGACCATCAAGGGCATTACCAGGCCGGTGACGCTGGACATCACGCACTTTGCCAGCATGCGCCACCCGATGCTGGACAAGGACGCGATAGGCGCTAACGCCAAGACGGTTATCAAGCGCAGCGAGTTTAATGCGGGTCAATATGCACCGAATGTCGGTGACGACGTGACGATCACCATCTCGCTTGAAGCGATCAAGAAATAAGTTTGCCCTTTGATGCAGACCGAAGGCGGGCGAATATCCCGCTATGGTCAAACGCAGGAGAATGACATGCTGGAAATAACACCTTCCGCCGAGCGCGGCGTTGCGAATTTTGGCTGGTTGTACTCGCAGCACAGTTTTTCCTTTGGAAACTATTACAACCCTGAACAGGTAGGATTTTCCGATCTGCTGGTCATTAACGACGACCGGGTGCGCAAGGGGCGCGGCTTCGATACTCACAGTCACAGAGATATGGAGATTTTTTCCTACGTGCTGGAAGGCGCCCTGGAACATAAAGATTCCATGGGTACCGGTTCGATTATTCGCCCCGGTGATGTGCAGATGATGAGCGCTGGACGCGGCGTAAAGCACAGCGAATTCAACGCATCGCAACAGGATCCGGTGCATTTTCTGCAAATCTGGATTGTGCCGGATCGCAAAGGCGGTGAGCCTCGCTATCAGCAACAGCATTTTGATGCAGCACAGAAGCGCGGCCGGTTACGTTTGATTATTTCTCCGGACGGCGCCGAAGGCTCGCTCTCGGTTCATCAGGATGTACGGGTTTATGCCGGGCTCTTCGACGGTCCTGAACAGCAACGATTTGCGCTGCCGGCCCCGCGCTTTGCTTATATCCACGTGGCGCGCGGGGAGCTCAAGGTAAACGGCGAGAACCTGGTCGCCGGCGATGGAGCCCGTCTGCGCAACGTGGGAGAAATTGATTTAAGCGCCGGAAAAAGCGCGGAAGTCCTGTTGTTCGACCTGCGCCCCCATGAATTGCCAGGTCACTGATTCCGTGCCATTGGGTTGGCGGGGTTCTATGGTGCCGTGATCGACGGTCATATAACGAGAAGTTCATACCGTTCCCGTACCCTAAAGTTTTCAGTAACTCTGCCGATAGTGGTTGTTATATGCAGCATGACAGCGGGCTCAGGGGCCGAGTTGGCTGATGAGTATGAAGCACGCAAGGAGGGCATGGTGGGTCCGATAACAATTACGAGTTCGCAGATAGGTAGTCAGGTTTCACATCAAACTCGAACCCCTGATTCCGCTATTGTGAAGATATCGAGCGCCGGCAACGGGTCTGCACCGGTTGCCGGGGTGTCGATTTATGAGGTTTATGGGTTAGAAAAAGGCTTTAGCGAAAATATTTCAGCAAAGGACCAGGTTTCGCTTTCGCTGATGGGTCAATATCTGAGTCAGGCGGAACGGGAGGCTACGGCTAATCGGGATGTCTGGGTGGACGATCCGGGGCGTCTTTTAGAGGGCGAAGCTGAGTTTGATGAAGCATTCAAGGAAGTTGCGAGTGCCGACGGCGGGCTGATTTTCAGAAAGTTTAATACGGACTACCTCGATAATCTCCAGAATGTGCCGGACGCGCTGCTGGTGTATGACTACATGACCCGTCAAGACAGCCAGGGCATTGTGGTGACATCCGGCACCAACATGAGCGCTATCGTATTAAAAATGGAAACGATGGTCGCCGAGGAGCGCTACAACGCCAGAGTGAACATGACTGATAATTCGTCGAATCTTTATGACGCTCACGAGAGATTCAAGGAACTTCTGGTCAAGGACGATCCGTCGCTGACGGGCGTGGATTTTGAGTTGGTGTTGAAAGGAGACCAGCTGGCCATTGCCGGCGGGGATGTTAATGGCAAACCTCTCACCGCCAGGCAAATAGAGACAATGGAAAAGCTCGCCAATGGTAAAGCGGGAAGTCAGCTACGGGCGGCAATATTTGACCTTAGAGACGAGTCCATCACCTACTACAACAAGTACACCGAATCAGGTCGAAGCCAGGCAATTAGTCGCGAAGATTTCGATGAACGCTTCGGCGATATCGGCAGCTATCTGAAGGCATTTTCCTCTTCATCGCATAATCAAAAGTTCAACGGACCGGACGATCCCCACACTTATCGAATGGGATATTTCTCGGAATCCATCGAAATCATACGTGCGCGTTTATCCCGATAACACGCCAGACAACATCAAGTCGATCAAGCTCAATCGAAAGACATGCCCGGCGCGATGCTCATGTGGCCGCAACAATTCTCCAGCACCCGGCATATTGGTTCCATACCCGCGTATAACGAATCCATGCCGCGTGAACGTCAACTGCAAGACCACGCTTTCAGTAGTCATTGATGGCCTCCCCGGGATATTGCTTTTTGAAGCGCAGTTCTACGCGCGGGAAGGCTGACGGCTAAATCAGGTATCGTCCCACTTGCGGGCGATGGCTTTGGTCCAGAGCGCGGTGTCCTGTTCGGACATGTTACCCAGCGGTTCAATCCGTGCATCCTTGTAGCCGCCCTTGTCGATGTCATTGAGGTACTGTTCGCGCGACAGGAGCGTGCCGCCGCAGATGTTGTCGGTGGGCAATGGTTCCCTCGTGTCGCTTTTCAAAAGGTCCATCAGGTGCTCCATTAGCCAGGTCGGGACAACATCCCGATGGGTCGGATAAATAAATCCAAAGAGCGTCAAATGGCTCAGCAACAGGCGCCAGTGAGGTTCAAAGCGTGCAAGTAATCGCTGCCAGTCCAGCTGCTTGCCACAGGCGAGAATGAGGTGGGCGATGTCGGCGCCGTCGAAGCGTTCCTTCTCCATGATGTACGCTTTAGACCAGATCATTTCTTCCGGCGGACACAGGCGGGTGGGTACGCCCAGAATGGTGGCACTGGTTGCGTGGTCGAACCAGGCTTTATCCACATTGGCGATGCCATTGCCAGAGCTGAATATCAGGTCAATGACATTGCCATTGCAGCGGACTTTTCCCAGCCAGTGAGGATAAGTCAGTTCCGTGGTGTACCCCTCGCGGGCAAGCGCCTGGCTGATTCGGTCGTAATCGGCGTGGGCGATAAAAATATCGAAATCCTCGGTTTTCCGGTTAATGCCGCTGTAATGATTGAACGCGTAAGCGCCGCCAACAAGGTACGGAAGGGAGTGCTGGTTTAACGATCGAAGTACGTCGCAATAGAATGCCAGAGTATCCGGTGGCGAGGTATCCTGCGATGCGCTGCCGGATATGACTGCTGTCGCTTTCTGCATGTCTGGGCCATGGGTGAGTTGAAGGTAAGAATGACTGGAGCAAAACCTGTGCCACGCAGCGCGTCTGCGGCGGTGGGTGGTCAGCATCTTGCATGAATTGCTGGTCACTGGGGTCTACTTGTCTTAACAGGTTCACAGAGCGTTTGTCAGGGACGCATGACCAGGCGTCGTTGAAATAACGACACATACATTCAGGAGGGTTAATCGTGTCATCAACAGAAAAAATCCGTGTTGCCGCTGTGGGAGATCTCCACATCAATAAATCGACAGAAAATTTGCGACAGTTTTTCGCACCCGTCAGCCAGATGGCAGACGTTTTATTACTGTGCGGCGATTTGACGGATTATGGTCTGGACGAAGAGGCGAACATTCTCGCCGAAGGGTTGGCGAGCGCCAAGGTGCCGGTCGTGGCCGTGCTGGGCAATCATGATTTCGAATCAGATAACGCGGCGGGCGTTACCAAAATCCTGTGCGATGCCGGGGTTACCGTGCTTGATGGGGATGCCTGTGAAGTGCATGGAATCGGCATTGCCGGCGTTAAGGGGTTCGCCGGCGGTTACGGCCGTGGTGCACTTGGGCCATGGGGCGAAACCGCCATCAAGCAATTCGTCAATGAAGCGTTGCAGGAGGCTTTAAAGCTTGAAAGCGCGCTGGCAAAATTACGCACACGCCGCCGCATCGTGCTGCTTCACTATTCGCCCATCGAAGAGACTGTGCACGGGGAGCCGCCGGAGATTTTTCCGTTCCTCGGCACCAGCCGACTTGAAGACCCGCTTATTCACTATCCGGTTGACGCGGTGTTTCACGGGCATGCGCATCGGGGCACGCCGGAAGGCAAAACAGTTAACAATATTCCAGTGTATAACGTGGCCAAACCGCTGTTATTGCGAACCTGGCCCAACCAGCCGCCGTTCCGGATTGTGGAATTTTCCGCCGAGGAGGTGACGGCGGAATGATGTGAAATTTACATCGCCCGCAGCGCTTTTTACCGTCGCTGATGTGCCGGCACATTCTCGCCATTGACTTGCCCGGCCGCCGATTCTAAGGTTAACGGCTTCGACCCCCTGACGCGATTACATAATAATGAAATTAGACTGCCGAAGAGCACTCATCTGGAGTGCCGTTATTTCCCTGCTGTCGGCCTGCCAGACCAGTCCGGAAATACCGGCTGCCAGTGACGACGCCGACGTCGCCAAAGCCATGATTCGCGCACCCGTGCAAAAAGGGTTTACGTTGAATGAGAAAGGTTACTTCCAGAATCAGGGCGTGGGCATTATGGTCTTTCAGGACCAGTCCCCGGAGAGCCACCAGAGTGGCCTGATCATGGTGACTCACGGCACCAGGCTGGCGTCCAACGGCGATATCCGGCTGGAAGCGACGCCGGGACAATGGTCGCCCGTGCCGAAAGTGCTGGAGCGGCGAGTCGATGAAGCGTCTGGCGAGATCATCACGCGGCTCGCTTATCCGAACGAAGAGCAGCATCGTAAGGGCTTCAACCCGCTGGATTACCCCGATCTGGAACTGGTTTACGAGGTGCGCGTTAAAGCCGCCGGCGATGTCATTAAGGTGACGGTAGATCTGGATCAGCCTTTACCCCGCGCGCTGGCGGGCAGGATTGGATTCGGGCTGGAGCTGTACCCCGCCGATCTGTTCGGCCACTCCTGGTATATGGACAGCAAGACGGGTCTGTTTCCGCGACAACCCTATGGCGTCACGGTCAAAAATTCCAAATCCTGGTCCAGGCCATCGCCGGAAATAGTCGCCACGGGATCGCTGAAGGGTTTGCGTCCCCTTGCCAATCACCGGGCCGAGGCGCGGCCGCTGGCTGTTGGCCGACAGCTCACCGTCGCGCCTGAGTCCGAGACGCTGCGCGTGCAGATTTCCAGCAAAGGTGAGCCCCTGGAGTTGCTTGATGGCCGAGTCCAGCACCAGAACGGCTGGTTTGTGGTGCGCAGCGACATCCGCCCGGGCGTGACCAAGAATGCGGTGCAATGGGAGATCCGGCCGAATGTTGTCGATCGCTGGATGCCGCCCCCGGTGATCCAGCACTCCATGGTGGGATATCACCCCAACCAGCGCAAAGTGGCGGTCATAGAAGCGGACCCGCGAGACGTGGTGGGCGCAGTTCAGTTGCGTCGGCTTTCCCCCAGCGGCGAGCATCAGACGGTGCTCGCTGCTCAGCCGGACGAGTGGGGCGAGTTTTTGCGGTCGCGGTATTTCCACTTCGATTTCAGTGAGGTTCGCACCTCCGGTCTCTATCAGCTTGTCCTCGGGGAGCAGGCGAGCCGACCGTTCCGGATCGCCAACGATGTTTTCGATCAGAACGTCTGGCAGCCGACGCTGGATTATTTTCTGCCCATCCAGATGGGCCATATGCGGGTGAAGGAGAAGTATCGACTCTGGCATGACGCCAGTCATCTCGACGATGCCCTCATGGCGCCGGTGAACATCAATCATTTCGACGGTTATGTCCAGGGCCCCTCGACCCTCACTCGCTTCAAGCCGCTGCAACATGTGCCGGGTCTCGCCCAGGGCGGCTGGTACGATGCGGGTGATGAGGATTTCCGCATCGAGTCCCAGACCGCCGAGATATTTATTCTCAGTGCCATCTATGAAGAGTTCGCCGTGCGTCATGACAACACGCTGGTCAACCAGAAAATGAAACTGGTGGAGCTGCGCGAGCCGGACGGGCAGCCGGATATCCTGCAGCAGATCGACCACGGGTTATTGAGTGTGGTTGGCGGCTACGAGGCATTGGGGCGACTGTATCGCGGCATTATCGTGCCGACTTTGACGCAATATGTAATGGGCGGAGATTTTGCCGGCCAGACCGACAACCGCATCTACCATTCGGGGATGGCCGAAACGGCAAAAAGCCGGGATCGGCTCGGCGACCGCTCGGGGTTGCCGGATGATCGCTGGGTCTTCACTGAAAACAATCCCGCCCGGGAATTCGACGCGATTGCCAACATTACCGCCAGCGTCAACCCGATGCGGGATTTCAACCCCGCGCGGGCCGAAGCCGCCCTGCGCGCCGCCACGGAGCTGTGGTGGGTCAACCGGCCGGTGGACGACGATCACGTGCGCCGCAACAAGATCCGCGCCGCCGTGGAGCTGTTCCTGGTCACGGGCTCCGACGAATACCGCCAGTATCTGCTGAGCGAACGTGAGTTTATCGCCGGCGATATCCGGGGCGTCGGCTGGGCGGTGGCGCGGGCAGTGCATCAGCTGGGCGATGCGGAACTGGTCGCCACCATGCGCAGCGCCGCTGCCGAGTACTATCGGGAAGTCGAACAGTCGATGCAGAACACCCCCTACGGGCTGGATTTTGAAATGCAGCTGTGGGGCCGGGGATGGACCCTTCAGCAGCAGGGCGTGCAGCACTATTTTCTGCACCGCGCCTTTCCCGAGGAATTCGGTCGGGAGTATCTGCTGAACGTGTTGCATTACGTGCTGGGCACCAACCCCGGCTCCAATAATCAGTCCTATGTATCCGGCGTGGGAGCCAAATCCAAGACATCCGCCTACGGCATGAACCGGATGGACTACGGGTATATCCCCGGCGGCGTGGTGGTGGGCACTGCGTTGATCCAGCCGGACTTTCCCGAACTGAAGGAATTCCCGTTTCTTTGGCAGCAGTCTGAATACGTGCTGGGTGGCGGTGCGAGCAATTTCATGTTCCTCGCCCTCGCCGCGCACCATCTGTTGAATGGCGGGGATTTGTAGTCCCCAGGGTCTGTAAGAAAAGTCGTCGAGCGCAGGCACTTTTCGTAGCGCCTAACCCAACTCCGGGTCCTCGCCATGCAAGCGGGATTCGGCAGTGGGCAGGCGCACGCAAAAGCGGGCGCCTTTGATATCCAGAGCAGAATATTTCAGCACGGATTTGCGGGATTGCCGGTTCACTTCCAGCGTCCATTCCGGCTTGAAGGGGCTGGCCGGGTCCAGCAGGGTGGTGCCGGCATCGTCAAAATCTGCAAATACGTGGGTCCGCGGATAAACGGTGGCGGAAACTTCCACCGTGTCGATCTTCGCGGAAAATTCCCAGGCCAAAGATTCCGCCGAGCTTTGCTCATTAAGCTCCCGCATCATCGGCCGGCCATTTTCATTGCGACGTTCGATGACTTTGGTGAACACCTTGCCATCAGCAAGCGCCACCCGCACCGTCGAGGTGTATTCACGGTTGTCGATATTTTCGATTCGGATAGTGCCCTGATAGCCCTTGACGATCTCACTGACAAAAAACAGGCCCAGCCCCTTTCCGTGGTGTTCCTTGGCCCGCCGGGTGGAATAGCCCAGCTGGAAAATCTGTTCCTTATCTTCATCGCGGATATGGGGCCCGCGGTTATAAACCGCAAACTCGATGCAGCCGGCGCGTTGCAGCAACTGCACAGCGATGCGGTCGGTCTTCTGGCGGAAGCGGGTTTTGCCGGAAAAAAACTGGGCGTTCTTGACGAGGTTTTCCAGCAGCAGGATCACGTGGTTCTCATTGCCCAGCAGATGCTCGGTGCGGTCCAGTTGAATGCGGAACTGGTCGCTTTCAAAAAATTCCGGCACTTCCCCGTTGGCGACATTCCCGTAATACGCCTGGCGAACCTGCTCGATCATGTGGTCCATTTGATCGGTCTGCAGATACGGCCCCATGGCCTTGATGGCCGCATAACCGGGGAGAAAAATCGGTGCGTCCTGGGATTCGGGTTTGCCCGGCAGTGGCGGTGGTGCCTGCTCGGAGGCCGGCGCGGCTTCAGCCCGGTTGAGTTCGATCTGGTAGTAACGCTCCTCGCTTTCAATCAACTGATTGCCGATGTGCAGGGCGATATTGTCGGTGGTCGACAGATCCAGCAGGTCCCACAGATATTTCATTGCCTGCAAGGCCTGCTGGGAGCCGCTGTTGGGGTTATTGGGCAGGCCGAAGCGATGGGTATCGGACAGCGAGCCCTGAATCAGCAATTGCTGGTTTTCTTCCGTGGCGGCATGTTCAAGCGCAGCCCGGACGATGTCGTAGCTGATGACGCCGTTGTGGCGGATCTCGGCGGCGATGCTTTTGAAGTGCAGGAATTTTTCGTCGTACTCGATCTGCTCGATCAGCCGGTCGCTGATAAACCGCTTGAGCTTGTCGGCGTGGTCCGAATAAATATGAGAGCGCTGCTGCAGACGTTTGCGACTCTGCCAGGCGTACTGCAATTCCTGTTCGAGTTTCTCGATATTTTTCTGGGTGGCGCGCTGCTGCAGGAAAAAGCGGCGGATATCGTAAATCAGGGTCACCCCGACCATCACCGCCAGCACCGCAACCGCGATATTGCCGGGGCGAATGCCAAACCAGGTGTCGGCATAAAACCAGTCGGTCTGCTGCAAGGCGATAAACGCGCCCATCAGGGCCAGCGACGAGACCGGGCTGAGCCACGGGTAGGACAGGTCGATCTTCAGCGGCTTTTTATCGGCCACCGGTTTGCCGGTGCGGCGCAGCTGGGAGAAGGTCTCGACGCGGTCTTCCGGCAGTTCATCGAGGGCGGTATCGCCGCCCAAATCCTCCCGACGGGCGTTCACAAAGACGCTCCCCGCACTGGCTTCCAACAGTAGGCGCCCTCATCCCCAAAGGTCACTATGCCCTGACCCGCCTTACACAGGGCGAGAAAGCCCGGTTTGCCCAATTGTTCCGTCACTTGTTCGAACGATTGGCGCAGGGTGCGGATGTGCTGGCGGTAACTGGCGTAGTTGAAATTGTCCGCTTCGAGGCGATCGCCAATCTGGGAGGTGGTGAGCGGGCGCGGCGAGGCTTCCACCAGAAACCGCAGGATTTTGCGCGGAATGGGTGCCAGTGGGCGCTTGCTGTTGCGGGGGTTCATCAACCGCTGGCCACACCAGTAGACCTCCCAGGTCGTCAGGTCGATGGACAGATCGTCCTGGCGTATCCAGTCGTTCTCCCGGGAGACCGCCTGATCGGTGCGCAGGGCCACCTGTCGCAGCGCCGCCTTGATGCGCCAGCACAGCACCGCCTCAATGTTCTGCTGATGCTTGGCAATAAAATCCCGGGTTTCGGTGCGTTCCAGCGCGTGTTGCTCAATGCCGGTGCCGCTGTATTCGGACAGATAGATGATGGGCAACGCTGGCCATTTGCGCACCAGGGCGCGAGACACCGTAAAGCCGGCTTCGTCATTGCCGTTCATGTTGGCGTCGAGGATGGCGATGTGCGGGGGGTGCTGTGCGCTGCGGATATGCTGGCGGGCGGCATCGGCAAACCGGAATACCAGCAGCGTGTTGGGTAAGTCGCCATCGCCAAAATCCGCGTCCTTCAGCACCGGACTGATTTTATCGATCCAGTGGAATTGATCTTCGACCCACAGAATAACTGCCATAAATCCGCAAAGGTTCTTTATTTAGGGCGCTGCCGGCAGGGTGTTGGTCGCTGCCGGGCCGCCTTCTGATTCTCCGGAATTCTCACCGGGTATCCATGATGCACCATAAGGTGCCCACAAACCCGGCGCTGCCGCACCCCCGGGTTGTGTCACAAAGCACAGTTCCGCCTCACCGAATTTTCACAGCGAATGCGCATACTGCGAAGGCCGGAGCGACGAGCGTCCCGGCGGTTCCTGTCGACCAGTATAGACCCGGCCGGAGCCACCCGTAGATTTGGAGGTAGTTATGAAAAATGACCTGTTGATGTTCTGGTCTGACGATGCGGCCGTATCCCTGGTCATCTGGGTGCTGATGGCGATGTTCGCCCTTTATCTGGGCCGCAAGCAGGCGCATCAGGTGTTCTACAGCACCGGCCGCGTGCTGCGGCGCACCGCCCGCCTGTGGGGGTTCAGCCTGGCGGCGCTGGAAACCAACGTATCGACGCGCAACAAGGCGGTACTGCTGGCCCACGGTGCCCAGGAAGCGGAAAAGGCGATTGAGCGGGAATTCACCCGCATCCACGATATCGTGCGCCGCGATCTCAGCCAGTATCCCGCGCTGCACCGGCAGATTGGCGATGTGATCGACACTATCGAAGCGGATTACCAGAAGGCCGCCGACGCGGCGCCCTTGCCGCCGGCCTGGAAAGACGTGGTGGAAACCATTACCGCGATACCGGCCAGCGGCGATCCGGCCATCAACAAGGTGCTGGGCAATATCAAGACGGCGGTGGATTCGGCCCACCAGAAAACCCTGAAGGCCTACAACCAGGCCAGCGCCCAGCGCCACAAGCTGCTGGGGGAAATGCAGGGCGACTGGCGCAAGGTGCAGGCCACCATGGATGAGGTTAATCACAAAGTGAATGGCCTGGAGGAGCGCTCCAAGGTTATCGACGGCCAGATCAAGACTTATCAGGCGATCCGCAAGCAATGCGACACGGCCGCCGATTCACTGGCGACCTCGGCCCTCACGCAGTTTTTTGTATCTGGCCTGGTGCTGGTGGTGGCCCTGCTGGGCGGGCTGATCAACTTCCAGCTGATTGCCATGCCCATGTCGGAAATGGTCGGTGGCGCCAGCTATATCGGCACTATGAAAACCTCCGACATCGCCGCGCTGGTGATCATCCTGATCGAGATTGCCATGGGGTTGTTCCTGATGGAGTCCCTGCGCATCACGCACCTGTTCCCGATGATCGGGACCATGGACGACAAAATGCGCAGACGCATGATGTGGGTCACCTTCAGCATCCTGACGATCCTGGCCACCATCGAAGCCTCTCTGGCTTATATGCGGGACCTGCTGGCGCTGGATCGTGAAGCCCTCAATCAGGCCCTGTCCGGTGCGGGTGTGACCGGCGGCGCGGTGCAGGCGCACTTTCGCTGGATTCCGTCCCTCGGGCAGATGGTGATGGGCTTTATCCTGCCGTTTGCGCTGGCGTTTATCGCCATTCCGCTGGAGTCGTTCATCCACTCCCTGCGCGTGGTGCTGGGCACCCTGCTGGTGGGCGCGCTCAAGATCGCCAGGGTGACGGTGAGAATAGTGGGCGGCGCGGCGGCGCATCTGATGCTGCTGGGCCGGCACGGGTACGACCTGTTGATCGTACTGCCGCTGGGGGTGGAGCGTCTGCTCAAAGCCCTGCTGGCGCAGCGACGCCAGGCGGCAGCGCAGCTTTCACGTATCGACGTTGCCGATGGGGAAGAAGCACCCGAAGCCGGTCTGGAGGACGTCACGGCCGAGGAATCCGCGCCGAAGGCTGGCCGCAGTGCCGCCCGTTCCACCAAACGCAAACGTTCGCGCACCGACGACGCGCTGACGGACATCAACCTGGCGGACACTCTGGCATGACCGGAGTGAACTGCCCGGGAAGTATCACGGGATTGACGAGACCACAATTATGAACACGCAATTGATCAGCAAGAACCGGTCGGTCAGAACCGACCTCAAGGCCTTGTGGTTGTTGCTCTGGTGCGGCATGGTCGCTGTCACCGGCTGCACCGACGTAACGCCCCAGAACAGGGCGGTGGTATTACTGCTCGATACCTCGGGCACTTATACCCAGGAGCTGAACAAGGCGCAGGTGATGATCAATTACCTGCTGTCGACCCTGGACAGCGGCGACTCGGTAGCGGTGGCCCGCATCGACAGCGGCAGTTTCAGCGAGAAGGACATTGTGGCCAAAGCCACGTTCGATGAGCGGCCGAGTGTGGCCAACGACCAGAAACGCCTGTTCCAGCAGCAGATAACGCAGTACATGACCAGCGTGACGCGCGGCAGCCAGAACACCGATATCACCGGCGGCCTGATTCAGGCGGCGGATTTCGTGCGCGAAACCGGCGCCCGGGACAAGACGGTATTCATATTCTCGGATCTGGAAGAAGACCTGCCCAAGGGCCATATCCGCGATTTCCCCCTGGAATTGCAGGGCATCCGGGTGGTGGCGCTGAACGTGACCAAGCTCGGCACCGACAATCTCGACCCACGGGATTACAAGGCCCGGCTCGACCATTGGCAGACGCGGGTGGTCGACGGGGGCGGCAGCTGGCTGGTGTTGAACGATCTGGAGCGGGTGGGCACACTCATCGCCCACCGCTGACCTCAGTCCCGCGTTCCGGGCGCGTCCGGGTGCAGGTGGCGGCACATCTGCTGTGCGCCCTGGAGAATGCGCGGCGTATGGCGCTGGATAATGTCCGGCGGAATGAAATAAAGCCGTTCATTGCGCACCGCCGCCAGGGATGGCCAGCGGCGCCAGTTGTCCACCCACTCAGGCCGCGCCTCCCCCATGCCACTGGCGATGATGACATCGGGGTTGCGGCCAATCACGGCTTCGACGCTGATAGTGGGAGCAAGGGTCTTGGCATCGCCAAAGCTGTTGCGACCGCCGCACAGGCGGATCACGTCGCTGATGATGTGGTCATCATTGAGGGTCTGCAAAGGTTCATGCCACACCTGATAGAGGACGCTGACCGGCGTCTGGTGTGCGTACTGCCGGCGCAGCTCTCCCAGGGTCTGCTCAAACGTCCGGGCGGAGTGTCCGGCGACGGAATCCGTGCCTGCCAGGCGGCCGTAATCTTGGATCGACCGGGCCACGTCTTCAAGCGTATGAGGATCGCTGGCGTAAGCCGTCAGGCCCAGCTTCTCGATCTGCCGCAGGGATTCCCCGCCGCGCCCGGACATCCACACCACCACCAGATCCGGCTTCAACGCCACAATCGCCTCCAGACTGTAGGCGCTGATCTTGCCCACCCGCGGGATGGCTTTCGCCGCCGCCGGATAGTCGCAATAGTCCACCGCGCCCACCAGATAATCCCCCGCGCCGGCTGCATAGACGTTTTCCACGATGTGCGGCGCCAGCGCCACAATCCGCCGGGCCGGCTGGGGCAGGGTAACGGTGCGGCCGAGATAATCCGTCACCGATATCCCCCCGCTTTTTTCCGGCTCAGCGGCGGCGGGTTCCAGCAACAGGAACAGCAATGCCAGGCACCTGAAGGCATGGCACCTGAAGGCATGGCACCTGAAGGCATGGCAGCGAACGTTTGACATGGTGATTTTCCTCTTGGCTTTAGTGCGAAATCGATACGTCCGCCCGACCGAACTTGCAGATGACTCCTCCCTTTTCAGGGGGGCCTGCCTGTATCTCCTCGGGTCAGTTCCCGGTGGGGAGCGGGTGAAATCTGCGCAGCGCTTCCTCCAGCCGCCCGTACTCCTCTGCCAGCCCGAATCGCAGCCAGCCTCGCTTCGGTCCGCTCTCGCCGTAACGGGTCAGAACGCCCTGCCGGCCGAGATGTTCAAAGAGGGACTGGAGCCTCTGCGCTTCCCCGAACACCGTGATAAACAAACCGCCATTCTCTAACGTGTCTGTCAGCCCGGTCAGCAGCGCGAGCAGTATCTGGTTCGACGCCTGAACGCGCTGCCGTTGCGCCGCGATCCACACGTGATCCGCAAGTGCGCATTCACCGGCATACACGGCGGGATGACTCACCGGCCAGGCGCCCTGAAGGTGCTCGATGGCCTCCAGCCAGCGCCGGCCGGGATCGATAAGGAACCCCAGGCGCACACCCGCCATGCCAAAGAACTTGCCGAAGGATCGCAGCACCAACAGATTTTCCAGGGTCGCAGTCGCCAGGGAATTGTCCGGGCGCAGGTCAGCGAAAGCTTCATCCACCACCAGCAGGCGCGCCCGCGTCCGGTCACGGGAGAGGAGGGCGTGCAGTTCCAGCAACCTTGCCGGGGCCACCGCTTCCGCCGTCGGATTATTGGGGTTGATCACCACAACATGATCGACTGACCCGGCTCGCGCCAGGGCAAACAGCTCCGCTAAATCCCGGTAAAGACTCAACCCATGGCCCGCTGCCTGCCAGGCCTGCCCATGCTCCTCGTACCCTGGGAAGGGGATGGCGACACGCGCGGGAGTGAGCAGGCGCGGGATCAGGCGGATTCCCTGCTGACTGCCGGCCAGCGGCAGCAGGGCGTCGGGGGCGCAGCCGTAGTAGCGGGCGGCGCCTTGCACCAGAGTTCGGGTTGCGGGAGGCAGAGCGTGAAATACTTTTGCCGGCCAGCAGGGCACCGGCCAGCTCCAAGGACTCACGCCGGTGGATAAATCCAGCCAGTCCTCTTCCGGAATCCCGAAGGTTTCACTCGCCCAGCGGAGATCACCGCCGTGGCGTGGCAGGGTATGCATTTACAAAGTCTCCAGGATAGATGCGAGTAAAAAACAGGCACAGCCGCCGACCAGAAACCCGCCGTAAGTTCGCTTCACCAGAACCACGGTGGCCAGCACATCGTCGTTGGAGGCGGGGCGATCGGTGCCCAGCGCCGGTTTATCCAGCGCGACGCCCTGATAGATAGCACGCCCGCCCAGCTGCACATCCAGCGCCCCGGCGCCAGCGGCCATGACCGGGCCGGCGTTGGGGCTGGGGCACAGGTGCGCCTGAACGCGCCATGCCCGCCAGCCGGATCGGCACTGGCCCAGCAGGCAATAGGCAGTGGCGGTGAGGCGGGCGGGCAGCCAGTTGGCCAGATCATCCATCCGCGCGGCGCACCAGCCGAACTGGCGGTAGCGGGCGTTTTTATACCCCCACATGGCGTCGAGGGTATTGATGAGGCGATAGAGCACCGCACCGGTGCCCCCCAGGCACACGAACCAGAACAACGGCGCGAAGATGCCGTCGGCACCGTTCTCCAGGCCGGATTCGATCGCTCCCTTGCGAACGCTCTGAGCATCCAGCGTCCCGGTATCGCGACTGACAATCCGGCCCAAAGCCAGACGGGCAGCGGCGAGATCCCCGGCTTGCAGGGGGCGGTGAATGTCCAGCAGATGATCGCGCCAGCTGCGATAAGCGAGAGCGCCGTAAAGCGCGATCACGTTGAACAGCCACAGCCCGACGCCGCTCAAGCGACTGAAACCAATACAGACCAGAGCGACCGGAGCGATCAGCAGCAACCAGCCGAAAACGCCCGCCAACCGGCTGTTGCAGTTCCGGTTCAGCCGCGTCTCGACAGCCGCCGCGATACGTCCGAAACCCACCAGCGGGTGCAGCCGCCGAGGTTCCCCGAAGAGCCAGTCGAGCAAGGCCGCGGTCAGCAGGGCGCTAGTCATGAACATAGGCAAACCTTATCACCAGCCAATTGGAGCCAGTCCAAAACCCCTCCCCCTGCCAAGGGGGAGTTGGGAAGGGTGTTTCACGCGGTGTCGGCCCGCGCCGGGCCTCCAGATCGAAAAATGCGGACCGCAAAACTCCTTCAAACCCCGACACAGATCTTCCCCGTCAGCGGATCAACACAGACCTGAATGTCCGCCGCAAAAAGCCGTTGCACCAGCGCCTGATCCAGCACCTGAGCCACCGGGCCAATGGCTTCGCAGCGGCCTTCATTCAGGGCCAGCAGCGTGGTGGCGTAGTTGGCGACCACGGCCAGATCATGTTCCACCAGCAGTACGCCGACATCGCCCTGAGCCGCAAACTGTTGGATGGCGCCCATGAGCTGCTGCTTGTGACCCAGATCCAGGGAACTGGTGGGTTCGTCCAGAATCAGCAGGCGCGGGCTGGCGTCTTCCGGGCGCCAGATCTGGGTGAGCACACGGGCCAGCTGGGTGCGCTGTTTCTCGCCGCCGGACAGATGGGTGTACCACTGCTCACTCAGATGGGTGATGTCCATCAACGCCATGGCCGCCGTGACCACCTCGGCATCCGCCCGACGTCCGCTGCTGTGGGGCGTTCGGCCGAGGGCAATCACTTCGCGCACGGTGTAGGGAAAGTTGAGCAGGCTGGTCTGGGGCAGAATGGCCAGGTGGCGGGCTTTCTGGGTGAGTGTCCAGTGTTCCAGCCGCTGCCCGGCAAAGTGGATACTGCCGGCTGCGGGCATGAGTTCGGCGGTCAGGGTTTGCAGCAGGGTGGTCTTGCCGGCGCCATTGGGGCCGATGACCGCGAGAATTTCACCGCCACGCAGGGTAAAACTGATGTCGCTCAAGCGGTCAACCCCGTCGCGCGCCACGCGCAACCGGTCGACCTGCAGAAGTTCAGGGCGAGCCGGATGTTCAGGACAAACCGGATGTTCAGGACGAACCGGATGTTTATGACAAGCCATAGTCGCGACGCCTGCGCAGCAGTGAAATGAAAACCGGCGCGCCCAGCAGCGCGGTGAGCAGGCCGACCGGCAGCTCCGTTGGCGCCAGGAGCGTGCGTGCGGCGATGTCGGCGACCATCAGCAGAATGGCGCCGATGCAGGCACTCAGGGGAATCAGGAAGCGATGATCCGGCCCGGCCACCATGCGGACCATGTGGGGTACCACCAGGCCGACAAAGGAGATGCTGCCGGCCAGCGCCACCGACACCCCCACGCCCGCTGCGACGCTCACGATCACCAGCCGTTTGAGGCGGGCCACGGGAACGCCCAGATGGCGAGCCTCGGACTCGCCCAGCAGCAGTGCATTGAGCGCGCCGCTCTGGTGGTACAGCACGGCAAAGACGGCTGCCAGCACCACGAACAACAGCAGCACCCGGCGGGGCTCCGCGCCATCCAGCCCGCCCATGCGCCACAGGCTGATCTGCCGCAGCATCTGGTTGTCGGCCACGAACTCCAGAATGTTGGCCAGGCTTCCCGCCAGATAGGCAAAGGCGATGCCCGCCAGCAGCATGGTGGCCACCGAAGTGCCCGTGGGGCCGGAGGCGAGCCGGTAGACGAGGGTCACCACCAGCATGGCCCCGGCGAAGGCGCCGAGGGAGACCAGGGACAGACCCATCAGCGACCAGTGCAGATGATTGAGGGTGACGATCACCAGACTGGCGCCCGCCGCGGCGCCGGCACTGACTCCGATGAGGGACGGGTCCGCCAGAGGGTTGCGGAAGAGTCCCTGAGTGGCCGCGCCGCAAATCCCCAGGACGGCGCCCACCAGAGCGGCCAGAAGCGCCCGGGGCAGTCGCAGGGATTCGATGATCAGGCCGGTCTGCAGCTCCGCCGATCCCCCCAGCCAGCGCAGCAGTTCCGGCAGGGGAATGGCGACCGCGCCGAACATGAGCGACAGCAGCAGGACCAGCAGCACCATGGCGAGACAGCCGCTGATCAATACCGGCCAGATGCGGTGCAGGGTCCGGGGCGTCACCCACATGGCGAGCGATCCTCGTGGAACCGGGTCAGGGCGTCCTGCAACCGGGCAAAATCCAGATGGGTTTCGAGGACATCGGCCAGGCGCTCCAGCTGCGCCTCACGCAGTGCCGGCAAATCGAAGGGCTGGGGATCTTCCAGTCCCGCCCAGCGCAACAGCAACCCCAGCGCCTCTGGCTGGTCCATGAGGCCGTGGCAGTAAGTGCCGAAGATCTGTCCGTCGGCGCTCAAGCACCCGTCGCGACGGCCATCGCTGAATTCGATGGGCGAGTCAGCAGGAGCCGAGTGGTCGATGGACTGCCCGTGATGGATCTCGTAACCCGTCAGCGGGGCGTCCTGATGCAGCAGCCGCAGGTTGCCGGTCACCCGTCTCAGGGTTTTGTCCGCCTTCAGTTCGGTGGTCAGGGGCAGCAGACCCAGGCCGGCGCTGACTCCAGCGGCGCCTTCAATGCCCAGCGGATCCGCAATATGCCCGCCGAGCATCTGCAGCCCGCCGCAGATGCCAATAACTTTGCCGCCATAACGCAGGTGGCGGGTGAGGGCGGCCGGCCAGCCGTGGTCTTGAAGAGTCGCCAGATCCGCCCGCACGTTTTTGCTGCCGGGCAGAATGATCAGATCGCAGGCCGGGGGACCCTGTTCCACCGCCGCCCAGTGCAGGTCCACCTGGGGGTGCAGGCGCAGGGCGTCGAAGTCGGTGTGATTACTGATACGGGGCAGGACCGGCACAACCACTTTGAAAGGACGGGCCGGGCGGTCGGCGCTTGATTCCGTGCTGATAGCATCTTCCGCATCCAGATGGAATTGCCGCAACCAGGGCAGCACGCCCAGAACCGGTTTGCCGGTGCGTGTCTCCAGCCAGTCCAGCCCCGGCTGCAACAGGGCCAGATCGCCACGAAAGCGGTTAATTACAAAGCCGATAATTCGCTGGCGCTCGGCGGGACTGAGCAATTCCAGAGTGCCGACCAGATGGGCGAAGACGCCGCCGCGATCGATATCGGCGATCAGGATCACCGGACAATCCACCGCTTGAGCAAACCCCATGTTGGCGATATCGCCGGCGCGCAGGTTGATTTCTGCCGGGCTGCCCGCGCCTTCGATCACGATATCGTCGAACCGCTGACGCAGTCGCCCGAAGGATTCCAGCACCGCTGCCAGCGCACGGGGTTTGTAGGCGTGAAATTCCCGCGCCTGCATGTTCGTCAGGGCGCGGCCCTGGATGATGATCTGAGCACCGGTATCGCTGGCGGGTTTGATCAGCACCGGATTCATATCGGTATGAGGTGCCAGCCCGCAGGCCTGCGCCTGTACCGCCTGCGCCCGGCCGATCTCGCCGCCATCACTGGTCACGGCGCTGTTGAGCGCCATGTTCTGTGGCTTGAACGGTGCCACGCGGCGCCCCTGCCGGCGCAGCACGCGGCACAGACCCGCCACCAGCGTGCTTTTGCCGGCGTCGGACGTGGTGCCCTGCACCATGAGAATGGTCATGAGTTGCTCACCGGGTCGGCGTCAATAATCCACGCCGCGACGGGCTTTGATGCCCGCCTTGAAGGCGTGTTTGATGTCCTTGATCTCGGAAACCGTATCCATCGCCTCCCGCAACGCCGTGCCGCCGCCGCGTCCGGTGCAGACCACGCTCTGCTCCCGGGGGCGATTCTTCAGGGCCTGCACGACTTTCTGTTCGTCGAGATACCCGTAGGCGAGCATGTAAGTCATTTCATCGAGCACCACCAGGTCGATGGAAGGGTCCTGCAACAGCGGCTCGGCGTAGGCCCAGGTGCGCTCGGCGGCGGCGATGTCGCCACTGCGGTCCTGGGTATTCCAGGTGAAGCCCGTGCCCATCTGGTAAAAACGCACTTGAGGGCATTGTTCTCGCAGGTAGATCTCTTCGCCGGACAATTGCTTGCCCTTGATGAATTGCACCACAGCGACTTGCTGGCCATAGCCCAGCGCGCGCATCACCATGCCGAAGGCGGAACTGGATTTGCCCTTGCCGTTACCGGTCAACAATAGGGCGACGCCGCGCTCGGTGTCGGCCTCCTCAATGCGGGCGTCCACTTTCGCTTTCTGTTTTTCCATGGCGGCTTTGTGTTTGCTGTCCTGGTCATCTGCAGACATCGTTGTAATCCTCTGTTTAAAACGTCAATTTGACGCCGCCGTGAGCGGCGCGGCCGGCGGTATGGTAGTCGACAACTTCCTGGTACTGCGCGTCGAGGGCGTTTTCCAGGCGGGCCAGCAGGGTGACCCGTGGCGAGAGCTGGAACTGGGCGCTGATATCCAGCACTTGATAGTCATCCAGCGGAACCCGCCCGACGCCGTAGACATCCGTCGTCGCATCCCGGGAAGTCCGCCAGTGCAGCAGTGCCCGCAGGCGTTCATCGGCGCTCACCAGAATCGCCGAAAAGTTCAGCAGGTGGCGCGGGCGACGGGCGCGGGGCAGATCGTCGCTGTCGAGAGTGTCGTTGTAGGTGTAGTTGGCGGTGACGGTCAGCCAGGGTTGCAGCGGTGCTTCCAGAGACAGCTCACCGCCCCGGGAATGACTGACGCCGTGCCCTTGGAGATAGCCGGAAAAGCTCAACAGGTCGAAGTAGATTTCCCGATCGATACGCTGGTCGAAATACCCCAGCTGCACGCTGTAACCGGTGGCTGTGTAGAACTCGATGCCGAGGTCGTAGCCCTCGCTGGTTTCTTCACGCAAGGTCATGTCTGCGGCGGGCGGGGTGACGCCCGGGCGGCGGTTGTAGAACAGCTCCGACAGGCTCGGCGCGCGAAAGCCGGTACCCCAGCTGGCGCGATACTTCAGGCTGCGACCACTCTCGAGCGTCTGCACGTAAGCGGCCGACAGCCGGTGACTCAGATGCTCGCCAAAGTCTTCGTGATCATCGAACCGCAGGCCGACGGACACATAAAGCGCATCGGCATGGTTCGCCTGGAGTTCGGAAAACACCCCCAGGTGATCCCGGTCGCCGCGCTGGCCACTGTTGGCAATGATATTTTCATTGCGGGCGTCGCCTCCCCACACCCAGGCAATGGCGCGCGAAAGGCGGGTGCTGCCGAGGTAGTCCAGCTTGCGGGTGTCGCCTTCGGTGTCGAAGGATAGCTCGCCCTCATCGATGTTCTGGCGCGCAACTTCCGTCCCCGACAGGGCGATCTGGTGCTGCCAGTTTTCCCCCTCATAGTGGCCGGAGAGCCGGGCGATGGACTGTTGGAACTCGGTGGCGCAGTCGATACTGCCGCAGGAATCGTAGTTGCTGGCGGCGTCGGTATGCCGAACCACCAGCTGGCCGCGCCAGGCGTCGCCGGCATTGAGTCCGAATTTGCCGTGGACCGTGGAATTCTCGTAGCCGTCGACCTCGCCCGTGGTGTCGGAGGCATGCGCGTTGAAGCCGTCGGTGGTGAAACGCTGGACGGAAAGATAGCTGTCGCCCCGGGCCGATCCGTTGGCGACAAAACCCTGCCAGCGGCGGGAGTTGAAGCGGCCGGCCGTCCCGGTAACTTCACCGGCAAAGCCGCTGGCGGTGCGCGTGAAGATGTTCACCACTCCGCCCGCGTCGGCGCCGTAGATGAACCCCTGCGGCCCCCGCAGGATTTCCACCCGTTCGATGTCGGCGCCGGCGCTCAGATGTTCAACCTGAGGACCCACCTGAGTGGCGGTGGGGTCGGCGGTGTTGACGCCGTCGATCATGACCAGCGTGCGGTGGCCATCTTCTCCACGAATCCGCAGGGCGGTCGCCTTGCCGGGACCGCCGGTATTGCTGACCGCGATGCCCGGCTGGGTGCGCAGCAGCTCCGCCATGGTGGCATGGTTGCGCAGGGCGATTTCGGTTTGATCGAGCACGTTCACCGCCGCGCCGACTTCCCGCACAGAGGTTTCCACCCGGGAGGCGATGACCAGCACTTCTTCCAGTTGTGGCTGGGCAACTGCCAGCGCCGGGGTCAGTAAAGCCCCGGCCAGCCATAGTTCTTTTGACTCAAACAGTTTCATTGTGACCTCAAAGCTGGTGCACCCCGAAAGGCGCAGAAATCTTGAGGCGATGCGATGCGACGCAGTTTGAATACAGCAATGCCGGTCCGACAGTTGCCGGTGTGCATGGCGCAAGCCTCAATAGCATTTGAGGGAGGCATCAGGGATGACAGGAACATCGAGACCGGGCCGTATGGCGGCCGGCGGGGAGGAACTGATCAATCCTGGATGGTAGCCCTCCGCTCCATCAGTGAATCCGCTTAAGGCTGGTATCGGGCTCATACAGGGGCGAACCGTGTATTTACCGTTGCGGGGGCAGCGCTGGTCTTTCACCAGCTTCCCATTTAACAGAAGCACCTTAAGCAGCGCGCAAGTTAGTGACCGGGGCGGTGAATGTCAATGGCACGGGCCGGGTTTTGGGATTTTAGTACCATCCGACGAGGTGAATGTCGTAGAAAAAAAGGAAGCAAGCCGGTGGCAGTCGTGATTTAATGCACGTTCGTTTCCCCTGACAAACACTCTTAACGGCAAAGGTTTTGATCCATGTCTGGTGAGCAGGTTAGACAAGTGAACCCGTTCAGCAACCGCACCCCCCTGGCAACGCGAACATCGGGCGTCGCTGCCCCTGCCAGATCAACGTCAGCACCGTCTGCTCCCCTCGCGCCCGCCCAATCCGCAAACGGCAACAGCCGGACGCCCACCGCCCGGTCACGTCCCAAAGCGCTCATCGTGGAAGACTACGCACCCTGCATGGATGCCTACAAAATCGCGCTGGAAGATGTGCGGGATGTCGAGCTCTTCTTTGCCGATTGCGGCCAGGAGGCCATCGACCTGATTCGGCAGCACAGCTTCGCCATTGTGATTACCGACCTGGGATTGCCGGATTATTCCGGCTATGAAGTCAAGGAAGAACACGCCCGCATCAAACCGCATGAAACTCCCCGCTACGTCCTGGTGACCGGCTACGACAGTGAAGAACAGCGCAAAAAAAGTCGCGATCTGGGCTTTGACGAACATATCGAAAAGCCCATCTCCATCCTGCGACTGCTCAATCTCATCGACGACTGCACAGCCGATGGTGATCCCGCGGCGTAGCACCAATCTCAGGCTTTTCTAATCCTTTCTGCGCATTTCCAGTGCGCTTTACGACGGGCGTCTCAGTCCAAATCATTAATCGAGATGGAGTTCTCAGATTGGCGCTAAACGCCTTTTTATGGCGTCTCGCATGAATTACCGTCGCTAGTAGTGGAATTGACTATATAACAAAAAGAATGCTGCCGAACTTCCTTGATACCGTTTGCTAACGCTGCGGTGTCAGAGCGCCGGTGGCAGGCGCCGCGAGGTGGTTCGCAATGAAGTACGCATGCCTGATCAGGTCTTTGGCGGCTGTGGGATGCCTTTGCTGGATTCTTGGAACTGCAGGGTGCGGGCAGAGCCCTGATGCCACCGCAACGGGGCCGCTGGAGGGGGAGGCAGTGTCTTCTTCCGGTGGACTGTCTTCTTCCGGTACGTTGTCCTCGTCCAGTACGTCGTCTTCTTCAAGCACATCCGCTTCTTCCAGTACATCGTCCTCGGCCGGCGGCAGCCCGGCGCCGGCAGGGGATGCCGCTGCGGGTGCGCTGCACTTTGCGGCGGAGTGCGCCAGCTGTCATCAGGTGACGGACGCCAATGTGGTGAAAAATCATAATCTGATGCAACTGGTGCAAATCATCGAGGTATCCATGCCGCTGCTGGATCCCAGCCGGTGCACCGGTAGTTGCGCACGGGATGTGGCGCTCTTTATCAGCCTGAACAACCCGCATTTCAATGCGGGCACGCCGGGGAGCAGCTCCGGGTCCGGCGGCGGGCTGGGGATCGTGACGCCAGCCCAGGGCGCGGTGGATGCGGCGCCGGTGGCGGTCCATCGGCTTAACCGGACCGAATACAACAACACCGTGCGGGATTTGCTCGGCACCCGTCAGCGGCCGGCGGACCGCTTTCCGGAAGACGACTTCGGCTACGGGTTCAACAATATTGCCAAGGTGTTGAGCGTGTCCCTGACCCATGTGGAGCAGTATTACGCGGCTGCCGATGAGCTGGTGGAAGACGTGCTCGATCGGGCGCTGGCAGGCAGTCGGCAGCAGTTCGAGGCGGAAACCCTCAGTGGCACTGCCGTGTCTCCCCAGACGGGCCGGATGATGCTCAACCGCAATGGCTCCGCAGTGTTGCTGCGCCTGACTGTTGCGGCCGGTGGTATTCATCAGGTGCAGGTGCGGGCAGGACAGCAGGCGGGGGGCGAGCAGGCGGCGAATATGGCGGTGATCGTCGACGGCCTGGAAGTGGCCGTGCAGCCGGTCGTGGCGCCGGATTCCGCCATGGCGGTTTACCCCTTCACCATTGAACTTAGCTCGGGGCCCCACGATCTGGAATTCGAGTTCACCAACGACTACTGGGTCGAAGGTGTCGCCGACCGGAATCTGGTAATCGACTGGATCGCCGTTGAAAGCCTGACGGCGGCGGACCGCATTCTCGCATCCTGTGACCTGACCAGCGGCGCGGCCTGTCTGCGGCAGATGGTGACCGAGTTCGGGCTGCGGGCCTGGCGCCGGCCCCTCACCGCCGCCGAAGTGGACGAGCTGGTGGCGCTGCCCGGCGCCAGCGCCGGACAGGATCCGCGTACCGCGCTGGGACAGGTGCTGCGGGCCATGCTGCTGTCGCCGAACTTCCTGTTCCGGGCCGAGCTGGATGCCGATCTGCACAGCGCCACGGCGCAACCCCTGAATGCCTATGAGCTGGCATCAAGGTTGTCCTACTTTCTGTGGAGCTCCATGCCGGATGCGCGCCTGTTCGAACTGGCGGCCAGCGGGGCGCTTTTGAATGAGTCGACCCTGCGCAGCGAAACCCGGCGCATGCTGGAAGACCCCAGGGCGGACGCGCTGGTCGAGAACTTTGCGGTCCAGTGGCTGAAGTTCGACCAGGTGCTGGAAGCCAATCCCAATCTGGAGCGTTTTGCCGGTTTTGATGCGGCGCTGGTCGCCTCCATGCGGCAGGAATCGCGTCTGTTCATCAAAGAATGGCTGCGCAGCAACGCCTCCGTCAGCGAGTTGCTGACGGCCGATTACAGTTTTATCGATGGACGTCTGGCGCAGCACTATGGTGTGCCCGGCATCACCGGCACGCAGTTCACTCGCCATACCTGGAGCGGCAGCCAGCGGCGCGGCATTCTCGGTCATGCCTCGGTGCTGACCGCCACCTCCCATCCGTCCAACACCTCGCCGGTGCGCCGGGGGGTGTGGGCTTTGGAGAATCTGCTGTGCAAAGCACCGCCACCGCCGCCACCGGGCGTCGAGAACATTGCCGATGATGGCTCGCTCGAAGGACTGACCACCCGGGAACGGTTTGAGATGCACCGGGATACCTCCACGGTGTGCTACTCCTGCCACTTCATGATGGACCCCATCGGCTTCGGGCTGGAAAACTTCGACGCGGTCGGCCGCTGGCGCGACTTCGAAGGGGACAGCCCGGTGAATCCTGTGGGGGCATTGCCGGGCGGTCAGGCGTTTGAAGGGCCGCTGGAGCTGGGTCAGATCATGGCCGCATCCCCCGAGTTGCCTCTGTGTGTCGCCAAGCATCTGGCCACCTATGCACTGGGGCGAGGCGTGGACGCCTTTGCCGTGGAGTCCGACGAACAGGCGGTGGATTACCCGCTGGTCTACCACGTTTATCAACGCACCGCCGCCGGCGGCCACCGCATCCGCGACATGATTGAGGAGCTGGTGGTGAGCCCGGCATTCCGCCTGCGCCGCGGCGCCGAATCAGAGGGGGCCAGCTGGTGAAACCATTTCGACTGAACCGCCGCACTTTTCTCGGGGGCGCCGGGACTCTGCTGGGCCTGCCACTGCTGGAAGCCATGATTCCGATCGGTCGCTCGGCGTTTGCCGCCACTGATATCCCCACGCGCCTGCTGGCTTATTACGTGCCCTGCGGCATCCACATGCAGGCCTGGACGCCGGCGCAAACCGGCAGCGACTATCAACTTTCCGCCACCCTCGCACCCCTGGCGGGGGTCAAAGAGGATCTGCTGGTGCTGAGCAACCTCGCCAACCGGCCGGCCAAGCCCGATGGTCCCGGCGATCACGCAGCGGGCACAGGTTCGTTTATCACCGCCACTCATGTGCGCAAAACCCAGGGCGATGACATTCTCAACGGCATCTCGCTGGATCAATGGGTGGCCCGGGAGAGGGGGCATCTGACGCCGTTACCGTCACTGGAGCTGGGTATGGATGGCGGGGGCTCGGCGGGGAACTGCGACTCGGGCTACTCCTGTGCCTATGCCCGCAACATCGCCTGGTCCGGCCCGCAAACGCCGGTGCCCAAGCTGACCGATCCACAACGGGTTTTCGACCGTCTTTTTGCCGGGTTCGATACCAGCCAGACCGCCCTTGAGCGCCAGCGGCGGGCCGCGCTCAACCAGTCGGTGCTGGACTATGTTCTGGCCGATATCCGCCGCATGCAACAGAAGCTCGGCGCAGCGGACCGGGCCAAACTGGATGAGTATTTCACCAGCGTGCAGCAACTCGAGCGCCAGCTGGCGGAGGCGACACCGGTCGCCTGTGCCGTTCCCGACCGGCCCGCCGTGAGCGGGATCAGCGTTACCGCCAAGGCCAGACTGATGGCCGATCTGATGGTGCTGGCATTCCAGTGCGATCTGACCCGGGTGCAGACGTTCATGCTGGCCAACGCCGGCTCCAACCGCCGCTACGATTTTCTCGGCATCGACCAGGGGCACCACGAGCTGTCTCACCACCAGAACCTGCAGACCAACTACGACAAGCTGAAGATCATTGATCACTGGGAAATCCAGCAATTTGCCTATCTGCTGGAGAAACTGAAGTCCACGACCGACGGCGACGGCAAATCCCTGCTGGATACCGCAACGGTGTTTTTTTCCAGTGAAATTTCCGACGGCAATCGCCACAACCATACGGACATGCCGGTGCTGCTGGCGGGGCGGGCCAATGGCTACTTTGCCACCGGCCGGCACCTTCACTACAGCCGGGAACAGCCGGTGGCAAACCTGTTTATTTCAATGCTCGATGCGATGGGATTGCCGGTACAAACCTTCGGCGATGACGGCACCGGGATATTGCCGGAGCTGCGCGCCTGAGGGGCGCGTCACCCGGCGTAAATGGCGCGATCAGCCGAACAGCTTGATGGCCGTCTTCGCGATCAGATTACCCTGAAACTGCGCGCCGTCCAGCTCCAGCGCCGAGGGCTGGCGGGAGCCGTCGCCACCGGCAATGGTAGAGGCACCGTAGGGCGAGCAGCCGGTGATTTCGTCGAGGGTGGTCTGCGGCTGGTAGCTGTAGGGAAGCCCCACGATGATCATGCCGAAATGCAGCATGTTGGTGATCAGGGAGAACAAGGTGGTTTCCTGACCGCCATGCTGGGTGGCCGATGAGGTAAAAGCGCCGCCCACCTTGCCATTGAGAGCGCCCCGCGCCCAGAGGCCGCCGGTGCGATCCAGAAATGCCGCCATCTGGCTGGTGATCCGCCCGTAACGGGTGCCGGTGCCGAAGAGGATGGCATCGTATTTTTCCAGATCCTCCACCGTTGCCACGGGCGCGGGTTGATTGACTTTGTAGCCGGACTTCCGGGCGACATCGTCCGGCACCGTCTCCGGCACGCGTTTGATATCCACCTGGGCGCCTGCCGCTCGCGCACCTTTCGCCGCCGCTTCCGCCATCTGTTCCACGTGTCCGTAAGACGAGTAATAAAGTACAAGAACCTTGGCCATGTTGCCTCCGGCAGGTACCTGGCTTTTTCAGGGCGCAGGTGTTCGATTGAGAGATACAGGGATGACGCCCTTGCAGCCGCGGGTGATCACCCACGGACAGAAATGAATAATCCTGTACGCGCACGGGTGCCGAGCGGTTTGTTCCCGACGTTTACAGCGCGGTCTAAGGTGAGCACGTCCGGCGGGCGCCGACTGCACAGATTTGCAGCACCCGCCGTTTCGAATTACCATTCCCCGCTGAAAAAAATAACGAGACATGGATATGTTGCATGCAAAGCAGGTCAAGCCGGTGACGGCTGTCCTCCCGGTGATGGCGTTTCTGATGGCCACTCTCGGTATGACCACCTCATGCGATCGCTCTGATCGCCCCGTCCCTCCCGAAACCGCGACGCCGGTCGAGCCGAGCCTCGACAAGCCGGAGGATTCTCCGCTGCTGGCAGCCATGTACACCTTTCATGCCCCCATGATCGACTGCATGGCGCGAGTGTGGCCAGCTGCGGTCGAACCCTACCGTCGTGCTCAGATACTGATGACCGGAGCCGCAACGGATGCTCGCGCCTATCGGTGGCGTGGGGAAAAAGAAGGGTTCAGCATTCTACGCCTGGAGGCGCAAGACCTTGACGCTGCGTGGTTTGCGCCATACAACTTCGGCGATTTCGAAGGTTTGCGCACCCTGGGGGTGAATTACGACGCGCTCAGCCGGGACCTGGTATTCGACGGCGTCGAGCCTGAAGACATGGCGGCGGCGCGTGCTCAAGTCACGCTGGAAACCATTTTCCACGAGAGTTTTCACCTGTTCGGCCAGGACGGATTTGGTTCGCCGGCGGGCGGCCGGGATCAGGAATACCCCATTGCGTGGCAGCCCCGCTACCTGCGGGCACAGCTGCTGCAAACCTTGCAGGACGCGCTGATTGAAGGGGCGGATCTAGGCCCGTCAGCCTACTGGTACTCGCGCTATCTGACCGATTATCTGGATGAGGCCCTGTATCTGGATTACGTGGATCGCAGCGAAGGGTCCGCTGAGTACGCCGGCAAGGTGATGGGCGGGCTGGCAAAACATGGTTGCCACGTGTCCGAGCCGGAATTGCTCGCGGATCTGAAAGCCGATCTCGTCGTGCCCCGGTATCAGACGGACGCGAGTACGGAGCCTTACGATCTGGGATTTGTTGCGGGCCTGTTGCTGCGCGAACGGGCTGTGCAGAACTGGGAAGACCGGGTGGCGGCAGGGGCAACCATGCTGGGAGTTCTACTGGCGGACATAGATGCCAGACCACAGCCCCCTGACCGGCAACTGGAGCAACAGGTAGAGCTTCAGGTTGCGGCCGAAAACGCCTGGATCGAAGCGGAGTTTGCTGCGGATTTTGACGCCTTGGACGATGCGGCCCACTATCGTCTGGTGTTCGACCTGGGGGCGTCCGAAGGGTCATTCTCCCGCACCGATTCGTACCGGCTTGCCGATCATGCCGAAGTCAACGCATTTACCCGCCTGATCAGTGCGGATGTGCGGCACGAAGCTCTGATCACCTTGCGATTTGCGGACGTGTTCCAGCTCCACGGGACGCCCTGCGATGACGCCTATCTTGTCCCCTATGTTGTCCCTCTTGCGGCCGCTGAGCTGCATACGGGGAAGGGAGGCTTCAGCATGAATTCCGGTGAGGCCATATTCAGGGATCTTCCCGCCCGGGTTGTTGATGACGGCGGCTATCGCTGGCTATGCCCGCCGGCTGCAGCTACGCTACCCGGCAAGACGCGGGCGCCCGAGAGGGCGCGGTGAGGCTGGAGATTCGACCAAGGTGACTTATGACTCATCAAGAGGCACACCGATCCCACCGGGCCGGCTGGTTGCGGGCCGCTGTACTGGGCGCAAATGATGGGGTGGTGTCCACAGCGAGCCTGATTATCGGTGTCGCCGCGGGCGGCGCGACCCTGGAAACCATTTTACTCTCCGGCAGTGCAGGTCTTGTAGCCGGTGCCATGTCGATGGCGGCGGGGGAGTTTGTATCCGTCAGCTCCCAGGCCGATACCGAAAAGGCCGATCTTGCACTGGAGAGCCAGTCCCTCGCCGACAATCCTGAATCCGAGCGGGATGAACTGGCAAAAATCTACCGTTCCCGCGGACTCGATCCCCTTCTCGCCAGACAAGTGGCCGATCAATTGATGCAACACGACGCCCTGGCTGCGCATGCCAGGGATGATATCGGCATCCAACTGAATTCCACGGCAAAGCCGTTGCAGGCGGCCGTGTATTCGGCCGTATCATTTTCACTGGGCGCGGCCTTGCCCTTGTTGGCAACCTGGTTATCAGGCGGCGAAAACCTGAACCTGCTGGTGTCCATCACTTCACTGGTCTGCCTCGCACTACTCGGCATACTCGCCGCCCACATCGGCGGCGCCTCGAAACTCCGAGGTGCCCTGCGGGTAACATTCTGGGGTGCCGGCGCCATGGCCATTACGGCGCTGGCGGGCACGCTGTTCGGGGTGGCAGTTTGAGGTTGAAGCTGGAATTAACACGGCAGACCTGCGCAACCTACCCTGAGTCATCCTGAGCGAAATCGAAGGCAGACTGGTCGAAGGCAGACTGAACGAGAAGGCGTGTCCCGTCAGCTACGGGACACGCCTGGTGTAAATATCTGACTATTATTCAGCGGATTTTTTAGCGTCTTTGGTTTCAGCGCCTTTCTTGTCCGCACTTTTCTTGTCGTCTTTCTTGTCCGCGCCACCCTGACGGATTCCTTCCGCAGTCAGGAGGATTTCCACGGTCTCGGCGGCGGGTCCGAGATCCTTCATGTTGATGCCCCATTCGGCGGGCTTGATGACTGCCCGACCTTCAAAACCTGCGCGGAATCCGCCCCAGGGGTCATCACCCATGCCAATGCGCTGGATGTCCATGACCACCGGTTTGGTCACGCCGTGCATGGTCAGGTCACCGTGAACCTGGGCGCGGACGGGGTTCATTTTTACGTATTTGGTGCTGACAAATTTGGCTTTGGGGAATTTCTTGACGTCGAGGTAATCGTCACTGCGCAGGTGCTTGTCGCGCTGGGCGTGGTTGGTGTCGAGGCTGGTCATGTCGATATCGACCGAGACGGTGCTCTTCTCTGGTTCCTTGCTGTCGTACTCGAACTGCCCTTCAAATTTGTTGAATCGGCCATACAACCAGCTGTAACCCAGATGCTTCACCCGGAACTGGATGAACGCGTGGGCGCCTTCCGTATCTATCTTGTAAGTAGCAGCCGAAGCCGGGGTGTTAAGCGCCATCAGGCTGCCCAGCAGTACAACGGAAGCGAGTACTCGTTTCATTTTTTCGATTCTCCTGAAAGTTTTACTGTCACCGGTAACGGCGTGTGGGGCATATTAAGCCGGAATCGTTTACGCGTGCCAGTCTCGAGACGACTCTTGCCCGTACTTTTAACCGCGCCACATTTTCCGCATGTCGGATGGAACTACTGGCGCCCCGGCAGATCACTCCGTTGGCAACAGCTGACGTATACAAGGACCCCTGCGTGGCCTGTTTCTATCTCAGCGACCTGAGTAACGCCGTCACCGGTGCCGAGCTCAGTTTGCCGTGCAACCTTTTAACGCGGGACTGTGTTGATGACCAATTTTGAGCAGCTGTCTGCGCAGGATACGCAGCAATATCTGGATGCGCTGAACAGCGCTCTGCAAACCCATCCCCATTACCGCGCGCCCATGGCGTTCGTCAATATCGGGGTGGGGGAGGGCAGATTGATATTCCGTGTGCGTCCCGCCAGCATTCTTCCGGCGTCGCCCGAGCACAAGGCGTTCGAGGATATCGCCAGCATCCTGACCCTCAGTGGTGACACCCTTCCATTCGAGATCCAGCTCGCAGGTCCCGACGAGAGATTTCTCCGGACCCTGTAACCGGGCGCACAAAAGTTAATCGTTTGCGACGTGCAACACGTTCACTTTTGAATTTTTATTCCCATTCTTTCTTTGACATTCCCCACCGAGAGTGCAGTATGGGATGTTTCCGCGAGTAGTTCCTCTGCGCCATTCAGTACGTGCCTTTTTCACCACGGGCGCGTTTTGACGCCAATTACCAAGCTAACAGTTTAATACCTGCTGTCTTTCCGGTCGTCGGCCACAATTCCAAAACAATTGCCCGACCCCGTGCTGCGAAGTTCCAGAAATCAATTATAAAAAAGGAAATCATCATGCCCATCGTCAACTCTCCGATACCTCGCCTGCGTTCACCACTGCGCCCGCTGTGCAACACTCTGGCTCTGTCACTCATGCTGGGCGTTGCCACCAACGCCCGGGCCGCACCCGTCGGGGAAGTCATTACCGGCGGTTCGGGCTCGGTGGAGCGCAGCGGTCAAGTGACCAGCATTCTGCAAAACAGCAACCGCCTCGCCATTGACTGGGACAATTTTGATATCGCCGCCGATGAACGGGTTACCTTCATACAACCTGATGCCAACAGCATCGCCCTCAACCGGGTTCTGAGTAACGACCCGAGTCGAATTGCCGGGCAGATCGACGCCAATGGCCGGATTATTCTGACCAATCCCAACGGGGTGATTTTCTCGGGAGGCGCTTCGGTAAATGTCGGCAGTTTGATCGCATCGGGTCTGGACATTAATGCCGATGATTTCATGGCCGGGGATCTGGATTTTTCGGCGCTGGAAAATACCGACGGTATCGTCATCAATCGCGGGTTGATACAAGCGGCGGCGGGCGGAAATGTAGCGTTGCTGGGCAAGCAGGTGAACAACGAAGGGGTGATCAATGCGCAGATGGGTACAATCTCGCTGAACGCCGCAGAAGAGGCCGTAGTAACCTTTGATGACAGTGGCATGTTAGGTGTGCAGATTACCCGGGATGTGCTGGAAAATTCCCTGGGCGTCGATCCGGCCGTGATCAATTCGGGCAATCTGAACGCGCATCAGGTCATCATGTCCAGCCGCACCAGCGCCGATCTGTTCAGCGATGCGGTTAATCATGGCCAACCGGCCCATCTGGATGTGACGGTTCACGATGACGGCAGCTTTTCCCTGGCACGCTCAGTTGATGTGATCAATACCGGTCGCATCGTCGCCTCGGCAGACGCCTCCAGCGAGGGAAGCAGCGTCGCCATCCACGGGACCGACGTCATGGTGGAGGGGCAGATACGGGTGGACGGGCCACGGACTGAAAACTCCAGTGCGGCGGTCGATGTGGACGCAACGAGCAGCGTGACTATCCGGTCAGCCATTATCAATTCCCCGTCCACGAGCGCTGTCAACCGGATCGATATCAATGGCCGCTATCTCAAAATGACACGCGAGGCCCGCATTCACATGGGCACCGGGTCTCTGGAAATGGGCGAACGCGACCACACCAAAATCGTGTATATCGGACCCGACGCCCGTATTCACGTTGCCGACAATAGTGCCAGCAGTACGCCAGCGAGCACCGGCGGTGACGTCGCAATCCATGCCGATTACGGCATCCACGCACGCGGCAAGCTGAGGGTGCAGGGCGGTACGCAAACCAGCGACGGCCCTCGATTGCTGCTCGACAGCGGTGACCTGCTGGGCTTTTCTTCGGACCTGGTTCTGGGTACGGCAGCAGCAACCGGTGACATGATCTTCAACGCCAAGGACATTTACATCGGCCAGGTTACTGGCCCGAGTCGGGTTTCGGTGACTTCACTGGGACGGGGCGTGCTCAATGCACGGGCCGAGCTGAATGCCCAGAATGACATCATCGGTTACGGTAAAAGCGCAGATCCGGAATGGATGAATCGGAGCCATAGTCTGACGCTGCATCACGATCTGGTACTGCGGGCCGGGCTTGAAAATCCGGCAGGCCGATTGGACATGAGTGAAATTACACTGAATTATGTCTCCGGCGAGACGTCATCGCCCCCGGCGAAAAACCTGGTCCTGCAGGGCGCGTCTCTGGATCTGCCGACAATCGGAACCGATAGCAGCCCTATCAATCTGGATTTGCTGGCGACGAATGGCAATATCTTTCACGCAGGTCCGGTGAACACTTTCGGTGGTGACTATTCGGCGGTGGCCAGTGGTGATGTGGAATTCAAATGGGATTCCGACTTGAATACCACCGGCGGTGACGGCGTGCAGCCGGGCAGCATCACCATGGATGGGCGCAGGGTGTCACTGTCCCTCGATAGTACCTGGCAGAACGAGGATGACCTGCCCTTAGTCGCCGATCTGAGTGGCCAGACTGTCGAAGTCACGGCATTCAATGCGGCGATAGACATGCAGGTCGAAGCTGATTCACTCTCGGTGGAAGGCGATGGTCGGGTGAATGTCAACGGTGTAGCGAAATGGACGTGGATTGACAGCTCCGGCGGCCAGTGGGCGCTCGATGGTGATTTCACCTGGCTCGGCTTTTCTGTCCGGCAGGGAGGGTCAATCAACGTAACCGACATCAACGACCTATGGTTGACCTCTGTAAGTCTTTCTGGGTCGGAGGGCAGCGTAACCCTTGATAATCAGCATACATTGGTCGTTGGCCGGTTGAGAGACTTACCCATAGATCCCGATTCGCTGCCCCTTCCATCCGAGATATCCAACTCCAGCTTGGTGGTGGAGGCGGGGGACATCGATTTTGACGCCAGCTTCCGAGTGTCTGGTGGAAGCGAGGGGCTGACGGTCCGATTCGCGCGAAATTTTGCGCTCAACAATACTTATGGTGTTTACCAGTCAGATGAATCTGCTTCAGCCCCCTTAATCAAATACATGGGCCCGGAAGAGGGCGGTGCGCAAGTAACTGTGGGCGCCAACGCCCCGACCGGAACCATCTATCTGTATGGCGGTGGCAATACCGTTGACATGGCAAGCAGTCGGACTTCGCCTGTCCGCCTGGGCGAAGGGGCCGACACGATTCGCTTGCTGGCGCCTGACCTGGATTACGAGCTTCTGGGTTTTGACGAGACGCTGGATACACTCATTCCGTTTAATGGAACCATTGATACCGCACCCGAACTACCAGTTCTGACCGTTCCCGCATCAAATGCCCGGCCGGCAGGCGGCGCCGTCACTGACGGCAGCGGTGTCATCGACTATTTCCAGCGCGCCACCCGCATCCAGCAAGCCAGCGATCAACTTGCCATCGACTGGAACAGCTTTGATATCGGTGACAATCACCGGGTGGTTTTTTATCAGCCGGATTCGCAGTCCGTCGCCTTTAACCGGGTTCTCAGCAATGATCCGACCCGGATCTATGGCGAACTGACGGCCAACGGCCGCGTGGTGATCACCAGCCCCGGAGGAGTCACCTTGGGTGAAAACGCTTCGATCAATGTCGGCAGTCTGATTGCGTCAAGCCTGACGATGCCGACCAGCAACCCTTCCGGAGACCTGTGGACGTTCGAAGCCGATGCAGATGGTGGTGCCGTAATAAACCTCGCGGAAATAAATGCCGGCGGCGGCGACGTTGTACTTCTGGGTACGGAAGTGGCCAATGGTGGCGTTATCCGGACTAATCACGCAACAGTGACGCTCGCCAGCGCGAGCGGGGCCACCATAGAGCCGGGCATGGGCGAGGAGCCGTTGGTGGTAACGGTGCTTGAAACCGCGGGATATCCGGCGTTGCTGGATTCGGCAGTAATCAACCTTGGCGACATCCTTGCACCGGCGGGTTTTGTCTCTCTGCTGAGCAGCCCGTGGGCAGGCGCTGACACACAGACCGCCGAAGTAGATGGTGTGACGATCCGTGACAACGGCAGTTTTGCAGTCACCGCAGCGCCAGACATCTATGTAGGCGGAACTATCGATACCAGTGGGGAAGCGGCGGCGGAGTACATCAGTAGCGGCGGTGGTTTCCGAATTGCGGGTACTGATATTGAGGTAGTCGGGGATATTCGGGTCGGTGGATACGGAAGTCCGGGCTATGAGGATGATGGATACCAGTGGCCGAGGGCCGTGGCTTCGAACATGCGCATCGATGCAGCCAGAAGCATTGTCATCACCGGCAGTGTCAACACCGGCAGTGTCAACCCCCGACAAGCCCATGACAATACCCTCGACATATCCGCCCCATACATCGGGATCGAAGATGAAGCGACGCTCTCCATAGGCCTGGGTGAACTGTCGTTGGGGCAACCGGACAGCACGCGCCGCATCTTCGCCGGCGCTTCAACGACGATTTCCGCGGATGCCTGGCGCGACGGGTTTGTACTAATGTATGGCGATGGCGGCCGCATAACCATGGACGCCCGGGATGCCATTGTGCTGAATGGCCAGGTCGGGGTTCGTGGTGGATATGACAACTGGTATGCAAGTGAGGCCGACGGCGGGGAGATTATTGTCAACAGTCAGGGGCAGCTCGGTGTTCGAGGGAGGCTCGAAGCAGGCGGTGGCAACAGCGGCGAACCCGGTCATGTCATCTTGCGGGGAGATCAGTTGGTCATCGCCGACCCAAACGATTTATATACCATTTCGTACCAAACCCTGGATAGAATCACGAGCTCTTATGAGGTGACACTGGATGGCGCAAGCTCCGTGATCGTAGACAGTGAAACACCTCTCGGGCTGCATCTCGGCGAAGCGCTTACCATCAAGGCGGGTCGACCTGGTCAGACCGGAGACATAGATCTGGGTAATCTCGCGATTACGCATTCATCTTGGCACAGTGGTTTTGGCGTTTTCTTCGAAGCCGATAACATCATTGCCCCCAAAATTGCGTATGCGAATCCCCCTAATTCTTCATCTGCAAGGTCATTGGATGTTTCCATCAAGGCAACGGGCGATCTTTATCATCCATCGAGCGTCTATACCTGGGACGGCACCTATACCGCGATCGTTGGCGGTGATATCACTTTTGCAGAGGGCGCATCGCTGGAGACCAACGCCTTTGGCAGATTTGGCGGCGCAGCGCATCTGGAGGCGGGTGGCGACATCGATGTGCACATCGGGCTGAATACCCCAAATGAATCTGAAGGGCCTCTTTATCTGACAACCGCATACGTGGTGGGAGACGAGGTTCGAATGCGGGTGTCTGATGGCGCACTTGATCTGAACGTTCAGGCGAACACGTTAGAACTCGCTGGCGGGGACCGGATGCAGATCAATGCTCAGGTAGATGGATTTGCTCATCTCGACATGGCGCGTGGCAGTGCCTGGACAATGACCGGCGATATCGGCGGCGTCGACGTTAGTTTCCCCGGCATCCTGGTCGGGCC